>NZ_CP107913.1:0-743333 GCF_036014115.1 Streptomyces sp. NBC_00448
CGCGCTGGGAGTGAGTGCCCCGCGTTGCGGGGCACACCGATCCGCGTTGCGGATCGGGGCGCGGCAAGCCGCGCCGGGCTGTCTCCGCTTCGCTCCAACAGCCCACAAACGGGGCCGCGTTGCGGCCCCCGAAGTGCCGCCGGCAAGCCGGCGGTGGGCTCCGCGTTGCGGAGCCCTGGCAGGTCCGCTTCGCTCCCCTGCCTATCGGCCGCGTTGCGGCCGAGCTGGCTAGTAGGCGCTTGGCCGGGTGTCTGGTGGGGCATGGTGGTCGTTGTGACTGATGTGTCTCAGCCTCAGGTTCGTTTACAGCTGCATGACTTCGTGCTCGACCCGAAGGACCCGGACGTCATGCGCAAGGTCCTGACGGTGGAAGCGGATGTTCTGACGTTTGACGAGGGCACAGTTACCTTCTGGCTGCGCGGGGTTGAGGTGGCCACCTTCCCTTGGAGTGCGGTGCGCGCGGTGGAACTGGCATCGAGTGCTCCTTCGGCAGCCACTCGTGCGTACTCAGTGGACGAGGTCAGGAAGCGTCACGGCAATGCGTACCAGCGCTGGACGCAGGAGGATGAGCAGCTGCTCGTCGAGCTTCATTCCTCGGGGCATGGTGTCGAGGCTCTTGCTCGACGGTTTTCGCGTCAGCCGAGTGCGATTCGTTCGCGGCTGACGAAGCTGGGGGTGGAAGAGCCTGGGGGCCAGCAGGACTCTCCTGCCCCCCCCCATTCTGACGGTGGCTCACTCGTTGTTGGACACAGCCCGGGGGAAGTCGTGCAGTATCCCATGGTCGGCCTCTTGAGTGTGAGTATGCCCTGGTTCCGGTGCGGGTCCCGGGCGGCTTCTGCAACCGTGATGAGAGTGTTCCCGGAGGGCCAAGGTCGTTCGAAGATGAGAAGCCTGCATCATAATGGTGCGGGATAGATTTCTCTCTGAGGGCCTACTGCCCCCGAGGGGCGAAGAGAGGCAGGGCGGATCGTATGGCTAGGCAGCGGCCTCGTCCTCATCAGGTCGAGGCGGTGGACGCGGTAGTGCGCGCACTGGCTCAGTCGGCGAGTCCTGTGCTCTCGGAGGGCGGGCTGCGCGCTCAGGTCATCGCTGCCACGGGAACGGGCAAGAGCCTTATCGCGGTCGAGGTGGCACGGCGGTTGCGCGCCCGGCGGGTGCTGGTGTTGGTGCCCACTCTTGATCTGCTGGGGCAGATGCTGGACATGTGGCGGGCGGGCGGCCGTGGCGGGCGGATGTTCGGCGTGTGCTCGCAGCGGGAGGGCGCCGGGCTGGGGGTTCCGTGCTCGACTGATGCGGCCCAGTTGGCCGGGTGGCTCAGGGATGCGGATCGGTGCACGGTGTTCGCCACGTATGCGGCGGTGGGGCTCGGGGTTGTGGAGCGGGCGCATACGACCGGGGTCGGCCGGTGGGATCTGGTGGTGGTGGATGAGGCACATCGGACGTCGGGTGCGCTGGGTAAGCCGTGGGCGGCTGTTCATGACAATAGCCGGGTGCCAGCGGTGCGACGTCTGTATATGACGGCGACTCCGCGGTTGTGGGAGGTGTCGGCGGAAGAGGCTGCGGATGGTGGGGGGCGTGGTCCTGCTCGGTTGGTGGCGTCGATGGACGATGAGGCGGTGTTCGGGCCGGTGGTGTACCGGCTGACGATGTCGCAGGCGATCGAGCGGGGCCTGATCGCGCAGTACCAAGTGGTCTGTGTGGACATCGCCGACCCCCAGGTCCAAGCCGCGCAGCTGGTCGGTGAGCAAGCCCGGACGGATGCGGTGCGCGGAGTGCGGCTGGCGGCGCTGCAGACGGCTGTACTGAAGACCGGAGCGGAACACCGGCTGCGCAGGATCTTGACCTTTCACCATCGCACCAGCGAAGCGGAGGCTTTCGCAAGCGGGCTGGGTCGGGTTGCGAAGGCGCTGTGGGAGAGCGATCAGGAGGTATATGCGGAGCCGGGGCTGGTGTGGGCCGACTGGTTGTGCGGGGAGCATAAGACGGTGCACCGGCGCCAGGTGCTTGAGGAGTTCTCGACGGGGATTGTGGACGAGACGGTGATGGAGTGCTGTGTGCTGTCGTCGGCGCGTGTGCTCGGCGAGGGCGTCGATACCAAGAACTGCGATGCTGTCGTCTTCGCCGATGTCCGGGGGTCGACGCCCGATGTCGTTCAGGCCGTGGGGCGGGCGCTGCGGATGCGGCCTGGGGAGGGCAAGACAGCGTCCCTGGTCGTGCCGGTGTTCCTCGGGCCGGGTGAGGAACCGGACGAGATGCTTGTCTCCAGGGCCTATGCCGACCTGGCCAAGGTGTTGACCGCGCTGCGCGCGCACGACACCGAGGCCGTTGAGCAGCTCGCTGTCCCTCAGGCTCCCGGTCGTCCGTCCGCCGGTGGAACCGCGATGGCGGCGGACGGTGAAGGAGGGGTCAGCGGGCCGGCTCAAGGGCTGCTGGCCTTCTCCACACCGCGGGATCCGGTGAGACTGGCGGCGTTCATCTCCGCGCGGGTCCTCAAGCCTGAAGGCGAATACTGGCGCCGCGGGCTGCAGGCCGCACTTGCCTACTACGAAGACCATGGGCACCTGAGCGTTCCCATCGGGCACACGGCGCCCGATGGATTCCCTCTCGGGGCATGGATCGGCCGGCAGCGGCACGCGCACCAGCGCGGGGACCTCGCCGAGGAAAGAGTGCGGCAGCTCGACGAGTTCTCGATGATCTGGTCCCACCACGCGGTGGCCTTCGACGAAGGACTGGCCGCGGCGTGCGGGTGGGCCGCCGAGCACGGGCACCTTCTGCCCCCCACCGAAGCCACCTGGCAGGGCTACCCGCTCGGCATCTGGCTCAAGAACCAGCGCGCCGCCGCCCGGCGCCCCGCCCCCTCCCAAAAGGAGGAACGGGTGGATGGTGCGGTAGCAGGTGCCCTGAGTGCAGAACGGCGTCGAAAGCTGGACGATATCGACCCGGCATGGTGCCCCGTGTGGCCAATCGCCTGGCAACGCTGCTTCCACCTCGCCCGCGCCCACCTCGCAGGTGACGGGTTCCTGCCCGAGGAGGACGGCCTGCTCATCGTCCAGGGCGAAGACATCGGCCGCTGGGCCCGCATCCAGCGCGCCGAGTGGGACACGCTGACTCCTCCGCAGCAATGGCTGCTCACCGAGATCCTCGGCCTCGGCCCGCTCGACGAACCGGAGCCGGCTGCTGTTCGGACACCTGTGCCCCGGCGCAGCCGAGCCGAGATGTGGGCCGACAACCTCACAGCCGCACGCCAATACGCGCAACGCGAAGGACACCTGAACGTACCCCGATCGCACATCGAGAACATCGGCGGTACCGAACACGCACTCGGCGTGTTCATCGCCAACTCCCGGACACGCAAGAGCAATCTCGCATCCGAACGGGTCGAGGAACTGACCGCGATCGGCATGAGATGGAGCTGACAGACAAGGTGGACTCGGCGATGAGTGCCAGTCGCGTGTGGGACGTGCTTGCCGCAGCACGGGCGTCCTACAGGTCCGAGGTCTCACCGCACTACGACGAGGTGTTCTGGGAGGTCGCAGGCCGCGTGGAGGTGGCGGGCTGTCTCGGCAAGGCCGACATCGCCGCGCTGATGGTGTGGAAGCGGCTGTCGGCTCGGACACGGTGGGTTACGGATCTTATGTCGCTGCCCGACGTGGCGGTCCGAATGGCCACTGCCGAAGCGGTTCGGGCGGTACGTGGCACTGAAACCTCCCGTGGTCAGGCAGCTGGGGCGGGACGAGCTGCCCTGGTTGATCTGCCGGGGTTTCACAAAGGCGATGCATTGGCATCGGCGGTCCTGACAGCAGCGGCACCGGCACGGATGGCAGTCTACGACCGCCGGGTGCAGCAAGCTCTGGACTCTTTGGACCTGACCCTCACCGCTACGCCTGGACGGTACGGCCGCTACATGAGCCTCCTGGAGCAGCTCCTCGAACAGGGCGGCCATCAGGCGGAGGGCTGGACATGCCGTGACTTGGACACCGCCCTGTACTGGATCGGCGGAAGCTGGCCAACGACGTGACTCCCGGCCACGTGCGTTACCACAGCGGCGTAGGGGCCTGCACGTCCCCCTACGGGCATCTGATCCCTGTGAGGGATCCCGAGGCGCTGGATCGCCCTCCAGCGCCAGCCCACAGCCGGCGACCAGCCGCCGCGTCCTTCACCGACGCCCACGCGGACATAACGGCCCACCAGAATGATCCCGACGCCCTCTCCCCCAGCGACCAGTACCGACTCTGCTGGAGGTGTGCGACTTGGTAACCGCCGAAGAGGGACGGGGCCTGGGCCTGGCCGCAGGTCAGGCCCAGCATCGACGTCACCCACCCCGTCATCCCTGCCAGTACCAGGCCGCCGCGAAACTCAACCTCGCCCTGGTCGCGGCAATCGAAGCCGACCGCGGCAGCCACAGGCGAGCAACAGCAACGTAGGCAGAGCAGTACACGCGGATCGCGCACAATGCGCTGCATGTGTACGTCGCCAACACAAGATCCTCATTGAGGACTGTCATTTCGCCGTGTACGGTGACGGCATGAAGGACGACGCTCGTTCCACCTCTGATCCGCTGATCACCGGTGCCGAGATCGCCCGGCTGGCCGGAGTGACCCGTGCCGCGGTCTCCAACTGGCGGCGCCGCTACGACGACTTTCCTGCGCCTGCCGGGGGCGGGACGACCAGTCCTCTCTTCCGCCTTACCGAGGTGCGTGCCTGGCTCGCCAAGCAGCGCAAGGGACAGGACGTATCCGACGAAGTCAGACTCTGGCAGTCGCTGCGCGGCGCGTACGGGGACGACCTCATCCGGGGGCTCGCCGCGGTCGCCAGGCTCCTGTCGGACGGCACCCCACCGCCAGGTCTCGCGCCCGAGATCAGCCGGCAGACGGTGGAGGTCGCCGAGAACACATCGAAAACCGAGCTGATCGCTGCTCTCGCCGAGCGCTTCTTGGACTCCACCCGCCGGGCCGGCTCCGATCAGGTCACCTCCCCCCGGATCGTCCAGGCTGTGCGGCACTTCGCTGGCACCGTACCGAACAGCGCGAGCATCGTGGACCCGGCTTGCGGGATCGGCAGCCTTCTCCTGTCCCTCGGCCCAGCATCCGGCCCCACCCGCCACGGCCAGGAAGTCGACCCGGCGATGGCCGAGTTCGCCCAGATCCGCGCCACCCTCACCGGCCGTGTCCCCAGCGACATCCGGGCCGGCGACTCGCTGCGCGACGACCAGTGGCCCGACCTCCAAGCGGACCTCGTCGTCTGCGACCCGCCGGTCGCCTCCCCCGACTGGGGCCGTGAAGACCTCCTCCTCGACGCCCGCTGGGAACTCGGTACTCCGTCACGCGCCGAGGGCGAACTCGCCTGGCTCCAGCACGCCTACGCCCACACAGCTCCCGGGGGCAGGACCATCATGGTGATGCCCGCGTCCGTCGCCTACCGCAAGGCCGGCCGCCGTATCCGCGCGGAACTCGTCCGCCGTGGCATCCTCACCCAGGTCGTCGCCCTCCCGCCCGGCACGGCCACAGCCCACTCCCTCCCCGTGCACCTCTGGTTCCTCCTGCGCCCCAACCCGGACGGCGCACAGGCCGTCCGGATGGTGGATCTCACCGCGAACTCCCCGGACGGCCCTCTCGACCCCGAACCCGACCAGACTGTCGACGTCCCTCTCATCGACCTTCTGAACGACACGGTCGACCTCACCCCCGGCACCCACGTCCGTGGAACCCACCGCGACTACCTGACCGAATACGCGAACCTCCGCAGCCAGCTGCAGGACCAACTCCACGCCCTGGACGCCCTGCTACCCCACCTCGCACCCGGCAGCGGCCCCGGCACCCTCGACAACGCGTCCGTCAGCGTCGCCGATCTCGCCCGAGCCGGGCTCGTCGAGTACACCGACGGCGATCCTGCCTCAGCTAGCGACCAACTCGACACCGACTACCTTCACGGCTTCCTCCTCAGCCCCGCCAACAAGCGCCGCTCCACCAGCACCAGCGGCGCCTTCCGCGTCGACGCCCGTGGTTCCCGCATTCCTCAGATGGGCATTGAGGATCAGCGTCGCTACGGCGCTGCGTTCCGCGCGCTGCAGGAGTTCGAGGAGCGTACCCGGCAGCTCGCCAAGCTCAGCGGACAGGCCACCGCCCTCGCCCACGAAGGCCTCACGAACGGTGCCCTAGACCCGGCCCTCGAGGGTGCGTGACTCCCCCGCTCACCCGTGCACGGGCAGGAACCCGCTCGCCGTCCCGCTCCACGAGACAGCCAGCGCCTCCCGGGCGCGGGTGCACGCGACGAATAGCAGACACCGCTCGCGCAGCAGGTCCGTCTCATGCTGCAGCCCGTCCACCTCGACCGGAGTGATCTCGCGGGCGAACGGCACGACGGTCGCGGTCACCCCGAGGACGGCCCCGGCCCGGAACTCAAGGCCCTTCATGGCGTGCATGGTGGCCAGCCGCACGCCATCCGTATCCGGCCCCAGGTTGTCCTTGACGCGCACGACGGGCACCCCGGCGCCGACCAGCTTGTCGTGGCACCTGTCGAGCAGCACGTTGAAGCGCGTGCAGACACCGATCTCGGCTGGACGGATCCCCTGGGCGATCCAGTCCTGGACCCGCTCCACGAGGGCAGCGACCTCCGCCTGCTCGGAGCCGTAGCCGCCGATGTGCGGCTTGCGGCCGTGCAGCAGGGACCGGTAGCCGGCCAGGCTGTCGTTCCCCTCTCCCCCCAGGTCCTCGACGGGGACGGGGCCGAGGATGCCGGTGGACCAGGCGAGGATCTCCTCGGTGCTGCGGTAGTTGATGCGCAGCCGGCTGGTGCGGCCTTTGACGGAGATCCCGAGCGAGCCCAGCGACACCCGCGAGTCGTAGATGCGCTGGTGCGGATCGCCCGTGATGAACAGGTCGTCCGGGCCGGGCGCGACGGCCGCCCGCAGGACCCGCCACTGCGCTGGGTGGAGGTCCTGGGCCTCGTCGACCACCACGTGGTCGTATTGCGCCTTGGCTGCGACGAGCAGCCTGGCGGCCTCGGCACACACCTGGAGATGCGTGAGCGAGCCGCGCGCCCTCAGCTTGGTTGTGAACATCTCGACGGCCGGCCACAGCAGCTTCCTTCGCGTCGCCGACAGGGGTGTGCCGCGTCCAGGCCGGGCGGCGGCCAGGTAGTCGTCGAGGGTGCGCAGGTCGTGGGCGAGCACCACGTGCCGGTATTCCTGCGCCAGGAACTGCTCGGTCCATGGGAGGTCCAGGCGTTTGCGGACCTGTTGCCATATCTGGCGCTCCTCCCGGTCACCGATCGGAGAGGGCGCCCGGCCGCCGAGCTCGGTGACGGTCCGGTGCGCGTACGCGTTCACGGTCGTCACGTCCACGCGGGCGAGCTGCTCCTCGTCGCCGTCGAGGAGCAGCGCAAGGTTCTCTCGCAGTGCGGCCGCGAGGGCGTTGGTGTAGGTGGTGAGCAGGACGCGGCCGGCGGGCGAGCGGGACAGCAGGTGCTTGACGCGGTGCAGGGCCACGACCGTCTTGCCCGTTCCGGGGCCGCCGGTGACCTGTACCGGTCCGCCGTACGAGACCCGGTAGGCGACGCGGCGCTGCGAGGGGTGCAGGAAGACTCGCCAGGCGGCGAAGGGCTTGTCCAGGATGTCGGTCAGCTCGTCGGGGCCGGTGACCAGGGTGATACGGCTGGCGGTGTTGGTGATGGCAGACGCCAGGTCCTGCACGGGCTCAGGTGTGGCGTCGGCGGGCCGCCGCTCGGCGACGACATCCCGGTACACCTCTTCCGGGCTGAACCCTTCGGCCAAGTACTGCAGGACCTCGAACTGGTCCTCCGGCAGCAGGGTTCCGAACGCCTCCAGCTGCGGCTTGTCGACGACGGTCCGCACCGCCCTCAGCACCTGGTCGTCGATGCCGAGTTCCTTCAGCACCGTGTCGGAGTACTTCGCCAGCAGCAGCGCCGGCGCGGCGGCCGCGGCCTTCTCCAGGGCCGGGGTCAGCTGCTCGATGGCGACGACGTTGCGGACCTCCAGGGCGCGCGTTGCCGTGTTCACGGTGTAGAGCCGCTTGGCCGCCCAGGTGTACGCGTCATCGTGCGGCACCACATTGATCAGCAGGAAGACGTCACTGCCGTCATCGGGAGCGAGCACGACTCCGCGCCAGAAGTCGTTGATCCGGATCGTCCGCATCCGCGGGTCACGGGCCTTGTCCACGGACTCCAGGTGCAAGCCTTTGTCCGCGTGGAGTTCGGCGACAGTGAGCTTTTGGAACTTGGCCATCGCCTTGCGGACACCGGCCTTGACGGGCTTGTCCAGTACGTCGTAGCTCTCCCAGAAGCTATTCGCGAACGCCAGCTGCGGCATGAGCCCCTACCCCCTGACGGATATCCCATGAGCGATCATATGCGCAGGTCAGCTGCTATGCGGTAGGCGAGGGAGCGGACTTCACCCAGCAGTTCCGCCGGAGCTTGGTCCAGGTCCAGCGCGTGCTGGTGGATGACGATACCCGCGTGCCGGACCCGGTGTGCGGTGTGCGGGGCATTGCCCTTCGCGTAGACGAGGTGGCCCTCCGGCAAGCCGAGGGCGGTGCAGTAGGCGAGCATCTGATAGAGGTCGGCGTCGGGGTAGCCGTCGGGCTTCTCGGCCTTGTACTTGGCGTCGACCACGGCCTGCGGGATGCGCTCCGGCCCGTACAGCACGAAGTCGGGCTTCAACCGGATCGCGAACGCCTCGTCCAAGTGGTGCGAGTCCTGGAGGCGGCAGCTGCGGTCCGTACCCCGATACGCCTCGCGCAGGGCGACCGTCACGAAGTCCTCGAAGAGCTTGTTCATGTTGAACAAGAACCCGTCGATACGCAGCCCGCCCGCGGCGTGCTCGGCCGAGGAATCCTCCAGCACGACGCGAGCGAGGTGGAGGGCGTGGTGGTAGCGGGAATTGAGGCGCGTGGGACGCCAGGTGGGGAGCGCCTGACCGCGCACCAGCGGGGTGATGCCGGCGAGGCGGACTCGCTGGTGCAGCAGACGGCGGCGTACGTCGCGGGGCACCCCGGGCAGCCGCAGCAGCCGGTCGACAGCGGCACCCAGGATGCGATTCTCCGCGATATCGGTGGTGAACTCGTCATACGCGATCTCGACCGGCAGCCTCGCGCCGAAGCGGCGCCGGATCTGCTCAGCCTCACGGATCCGGCCCCGTACGACGATGGAGGTGTCCTCCACAGCCCGGTATCCCTGCAGGGGCCCTTGCCGCAGCGCCCGGTCCACCTGCCTCTCCACCGCGTATGCCAGGGCAGGCTGCAGGTCGCGGTGCTCGGCGACCTCCACCTGTCCGTCGCGCCAGCCTCGCGGGTCGCGACTGTAGCCGAGCAGGAAGAACAGTCGGGCGATGGGCACCTTGGGAATGATCCGCAGGGTGACGGGGCCGCCCCCCGGCACGTCCAGGGTCACGGCACCGACCTTGCTGCCCGCCCGGAGCACCCACTTCCCTGGTGCGTACGGATCAGGGGCGGCGTCGATGATGCGTGTGGCGGCGAGCGCCCGGCCGACCGGGTCCGGGAGCGGACGGCTGACGGCCGGGGCGTGCTCGACCAGCTCGATGACGGCCGGGGTCGTCACGAAAGGGATTCCCTGAGCGCTGCGAGCCCGTACCGCTTCTCGATGTCCACGCCCTCCCCGTAGTGGTGCTCTTCCAGCAGCGGCAGGATCTTCGTGCGCCAGGTGCGCTCGAGACCGCCTTCCCGGTAGACGCCCTTCTTCATCAGGTATGAGGGGCCTATACGGAAGTCCGCATCCTCGATGCGGGAGTTGAGCGCGTCCAGCAGGTCCGCCGGCTCGCTGTCCCGTTCCTGGGCATCCAGCCACCGCCTCAGCAGTCCGCTGGTCGGCTCGGTGCGCGGGGACAGCTCGACGAACGCGAATCGGCGCCTCATCGCGGCGTCCACCAGTGCGATGGACCGGTCGGCGGTGTTCATCGTGCCGATGACGAACAGGTTCGGCGGCAGTGCGAAGTCGTCACCCGAGTACGTCAGCCGCACCGACTTGTTGCGGTACTCCAGCAGGAAGTACAGCTCGCCGAAGACTTTCGCCAGGTTGGCCCTGTTGATCTCGTCGATGATGAGGAAGTGCGGGATGTGCCGGTTGCCCTCGCGGGAGGCGAGGTCGGCCAACTCCCGCAGCGGACCTGCGGTCAGCCGGAAGGCGACCTCTCGGGTGTCCGGGTCCTCCTTCGGGCGGAACCCCTCGAAGAAGTCCTCGTAGGCGTACGAGGGGTGGAACTGCACCAGCTTGACCTGCTCGGGCCCGCCGCCGAGGAACTGGGCGAGTTCGAGCGCGAGATAGGTCTTGCCGGTGCCCGGCGGCCCGTACAGCACGAGCTGCCGCTCGTCCCAGAGCAGATCACGCAGCTCGCGCAGCCACGCCGCGTCGTGCACCAGGAGCTCGGCCGCCAGGGCTTCGTCCGGCTCGGGTAGTTCGAGCTCGCGGCGGCGTTCGGTGATGGCAGCGATCTCGGCACTCACGGCGCCCTCGTCGGCTGCGGCCTCGGCCTCAGCGGCCAGTTCGGCGTCGGACAGGCCGAGGCCGTCGAGCAGGGGCTTGACGACGGTCAGGTCCACCACGTCGTGCTGGACGGAGAGTTTCTGCTGCAGCTCCTCGGGAAGCACGTCGTAGGCGAATCCCTGGGCCTGCCACTCGACCGGCCGGCGCAGATTGGACCGCCCGCCGTCAGACCCGATCTGCTCGGCGGAGCCAGTGACCTCTCCGACGTACAGCCGCCCGCCGGAGATGGTGCACACCGTGTCACCGGGCTTCATCCGGGACAGGAAGGCGTGCACGGCCTCGACCAGTTCGAGTTTCTGGTTATAGGTGGCCGCCGAGGAGTAATCCTCCTCGATCAGGGAGCGGAGCCGGTCCTTGCTCACCCCCTGCTCGACGCCCTGCCGAAGCCGGGAGGCGGCGAGCGTGACCCGCTGTTCGGCAAGCCACAACCGCTGGACCAGGTCGAGGCCGGAGACATTGGACCCGCGCACCAGCCAGGCTCGGCTGGGCCCCCACCCCATGTGATTGAGGAAGTCGGCGAGTGGGTGCCCGTCGGCGGTCTTCCACTCCACCCATCCGTTGGCGCTGCGCCCGACCAAAATCTCGGCTGCTGCCGACGGCGAGTTGCACTCGATGTCCCGGACAGTCTCCAGCCAGCCCTGCCAGGTCGCCGACTCCCGGATCGCGCCCTCCTCGATCAGCTGCTGCCGCAGCCGGTGAGAGGACGGCATGCGCAGGGGAAACGAGGGCACCACGCCGGGCCGGGCCGGCGAATGCGCGAGGACGACGAACTTCTGGCTGCCGTTGGTGCCTTTCTCCGCCAGGAGGCGCCCCCTGGCCAGGGGACCTCCGCTGGGAAGGCGCAGCAGGAACTCCGGGTACTCCAAGGGCTCGGGAAGCCCGCCGTGCTCGTCACTCACTCGTGCTCCTCGGCCTGGTGTCTACGGGCTTCTCGTCGCCGGCAGGTGCCGACACTATCTGCGGCAATGAGGTTCACAGCCTGGCGGACGGCAGAACGTTCAGCAGCTCGGTCACGTCCTGGTGCCAGCCCCGCACCTCCGCGGGTGTGGGCGGCAGTTCGTACGTGTGGTGATGGCAGGCGGCGCTGAGGGACGACCAGACCGTGTACCACTGCCGGGCGACGGACGGTCTGACGTACCACTGCAGGCTGAGCATCCTGGTCCGGCCGTTGCGGGACATGTTCGTGGTGATTCCACTCCAGAAGCCGTCCAGGGTCTCGTCCAGTGCCAGCCGGAGCAGGACGGCGGCGGCACGGGCCCGCAAGCCTGGTGCCAGGGTGTGAACGACATCCGGCGGCGGATTGAGCAGTTCGTCGGCGGCGGCGAGGAGGCCGCTGGTGGGAAGGCTCATCGTGCCTGCACCGCCTTCGCGAGCCGCTCGGCGCGCCGGACCAGCTCCTTGCGGTCGCCGACGTGCACGGCCGCCTGATGCGATGCCTCGTTGCACTGCCTGATCAGCACCTTCGCCCAAGGCCCGTGTTCGGCGGCAAGGGCGTCGAGCACCGCGCCACGCTCCATCGACAGGGCGATCGCGGCGAGCGCGGTCAGGGGCCCCGCCTTCGCGATCTTCTCCTGCGCTGCATGCCGGCCGACACCGGCCGCTCGGAGAGACTTGCGGGCGGCCTCCAGGAACGCCGCTTCCAGCGCCACGCGACACATCGCCGGGAGCACCCGGTCTGCCACGTCCTGCGGCAGGTTGACGTCCAAGGCGATAGCTCGCGCCTCGTCCAGCGCCTGGCTGACCGGGTCGCTGACCGGCACGAGGTGCACAACCGAGTCGGTCTGCCGGGAGACCCGCTTGATCGTCGCCGTGATACCGAGCCGGCGAATGGCCTCCTCCAGGCGCGTGTCGTGGGTGAAGACCACGACCTGACGGTGGCGCGCGTAGAGGTCCAGGACCTTCGCCAACCCCTCCACCTTCTCCGGGTCCATGGACTGCACCGGGTCGTCGATGACCAGGAAGTTGAACGGGCTGGACGGGTGCGTCGCCCGCGGCATGAAGAGGGACAGCGCGAGCGAGTGCAACTCGCCCTGGCTCATGACGCTGAACGCGGGCGCGTCGATGGCGTCGACCGCGACGTCGAGGACAACCCTGCGCTGATTCGAGGCCCCGGCCAGGCTGATGGAGCCAAGGGTGACACTGCTGCGCTCGCACAGCAGCTTCCACACGGTCTGCGACTGGTCGGCGAAGGGCTTCAGACGGGCGTCACGCAGCTCGTCGGTGACTTTCCTGAGCCAGGCGCGGGCGGCCTTGACCAGTTTGCTCCGGTCATCCGCGGCGTAGGAGGCCTCCGCGTGCCGCAGCCACTCGGCGACCCGCCCAGCCATGGACTGCCAGCGGCCGTCCTGCTCGGCCAGGCGCAGCGCGGCGTCCTCGCGCGTTTGGAGGCAGGCGTCACCGAGCACGGCCTCGGCCCGCTCGGCACGGTCCGCCAGCTCGCGGGGGTCCTGAATCGTGCGGCAAGCGGCCCAGTCACGCCAGATTGCGGCGATCGCCGGCTCGTCGGCCTGGACCCAGGCGGGCACGCGGTGGATGAGATCGTGGATGTCACGTAGCGCGGCGGCCAGCTCCCCGCGTGCGGACAGCGCTTCGGCTGACTCGTGCTCGAGCCGCTCCACCTGCGCCCTGGCGCTCTCCGCCCACTTCTGATCGAGGCGTCCCTGCGTGCCGCACACGGGGCAGTCGGCGTTCTCCGGGTGCCGGCGGCGGTGCAACAGAGCCTCTTCCAGGAGCCCGATCAGTCTGCGGGCGTCTTCAGCGGAGCTGTGACGCGCGTCCTCCGCCTCGGCCGCCGCTATGCGAAGGCGCTTGACAGCTGCCGTCACTGCCTGGCGGTCGGGGGCCTCCAGAGCAGCGAGGCGCCGCAGCCGGGCCAGCGCGCTATCGTCGGCGACGGTGTGCCCCTTCAGCAGCGCCCGTACGCGGTCGAGGTCGGGACGGCGTCCGGCAAGCGCCGCCACCACCTCGGCGGCGCGGGGGTCGTTCAGCTCCGCAAGCTCCCGGAGCACGGTCGCCGTGAGGTCGGCCGTCGCCTTGACGGTGCCGCTCAAGGACTTGGCGAGCTCTCGGGCGTTGGCGTCGGTGTCGCTGAGGAATTCCAAGCCGAGGATCTCGGAGAGCGCGTCGTGCAGTGCGCTGAGTGGGCCGTTGATCAGCGCGCCGAGTTCGCTGTACGGAAGGAACGGTCGGTAGAGCGACAGCTCCTCCGGATTGATGACGTCGTTCAGCTCAGCGGACGCAGCAGCCGTCTCCACGACGGTGACAGAGTCGGCCAGTTGCTCACCGTGCCAGGCACGGCGGACCGTTGCGGGGGCGCCGCGGTCACCGAAGGCGAGGTCGACCGACACTTGCGGCTCCACGCCATGGTGCAGGTTGCGCCACCCCTGCCTCCAGACCTGCGTACGTCCCTGCCAGCGGAAGTTGTCCCCCGTCAGCGCCATCTCGGCGGCTTCCGCGAAGCTCGACTTGCCCGATCCGTTCCGGCCGGCGATGACGGTGAGGCCGGGTTCGGGGCGCAGCTCGAGGGTCGTGGCAGGCCCGATACCCCGCCAACCGGTGGCCGTGACGGACCGTAGGTACACCGGCCCGGCGCGCCCGGTGCCCCTGGGCTGGGTATCGGGCAGCAGTTCACGGAGCAGTTCCTGCGCGGCGGGCGTGAGGCCCGAGTCGGGAAGGCGGCTCAGCAGCAGGTCTGGCAAGGAGTCCTGGGCGGGCTGAGGTTCCTCGGTCATCGCAAGTGCTCCTTGAGGTGGGCGCGGCAGATGAAGGCCCCGCGTATGCAGGCGGCAGACGCCGTTACTGCAACAAGGATGACGATAACCTGTTAGCGTCGTCAACATACTTCAGATTTTCATTCACTCGATTTTGTGTACGCATGCTGGAGCCGGCGGACGCGAGGGGAGGCGCTGAGACGCCTCAAGAGGTTCCAGAGCGGGTTCGAAGTCAAGGCCCTCGCGGCATCGCGGCAATGGCCTCACCGCGGCACCGTCAGTGGGCAAACCCCGCGACAGGGGCCGCGACTGAGGTTTTCTCAGCGAAATGATCTTCGCGAAACGTTGTGAACCGCTCGCCCTTGGGCGGATCGGACGAACCCATCCTGGTCGTGGGCAGACGTAAAGCCCCTGGTAGGACAGGTCTCACCACAAGAACTCGTCCGAACCGCCAGAGGCTTCACGTTGGTCACCTATGTTGCCACGCTCGACGTCCCGCGCCACGTCGTGGACCACCTTTCACGACTGCTGGCCGCCCACCGGCGACGGCTGCGCACCCCGCGGGGATCTCGGGCGCTGCCCTCTCTGGCAACGTAGGTCGAGTCAGGCATACTGGATGATTCATTGAGCCGAGGGTGGAGAAGGAGAAGTGCTTGGTGGCCAGTACCAACGACCACGGGACCTCGGATCCGCAGGTGACACCCCGCTCGGCGGGTCATCGCCGGTACTCGGCGGCGTACAAGGCAAAGATCTTGGCCGAGTATGAGGGGCTCGACAAGCAGGCCAAGGGTGCCTTGCTGCGGCGCGAGGGCCTGTACTCGTCACTGATCACAACCTGGCGCCAGCAGCGGGACAAGGGTGCAAAGGAGGCGTTGGCCGCGCCGGCGGGTCGGCCGAAGGCCGATCCGCGGGACAAGGAGATCGCCCGGCTCGAGACCGAAAATGCCAAGCTGCAAGCCGAGTTGGGCAAGGCCCGCACCGTCATCGAGGTGCAGTCAAAACTCTCCGCGCTGCTCGACCAGTTCGCCACGGACAGCGCCACGACGAACAACGGCGAGAACACGTGACCCCGGTGGAAGCGGCGGCCGCTGAGGTGGCCGGCGACCTGGGCGGGTCGGCCTTCGAGGCGGCCCGCGCGGCTGCCCTGGACAAGCTGTCCCACCTGGTCGGCCGGGTGAAGGCGTGCGCCGCGCTCGGCATGAGCCGGGCGACCTGGTATCGCCACCACCGCACGTCCCCGCCGCCGGTGAAGCCGACCCGGGAGCGTAAGCGCGATCCGCGGGCCCTGAGCGAGGCCGAGGAAGCGGAGGTGTTGGCGGTGTTGCGGTCGGGGGAGTTCGTCGACATGGCACCGGCCGAGATCTACGCGGTGTTGCTGGACCGGGGCACCTACCTGTGTGCGGAGGCGACGATGTACCGGATCCTGCGCCGGCACGGCGAGGTCCGTGAGCGTCGGCGCCAGGCCGTCCATCCGCCGCGCAAGAAGCCCGAGTTGATCGCGACCGCGCCGAACCGGGTGTGGTCGTGGGACATCACCAAGCTGAAGGGCCCGTATCCGGGCAGCTATTTCTGCCTCTACACGATCATTGATATCTACAGCCGCTACACCGTCGGCTGGATGATCGCCGCATCCGAGAACAAGGAGCTCGCCGAGCAGTTTCTGTCCTCCACTATCTCCAAGTACCCCGTTGAACGGGGGAAGTTGACGATCCACTCCGACCGGGGATCGCCGATGATCGCCCACAACGTCGCGCAGATGCTCAGCAATATGGGTGTCACCAAGTCTCACTCGAGACCGAAGACGTCGAATGACAACCCGTACTCGGAAAGTCAGTACAAAACCCTAAAATATCGGCACGATTTCCCTGACCGGTTCGGCTGCATCGAGGACGCCCGCACCTGGTGCACCGGCTTCTTCGACTGGTACAACCTCACCCACCGACACTCGGGGATAGCGATGCACGCTCCCTACGACGTGCACTTCGGTCTCGCCGACCAGCTCCGCGAGATGCGCGCCGACGTCCTCGCGAGCGCCTATCAACAACACCCCGAGCGGTTCGTCCGCAGACCACCCGAGCCCCCAAAACTTCCCGAGGCTGCCTGGATCAACAAACCGGCCGACCTCCGACACCACGATCAAACGATCCCGGCCCAGCAATAGATCGAACTACCTGCCTTGATCACGTTGACAGGTTCCGGTTCGTCTCGACGTGCACGACCGTTCCAAGGTTGCTGTCAGAGAACATCTTGGTGACGTACCCGGGCGGCTGGAGCCAGCTACGGTGGTTGTCGAAGAACACCAGGCCCTGGTCCCAGCCGTTGTCGTTCTGTCCATCCGGCTGCAGAGCGTTCGCCGATGAGACCACGGTGACCCGGGAACCGTACTGCTGCAGTAGCGAGATCGCTTTTGCGTTCGCCAGGGCGCGTTCCATGTTGTGCTGCCCGGCGTTGAGTTCGAAAACGTTGATGTGGTAAACGGCATCCTGGTTGTACTGGTGGATCCAGTGGTCGAAGCTCTTCAGTGCATCAATCGACTGCTGTACCGGCTCGGGAGCGTCGTCGCTGATGTGCAGG
Source organism: Streptomyces sp. NBC_00448 (assembly GCF_036014115.1). Taxonomy (NCBI): domain Bacteria; kingdom Bacillati; phylum Actinomycetota; class Actinomycetes; order Kitasatosporales; family Streptomycetaceae; genus Streptomyces; species Streptomyces sp. NBC_00448. The sequence continues at coordinate 16,800 of NZ_CP107913.1, forward strand.
TCGATGGCGATCTGTGCGTTGTTGGCGGCCGCGTTGCTGAGGATCGAGCGGTAGGCCGACAGGGAGCCGAGGCCGCTGGCCGCGCCGGTCACGTGGTCAGGATCCGTGATGACGTTGCCGTACCCCACGTCGGCGACCGTCACGATGATCGACGCGTCCTTGGCCCAGATCGCGTTCGCGGCATTGTTGAAGCGGGTGGCGTAGTCGGCGTCGACGAGTTCCTCGTTGCCGAATTCGATCTGCCGGAACGTGTAGGGGGCCGGGTGCCCGTCGGCTGCGCGCTTGGCACCCCAGATGGTGCTGGTGGAGCCTTCGAGGTAGTCGACGAAGTCGGCCATGTCCTGGGGCGTCTCGTACGAGTTGAAGCTGGGGATCGCGTTGATGCCCATGGCTTCGGCGAGGTTGAGGAAGTCGGGGATGCCCCAGCCGTTCGTTTCGTACGTGTACCACCATCCGGTGTAGTCGGGTCGGTTCTCTCGCGGACCGACCATGTTCTTCCACTTGTAGTTGGCCCATGTTCCGGGACCGAAGACGCCTGGGTCCGTGCTGGATCCGCCGTAGCGCAGGACGGTGTTGTGCTGCGTCTGCATCGCGTTCACGATGTCGAGCCGGACCGGCAAACCGGCAAACCGTCCCCAGGTGCCTGGCTCGAGGTACACGTACCCGATGTTCACGGTTCCTGGGCGGGTCAGCTTGATCGTGAACCGGCCGGAGGTGTCCGTCGTGTTCGGGGTGAAGGTGAACGCGTACTTGGTCCACCCCGTGCCGTTCACGGTCAGCGACTGCTGTCCGTAGACGGTGCCGGTACTGCTTTCTGCGGCCACCTGTACGGTGACCGGGCGGGTGCTTCGCATGTAGGCGTAACCGTCGTAGGATTTGCCTGCTTGCCAGTTCGTTCCCCATCGGTTCAGGCCCATGTTGTTGACGCCTATCGAGCCGGCGCCGCCCGTGAAGGTGATCTGCTGGCTTTGCGAACCCTTGAATGGATTGGTCTTGTCCAGTACGAACGATCCGCTTGCCTGACCCGAGACCGCCTGGCGCCACATACCGCTGATCCCGGTGTCGCTCTGCGGTTCTGCGAAGCTTTCCCCGAACACCATCTGGCTGTAGAGGCCGCCGTAGATCTCGTGGTTGACGTCCTCCATCCCGACGCCGGTCATCTGCGTCGAATTCACGGCCTGGTTGTTGACCGCATTCACGCTGATCGAGTTACTCACCGGGACGATCGTCCAGTACTGGTCGTTCGCGCTGACGTCGTCCCAGATCTGGGCCTGTGTGCTGTTCGCGGTTCCCGCGCCCACAACGGAGAGCACCCCTGTGGTGCGGCGCTGGTTGACGAGCTTGTAGTAGCCGTTCGGCTGGGCGGTGATCGTCCACGCCTGGTCGGAGGCACTGACGTCGTCGTAGATCATGGCGATCGTGCCGTTGCCTGTACCGCCTCCTGTCAAGGACAGGATCCTGCCGCTCTTGTTGTTCACCAGGTGGTGGTAGCCGCCGCCGATGTCCTGGATCTTCCAGTACTGGTCCGGTGCGGTGATGTCCGTGAAGACGATGGCCGGGGAGTTGTCCGTGGTACCCGCGCCCAGTACGGACAGCGAAGAGCCGCTGTTCTTGTTGATGATCTGGTGGAGCACGCTCGGGTCGAACGTCTGCACCGGGATGATCTGCCATGCCTGGTCCGAGGCGCCGACGTTGTCCCAGACCTGCACGAGGGTGTTGTTCGCCGTGCCGGCGGTCACCGTTGAGAGCGCGGCGCCGGCCCGCTTCCTGTTCGTGATCGACACGCTGTCCGTCGTGGTGCCTGGCGCTACCAGCCAGTCCTGATCGGGGTGGCCGGTCAGGTACTGCCACAGGTGGACCACAGTGCCATTCGCCGTCGCCCCTTGGTCCAACGACAGTGCGCGGCCGCTGCGCACGTTGATGAACTTCGTGTAGCCCTGCTCCGAGTCCTGGAGGTACCAGAACTGGTCCGTCGCATCCACGTCGTCGTAAAGGATTGCGTTGTCGCCGTTGCTGACGCCACCACCGAGCACGGACAGCAGCCGACCGGACGCGACGTTCTTGATCTTGTAGTACACGGTAGGGCTGTAGCCCGTCTCGGCTTGGGCCGAGGGAGATGTCGCCAGCGTGATGCCGCTGGCCAGCAGTGTGGCGCCGGCAGCGGCGAGGGCCTGCCTGCGTGAAAGGTTCGAAGGAGACATCATCGGCTCGCATTCGTGTGGGGGGGGAGGTGTTCGAGGGAGTTGACCGGCGGCCGCGCCGTGGGCCGTTTACGGCGTGGGGGCGTAGGCGTCGGCGGGCAGTCCCTTCACTCCCACCTCGGCGCAGAAGACCTTGCCGGAGTGCTCGTGCCGGGCCCGCTGGGCGCCGCTCATGTCTTCGGCGGAGGTGGTGATGAACAGGGTGTCCAGGTCGGGGCCGCCGAAGGTGCAGCTGGAGACCTGCGGGGCGTCGACTTCGACAATGGCCAGCAATGTGCCGGCCGGTGTGTAGCGATGGACTGCGGAGCCGCCCCACAGCGCCACCCACAGGCAGCCCTCGGCGTCAATGCACATACCGTCGGGATGGCCGAGGGAGGGGGCGATGGTGACAGCCGTGGCCTGACCGGTCAGACGACCGTCGGCGGCCACGTGAAAGCGGTCGACGCGCTGAGTGGGCGTGTCGATGAAGTACAGCCGGTCCCCGTCCGGAGAGAAGGCCAGGCCGTTGGAGATGGTGGTGTGCGTGCGGGCCACGGTGATGCTGCCGTCGGGGTCCAGCCGATACAGCGAGCCGACGCCGGGCTGCTTGCCGAACGCCATGCTTCCCGCCCACAGGGCTCCGCGCGGATCGGCTTTGCCGTCGTTCATCCGCATGCGCTGATCCGCATGGGCCTCAGGCTGCCCCAGCCACGTCACCGTGCCGTCGCAGGACAGATGGGCGAATCCGCAACCGGCGGCCAGCAACCAGCCACCCGCCGGTCCGATCGAGGGCACCACCGCCCCGACGGGAGCGCCGACCGGGAAGCTGTGCTCGACCCCCAGGCGGCCGGCGTCGGTGTCGAAAATGGCCTGGTGCACCAGACCGGCGTACTGGTCGACCCACAGCAGCTTCTGCAGACGCGGGTCCCAGCACGGCCCTTCGGCGTGTTCGGCACGGTGGTCGCCGGCCACCCGGCTGACGATGGTGCGCATGGCTCAGCCCTCGGCGATCTCGGCGACTTCGACGAAGTCCCCGCCGTGGTGCAGGGAGGTCGCCGCGGCGATGACGGCCGCGAGGTCGGCAGCGGCATCGGTGAAGGTCACCAGCGGACGACGCTGCTCGATGATCGCTGCCACCCAGTCGTCGACCATGAGCCGGTGGCTGTCGTAGTAGTTCTCCGGCGGGCTGATGGCAGCACCCTGCGGGGACCCTTCGCCGAAGCTTCGGGCGTGGCCGAGGTCGGCTTCGTAGCTGACACGCACGTCGATGCGGGCCTTCGAGCCGAAGACGGTGGCTTCGGCCTCCTCGACCAGTGCGGCGGCGCCCCATGAGTAGACGGAGTGTCCGGCGAGCCCGGAGGCGAACCGGGCAGTGAGCAGGACGGTTTCCACCGCACCGTCGTCGGCATCCTCAGGCACGGTGCTGTGCTGGGCGGCGACCGCCGTGATCTCTCCGCCGAGCTGGCGCAGCAGGGACATGTGGTGGGTGCCCTGGTCCAGCATGATTCCGGAGGACGGCCCGGTGCCGGCCCTCCAGCCGTCTCGGACCCAGACACCGCCCAGCGTGTAGGCGCGGGTGGTGCGCAGCGCCCGAATCACCCCGGCCTCCCCGGCCGCGATGGCGCGGCGGGCGGCCTTGACTGCCGCCAGGTGCGGGTAGTTCTCCGCGACGGCCGTCACCAGCCCGCTGCTCTCGCCGGCAGTGACCATGCGCGCCGCGTCGGCCACCGATGTAGCAAGGGGCTTCTCCACCAATACGTGCCGTCCGGCCGCCAATGCCTCCAAAGCGGCGTCGACATGCAGGTGATGCGGCAGGCGCTGGTCGACGGCGTCGAACTCGACTCCGGCGGCCAGTACTTCGGCGAGGGAGGCGAAGGCCGGTACGCCCAGCAGGGTGCCGACGGCGTCGGCCCGGTCGGCGTGCGGGTCGACGGCTGCCACGAGGCGGTAGCGGCCGTCGGTCGGCTGCGTGTACACCCGCTTCGCCACCTCCCAGCCGATCGCTCCGCAGCCGGCCAGCACGATCCGCACGATCGCGGGCTCGGAGCCTGGGGGCACGGGAGGTTCGTTGGTCACGGCATGAACGTCCTTTGAGTTGCCGGCGGCGCGTTGGGGGTTGCTCACTGAGTTGCCGGCGGCGCGTTGGGGGTTGCTCACTGCGGGAAGTCCTCCGGTGCTGCTTGGCGGATGGTGGGGATGCCCGGTCGGGGTGGGCCTCGATCGGCTCTGGCCGGTGCGCGCACGGGTGCAATGCGGGGCCGGCACGGCGCCGAACGTCTCGGCAAGGACGGCGGTACGCCGCACTTCGGAGATGCCTCCTGCGTGCGCGATGTCGGGCTGCGCCACCCGTACCCCTGCTTCGAGCACCGGCAGGAATTCCGCATGCGAGCAGAGCCGTTCGCCGGTGGCGATCGTCGTGCTCGTCGGCTCCGTCAGCCTCCGCAGGTTGGCGTGCTCGTGCTCGGGGGCGACGGGCTCCTCGACGAACAGCGGATGCCGGTCCTCCAACTGCCGGATCAGCCGGGCGGCGGCGGGCGCCGCGACCCGGCCGTCGAAGTCGATGGCGAAGTCCCGGTCGTCACCGAGGGCTTCGCGTACCTGCCGCGCGCGCTCCACCACCTGAGCGCTGTCGGAGCGGCTGGGCAGCGCCGTCAGCCGCGCACCGGCGTTCATCTTCACCGCGCTCAGGCCGGCTTCGCGTGGTGCGCGGGCCGCCGTGCCGAGATCGGCGGGGCAGTCGCCGCCGATCCACCCGTAGACCCGCACCGAGTCGCGGACCGGGCCACCGAGCAGTTCGTGCACGGGCACGCCGTACGCCCTGCCCGCAATGTCCCGCAGCGCCTGGTCCAGGCCGGAGACCGCCGAGGCGAGGACAGGGCCTCCGCGGTAGAACCCGCCCTTGGTGAGCCGTTGCCAGTGGTTCTCGATGTACAGCGGATCGGCGCCCGGGAGTTGCGGCCTGAGGGCGGTCAGGGCGGCGCCGACGGCCTCGGCGTCGCCCTCCAAGGTTGCCTCGCCCCACCCGTCGAACCCTGCGTCCGTCGAGATCTTCACGAAGAGCCATCGGGGCGCCACCGGAAACGTCTCGACTGCAGTGATCTGCATGACTCTCCCGCCAGTTGCCATGTAGTCGGTATAATCAGACTATTAGCGAGCGCTGGTCAAGCCTCCTGCACGCACGGAGTAGCGTCGTCGTCCTTCGTCGAGGGCACAGGCAGCCGAAACGAGCCTCAAGGAGGGGCAGTTGAAGAGCTTCGGATCACCGGGAGCGCGGGCCAACGGCCTGCACGCACAGTTGATGGACGCGCTCGGCCGGCGGATCGCCCGGGGCGACTTGCCGGTGGGCAGCGTGATCTCACCCGAGCAGATCGGCGCCGAGTTCGAAGTCTCCCGCTCAGTGGTCCGCGAGGCGCTGCGGGCGCTGGAGATCCTCGGCATGATCCGGCCGCGCCACAAGGCGGGCACCACCATCCAGCCGCAGGCGGGTTGGGCACTGCTCGACCCGCAGGTCATCGACTGGCGTGCGGACGGCCCTGACGCGGACGCCCAGCTCGGGGAGCTGATGGCACTGCGCGAGGCGGTGGAGCCCGCTGCGGCGAGGATCACCGCCGGGCAGGGCGATCAGGTGCTCGTGGAGGGACTGCACGGCGCCCTGGCCCGGATGCGCGAGGCCTACGAGCGCCGCAGCCGCGCCGCGTTCGTCGAGGCGGACACTGCCTTCCACCGCACGATGCTGGAGGGCGCGGCCAACGCGGTGTTCAGCCAGCTTGTGCAGACCCTGCTGGCGACGCTGCACGCCCGATACTCCGATCGCCGCCAGCTGTTCACCGACGACACCGCGGACTCGCTGGAACGCCACGAACGGGTCGTCCTGGCCATTGCGGCGCGCGATCCCGAGGCTGCCGCGGCTGCGTCGGTCGCGCTGGTACGCGCGACGGGCGTCGAGGTCCTGGATGGCGCACCGCCGGCGCAAAGATCACTGCCCGCCCTCGGTTCGCAGCCGGCAACTTCGGCTCCGCCGGCCGCTTCCGCATCCTCACTGGAGCTTTGACGTGCCCCATGCGATGACCACCGCCGGACTTCCGGCCTTCGAACTGACCGGCAGGCTGGCCCTGGTCACCGGCTCAGGCCGCGGCATCGGACTCGCCATAGCCCGCGGCTACGCCATGGCCGGTGCGCGCGTCGTACTCAACGGGCGGGACGCTGTACGGCTGAAGGCGAGCGCGCAGGCACTGCGCGACGAGCTCGTCTCCCGCGACCCGCATCGACCTCCTGCCGACGTGCAGTACAGCGTCTTCGACGTGACCGACAGCGCTGCCGCCGAAGCCGCGTGCAAGGAGATCGCCGACGAGTGCGGCTGCCCTGACATCGTTGTGAACAACGCCGGTATCCAGATCCGCGGACCGCTGATCGAGATGCCGGCCGAGGACTGGCGGCGAGTGCTCGACGTCCATCTCACCGGTGCCTTCACCGTCGGCCGAGCGGTCGCGCGGCGAATGCTGTCGCGTGGCAGCGGCAAGATCATCAACATCTGCTCGGTACAGAGCCACCTGGTGCGCACCACGACCGCGCCTTACGCGGCGGCCAAGAGCGGCCTGGTCGGACTGACCCGGGCGATGTGCGCCGAGTGGGCTCCTTCGGGAGTGCAGGTCAACGGGCTGGCACCGGGCTATCTGGACACCGAACTGAACGCGTCGCTGGTCACCGACCCCGAGTTCACCCGCTGGATCGCCGCCCGCACCCCGGCCCGGCGCTGGGGGCGCGTCGAGGACGTGGTCGGCCCGGCGGTCTGGCTGGCCTCGTCCGCTTCGGACTTCGTCAACGGCCAAGTGATCTACGTCGACGGCGGCATGACAGCGGTGATCTGAATGGGTGCCAGGGCACTGCTCGTCTCACCTCCGACCGCCACGGGACCGCTGCCGCTGACGGTCGGCGTCCGGCCTTTTGCGGCGCCGCGTCCGAGCGACGCCGTCGTCGCCGTCGTCTATGGCGGCATCTGCGGATCCGACCTGCACTACTGGCAGCACGGACAGGTCGGCGAGTCCGTGCTGCGCGCTCCCATGGTGCTCGGGCACGAAGTCGTCGGGATCGTCGCCGAGCCTGCCGCGGACGGCACGGGACCGGCCCGCGGCAGCCGCGTCGCGGTACACCCCGCCCAAGTGTGTGGCGCGTGCACTTACTGTCGGCGCGGTGACGAGCACCTGTGCGCGGACCTGCGCTACCTGGGCAGCGCGGCCCGCACGCCGCATACGGACGGCGGATTCGCAGAACTTCTGGTACTGCCCGCCCGCCGGCTCGTTCCCATCCCCGACGCGCTCGACATGCGCACCGCTGCCCTCGCCGAACCCGCCTCCGTCGCCCTGCACGGCCTCCGCCGGGTGCGAGCGCTGGGCCGCGCCGTCGAGGGCGCCGACGTGTTGGTGATCGGCGCAGGTCCCATCGGACTGCTCGCCGTCGCACTGGCCGCCGCCTCCGGCGCCGCAACGATCACTACGACCGACATTCACGACCGTCCGCTGACGGTGGCTCTGCGGGCCGGGGCCACGCACGTGGTCCGTGCCGAAGTCTCCGTAAGGGGCCGCACCGTGAAGGCCGCCGACGCAAAGCCCGTCGCTGCGCGCGACGGAGAGGTCGCGGGAGGCAATGCAGCCGCAGGGGACACCATCCCCACGGCCGACATCGCTATCGAGTCTTCCGGCTCCCCTCATGGGTTGGCGACAGCGCTGCGTGCGCTGCGCCGAGGCGGGGTGATGGTCAACGTCGGGCACCTGCCGGTCAGCGGGGTCAGCGTTCCACTGCACCTGGCCGTTCCCCGCGAGCTGACGCTCATGGGGTCCAGCCGCTTCTACCACGAGATGCCGGCCGCCCTGGAGACCATGAGCCGCAACGTCGAGCGGTTCGCTCCCATCGTCACGGCCGTCTTCCCCCTGGACCAAGCCGAACATGCCTTCCACGAGGCTGCGGCAACCGAACGCTCCAGCAAGGTCCTGCTTTCCTTCACCGCCGCGGAAACGTAGGGAGAGCCCGCTGACGAGCACACAGCAGTCACAGCCGCCGAAGCCCCAGGCGGCATCCCATCCCGCCCGTAGGGACCAGACATGACGACGGCGCACTTCCGCGCCGGCGAGGACCCGCAACCGGCCTCGACGGTCGGCTGGTGGACGCGGCACACGTCAAACGCGCGGAACGTGTTCTGGCCCAGCACTCTCCCGCCGCCGGATGACACCGACGGGACCGTGACTGCGGGCCGGTGACCTGCGCTGACCTGCACAAAGGCGAGGCATGACCGACGAGGGACCCGCCCGATCCGCCGGGCCGCCACCGCGGAAATCCCCGGCCTCATCCGCCCCCCGACGTGATCCCGATGTCGGTCCACAGGACGGCAGTTCGCGCCCCGCACCCGCTCTTCCGTGATGAGCGGAACTCCTGACGCGCAGGACCAGCGTCTCCCCGCGGACCCGGGCGCCGCCTCCTCCCGCGCAGACATCGGACCCATCCGCTCAGCCAACTCGCTCCTCCCGCAGAAATATTGCGTCCATCCTGTTGACGCCCCCAAGTGCAGCTGCCAGGCTGCGGCAGTCATCGGATGTATCGATTCCCTGCGGGTGAACCCCAGGGGCGACGGTTCCCGGAGCGCTCATGGACTGGACAGCGTCGGCAGGAAGATTCCTCGGATCGGCGGTGGCCCTCCTGCTGGTGGGCGCGGGGGCGTGGGGAGCGGGAGCGGGGACCGCGGCGGCGAGCCCCGCGCAGGCCACGGTCGGGACGGACAGCGGGCCGGCTGTGCTGTGGGCCGCGCCCGACGGTCACGGCTCCGCCTGCGCCGCGCACACTCCCTGCTCGCTGGACACGGCACAGGGCCAGGTGCGGAAGCTGGAGGGGGGCGGGAGCCCGTCCGGGGTCCGGGTCGAACTCACCGACGGCACCTACCGGTTGGCCCGGACGTGGCAGTTCGGAGCGCAGGACTCGGGCACGCCGGGCCATCCCGTGGTGTGGGAGGCCGCGCCCGGCGCCCATCCGGTAATCTCCGGCGCGACGCGGGTGACCGGCTGGCAGCAGAAGGGGAGCACCGGCGTGTGGTCGGCGCGTGTCCCCCGCGACAGCGCCACCCGCCAGCTCTACGTCGGCGGCAAGGAGGCACCCGTCACCCAGGCCACCCCCGCCGCCCTGCACTTCACCGGTGACTGGTCCGGCTCGGCCACCGGGTACGTCCTGGCGAAGGACCCCACCGCACGGGCCTGGTTCGCCGCCCTGACCCCGGCGCAGCTCGCACGGGTCGAGTTCGACTACCCCGCGGGCAACGGGGCGTGGACGGACTCGCGGTGCGGTGTCGCCGGGATGTCCGGGACCACCCTGACCATGGACCAGCCGTGCTGGCGGAACGTCACCGACATCGCGTCCTTCAGCCAGGGCACCGGCGGCCTGCCCTCGATGTCCACCTCGCAGATGCCCGCCACCATCCAGAACGCCCCTGGCCTGCTGGCGCCCGGCCAGTGGTACCTCGACTCGGGTGACACCGGCGGTTCCGCCGACACGCTGTACTACACCCCGGCCGCCGGCCAGAAGATGAGCAGCCTCGACGTCGAACTCCCGCGGCTGGAACGGCTGGTGCAGGGCGCGGGCAGCCTCGCGCACCCGCTGCACGACCTCACCTTCTCGGGCCTGCGCTTCTCCTACGCCACCTGGAACGCCCCCTCGCTGCCGACGGGCTTCGCCGACGTGCAGAGCAACCTGCACCGTACCGGCGAGACCAACCAGGGCCTGTGCACCTTCTCCGACCCGGCCGGCAGCTGCCCGTGGGGAGCGCTCACCCAGCCGCTGGCCAACGTCTCCTTCAGCGGGGCGAGTCGGGTGACCCTGACCGCCAACCGGTTCGTGGACCTCGGCGGGGCCGGCCTGAGCTTCATGTACGGCGGCACCCACAACGTCGTCGACGGCAACGAGTTCACCGCGATCGCGTCCACCGCGGTCTCCCTCGGCTGCACCTACGACCCGACCCCGACCCGGACGCCGGCCGCGGTGATCGAGGCGAACTGCACCCCGGATCCCGGCCTGGTGCGGGGTGACACCGTCGGCGACAACGAGATCCTGGACCACACCACGGTCTCCGACAACGTGATCCACGACGTCGGCACCGACTACCGCTCGGCCTGCGGCATCACGCTGCTGTTCAGCCGGCACACCTCGATCACCCACAACGAGGTGTACGACCTGCCCTACACCGGCATCACCGCCGGGGTCATCCAGGGCCACGTCGACGAGGCCGACCACCCGCAGAACTCCACCAACGTCAACGCCGACAACACCATCAGCGACAACCTGATCTTCGACGTGATGCAGGTCCTTGACGACGGCGGCGCGATCTACATGGAGGGGCACCAGACCCAGTACGTGAACGCGGCGGACGGCACGCTCGACCCGGTCACGACCCTCGCCAACGGCCTGCACGTCACCGGCAACGTCGTCTACAACGACGGCTCGCGCTACGAGGCCTTCTACGACGACGCCGGTTCGGAGTGGATCGGCTTCAGCGGCAACGTCGAGTTCCACCCGCTGGCCGCGATCGGCGCGCAGGGCGGCTGCTCGTCCACCGGCCACTTCTGGGTCACCGGCAACTGGTTCGCCGACCCGGCGGGCAACTACCTCTGCAACGGTCCGGTCGACTCCCACGTCAGCGGCAACACCGCGATCCCCGCCTCGCCCGGGCCGGGCGACCTCCCCGAGGCCGTCCTGGCGAAGGCCGGCGTCACCGCAGCGCACCGGTCCCTGGCCGGCGGTGTCCCGCTGCACACCAGCTACGTCTCCGCGCCCGCGCCGGTCGCCGCCGGTTCCGGCACGGACGAGGTCCTCGTCGCGGGCGCGGGGTTCTCGCCCACCACTCCGGTGTACTTCGGCGGCCGGCTTGCCAGTGACGTGCGGTTCGTCTCCGCCGGCTTCCTCCTCGCCACCGTGCCCGCCGGGGCGGACGGCACCGACGTCACCGTGGGTCCCTACGTGCCCAGGCCCGCGATCACCACTCCGGCCGGCGGCAGCACCGGGCTTGGCGCGTCCATCACGGTGGCCGGGACGGGCGTGGCCGGCGACAGCGTGGCCGTCAGCGACACCAGCGGTGGCGGCTGCACCGCCACGGCCGGGTCCGACGGGACCTGGAGCTGCGCGCTGAGCGGCGCGGCGGACGGACCGCACACGCTGACCGCCGTCCAGACCAGCCGCGACGGCGTCGCCTCCAAGGCGTCGTCGGCCGTCCTGGTCTACGTCGGCACCCCGTCGGCCGCGGCCCGCGTCAACGACACCGACCCGTCGATCGCCTACTCCGGCTGGGACTACTCGAACGGCCGGGGCTACGGCGACCTCGACGACGACCTCCACTACGCCACGACGGACGGAAGCAGCCTCGCCTCCACCTTCATCGGCACCGGAGTGGTCGTCTTCGGCGAGGAGTACACCGACCAGGGCGACATCAGCGTCTCGATCGACGGCGGCCCGGCCACCGTGGTCGACACGGTCCCCGCGGACGGCGCGCGCCACACCGACGTCCCCGTCTACTCCAGCGGCACGCTGTCCGCCGGGGTCCACACCGTGGTCGTCACCAAACTCTCCGGCTCCTACGCGACCTTCGACGGGATCGAGGTCGACAACGCGGCAGCCCGGTGACCCCGGTGGACGGGCGCTGACGCGTCGTCATCGCGCGGGCCTGCGCGCGGCGGATCTCTCCGTCGCGCGCAGGCCCGCGAGCAGTGAGCGAGCGTCGCGGCGGTACGGGCCGGGTATCGGCGAAGATCCAGCCGGCGCCGTCCGGCAGCACAGACGCGGCCGGCTCCGTACGCCCAGGGGAAGATCGCCCGCGAACAACCGGACAACTTTCGTACGGCCCGGCCCGCTCGGCGCCTTGCCTCTGCACATCCATCCGCCCCGGCGCGGGACGGCTAACGTGGGAGGGCAAATCGTGATGCACGCGACATAAGGAGCGAATGGGCGTGGAGCGCAAGTGGTGGACTCTGATCGCGGTGTCGGTCGCGACGTTCATGCTCCTGCTCGACATCACGGTGGTGAACGTGGCGCTGCCGTCGATCCGGAAGGACCTGAACGCCAGCTTCACGGACCTGCAGTGGGTACTGGACGCGTATGCGCTGACCCTCGCCGCGCTGGTGCTGACCGCCGGCTCGCTGGCCGACCGGCTGGGCCGGCGCAAGGTGTTCGCCTGGGGGCTGGCGATCTTCTCCGTGGCCTCGCTGCTGTGCGCCCTCTCGCCGGATCCGACCTTCCTGAACTTGGCACGGGCGGTCCAGGGCGTCGGCGGCGCCGCGATGTTCGCGGTCTCGCTGGCGCTGGTGGCCCAGGAGTTCGCCGCGGGCCGGGAACGGGGAGTGGCGATGGGGTTGTACGGCTCGACGATCGGCGTGGCGGTCGCGGTGGGACCGCTGATCGGCGGGGCGCTGACGGACTCGCTGGGCTGGGAGTCGATCTTCTACCTGAACGTGCCGATCGGCGCGCTGACGCTGATGGTGACCTTCGCGCGGCTGCGGGAGAGCCGCGATCCCCACGCGACGCAGGTCGACTGGCCTGGCGTGGCGGCATTCAGCGGCTCCCTGTTCCTGCTGGTGCTGGCCTTGGTGCGGGGGAACGACGAGGGCTGGACGAGCACGCTGATCCTGTCGTTGCTGTCGGCGTCCGCGGCGCTCATGGTGGCGTTCGTCTGGATCGAGTTCCGGGTCCCCGAGCCGATGCTCCCGATGGCGCTCTTCCGGCGACGCGCCTTCACCGGTGTGCAGTTGGCGGCGTTCGGGGTGTCCAGCTCCCTGTTCGCGCTGTTCCTCTACCTCACGCTGTACATGCAGAACTATCTCGGGCTCACGCCCTTCGGCACCGGCCTGCGCTACCTGCCGGTCACCGTGGTGAGCTTCCTCTTCGCGCCGATCGCCGGACTGCTGCTCTCGCGGGTGCCGGCCCGGGTGCTGCTCGGCACCGGCCTGGCGGCGGTCGGACTCGGCCTGTACCTCATGGGCGGCATCGCACCCGGCGACGGGTGGACCACGCTGCTGCCCGGTTTCCTGATCGCGGGCGCGGGGGTGGGACTGATCAACCCGGTGATCGCGGACGTGGCGGTGAGCGTGGTGCCCAAACAGCAGAGCGGGATGGCGGCGGGCATCAACGACACGTTCCGGCAGGTCGGGATCGCGGTGGGCGTCGCCGTCTGGGGAGCGATCTTCGTGGGCCGGGGCGCCGCGGAGGTCCGCAAGGCGGCCGCGGGGACACCCGCGGCGAGCGGCAGCCATCCGCACGAACTGGTCGAGGCCGCCTCGTCGGGGAACCTGGACCAGGTGCTCGCCACCATCCCGCCGCAGTTCCGGCAGTCGGTCGCCAAAGCGGCCCGCGAGGGGTTCCTCGACGGCTTCAACGATGTGGTCTACCTCGGCTCGCTGGTCTGCTTCGCCGGCGCGGTGATGGCCGTCTGGCTGGTCCGGGAGCGCGAGATCGAGCGCTGAGCGGGCCTGTTCCCGACACCGCCCGCCCGCCGGCACGGCTCGTGCCGGCGGGCCCGTTCGTGCGTCAGGCGCCCACCGGGACGGTGCCCGTGTCCTCCTCGGGATCGGTGTCCGGGTCGACGCCCGTCAGGTACTCCTCCGAGATCTCCTTGGGTCCGAACGGCCAGACCTTCTCGTAGCGCGACCACAGCGCGAAGGCGACCACGCCCAGCACCACCCAGGCCAGCGACCACTCGATGGGATGCCGCCCGGGCGAGTTCTTGTCCGCGTAGCCGTAGACGACCAGCCAGCCGACCAGCGCCACGATCGCCGGCACCGGGTAGAGCCACATCAGGTACGGGCGGCGCAGGCCCGGCCGGCGGCGGCGCAGGACACCGAGGGCGAGGATCTGCGCCAGCGCCTGGACGATCACCATCACCGTCGTGAGCAGCTGGATCAGCGTCTGGAGGTCGGTGTGCCGGCCGATCAGGAAGCCGCCCGCGGTGACCACACCCATGGTGGCCAGCCCCCACACCGGGAAGCGGTGCCGCTCGTGCAGCCGGCCGTAGGGCCGGAAGAAGACCCGCTCGCGCGCCGCGTCACAGGGCACCCGGGAACCGCCCAGCAGCCCGGTGAAGACCGAGGCGAACGCGGTGATCAGGATGAGCACCGTGACGGTGTCCGCGGCGCCCTTGCCCCAGGTCTTTTCCAGCACCGCCGAGGCGACCGAGGTGGACGCGATGTCGTGCGGGTCGGTCATCCGGTGCCAGTCCACCACGCCGAGGGTGCCGATCTGGAGCATCAGGTAGATCGCCATGATGCCGAGGATCGAGAAGATGATGGAGCGCGGCAGCACCCGGCCCGGGTTCTTGATCTCGGCGCCCATGTAGGCGGTGGTGTTGTAGCCGAGGTAGTCGTAGATGCCGATGGTCAGGCCGCCGGCGAAGCCGGTCCAGAAGCGGCCGGTGGTCAGCGCGAAGGCGTGCGCGGGGTAGGTGAAGGCCAGGTGTCCCGAGAAGTGGGTGGCCGCGGCGATGATCACCAGCAGCACCGACACGATCATCACCGCCCACATCACCGCGGTGATCTTGGCGATGTGCTCGATCCCCCGCCACAGCAGCCCGATCACCACGGCGATCACCGCGAGCCCGATCAGGTCGCCGGTGGTCCGGCCCATGTGCGGCGCGAGGTAGCCGAGGTACTGCACGAAGCCGACCACTCCGGTGGACATGATCAGCGGGATGAACAGCATCGCGGTCCACACGAACAGGAACGGCATCAACTTGCCGCTGCGGTACTGGAACGCCTGCCGCAGGTAGACGTAGCTGCCGCCGGAGCCCGGCATCGAGGCGCCCAACTCCGCCCACACCAGGCCGTCGGCCAGCGCCAGCAGCGCGCCGGCCACGAAGCCGATCACCGCCTGCGGGCCGCCGAAGGCACCCACCATCAGAGGGATCGTGACGAACGGCCCGATGCCGCACATCTGACTCATGTTGATCGCGGTGGCCTGGAACGGGCCGATGCGGCGGACGAAGCCATCGGCGGACGCTGGGCTGCCGGACGGTGGGCTGCCGGACATGGGGGGCTCCTGAGCTGGTGGGATCACAGGCGTGGCGCGGGTGCCGAAGCGTTCAAGTTAAGTTCCTTTACTAATAGCGTCAAGAGGTGGCGCCGACCGGCCGTTCGGCCGTCTACCCGGGCGATGGGCGAGAATGCCCTCTATGACCAGCAGCGACGACGGCGCCGAGCGGCCCTGGAACCAGCAGCGGCTGCGCAGCTCCAACGAACGCCTGCTGCTGGAGCGGTTGCGCGCCGCCCCCGCCTCGCGTGCCCAACTCGCCCGCGCCACCGGCTTGTCCAAGCCGACCGTCTCCAGCGCGCTGGCCGCCCTGGAGGCCGCGGGACTCGTCCGCGAGGCCGGCCACCACATCCCCGACCGGGGCAGGGCCGCGGTGCTGTACTCCCCCGACCCCTCGGCCGGTTACGCCCTCGGCATCGACATCGGCCGGGCCTGGCTGCGGGTGGTGCTCGCCGACCTCGACGGCACGGTGGTCGCCCGCGGTGACGTACGCAACCGGGCCCGCACCTCGGCCGCGATGGCCGATCTGGTGGTCGCCACCGCGCACCGGGTCGTCGCCGAATCGGCGGTGCCCGCGGCCAAGCTGGCCCACGCCGTCGTCGGCACCCCCGGGGTCTACGACGCGGCCGCCCGACGGGTTCGGTACGCCCTCCACCTGCCCGGCTGGGGCCGCGCCGGGCTCTTCGACCGGATGCGGGAGGAACTCGGCGTGCCGCTGGCCGTCCACAACGACGCGAACCTCGCCGCCCTCGGCGAGTACTCCTTCGGTGTCGGCGCGGGCAGCCGGCTGTTCGTCTACGTGATGATCGGCACCGGCCTCGGCATGGGGATCGTGGCCGACGGCTCCCCCTTCACCGGGGCGAACGGCGCCGCCGGCGAGATCGGCTTCCTGCCCTGGCCCGGACGCGAGCCCGGCACCCTGGAGGACACCGTCTCGGCCGACGCCGTCGTACGCGCTGCCCGCGCGCTCGGCATGACCGGCACGCTGACCGCCAAGTCGGTGTTCGACGCCGCGCGTTCGGGCGCCCCCGCCGCGGTGGCCGCGGTCCGCCAGGAGGGCGAGCGCCTCGCCCACACCGTGGCCGCCGTCGCCGCGGTCCTCGACCCCGACCTCGTGGTCCTCGGCGGCGGCGTCGGCCACAGCGCAGACCTCCTGCTCACCACGGTGCACGACACCCTCCGCCGGCTCACCCCGCTGCGCCCCCGCGTCGTGGCCAGCGCGCTCGGCGAGGACGCGGTAGTGCTGGGGGCGGTGGCGACCGCACTCGACACGGCGCGGGACGTCGTCTTCGCGCAGCGGGGCTGAGCCTTCGGGCGGCGGGCGTGGCCGGGAACCGGCCCGGCCGGCGGTGTCCGGAGCCGGCCGGGCCGCGTTGGCGCGCGGTTCCTCGAACGGGGCCTGCCCGTCGCCGAACCCGGCTTCCGGCTCGCGGCTTCCGGCTTCCGGCGGCCGCGCAGCGCCTGGCCTGGCCTGCGGCTCGATCGCACGGTGGCGCTGGAGCCGGTCGGCCCTCCTTCCGCCGCCGGTGTCGGGTGCGTTCTCGAAGTACCGGACGGCGACGGGCCCGTTCTCGACAACCCAGGACCCCGCCGGCTTGCTCGCGCACGCGTGGGAGTCAGTGCGCCGTGGTTGACTCGTCCGCCGAAGAACCCTGCGGCAGTTGAAGGTTTCCACGGCTCGCCGTGGCCGGTTCCGGCACTCGATGGACAAGGAAGGCGCGATGAAGCTTCTCCTCACCTCCGGCGGCGTCAGCAACCACAGCATCCGTGACGCCCTCGTCGACATGCTGGGCAAACCCCTCGCCGAGTCCACCGCCCTGTGCATCCCCACCGCGATGTACGGCATGCTGCCCGGGACCGCGGTCATGACGTGGCGGCAGATCGCAGGGCAGACGTCCACGCCCATGGTCGAGCTGGGATGGAAGTCCGTGGGCATGCTGGAGCTGACCGCGCTGCCCAGTATCGACGAGGAGAGCTGGGTCCCCCTGGTCCGGGAGACCGATGCCCTGCTGGTGTGCGGCGGCGACGTGCTGTATCTGCACCACTGGATGCGTGAGTCCGGCCTGGCCGATCTGTTCTCGTCGCTGAGCGAGACGGTCTACGTGGGACTGAGCGCCGGCAGCATGGTGATGGCCCCGCACGTCGGCGAGGAGTTCGTGGGCTGGAAGCCGGCCGCCGGCGGCGACAGCGCGCTGGGCATGGTCGGTTTCTCGGTCTTCCCGCATCTGGACAACGTCATGTGCCCGGAGAACACCATGGCCGACGCCGAGAAGTGGGCCGCGCGCCTGCCGGTGCCGGGGTACGCGGTCGACGACGACACGGCCATCAAGGTGGTGGACGGCGCCATTGAGGTCGACTCCGAGGGGCACTGGAAGTTCTTCGAGCGCTAGGGTGCGGTCGAAGGGGTGCCCCGTCGGGTGATCTCCTCCGTGGGGGCACATGGCGGCAGGGCCCCTGGTGCGGCTCAGGTTCGTCGAGGACCGAATCGGGTCTGACGCTCGCTCAGGAGCCGGTCGAGCGCTGCCCGTCCCGCCGGACCCCACGCCGGCTTGCCGCCGGGCAGACCGCGGTCCCCGTTCTGGCCCATCAGCATCAGGAAGAGGCTCTTCAGCGCGGCCAGCCCGCGGGCGCGCCGGACCGTCGCCTCGTCGACCTCCGCGTACGCCTGGAAGAAGCGTGCGGCCGCGCCCGCCGGCAGCAGCACCCAGGAGGCTGCCAGGTCCCATGCCGGGTCGCCGACGCACACGGCGCCGAAGTCGACGACGCCCACCAGCGTCC
The DNA here is from genome assembly GCF_036014115.1 of Streptomyces sp. NBC_00448. Lineage (NCBI taxonomy): Bacteria > Bacillati > Actinomycetota > Actinomycetes > Kitasatosporales > Streptomycetaceae > Streptomyces > Streptomyces sp. NBC_00448. The sequence goes on from NZ_CP107913.1 coordinate 34,802, forward strand.
CGTCCGCGACGACGACGTTCGCGGGATGCAGGTCGCCGTGCACCCACACCGGCGGGCCTTGCCACGCGGGGGCCGCGACGGCGTCGTCCCAGACGGCCCGGACGTCGGCCGCGTCGAAGCCGATCGCGTCAGCGTCGACGGAGTCGAGGAACTGGTGGAAGCCGTCCGCGCAGTCTGCGGGGTGCGCGCCGACGCCCGCACCCACCGGTGCGTCGGCGGGCGCTTCGACGTGCAGCGCCCGGAGGAACGCCGCCAGGGTGTCGGCCGCGTGCTCGCCGCGGGTGATCGACCCACGGTCCAGTGGCAGACCCGGCACCCACGTCATGACCGTCCAGATCTTGGGGAAACGCTCGGAGGGCGCACCACTGCGCACCGGGACGGGGATGGGCAGCGGCAGGCGCGGAGCGAGCAGCGGCAGCCACCGGCGCTCCTTGAGCTGCTCGTCGGGTTCGGTGTTCATCCGCTGGATCCGCACGGCCAACTCGTCCCCAAGGCGCCACATCTGGTTGCCCCAGCCGCCGTCGACCTCGCGCAGGGACAGCTCGGCCAGGTCAGGATGCTGGTCCCGCAGCAGGTCGCGGATGAGATGCGCGGTGACCTCGGTCTCGATGTCGGTCATGCGGAGCAACCGTACCGGGTTCGACCACGACCGCGGTTCCCGGGCGTCACACCCGGCCATGGTCGGGGATTCCGGTACCGCCGCGACCTGGTCCACGGTGCGGCGACGCCGCCGGATCGCCGAGGACGGTCGTTCTGCCGGATCGCCGAGAAACCCGTTGCGGGTGACCGGCATCGGATGTCTGATGGTCCGGCCACCGATCACGGGACGGAACATGAGTAAGTCGCTGCCCACCCCCTCGTTGCACACCGCTCGCCTTCGGCTGCGTGCCTTCGAAGACACGGACGCGAACGACCTCTTCGCGCTGCAGAGCAGCGCCTACGTGCTGCGCTACTGGGACGCGCCACCGTGGAGCGAACGCGTGCGTGCCGCGCAGTTCATCACGGCGTGCGAGCAGATGGCGCAGGAGGGCACCGGGGCGCGGCTGGCCGTCGATCGTGTCTCCGACGGGGCGTTCATCGGCTGGTGCAGCCTGCGAGGGTGGAATCCGGAGTACCGCAGCGCGTCGCTGGGCTACTGCTTCGACGATGCAGCGTGGGGCCACGGCTACGCGACCGAGGCCGCGCGCGCTTTGCTGGGGTGGGCATTCGACACGCTGGACCTGAATCGCGTCCAAGCGGAGGCCGATACGCGCAACGTGGCATCCGCCCGCGTGCTGGAGAAGCTCGGCTTCCTGCGGGAAGGGACGTTGCGGGAGGACTGCGTCGTCAACGGCGATGTCTCTGACTCGTGGGTCTACGGGCTGCTCAGGCGGGAGTGGCAGCCGTCGTCCGAGCCGGCTCCCGCGCGCTCCGGCCTCGCCCGGCACCTGGTGTCGGCCACGCCCCCACTGATCACTGCGCCTCCCCCGCACTCGACAGCGCGCCCTGAACCATCACTTCACGAACCGCCGGCTCAGTCGTGGCGGCACGACCCGGGGCCGCTGTCCGCTGCTCAGTCGCGTCCCGCTCCGGGTGAGGGGGGCGGGTCGGCGTAGACGCCGTGGAGCATTCCGGTGGCCTGTCCCAACTCGATCAGGTAGCCGTCAGGGTCGCGGAGGTAACAGCGGATCTCCGCTGTGCGGTCGATCGGCTCGGTGACGAACTCCGCGCCCTTCGCGCTCCACTCCTCGTAGACGGACTGAATGTCGGCGACGCGGATGTTGAGGAAGCATGTCGCGGCACTCGGGTCATCCGGCGGGTGCAGGGTGATGCCGGGCTTGTCCGGGGTGGGGCCGCCGCCCGGGTTCATGATGATCCAGCTGTTCGCGAGCCGGACGGTGCACGGATTCTCGGCCAGCACCACCTCCCCTCCCAGGACCTCGCTGTAGAACTCCCGTGAGCGAGGCACGTCCGCAACGGTGAGGAAGTAGCTCACCAGCATCCCGGATTCGGGGGCGGGGAAACTTTCCTGAGGCATACGGCTGTGTCCCTCCTTTGAGGATGGCATCCGTCGTTCGCCGGGCATGCGCGCCGTGTGACCGGCCGTCCGGTGGCGCGGCCGCGGGAGCTTGTCCCGTCAACCACTCACCGGGGCCCAGCGCTCCGGATCGACCTCCAGCGCCGCCCTGTCCCATCCGGCCCCTTCCGCGGCAGCCACGTAGGTGCTCTGCAGGAAGCCGGTGAGCACCCGGTCCGGATCGTCGGCCGTGCGTACGGCTTCGTACGGCAGCAGGAACTGCCCGTTCTGGCGACTGTAGAAGGCCTCCGGCGGCGTGACCGGGCTTTCGGCGTAGCCGGCCGGTTCGGGGTAGGCATAGGAGTAGAAGGCGCCCTCCTCGCCGCCGCCGGGCCAGAATCCACAGCTGCTCAGCTCGCGCGAGTAGCCCTCCACCATGACCCAGTCCCCGCAGTTCGGGGCTCCTCCCGGGTGCCTGGGGGCGCGGCGTCCGGAGAAACGGGTGCATGCCAAGTCCATCGCCCCCCAGAAGAAGTGCACCGGGCTGACCTTGCCGGCGAAGCGGGCGCGAAAGGCGCCCAGCACGCGATCGGCCTGCAGGAGCTGGCGCCAGAACAGATGCGCCGCATGCGGGTCGTAGGTGTGGTGCCGGTAGTCCTCCGAAAACGGAATCGCCGGCTCGACCTCGTTCGGATGGTCCTGGATGGTGGTGGGCAGATCCAGTTCCTGCAGGGCCTGGCCGACGCGCGCGGCGAATTCCGCCACCGGCATGGACTCCAGGCGAATCGTGCGCGAACCCCCGTCGCTGCTGCGCAGGCGCAGGAGATGGTCGACGAAGTCGAACTCGATGTCGAGGAATTCGGCGCCGCAGGGAATGGCGGAGGTGGTCAGTCCCCGCGGGCTGGGGTAGAGGGTCACCTGCCACCAGTGGTTGAGAAGGGGTGCGTGCGCCAGCCGGATCTTGCCGACGATCTGGACCCACATGTGGAGCGTCTCTCGGGTGTCGACCCAGTCCTCGACGCGCAACTGGGGCCAGGGCGGTACGGCTTGGTGGGTTTCCCTGGTGCCCATTTCGGTCGTCCTCTGCTCGGAAGTGCCGATGTTCCCTCCGGGCCGACCGGGCCGACCGGGCCGACCGGACCGACCACAGGAGGAAAGGGGGAAGAGGGAGCGGCGATCCACTGCTCACCATGCTGCGCACCGTCCCACTTCCCCGCAACTTCGCCGTCCGGAACGCCGGCCGCCGAGGCGCGGTCGGCCCCGGATGGCAGCCGTGGCGCCGCCGCTCGCCGCTCGGCGGGCGGCGGGCGGCGGGCGGCGGGCGGCGGGCGGCGGGCGGCGGGCGGCGGGTCAGTCGGCGGTCAGCAGGTCGTGCACGGCCCAGCCGGCCGAGTCCACGCCGGACGTGCCGCCCTGGACGACGGCGGCGACGGCGAGGTGGCGGTCGTAGGCGACGAACCAGCCGTTGGTGCTGTTCCCCACCTCCGCCGTGCCGGTCTTGGCGCCGCCGGTGATGCCGGACATCCGCGGGGCCGCGGTCCCGGTCCGCGCGGTGGTGCGCATCATGGCCCGGACCGCCGCGGCGGTGGACGGGGAGATCGGTCGCGCGGCGGCCTTCTGGGGCAGTCCGGGCAGCAGGATCGGCTGGTGGAAGGCGCCCTGGGCGATGGTCGCCGTGACGGAGGCCATGGCCAGCGGATTGGCGATGATACGGCCCTGACCGATGCTGTCGCCGGCACGTTCGTTGCGGCTACCCGCAGGATCGGGGATGGACGCGTCCACGGTGCCCACACCGATCTTCCAGTCGCCGTCGAGGCCGAAGACGTCGTCCGCCTCGTCCTTCAGGTCCGTCATGCCGAGGTGGTTGTCGGCTATGCGGATGAAGGCGGTGTTGCAGGACATGGCGAAGTCCTGGGTCATCGTCGAGCCCGTCGCGGACTCGTTGTCCACGTTGTGGAAACTCTGCCCGTTGACCATCACCGTGGGCGTGCACGTCGCCGGACTCGACGGGGTCAGGCCGCCCTTGTCCAGCAGCGCCGAGGCGGTGATCAACTTCATGGTGGAGCCGGGTGCCAGCGCGCCGGACAGCGCGGTGGTGCCGGAGGTATCGGCGATCGCCGCGATCTGGCCGGTGGCGGGGTCGATGGCGACCAGCGCGGTGGGCTTCCCGTGGTTGTGGCCGTCCCGCACGGCGCGTTCGGCGGCGTCCTGGAGGCGCGCGTCGATGGTGGTCCGCACCCGGACCTGCTTCGGCGGGGTGAGGACCTTCAGGACGCGGGGCGCGGCACCGCCGCCCGACCGGATCTCTATCCCGGTGCCGGACGAACCGCGGACGGCCTGGGCGCGGCTGCCGGTGAGGTCCTGGATCACCGCGGCGAGCGACGGCTGCGCCGACGCGGTCAGTACGGTGCCGTCGGCGGCGGTGACCACGGCTCCGCTCGGCGGGACGGCGCCGACGGCCAGTTCCTGACCGTCGCCCAGGCCCGGGTAGAGCACGGAGTTCTGCCAGTGCACCGCCAGTTGGCGCCCCGTCCGGTGCACGCTGAGCGATCCGTCGTAGGACCAGGTGCCCTTGCCGCCGGCCAGGGTGAGTGCGGCGTGGTAGCCGACCACGGTGTCCTCCGCCCGGGCCGGGTCGGTGCCGGCGGCCGACAGCACGTGGCTGAACGTCAACGACCGTACGCCCAGGCCGTCGTGGTAGCCCTTGAGCGCCTGCTCGGAGGCCGGTGCGCTGTCGGTGTCACCGGCCGCGTCGCCGAACCGGCCCGCGGACCAGGAGGTCAGGAAGTCCCGGGCGAGGGAGACCGGCGTCCTGGCGTCGGCGCCACCGTCCCCGTGGCCGGAGTCCACGACGGCGTACGCTCCGTATCCCGCCACCGCCAGCACCGCGGCGGCGGCCACCACGACGGCGGCTGCCGCCTTCCTGCGCCGGTGCCGCTGGCCGTTTGTCCGCGCGTTCATCCTCTGCTCCTCCCGTTGGCGCCACTGCGGCCAGTGAAAGCGGACGAACGCCGGAATGTCGAATATGCTCTTGCTTGTCATCCGATTCGCACGTGGTATCGCACGATGTCAGGGGGGTACATGCTCACGGAACGGCATCTGGAGATCTTCGTCGCGCTGGCGGAGGAGGAGCACTTCGGCGCTGCCGCTCAGCGTGTCGGCATCACTCAGCCGCCCCTGTCCCAGGGACTGCGCCGGCTGGAGGCGCTGCTCGGAGTGCGGCTGTTCGACCGCGACCGCGGGGTGGCGCTGACGGAGGAGGGGGCGCTGCTGCTTCCCCATGCCCGGACGGCGCTCGCCGCGATGGCGCACCTGCGGTCGGCCACCGCTCGGGAGCAGGCCGGATCCCCCCGGATCAGGCTCGGCCTCGCGCCCGAGGTGCCGACCTCGCTGGTGGCCGACCTGGGCGCCGCCCCGGTCCGGGCCGGGGGGAAGGCGCGGATCAGCGTCGTCACCGCCTCGACCACGGCGCTGCTCGCCCAGATCTCCTCCGGCCGGCTCGACCTGGCCGTGACCTTGCACCCGGCGGTGCTGGACGGACTGGCCGCGGGCCGGATCGGGCTCTTCCGGACCTGGATGCTCTGCCCCGCGGGGCTCTCCGCACCGGCCGCCGGCCGCCTCCCGGTCGCCGTACGTCCCCGGCAGGACGCCCCCGCGGCCCACGACCTGTTCGTGGACACCCTGGCCGGCCGCGGACGGCGGGTGGAAACCGTGGTGGTGCCCGACGAACGCGCGGGGCTGGCCCTGGTGGCGGCCGGGCAGGCCGTGCTGTTCACCGCCGACCGCACCCTCGCGGCCGCCGGCGTCGAACCGCGGGAGGCCCCCGATCCGGCGCTGCCGCTACGGCTGCGGGTGGTCTGGGACGCCCGGGGCCCGGCCGCCGAGGAGGTCGCGGAGATCGCGCACCTGCTGACGCAGACCCTCGTTCGGGAGGCGGCGGCATGAGCCGGGCGGGCGGTGCGAGCGCCGTGGAGCGCCGGATCCGGGGCATGTTCGCGGACGCCGGCGTCCGCGGCTGGCTGCACGTGTCGGAGCTGGACCGTCCGTCGCAGGGCGTGACCATCGACGCCGACGAACCCGTCCCGGTGGGCTCCCTGTACAAGCTGCCGGTCATGGCGACGTTCTGCCGGCTGGCGGACGCCGGCACGCTCGACCCGCGGGAGCGGCTGACGCTGGAGCCGTCCGACCGCGTACCCGGTCCGACCGGCATCTCGCTGCTGCGCGATCCGCTGTCGGTGTCGCTGCGCGACCTGGTCGTCCTCATGATGACCATCTCGGACAACACCGCGGGGAACGCAGTGCTGCACCGGGTCGGGGCCGACGCCGTCGAGGAGGTCTGCCGCGATCTGTCGATGGCCGCCACCCATGTCCGCGGCGGCACCGCGCGGGACTGGGCGCGGCTGGTCGCGGAGGCGCGGGCACCGTCGCTGGACGACGCGATGACGCGCCTGTTCGACAACGACGCGACTCTCCCCGAGGACGTCTACAGCCCGGTGTCCAAGGCGTCGAGCACCCCGGCGGACATGGCGCGGCTGCTGCGGGCAATCTGGACCGGCCGCGCGGCCTCGGCCGAACAGTGCTCCTTCATGCGCGAGGTGATGGGCCGGCAGGCGTGGCGGCACCGCCTCGCCTCCGGATTCCCCTATGACGACGTCACGGTGTCGGGGAAGACGGGGTCGTTCGGCGCGATGCGGCACGAGGCCGGCGTCGTCGAACTCGCCGACGGCGGAACGTACGTCGCGGTGGTGTTCACCCGGGCCGCGCGCGCCGACAACAGGTTGCCGCGCGCCGACGCCGTCATCGGCGCCGCCGCCCGGGCCGCGGTCGAGGAACTGCGCCGGTCCGTCGACGCGTAGGCGGCGGCCGGGGGCCCGGGCGAACGCGCGAGATCCGCGGGTCAGGTCCCGTAGACCTCCACGTCCCACAGCGAGAAGCCGTACGACGTGGCGCGGGTGGTCAGGTCGAGCCGGACGTAGCGGCCGGAGATGGTGAGCCCGGGGAAGTCCATCCAGCCGGCTGCGGAGTTGCCGGTGACGCCGGCGACCGTGGTCCAGGTGTGGCCGTCGGCGGAGACGTCGATCGTGAAGTCCTTGGCGGTGGCGTTCTCCCAGTTGAGCTTGACCTCGGTGAGGTCGTGGACGGCGCCCAGGTCGAGTTGCAGCCACTGGCCGTCGGCGTAGTCGCTGGTCCAGCGGGTGGTGCTGTCGCTGTCGACGGTCTTCTCCGGGCCCACGTCTCCGTCGGTGGTGCGGGTGGAGGAGGCGGTGGCCGCGGCGCCGTAGGAGAGCAGGTGCGCGGAGGGCGCGGCCGTGACAGGGGTGAAGGTGACACCGATGTCCGTGGCGCCCCTGGGCAGCGTGACCCGCAGACCTCCGCGGACCCCGGCGCCGAGCGGGCCGATCGGCCGGGCGTGGCCGTCCACGGTGAGCGTCACGTCCTTCACCCCGGGCGGCACCGACAGCTCCACGGACTGCCGCACCGCCGAGTCGAGCCGGGCGGTGACGGTGCCGGCCGGGTAGTCCCAGGCCAGCCGGGTCACGGTGATCCGGCCGCGGGCGAGGATGCCGCTGATCACGCCGGTCGGCAGCGCGCCGGGCAGCGCCGGCAGCAGGTCGATCCGGCCGGCCGCGGAGAACACCAGCGCGTTGTGCAGCACCGCGGGGATACCGCCGCTGGCATCGACGTTGAAGACGTTCAGGTCGTCGTAGTGCGAGGGGACCAGGCTGGTATGGAAGACGTTGTTCGCGGCCATCAGCGTCAGGAAGTTCCAGATGTCGTCGCCGCGGCCGAGCCGGGCCGCGCACGATCTCCGCGCCACGAACCGCGGGCGAGCTTTGTGGTGGACCGCCGGTGCTGGGGCGCCATCGCCCTGTTCGGCGGCGCCGTACGGTCCCCCCTTGGTCGAGCGCGGCCCGCTCGGCCAGCTCCAAGTCGGCGGTGCGGAGGAAGCCCGCGACCTTGCCCGGCATGAGCGAGCTGACCGGCGACCGCATCCGCACCATCGAGGACGAGAACACTGACGCGGTGGTCCCTTAGGTGGTCATCTTCGAGAAGCTACTGCGCATCGGCGCCCGTCACGTTCGCGCGACGAGGGTAAGCCGCTACCGCGTAGCCGACGAGGACGACGGCGACGAGGATCGCGGCGGCCGTGTAGACGGCCCGGTAGGTGTCGGGGAAGACCGCGAGGGCGGCGATGAGCAGGCCGGAGAGAACCGCGCCGATGCGACGGGTGTTGGTGAACAGCCCGGACGCCAGCCCCGGGCTCGGGAAGACGTCCTGGAAGACCGTCAGTCCGACGCCTGCAACTGTGGCGAAGAACCATGCGTTCAGCGGCTGCAGGATCAGGAGCTGCCAGGGGTTCTGGGCGGCAGCCGCGAGAGCATAGTAGGCGACGCCCACGACGCAGGAGATGAGGATCAGAGTTCTTGCGGCCATGCGCGTGTGGAGTCGGCCGATGATCAGGAGCGCGGGGATCTCCATGAGAGCTGCCGCCCCGAGAATGAAGCCGGCCCACAATACCGGCGCGTGCATCTGGACCGTGACGAACAGGGTGGTGACCGTCACGGTCGCGATGTTGGTCACTTGGAGCACGAGAAACGCGGAGACGGTTCCCCAGCGTCCCCAGCCGCGCAGTTGAGCAAGCATCGGAGGATGGGGAACCTGCGGCCCCGCTTCGCTCGCGCCGCGGTGCAGGCCGCGGAGGAGCAGCAGGGCGGTTGCGACGTTGACCACCCCGATGCCGGCGAGCAGCCACAGCGCGGAGCCGTTTCCGAACGCTCCGGTGCACGCGGTGGCGAGTGGCGGGCCGACTACCCACGCGAACGACACGATCGCGCGGGTCCGGATCACCCGTGACGGCGAGGCCCCGTCATGGCGCAGCTGAGCGAACAGGAGCGTGGAGCCAACGCCCGGGGGACCCCCGAGGAGCACGAGGGCAAGCAACGCGACCGGCAGCGCCGTCGTCACGGCGAGGGCGATGATCATCGCGACACCGCAGATCCCGCATATCAGCAAAGGGCGGAGATAGTCGCCCGATCTGTCGGCGGTGGCCGGGATCACCAGCGACGCGATGAACCCGCCGATGTTGTACGCGCCGAGCGTCAACCCGAGCTGTGTCGGAGTGGCGTCATAGAGAGCAACCAGCAGGACCGCAAGCAGCGGGTTCAATACCGCGAACTGCAACGCCCAGAACCAGGCAGCAGTAGGCCACAACGACCGGCCGGCCGTCGATCTGAGCACCGAGGCGGCCGTCACGGGCGGCCCACGACCAGGCGCAGCGATCCACCGAAGGACGGCTGGGTGCGCAGGTGACCGTGTCGGGCATCCCACGCACCGCTGTCGAGATCGGCGCCGAGGGTCCGCTCGAACCGTTCGCCGACGGTCCGATCCACGAAGCTCCAAGCCGAGTTCGCCAGGCGGCCGCCCGCGTCGAGGAGCGCTTCGGGCCGACCGTAATACGCCTCAGAGAAGCCGTCGGTGCACGCGAGCGGGATCGGCAACGCCGTGACCGTGACGGCCCCGCCGAGGCCCGAGCGGATGTCGGCGATCTCCGGGTACCGCGCCGCCTCCGCGGCGATGGCCTCGGGCGCGTACTCATTCAGCCACGAGAACCGTAACGCCGCCGGATCACAGGTGAGGATGACGACCGGCCCCGTCGCCACGCGCCGCGCCTCCCGCAGGCCCGCACGCAGGTCCCGCCACTGGTGGACGGTGAAGGAGGCCAGGGCGGCTTCAAAGGCGGCGTCCGGGAACGGCATCTGCTCGGCAGCCGCGGCGAGGACCGCAGCGGAGCCGACAGGGCGCTGCGCGCGCATCGCGGCGCTGGGCTCGACCGCGGTGACGTCGAGGTCCGTGGGCTCATAGGAGCCGGCGCCGGCGCCGATGTTCACCAGCGTCCTAGCGTCGCCCAAGGCAGCTGCGATCGCCGCGGCGAAGGCTGGCTCAGGGCGCCGGTATCGGGCGTAGTCGACACCGATGACGCCGTAGTCGGCATCCCCGGCGCTGCCGTCCGCGCTCCGCGGAACCGCTCGATTCTTCTCTTCGGGCATGCCACCACCCTCGCGCGAGCCGCGGAGCGGCACCATCGGCCCGAACGCCACCGGCCGCAACGATCACGCCAAATCGGTAACGACTGCCACGCCACCACCCTGCCCCCTGGCGGACCGGCTAACGGGCAGGTCTCTCGTCGACCATGTGTCGCCGAGCCGACGAAGCAGCTGTGAGGCGTTTCCCAGCTGTCCGCGGCGCATGTCCAGCCATGAACTGCCCCGAGTTTCGTAGAGTCCGGTGATCTTGTTTCCGGCAGACTGTGGGACTGGTTCCTGGCGTCGCCAGTAGCCCTGTTCGTACTCGGCGGGCGGCACGTAGGGCGAGCCAGTCCGACCAGGAGATCTCGCGGCCGAGGAAGCGTGGCTGCTCGAACGGCCATTCGGCGGCGATCCACTGCGGTACCAGCGCGTCGAGGGCCTGCTCGACCTTGCTGCCCACCAGCTCGTCCACCACCCACCAGGAGATCTCGCCGTCCGCGCCGGCCCGCGCCGGCGGGTCGATGTAGACGCAGCCGAGCAGAGCTGTCTCCGCGGCGTCGAGCAGCGCGTAGTTGAAGGACTGGTGTGCGGCGATCTCCTTCTCGTGCCGCAACAGGTCGGCCTGGTCGGCCTCGTAGGTCATGGTGGCCGCGGGCCAGCCCCAGGCCGGGCCGAAGATGGTCCACAACCGCTCGCGCGAACCCATCACCGCCGGATAGTCGAGCGGGGTGTCCGCCTCCCGGATCGGCCGCAGGTGATGACCGCCGCCCGGCAGCGGTACCAGGACGGGGTGGACGAAGTCATCGGGGAGCCAGCTCATAGCGCCCGACCGTAGCAGCGCGCAGCCGTCGACTCCCCTGGCGCTTCCCTGAAAAGCGTCGGCCCCCGCTCGTCCTGAGAAGGCCCGCCATCGCCCGAGCGAGGCTCCCGCGCGACGTCAGGGCGTCGGTTCCCGGTTCCTCGGCGTCGTGAGCTCGGCTCGAGTGATACCGACCGCGCGGAGCTCCTCGATGACGATTTCGAGGGCGGTGCGGGCCATGAGGGGGAAGACGCCGTCCTTGCAGTCCAACCGGATCAGGGGCGCGTCCTCGTCGACGGCCACGTAGTTCGGCGTGTATTCGGGTCCGGGAGGGCCGGTGAGTCCGGCTGCGCCGTCCTGCTGCACGCTGCCGTCGTTCGCGACGAGGTAGAGGCGCGGTTTCGCCGCGTTCAGAGCGCCGATCGCGCGGGCCGGATCGTCGCAGCGCACAGCGATACGCCAGTCCTGGCCATGAGCGATCCAGCGGTCCTCGTCGTATTCCATGATGAGGATCGGCAGCGTCAGATGGTCCACGACGATGCCATCCGGGTCGCTGAGGGAGGCCGCCCCTTCTGCCATCCAGCGCGCGGCCCCGCCGTCGGACTCCCGCGCGTAGGCCTCGGCCGCGTGCCACACGGTCGCGCGGTCGCCGTTTCGTGCGATCTCGAACGGGATGTCCGCGTGCCGGCGTTCGTCGACGCCGGCTGTCGCGACGATCCGGCATCCGAGCGCGAGTGCGGCCTGCGGGTCGTTGCCCAGTGCTGCCAACAACTCGTCTCTGTCCACCGGCCATGTCTACCAGAACCCCCGAATCGGGGGACCTCGCGTGCGCCGGGCGCAAACCCGCCCCGCTCGATGCCCGGGAGCACGGCTCCTGCGCAGGTCAGCCGGGCGGGCCCAGCCCAGTGCTCTCCCCGCCGTTTTGCCGCCGCCGAAACGCCGGTCTAGCGTGGAAGGCGTGGCGGTCGGCGCCATCCGTCGCGCGGCGTCACGCGACCTGGGAGGTGGCGCGGTGGCCACGTTGACAGCGGTGAACGTCGGGATGCCGAAAGACGTCCCGTGGCACGGCAGGACCGTGCACACCGGCGTCTACAAGCAGACCGTGACCGGGCCGCGGATGGTGCGGCGGCTGAACATCGACGGTGACGGCCAGGGGGATCTGGGCGGGCACGGCGGCGAGCAGCGGGCCGTCCTGGTGTACCAGCTCGACTCGTACCGCTTCTGGGCGAAGGAACTGGGCCGCGACGACCTCGCCCCCGGCGGGTTCGGCGAAAACTTCACCGTGGAAGGCCTGCCCGACGACGAGGTCTGCATCGGGGACCGCTACCGCGTCGGCGGCGCCCTGTTCGAGGTCACCCAGCCCAGGGTGACCTGCTACCGGGTGGGCCTGCGGATGGACGAGCCGCGGATGGCGGCCCTGCTGGTGGCGCACCACCGCCCCGGCTTCTACCTGCGCGTCGTCGAGGAGGGCGAGGTCGAGGCGGGCCAGGAGATCGTCAAGGTCTCCACCGGCCCGGAGGCGATGACCGTCGAGGAGATCGACCGGGTGCTCTACCTGCCGGGACACACCCGCGAGCAGGTCGAACGCGCCCTGCGCATCCCCGCGCTCAGCCCCGGCTGGCGCAGCTCCATGACGGCCCTGCTGGACCAGTCCGACGGCGGGGGCGGCGGCGGGGGCGGCAGCGCGGGCCTGAACGCCGCGGCCACCGCGCCGCCGCCCGCGTGGCCGGGCTTCCGCCCGCTGACCGTCACCCGCGTCCAGCCCGAGAGCCGCCATGTGTTCTCCCTGTACCTGGCCGCCGCAGACGGCTCCGCGCTCCCGGCCGCGGCGCCGGGCCAGTTCCTCACCGTCAAGGTCCGGCCCGACAGCGGCGGACCGCCCCTGATCCGCAGCTACTCGCTGTCCGGCGAGCCGGGCACCGGCACGTACCGGATCAGCGTGAAGGTCGAACCGCACGGCGCCGCCGGCAACGCGCTGCGCGCGCACGTGCGGGTCGGCGACCATGTGGAGGCAGCCGCGCCGCGCGGCACCTTCTGCCTGGCCGACGGGGACAACCCGGTGGTGCTGCTGTCGGCCGGTGTCGGCGCGACCCCCCTGCTGGCCATGCTGCACGCCCTCGCCCGCGAACGGTCCACCCGCCGGGTGTGGTGGCTGCACGGAGCCCGCGACGGCGCCGAGCACGCCTTCGCGCGGGAGAGCCGCGAGCTGGTCGCGGCGCTCCCGAACGCACGGTCGGCCGTCTACTACAGCCGCCCCACCAGCGCCGACCGGCCGGGCGTGGACTACGCGCGGGCGAGCCGACTCTCGGCGGAGACCGTCGGCGGTCTCGACCTGCCGGCCGATGCGGACGCGTACCTCTGCGGGCCGGCCGGCTTCATGCGCGGCCTCGGCGCCGCCCTGGTGGAGGGCGGTCTGGACGAATCCCGCGTGCACACCGAGCTCTTCGGCGCGGACCCCTCCGTCACCCCCGGGATCAAGGCCGCGGACGCGGTCGCCCCGCACCAGCCGCCCGGCCCGGCCGGCACCGGCCCCGAGGTCACCTTCGCCCGCAGCGGCCTCGCCGTCCCCTGGAGCGACGCGCGGGACTCGTTGCTGGAACTGGCCGAAGCCTGCGACGTGCCGGTCAAGTGGTCCTGCCGCACCGGCGTCTGCCACACCTGCGAACTCGCCCTGATGGCAGGCGCGGTGGACTACTCGCCCGACCCCGTGGAGCCTCCGGCCGAGGGCGACGTCCTCATCTGCTGCTCCAGGCCGACCGAGGGGATCGTCTTGGACCTGTGAGCCCGGAGCCGGCTGAGCCATCCGCACGTGCCAGAGTGCGTCCCCTGTCGCGTGGAGCGGGGAATTCCTCGTGCGCGGGGTGTGGTCGCGGAGGGGCGGTGGAAGGCAGCGGACGTTTGCTGTCGACGGAGGTCGCGACGCCGTCGGTGCCGGGGGGCGAGGGAACGGCGCGAGGCGCGATCCGGATGTCCCGCGGTTCGGCGGTCCCGGATGTCGAGAACGTGCCACCGGCTCCGTCCCAGGGACCAGGGACATCAGCGGCCACCACGGGCCGCACGTGAAGAAGGAGGAACCCGCGATGGCGGTTCAGCGGATGGACAACGTCGGCATCGTCGTCGAGGACCTGGACGCCGCGGTCGCGTTCTTCGTGGAGCTCGGTATGGAGCTGGAGGGGAGGGCGGAGGTCGAGGGCCTCTTCGCCGACCAGTGCACCGGACTCGACGGTGTCCGCTGCGACATCGCGATGGTGCGGACCCCGGACGGTCACAGCCGGCTCGAACTGGCGAAGTACCGCAGCCCCGCGGTGATCAGCGCCGGGCCGCGCGACCGGCCGCACAACATCCTGGGTACGCACCGCGTGATGTTCGCCGTCGACGACATCGAGGCCACCGTTGCCCGCCTGCGCCCTCACGGCGCCGAACTCCTCGGCGAGATCGCCCGGTTCGAGGACAGCTATCTGCTGTGCTACCTCCGCGGCCCGGAGGGCATCATCGTCGGACTGGCCGAGCAACTGCGCTGAGAGGGAGAAGCCGGACCGCACAGGCGCCCAACTCCTTCGGCAGCAGGCGCTGATGCTCCGGTTCGGCCGGCACGGGAGGGCGGTGGCGACCGCTCGCGGCGTGCCGGAAAGGCCTCACGTCCGGTGAGACGCGCCGCGCACCGTGCGGGTGGCCCGTGGCTCCTTCGCCGGGAGGAGTCATGGGCCCGGTCACGATGTCACGATGGTCCGCGGGGGTGCGGCGTCAGGCCCTGGCCCACTTCTGGTTCGCGCCGCCGTTGCCGTCCCAGATCGCCAACTGGGTGACGTCGGTGGTCGAGGAGGCGGGGTCGTCGAGGCAGCGGCCGGAGGCGGGGTTGCGGTAGCCGCCGTTGTACGGCTGCCACTGCTGGTTGCCGCCGCCGGTGCAGTCCCAGATCTCGACCTTGGTGCCGTTCGCGGTACCGGCGCCGGTCACGTCCAGGCACTTGCCGACCGCGCGCAGCGTGCCGTCGGAGGCCGCGGTCCAGTTCTGCGCGGCGGTGTTGTTGCAGGACCAGATCTGGGCCGCGGTGCCGTTGGCGGTGTTGCCGCCGTTGACGTCGAGGCACTTCCCGGCGCCGCCGTACCGCCCGGCCCGTTCGAGGGACCGTGCGCGCGCTCGCGTCACGGACCGTCCCGGAAACCGGCCCTGGGCCCGCGAGGGCCGGTGGTTCAGGACGGGATCTCGCCGCCGATGCCCGTCTCGTTGCCGTCGTCGTCGCGGAACACCCACTTGCAGACGCCGCCGTGCTCCTCGACCTCCACCGGCTCAAGGCCCCGGCCGGCGATGCGCGCGATCTCGGAGCGGGGTTCGTCCACCCAGACCATGCTCACCGCACCGCTCGCCCGCTCGGCCTCCTCGACGATGTACACGTACCGCTCGTCCGCCAGCCGCCACACCGCTTCGACGTCGTTGGGGAAGGGGGCCGGCTCCGCGCCGAACAACCGCTGGTACCAGCCCAACGCGCGTGCGTAGTCGCGCACCGCGATGCCGGCGAAAATGCCCACGGACATGATCGGGACTCGCTCTCAAGACGACCCACCGGTCGCCTTGCGTCCGACAGAGCACAGACTGCGTCGGACGGCAGGACTCATCGGTGCGCCGCGGAGACTTCGGCCGACCGGCGGGTTGCCCCGCCGGCCGGCCGACCCACCGACCTGTCAGGCCGGCCGAGCCGTCAACCCGTCGCGGGGACCACCAGCCAGTCCCCGGACGTGGCGTGGTCGGCATCGCCGTTGAAGTCGACCGTGTAGAGGGTGTCACCGGGGCCGGGCGCGTCGTCGAACGCGAAGGTGCCGTCAGCGGCCACTCTGAGCGTCGGGAGCGAGGCCGCGCCGCCCTTCGTGCGACGCTGCACCCGCACGACCGTGCCCTGGGGCAGCGCGGTGCCGCTCGTGGTGAGCGTGCCCGCGATGTGCACGCTGCTGCCGGCCCCCGCGGCCGTCGGCGCGGTCAGCGCCACCGTGGTCGGCGCCTTGGCGACGGTGACCGTCTTCGTGGCGTCGGCCGCCGGGTCGTGTTCGGCGTCGCCCGCGTAGGACACGGTGTAGGTGGCGGTCCCGGCCTGCGACGGAGTGTCCTCGATGGTGAACGAACCGTCGGCCGCGGACGTGACCGGGTCGAGTTGGTGGCTGCCGCTCGCGTCCGTGCGGACCGCCGTCAGGCGCGCAGGCGCCCCGGACGCCGGACCGTTGAGCACGATCGTGCCGCTCAGCTCGACCTTCTGCCCGGCGTAGGGGGACTCCGGCCCCACGGTCAGCGGACCCTGGAAGGACGCGTGGTAGCGGGAACCGGCGTTGCTGACGATGTGCAGCCAGTACGCGTCACCGGCCGCGTCGCTGGTGACCGCGAACAGCTTCGAGGCGTCCGCGGACCAGGCGAGGCCGCGCGACGCGATCCGGTCTCCGCCGTCGGCTCCGTCCTGGAAGACGAAGCTGCGCGGCGCGTCACCGTGCGCCGGGTCGGCGTCCTGCACCAGCAGGTCGGCCTCGTCGCCGGGCGCCGCGAGACCGCGGGCCACCAGCGAGCTGTCCGGGCTGAAGGCCACGGCGGTCGCCGAGGCGTCGGCCGGAGGCGCGCTCCAGCCCGGGTCGGCGTCGGACATGTCCGAGGCCTTCAGCAGCCGGAACCCCGCGGCGCCGTAGGCGAGTCCGACCAGCGAGCCGTCGGCGTTGAGCGCGTCGTCCTGCGCGGCCAGCGCGGGTGCGGCGACGGTGCCGGGCCAGGAACGGCCCGAGACGTACTTCGCCTTGCTCATGTCGTAGAGGTTCGCGTACGACTCGGTGGTGCCGTACGTCGACGTGTAGAGGAGCAGTCCGGGGGCGCCGGGCTGGGGGACGGCGAAGCGGAAGTTCTGCCCCGAGGTCAGGGTGCTCGTCCCGTTGAGTCCGAATGTCCGGTAGTCCAGGTAGGTCGCCCGGGTGCAGTCCGTGCCGACGTTCGCGGCCAGGTTGGTGTAGAACGCCTTGCCGTCGGCCGTGGCGATCTCCCGCCCGCACACGCCCTGATGAGCGTCGCCGAGGAGCGACCCCGAGGCGTAGGTGTCGGCGTTCAGCGCGAGGACGTAGTCGGTGGACCCCACGTAGAGGAGCCCGCCGTCCTCCGACAGCGCCATGCCGCTCGGGCGGTCAAGCTTGCTCATGGTCACTGTCTTCAGCAGGTTGCCGTCGAAGTCGTACACCAGCAGCGCGTCGGTGCGGGGCGAGGAGTACTGGCCGGTGGTGATCAGGACGCGGTGCCGGGCCTGGTCCACCAGCATGTGTGAGTACGAGATGGTGGGCAGCCGGATCGAGACGTCCGACGGCTCGGCGGCCTGCGCGGCCGGTGACAGTGCGACGGACAGCGCGCCCCCGCCCAGAGCCAGTGCGAGCAGTACGGATGCGACCCGCCGAAAACGGGCATGCCTTCTCACGCGTGTCCCCCCAAAAGACATTGTCGTACCGTCAGATGTGTACGACTTGTGAAGAATAACAGGGGCGCGCTCTCGTGTAACGGGTAATCAGTAGCGGCGCCGCGGGGCCACGTCGACGACGTCGTAGCCGGGGTCGTAACCCCCGCCCGACGGCACGCCGCTGCGGGAGGACGCGGCGTAGGGGCCGCCCGTTGGGCGTGCGGGCGGGCGACGTGCGCGACGGCCGCGCGTACATCGCCGTCCGGGCCCCGGAGCCGGCGTGGACGACCGCCGTCGCTCGGGGCGGGCAGGGGCGGCGGCGCACCGGTCGTCCGCGCCGGCTTGGGGGTCCGGCTGTTCGGCCGGGCGGTGTGCAGGCCGGCCCGATGCAGAGCCGGTGGGGCGTGGAGGTCGGTGCGGATGGTGGCTCGCGGCCGGTTCACCCTGGGCCGTGCTTCGGGCCGCGGTCAGCCTGAGACCCGCACCGGGTTCTTGCCGCAGCCGAACCTCGGGGACTGGACCGCGACGTACGCGGCGAGGACGCGGGCCGCGTCGTAGCTGCCGTCGTCCTGGTCGCGGGCCACGAACGCCACGTCTTGCTTGCCGCAGGTCAGCTCGACCGTCGCCAGGTTCCGGCCGGCGTATCCGGCGTCGCGCGGGGCGAGCAGGCGGCCCGGTCCGTAGGTCTTGGCCACGCCGGAGAAGGTACGGGACAGCCCTCGGTCGGCGGAGAGGGTGATCAGGTCCACTCTGCCCACGTCGCTGTTCAGGGTGCACACGCTGACCGAGCGGCCGTTGGCCCGGTACGCGCCGCGCGGGTTGGTCTTCGCGGGCAGCGCGGACGCCGGAAGGCCGCACCGGTCCGGGGACGACATCCCGGACGCGTGGTGCTCGGCGGCCGGCAGCGTCGGCTTCGGCAGCGTTCCCTCGCAGTGGAGTGAGGAGGCGGCGCGGTTGGCGAGTGCGACGGCTGCCTTCGCCATCCGCAGGTCGCCGTCGCCGTTCGCGCCGTCGTCGTCCACCGGCAGGATCGAGGCCCTGGGGCGGTAGGACAGCCGCACCACGTCCGGCGCGCTGTCGTCGTAGACGCCCTCGGCGAAGCAGGCGCGGGGCAGTTCCACCCAGGCGTCCCGGTCGTCCGCCATGCCCGTGAGCCCCGGTCCGAGCGGGGAGAGGTCGCCGGTCAGGCCGTCGTTCGACCATCCGCCGTCGGAGCTGTCGGTGTCGAGCACGTCGAGGTCGGCGTAGAAGACGTCCGAGCTGTCGTCGACCTTCCGGCCCCGGTCGACGCCCACCATGATCCGGCACTCGGGTGTGGTGCCGCCGTACGGCGTGATGTCCTGCGTGGAGGTGGCGCGGTGCGGGAAGAGCGCCGACAGGTCGACGCCCCAGCACGAGGGCGCCGCCGCTATGAAGGGCGGCCGGCCCCTCGCCCACGTCGCCCCGCCGCCGAACGCCACCGCCAAGGCGACCACGGCCGCCACCGCCATCCACACGACCCGCGTCTGCCGCGTCCGCGCGGCCCCCGTGTCCTCGCTCATCGGCACATCGTCGCAGACGCGAGCCGGGCCGCTGCAGGGCCACCCCCGGGCCACCGGCTCGACAGCCCCTCAACTGCCGTGTAGAGAGAGGCAGTTCGGCTGTCACCCGCGCGCACACGATCAACACGGCATGCTCCACGGCGTCCTCGCCGTACGGAGCCGACGGCACGGCAGGGACGACAGCGAGGGGCGGACGGGGCGAGAATGAGTGTTCACGGGGGCATCGGGGTCGGCGGGGCTTCCGCCGGCGGAGGCCGAGGCGGCTGAGGTGGCGGCGGCCGCCGAGGTCGCGGAGCACGCCGCGCGCGAGGCCGGCGGGCTGCTGCTGCGGCTGCGCGGCACGCGGGCGGCCCAGGGCCGCCCCAAGGGGGGCCACGAACTCGTCACGGACGCCGACCTGCGGGCGGACGAGCTGATCAGACGCATCGTCACCGACCGCTTCCCCACCCACCGGGTCGTCAGCGAGGAGACCTGGGACGGCTGGCGGGACGACCCGTTCGACGGCCCGGTATGGGTCGTCGACCCGATGGACGGCTCCGCCAACTACGTGCACGGCTATTCGTACGTGTCGGTGTCCGTCGCGTTCGCGATCGACGGGGTGGTGCGCGCGGGCACGGTGCACGCGCCGTTCCTGCGCCGGACGTTCACCGCGGTCCGGGGCGGCGGGGCGCGCTGCGACGGGCGGCCCCTGCGCGCCGCGGACACCGGCGCCCTGGGCGACGCGCTCGTCAGCACCGGCTTCCCGCACGAGGGCGGCGGTCTCGACGCCGTGATGGAGCGGGTCCGCCGCCTGGTGGTCAACTGCCGCGACGTACGGCGCCGGCTCCCCCGCCCTGGACATCTGCCTCGTACGGCGCGACCAGCGGTATCGGCGCCCACACCGCGCGGTTGCTCCTCGACCGCGGCCACCGTGTGGCGGTCACCGGCCGCAACGAGAGCAAACTGAAGGCTTTCCTCGACGAGGCCGGTCACTCCGACCTGCTGCTGGGTCTTGTCGCGGACGCGGCGGACCGGCAGGCCACCGAGTCCGTCGTGACCCGCACCGTGGAGCGTTTCGGTGCCCTTGACGCGGCGGTGGCCAACGCCGGATTCATGTCCGGGGACTCCATCGGGGCCGGCGACCCGACACAGTGGTCGCCCATGGTCCTGACCAACGTCCTCGGCCCCGCCCTGCTGGCCCATGCCGCCCTGCCCCACCTGGAGGCCACGCGCATCCATAACTCTGCGAACACTTCGGAAGCTAGCTAAGCGTTGTCCCGTAACTGCTGGCCACCGGTGAGATGATCATGCTGTGTCTGGTGTGATCCCGGCGTCGGAGCCCTCCTGGATAGCCCCGTTCAGTGGGTTGAGCCCGCGGCAGTTCAGCAAGCTGATCACTGCACTGCGGCGGGAGGGTGCAGACCCGGTGCGCAAGGGCCGGCCCTGGAGCCTGCCGCTGGAGGACCGGGTCCTGCTGGTCGCCGCGTACTGGCGCACCAACCTCACCCTGCGCCAACTCGCCCCGCTGTTCGGGGTGTCGAAGTCCGCCGCGGACCGGATCGTCGACCACCTCGGACCGGCGCTCGCGCTTGAGCCCCGCAAGCGGTTCCGCAAGGACACTGTGCTGATCGTGGACGGCACGCTGGTCCCCACCCGCGACCACAGCGTCGCCGCGCAGTCCAAGAACTACCGCTACTCCACCAATCACCAGGTGGTCATCGACGCCGACACCCGGCTTGTCGTGGCAGTCGGCCCGCCGTTGCCCGGCAACCGCAACGACTGCAAAGCATGGGAGGAGTCCGGCGCCAGGGCCGCGGTGGGCCGCGCCACGGTCATCGCCGACGGCGGCTACCAGGGGACCGGCCTGATCATCCCGCACCGACGAAAAGCCGGCCAGAGCGAACTTCCCGCCTGGAAAGAGGAACACAACACCTCCCACCGCAAAGTCCGCGCCCGCGTCGAACACGCCTTCGCCCGCATGAAGACCTGGAAGATCCTCCGCGACTGCCGCCTCAAAGGCGACGGCGTCCACCACGCCATCCTCGGCATCGCCCGCCTTCACAACCTCACCCTGGCCGGGTGACGTAGGAGTAGGCAGGTCAGCAAGCGCACCGTAGATCATTTACGGGACAACGCTTAGTACTCCAGCCGTAGATCGTGATCTTCACGTCAGAGTGGCTTGTCGTCGGTAGTGGCTGGCCTGGGATCGGGCTTGATGGCGGCGTCGCCAGTCGGACCAGTGGAGTCGGTGCGTGTCTGTGTGGCTGGTCTGGGCGACGAGGGTGGTGAACAGGTGCTGGATCTCGTTGCAGGTCAGCGGGAGCAGGCCGTCCGGAGCCTGTTCTTGAGTACGTTCGTCGGCGGTGGCCGCAGCCAGGAAGGCGTGGGCGAGCATCGCGAGTGTGACCCAGCGATACCAGGACGTCCAGCGCCTGACCTGGTGTTCGTCCAGTCCGGCCAGTCCCTTTCCGGACTGGAAAGTCTCCTCGATCGTCCACCTGCGCCCCGCCACCTTCACGAGGGTGGACAGCGGCACCCGATCCGCCGAGTAGCAGCGCTAGAAGGCGAGTTCACCGGTGCGCCGGTTGCGGCGGACGAGGAGGAAGCGGTGGCCAGGCCGCTCGTCGGCGATGTCGGCCAGGGCCCAGTCGTAGAAGCGGTGTCCCTTGGCTCCGGCGCCGGCGGAAAGCTTCTGCCATGCCCGTTTCGGCAGTTGCTTGACCAGGGTGTCGGCACGGAACTTGCCCGCGTGGGTGACGATCTGGTGGTCACATGCGATGGCGAGGACGTAACCGACCTCGCGACCCTCCAGTGCGGTCCGCAGAAGCGGGTTGCCTCCGTAGACTTCGTCACCGGCCACCCAGGAAGCGGGGACGCCGGCGTCCAGCGCACGGCCGATCATGCGGGCGGCGAGCGCCGGTTTCGTGGCGAAGCCGACGGTGTCGGGTATCCCGGCGGCCCGGCAACGGGCGGTGTCCTCGACCCAGGAACGCGGGACATACAGCTCCCGGTCGATCGCCGCGTGCCCCCTCGGGGTCGAGTAGGCAAGATAGACCGCGACCTGGCTGTTCTCGATGCGTCCGGCAGTACCGGTGTACTGGCGCTGCACGCCCACCGTGGAGGCGCCCTTCTTCACGTCGCCGGTCTCGTCGACGACCAGCACCGCGTCGCGGTGGTGCAACTGCTCGACGATGAAGCCACGGATGTCGTCGCGGACCGTGTCGGCGTCCCACCTGGCCCTCGACAACAGATGCTGCAGGCCGTCCGGAGATGGGTCCCCCGCGTGCTCGGCGAGCGTCCAGCAGTTCTTGCGTGGCAGGTCCGACAGCAACCCGAGGACCAGTGCCCTCGCCCGGCGCCGCGGTTCCACACGGGCGAACCGCCGCGCGATACGGCCCATCAGGACCTCGAACATGTCGTGCCAGCGGTCAGGATCTATGCTGTGACCTGCGGCCACGGTCTGATCTTCTGTCTTCACACACCGATGATCACCGGTGGTCGCACCCGTTCCCGGACCAGCTCCGACCAGCAGGACTATCTGGGCTGGAGCACCAACTCTGGAGTCGATTCGGCCGATGGACATGTCCTCCCGGGAGATCCGCATCCCCCTCGACGAGGCCGTCGCGGTCCTGCAGGACCTGAACGAGTTCGTGGTATCCCTCGACCGACTCGGATCCCGCCAGGCGTCCGGAACCGCCGACGACCAGACCGTCGGGACATTCATCGCCGACTGGGATGTCGCCCGACGGTTGGCCCGCGCCCGACACGTCATCAGTGCTGCTCTGGATGCGCAACTAAGCGAAGAGGACAACACCGAGATCGACGCCCTCTGTGAACAGGGCCGCTTCTACAGCACGGAGAGCGCACCACCACCCTCCGATGACCAGCCCAGCTGAGACGACAAGCGCATCAGAGCGGACCAGTCGAGACGGACGCCAGTTCGACCGAAACCCGGCATCCAACCAGCAAGATCACGATCTACGGCTGGAGTACTAGTCGCGTGGGCGGCCTGACGGACTGCGCTGCGAGGTGTCGCCGGCCGGTATCACGAGTTCGGGTCGTCGGTGGGCAGGGCCTGCAGGGCCAGGTCCATGCGGTCCATGGCGTCTCGGCTGAGCAATAGTCAAGACTTGTGGGTGAGGCACTGAGCTCGTTCAGCCTCCATGGGATTTGGAGCAGTGCGCTGCGACCCAGGTAGCGGAGATGTCGTTGCACGTGACGATGACCGACCCGGGCCTGAAGGCCATCTCGTGAGTGCAGCCCTGGTCGTGCGGAAGGATCTCGTCCAGGATCAGCGTGCCGAGGTTGTTCCAGGTCGAGGGCTCGTTCGGAGTGCTGATCTGGACGGTTGTCACCCCCGCATAACGAATGACCAGATCCTCCTCGTGCTTCCAACAGTTGTGACGGAGGCGAAGGTCGAGAGCTGGCCCCTCGTGGAGAAAGGTCGCCTGGTGGGGCGTCAGGTCCTTGACGCAGCGCCGCCCGGCGAAGTCGTAGTGGCTCGGGTCGGTGGCGAACGCCCTGGCGCCCGGGGGCAGACTGGTGCTCAGCGCAGGCAGAAGCTCAAGGTAGGGGCCAGGATCGAGGACCCCGGTCAGTTCGCCGACTCGGGCATCGAGATCGACATACTTCATTGCTCACTCCTGCGATGGTCCAGCGGTCCGCCTTTGGGCGGCCTCTCAGTCTTCGGGCGCCCGCACAGTGCCACCGGCGAACACCGCGTCAGGGTCGTCGGCGGCGAGCGGGCCGCCGAACTCGGCCAGCAGTTCGGGCGCGTAGCGCTCGGCGTCGTCCTGCGGCGCGTAGCCCAGCTCTTTGGCGCCGTCCAGTTCCCACCACGCGCGGGTGTTGGCAGAGATACCGTTCACCGTGGCAAAGGTGAGGCCCGGCGCGGTGAGCAGCGCGTGGACGAGCCGGACGGCGTCGCCTGGGCTGAGCCAGGTGGCCAGGTGACGCAGCCGGGTCGGGCGCTCGAAGCAACTGCCTATGCGCACGCAAGCGACGGCCATTCCGAACCGGTCCGCGTAGTATGATCCCAGGGCTTCGCCGAATGCCTTGCTCACCCCGTACAGCGAGTCCGGCCGCGCCGTGGCCGCACCGCTGAGCACCGTGCCGGCCCGGTGGCGGCCGATGGCGTGGTTGCTGCTGGCGTAGACCAGCCGGCGAACCCGCGCCTGCCGGGCCGCCTCGAAGACCTGGTAGGTGCCGTCGATGTTGGTGTGCAGCAGGCGCTCGAAGGCCGCCTCGCCGGGGATGCCCGCCAGATGAACGACCGCGTCCACGCCGTCCATCGCCACCGATAGGTCCTCGGGTCGCGTGATGTCGCCTGCCACCCACTCCAGGCCGCCGTCCTGCGCGGGCAGCGCCAGGTCGAAGCAGCGCAGTCGCCAGCTGAGCCGGGGGAGGCGGGTGCGTAAGAACGTGCCGACGCCGCCAGCCGCCCCGGTCAGCAGCACGGTCGGCGTTGCGGCCGCAATCGGGCCACCGCTCCGGCGTGTACGGCTGTCGGGGCGCTCGGGATCGCTCATAGTGTGCCTGCCTGTCAGTCGTGGGAGCGGGCGACGAGTTGGGTGGGGTTGACGAAGCGCAGGGCGATCAGCAGCAGGACGGCCATCGAGGCGGTGTAGACGACGGCCATGGCGTCCACGGACTGGGTGGCCCGGATACCGGCGGAGTTCACGGCCGAGAAGAGCGCCACGATCAGGGTCTGGCTGGTCGGCCCGGAGGTGAGGAAGGTCAGCTCGAACATGCCGAAGGTGCGCACCAGCACCAGGATTCCGGCCGCGAGCATGCCGGGCAGCAGCAGCGGCGAGAGTATCCGGGTCAGCACGGTCCAGGTGGAGGCGCCGCACATGCGGGCCGCGTGCTCGATCTTCGGATCGATCTGTTCGATGAACGGCGTCATCGTGAAGACCACGAAGGGGATGGACGGTACCAGGTTGGCGAGCACCACACCGGTCACCGACCCGGCCAGGTGGAACTTGTACAGCACGGTGGCCAGCGGGATGCCATAGGCGATCGGCGGCACCAGGATGGGCAGCACGAACAGGGCGGTGAGGAGCCTCTTGCCGGGGAAGGACCGGCGGGCCAGCGCGTAGGCGGCGGGCACCCCGAGCACGAGCGAGACCAGCACGACGACGAGGGTGACCTCCAGCGTGGTGCCGAGCACCTGGCCGAGGCTGAACTCCTTCCACGCGTCGCCGTACCAGTGGCCGGTCCAGCCGCTGGGCAGCCAGTGGTTGAACCAGGCCCGGCCGAAGGAGTTCACCAGCACCGTGGCGATCACCCCGAGCAGGTTGAGGAAGAAGAACGTCAGGACCGCCCAGGTCAGCCAGGTGCCCGGGCGCAGCACGAGCCGGCGCCGCCCGGGCGGACGTGGCGCCCGTCCGGCCGCGGGTGGGGAGCTGAGTACGGTGGTCATCCCTTGCCTCCGGTCGATCCGGTGTAGAGCCGGGAGCGCGCGACGGTGACCGCGCCGAGGACGGCGAACATCAGCACCGTCATGATCATCGCGTCCGCGCAGCCCTGCGCGTAGTCGAAGCGCTGCAGGGCGGCTTCGTACGCCTCGATGGAGATGACGTGGGTCCTGCCGTCGGGGTCGCCCACCATCATCGCGGAGGGGAAGACGGCGAAGGCCATCACGAAGGTGAGGCAGAAGGTGGTCATGAGGCCGGGCAGCAGCAGGGGCAAGGTCACGTGGCGGAAGCGCTGCCACCAGCCGGCGCCCAGGGTGGACGCGGCCTTCTCCAGGCTCGGGTGGATGCCGGAGAGGTAGGAGTGGGTGAGCAGGTAGGCGAAGGGGAAGCCGCTGATGACCAGGGACAGCAGCACCCCGGTGTAGTTCATGGTCAGCTTGACCGGCGAGTCCGCCAGCCCCAGCAGGTGCAGGGTGCGGTTGAACCAGCCGGAGGGACCGTAGAACTCCAGGATGCCCTCGGCGGTGAGCACCGTGCCCAGCGTGATCGGGACGACCAGCAGCGCAAGCAGCAGACGCTTGCCGCGGAAGTCGCGGCGCATCCGGTACGCGATGGGCACCGATGCGCCGACGTTGATCAGTGCGGCCGGGATCGCGAGTGAGAAGGTGGCCCAGATGGACTTGCGGGCGAAGGAGTCCGAGAAGAAGTGGCGGTACGCGCCCAGCGCCCCGCCGTGCGCGGGCTGGAAGGACAGCTGGAGCCCGTACAGGAACGGGTAGCAGAACAGCGCGATGACGGCGAGTGCGCCGGGTATCACCAGGAGCAGTGTCCGGTCCACCCCCCGCTCGGCGAGGCGGTGCCGCAGGGCGGGCCTGGTCACCGTGGAGTCGGAGGAGTCGGCGACCGGAGGGGCCGTGGCGGTCATGACGCGCCCTCCCCGGCGGATCGTTCGACGGGCTCCGTACCGGGCTCGCCCGGCCGGTCCTCGGCTCCCCCGGTCGAGGCCGCCGCGCCCGCCGCGCCGACCGCATCCGGGGCATCCCGCGCATCCGCCGCGCCGACCGCATCCGCCGCGCCGACCTGCTCGCCCGGCCCGGGGAAGATCAGCGCACGGTCCGGATCGACCACGACGGACAGCGGATCGCCCGGCCGGACCTGCCGGTGGGCGTTGAGATACAGCCGGTCGCCGCCCGGGGTGACCGCCTCCACGTGCAGCACCCGGCCGTGGTACTCGACGATCTCGGCCACCGCCC
Organism: Streptomyces sp. NBC_00448; assembly: GCF_036014115.1. Classification (NCBI taxonomy): domain Bacteria; kingdom Bacillati; phylum Actinomycetota; class Actinomycetes; order Kitasatosporales; family Streptomycetaceae; genus Streptomyces; species Streptomyces sp. NBC_00448. Next base: position 61,225 of record NZ_CP107913.1, read on the forward strand.
CGCTGAGCGGCTGCTCGTCCTCCCCCGCGAGCCGGAGGTCCTCGGGGCGGACCGCCACGACGACGTCCTGGCCCGCCTGCGGCGGCCGCGCGCCAACCGGCGTGCCCCGCAGCCGCAGGCCCCGCCCCTCGGCGACGGCGCCCGCGCCGGCCGCGTCCGCGGAAGTGACCTGCAGCGGCAGCAGGTTGCGGTAGCCCATGAACGCGGCGACGTGCGGGTCCGCGGGGTGTTCGTACAACTCGGCGGGAGTGCCGATCTGGCTGACCCGGCCCTCGCGCAGCACCACCAGCCGGTCGGCGAGCGACAGGGCCTCCTCCTGGTCGTGCGTGACGTAGAGTGTGGTGAGCCCGAACTCCTGGTGGATACGGCGGATCTCGCTGCGCATCTGCAGCCGCAGAGCCGCATCCAGGTTGGACAGCGGCTCGTCCATCAGCACCAGCGGCGGCTCCATCACGATCGCGCGGGCGATCGCAACCCGCTGCTGCTGGCCGCCGGAGAGCTGGCCGGGATGCTTGTGGGCGTGCTCGGTCAGCCGCACCAGGCGCAGCACCTCCGCCACCCGCGCCTGCGTCTCCTGCTTGCCGACGCCGCGCATCTTCAGCCCGAAGGCGACGTTGGCGCGCACGGTCAGGTGGGGGAAGAGGGCGTAGTTCTGGAACACCATGCCGAAGCCGCGCTTCTCCGGCGGCAGGGTGTCCACCCGCTTCCCGTCCAGCACGATCTCCCCCGCGGTCAGCGGGAGCAGGCCGGCCAGGCAGTTCAGCGCCGTGGTCTTGCCGCATCCGGAGGGGCCGAGCAGGGCGACGAACTCGCCGCCGCGGATGGTCAGGTCGAGCGGATGCAGGGCGAGGTGGCCGCCGTAGGCGCGGCTGACACCGCGCAGCCGCAGCTCGCCGAGCTGGGACCCGGAGCGGTTGCGTGCCGCCCCGGCGGGCGGGGAGGTCTGTTGTGGGGTCATGTCGGGTGTCACCGTGCTCACTTGGTCGAGCCGATCTTCTTGTCCCACAGGTCGAACGCGGTGACCTGGGCGGTGGCGGGCAGCGAGTTCTTGGCCGGGAACTTCGTGATCCAGCCGTCGAACTCGGTGTCGCCGTACTTCTGGACGACCGTGCGGGAGGCGGCCGGGGCCTGGCTGAGGGCCACGTTCTTGACCGCGGGACCCGGGTAGAAGTAGCCCTGGTCGAAGGTGACGGCCTGCTGCTCCGGGGTGAGAGCGAAGGCCAACAGCCGCATCGCGGCGATCAGTTCGTCGTCCGAGACGCCCTTGGGGATGACCCCGTACTGGGCGTCGGTGACCCAGGTCAGGTTGTCGAACTTGGCTGCCTTGATGCCGGCCGGCACGGTGCCCAGGGCCCTCGGGTTGATGTACCAGCCCATGGTGCTGGCGATCACGTGCACCGTGCCCTGGGCCAGGTTGGTCATGACCGTGGAGGTCTTGGGCGGGTAGGGGGCGGTGTACTTGTTCAGCTCCGTCAGGTACGCCCAGGTCTTGGACCAGCCGTTGGTGGGGTCGCTGGGGTCGGAGTCGCCCAGCAGGTAGGGCAGGCCCATCAGGAAGGTGCGGCCGGGACCGGAGTTGCGCGGCTGCGCGTACTGGAACCTGCCCTTGTTCGCCTTGGCCCACTCCAGCAGGGCATCCGTGGTGGTGGGAACGGAGGGCACCTTGGCCGGGTCGTACTCCAGCAGCGGGCCGCCCGGTGTGGTGACCAGCTCGATGCCCTGGTCCTGGGCGAGGGTCGCCATGGACGCAGCGGGCCCCCCGTAGTTGGTCATCAGGGCGGGGAAGAAACGGTCGTAGTACGGCTTGAGGTCGTACCACAGGCCCTTCTGGATGCCGGCTGCCAGGCCGTCGGTACCGGTCAGCACCAGCTGGATCTGCACGTTGCCGGCCTGCTGCTGGGCCTGCACCTTCGGCGCGAGTTCGGGTGCGGTGCCGGTGGTGGTGGTGACGTGCGAGACGACGTCGGGGTTCTTGGCCTTGAAGGCGTCGATGATCGGCTTGGTGAGCGCCAGGTTGCCGGCGACGTCGAGGATGTTCAGCGTGACCGGCTTGGACGGCTTGGTGGCCAGGCTGCTGGGCTCGGCGGTCTTGCCGGGGGTGCCGGCGCTCGGGGAGCTGCACGCGGCCAGCACGGGAGCGGCCGAGGCGGCGGCGATGCCGCCGATCAGCAGGCGGCGGGACAGATTTCTGTCGAACTCGGACATGACGATTGCGGCCCTTCGTCGAGTACAGGTCACGAGCGGCTGAGGTGCGGGGACCGGGGGCGCGAAGACCCTCCGGGTGAAGCCGATACAAGGTGGTCCGAGCGGGGATGCCGAACGGTGCCGGGTGGTTCAGTGCGGGTCGGGCGCCGGGTCGTGACCCGGCCGGGCCAGGAAGTCGAAGTCGCACCCGGCGTCCGCCTGGGTGATGTGCTCGGCGTACAGGGCCCCGTAGCCGCGCTCGAAGTGCGGTGCCGGCGGCTGCCAGGCGGCGCGGCGCCGCTGGAGTTCCGCGTCGTCCACCTCAAGGGTCAGCAGCCGGTTCGGCACGTCCAGGGTGATCAGGTCCCCGGTGCGCACCAGGGCGAGCGGCCCGCCCGCGTGCGACTCGGGGGCGACGTGCAGCACGCAGGTGCCGTAACTGGTGCCGCTCATCCGGGCGTCGGAGATCCGCACCAGGTCCTCGACCCCGCGTTCCAGCAGATAAGAGGGGATCGGCAGCATGCCGTACTCGGGCATGCCGGGTCCGCCGAGCGGTCCGGCTCCGCGCAGCACGAGCACGGTGTCCTCGGTGATGCCAAGCTCCGGGTCGTCGATACGGCTCTTGAGCTCCGGGTAGGAGTCGAACACCACGGCCGGGCCGGTGTGCGTGAGCAGTTTCGGGTCGGCCGCCAGGTGCTTGATCACCGCCCGGCCGGGCGCGAGGTTGCCGCGCAGCACGGCCACCCCGCCCTCGGGCGCCACCGGATCCTCGCGGGTGCGGATCACCTCCGGCCGGTGGATCTCGGCGCCCGCGTAGTACGACGAGAACGGCTGCCCGGTGACGGTGGCCCGGTCCGGGTGCAGAGCGCCCGGGACCCGCGCCAACTGGGCCAGCAGCGCCGGGAGGCCGCCGGCGTAGTAGAAGTCCTCCATCAGGTAGGCCCCGACCGGTCGTATGTCCGCCAGTACCGGCACCCGGGCGCCGATGGTGTCGAAGTCCTCCAGCGAGAGGGCGACCCCGGCCCGGCCGGCCATCGCGATCAGGTGGATCAACGCGTTGGTGGAGCCGCCCAGGGCCAGCACCGTGGCGGCGGCGTCCTCGAAGGCCGCCCGGGTCAGCACCTTCGCCGGCGTCAGTCCCTCGTGCACCAGCGCCACTGCGCGGGCCCCGGCGGCGGCGGCCATCCGGTGGTGGGCGCTGTCCACGGCCGGGATGGCGGAGGAGCCCGGCAGCGCGAGGCCGAGCGCCTCGGCGGCGGCCGTCATGGTGGAGGCGGTGCCCATGGTCATGCAGTGGCCCGGCGAGCGGGCCAGGCCGCCTTCGACCTCGGCCATCTCGCACGTGCCGATCCGGCCCGCCCGGTGCTCGTCCCAGTACGACCACAGGTCGGTGCCGCTGCCGAGCGTCCGGCCCCGGTGGTGGCCGCGCAGCATCGGCCCGGACGGAACGACCAGCACCGGGAGCCCGGCGCTCGTAGCACCCATCACCAGGGCCGGAATCGTCTTGTCGCAGGCGCCCATCAGCACCGCGCCGTCCACCGGATAGGACCGCAGCAGTTCCTCGGTCTCCATGGCCAGCAGGTTGCGGTAGAGCATCGGGGTCGGCTTCTGGAAGGTCTCCGACATGGTGGAGACCGGGAACTCCAGCGGGAAGCCGCCCGCCTGCCACACCCCGCGCTTGACCTGCTCGGCCCGCTCCCGCAGGTGCATGTGGCAGGGGTTGATGTCCGACCAGGGGTTCAGGATCGCGATGACCGGCTTGCCCAGGTGCTCCTCGGGCAGATAGCCGAGCTGGCGCATCCGGGAGCGGTGGCTGAAGGCGCGCAGCTCGCCGCCGGTCGCGCCCTCGCCGAACCACGCGGCGCTGCGCAGCACCGGCTCGTGCGTGCTGCCGTCGCGCCCCTCGTCCGGGACGCCCACCCGTGTGCCCGGCGAAGGTGCGGGCGTTATATCCGGCTCCGGTCCGGCTGTCCTCCGTCGGCCCCTCACAGCCAACCGCCCTGCCGCCAGGCCGATATCAGTTCTGCGATCCGGACCCGCACGTCATCGGGCAGTACCCGGGACGGTGGCCGGACGGCCGGTCCGCACAGCTCCAGTTGGGCCAGCGCCTCCTTGACGACGCTGACGTTGTCCGCCGACGCGTCGGCCGCCCGAAGCTCCTCGAAGAGCCGGATCTCCTCCCACACGGACATCGCCTTGGCGAAGTCGCCGTCGCGCAATGCCTCCAGCAGCGCGCCCGACAGCCGCGGCGCCACGTTCACCAGACCCGAGGTGAAGCCGGTCGCGCCCACCGCCCAGTAGCCCGGGCTGGACAGCTCGGCAAGTCCGGCGATCCAGGCGAAGCGGTGCAGTCCTGCGTCCCGGGCCACGGACGCGAAGCGCACCGGGTCCGGCACGGCGTACTTGACGGCGACGACGTTCGGGCTCCGGTCGGCCAGCGCGCGCAGCTGCGCCCCGGAGACGCGCGGGTCGCGGACGTACAGGACGACGCCCAGTTCGGGGACGGCGTCGGCGATGGCGCTGTGGTAGTTGATCCAGCCCTCTGCGGAGCGGTAGGGGTGGACGGGCTGGTGCACCATCACCGAGCCGGCGCCTGCCGCCCTGGCATGGCGGGCCGCGGCGACCGCGCTGGCCACGTCGAGGCCGACCCCGGCCATCACCTCGGCGCGGCCGGCGACGGCGGCCACCGTCGACTCCACGGCACGTCGGGTCTCGGCCGCGGTGAGGGAGTAGAATTCGCCGGTGTTGCCATTGGGCGTCACGACCTCGACGGCGTTGTCCATGAGGCGGTGGATCAGCGCGACGTGGGTGTCCCAGTCCACACTGCCGTCCTGGTGGAAGGGCGTGACCGGGATGGCCACCACCGTCGACAGCCTGCCGCGCAACTCGTCCAGGGAGGTCGGGCTCTCCTGCGTTTCCACAGTCATAGGTGGCCTACTCCGCTTCGTTCTCAGGGAAGTTGCGCGCCACGAAGGCGCTGATGTGGCTGCGCATCCGGGCCCGTACGAGGGTGGCGTCCCCCGCAGCGGCTGCCGCCAGGATCTCGCGGTGCTCGCGGGCCTCCTGCTCCCACGACGGCTGCCGGGCCCAGGCCACGCTGGAGACCAGCGCCGTCTGGTCCCGCAGGTCGTCCAGGGCCTTCACCAGCAGCGGGTTGCCGCAACCCGCGTACAGGGCGCGGTGGAAGGCCCGGTTGGCCAGCGACCTGTCGGCGGCGTCCCGGGCATGGTCGGCGGCATCCAGCGCGGCGCCGGCGGCATCCAGAGCGAGCCGTGACAGCGTGGCACGGCCCGCGGCCACCGGCTCCAGCAGCAGCCGCATGTCGTACACGGCACGCGCCAGGGCCTCATCCACCATCCGGACCGCACCCCCCTTGTAAGGGAGCATGACCACCAGGCCGGAGCCGGCCAGCACCTTGAGGGCCTCGCGCACCGGGGTCTTGGAAACCCCGATCCGCTCGGCCAGTTCCGTCTCCACCAGGGCCTGACCCGGCTTGAGTTCACCGGTCAGGATCGCGTGCTTGAGGGACTCCAGGACGACCTCCGTACGCGAGGGCGGCAGCGTTCCTGGTCGTGAACTGTCATGCGGCGCAAGGATCTCTGCCACGGTGCGGACTCCTGTGGTGCGATCGGGCGCGCTGGGTAAGGCCCATGGCCTCAGCGCTTTCATATATGACGTTCCATCGTCGAGGGCCTGGGCGGAACCGTCAAGAGGTCGGAGCAACCAGAAGATATGACGACAGAGTCCTTGACGTGTCGCGCACACGTCCGTAGTTTCACGGCTCGGTCCGCTCACTCGGCTTGACTGCATCCATCTGACGCCTCCTCAGTCCCGCCGCACAGCCTAGATGTCGTATATGAGACTCCATCCACGATGTGCGGCTCTGGCTGCGCCCGGAAGGAGCAAAGTGCCGGCCCCCACCCGAATCCGTCGAATCCGAGGAACCATGAAGCCGCACCGCCTCATAGCTGGGCTGCTCGCCGTTCCCGCACTGCTGCTCTGCGGCCCCCTGGGCCAGGCCGCTGCCACAGGCAGGACCCCCACAGGCCCGGCCGCTCAGGTCGTCATCACCGTCGCCAAGAGCGGCGGCCAGTACGCCACCGTCCAGGCGGCGGTGAACGCCGTGCCCGACAACTCGGAGACCCGGTACGTCATCTCCATCGCCCCCGGCCGGTACGCCGAGCGGGTCACCGTACCCGAGACCAAACGCCACCTGACCCTGGCGGGCGCCAGCGGCAAAGCCCGTGACGTGGTCATCACCGCCGCCGACTACCACGACGAGACCGATCCGGCCACCGGCAATCCCTACGGCACCGAGGGCTCGGCCACCATTCACGTCAAAGCGGCCGACTTCACCGCCGAGTACCTCACCTTCGCCAACACCTTCGACAAGACCGCCCACCCCGGCGTCACCGGCACCCAGGCCGTGGCCCTCGCCATGGAGGGCGATCGGCAGCAGTACCTGCACGATGTCTTCTACGGCCACCAGGACACGCTGCTGACCTGGGGGTCCAACGCCACTACGCACCTGCGCCAGTATGTCTACGACTCGGAGGTCAACGGTGACGTCGACTTCATCTTCGGCAACGGAAGCCTGGTGGTGGACCGTTCCACCGTCAACGCGCTGAACGACGGCATCTACTCCTCGGCGTACCTGACGGCGCCCGCCACGCCCGCCGCACAGAAGTACGGCATCCTGATCACCGGCTCCACCGTCAACACCACCTTGGCCAACAACGCTCTGTACCTGGGCCGAGCCTGGAAGCCGAACAGCGACTCCGACCCGCAGGTCCTCATCCGCGACACCGTGCTGCCGCAGGCGGTCAACGCCGCCGGCCCGTGGCTCGGCATCTCGGGCGCCACCTGGTCACCGGGCCGCTACGGCGAGTACGGCAACACAGGCCCCGGAGCTACCGACACCGGCTCCGGCCCCCGCCCGGTCCTGGACCCGGGCACCGCGGCCCGCTACACGGCCGCCGCCTACCTGGCCGGAACCGACGGCTGGAATCCGGTGGCCACCACCTCCTCGGCCCTGCCCGCCATGGGCGACCGCCGCAGCGTCCACGAGCCGCGGCTGCCTGCCGTCTGCCGGACCGTCACGGCCGCACTGCCCGGCGGCACGCGCACCTTCAGTGACGCCGACGAGTCGACACCGCCCGACACCACCCTCATCCAGGACGCGCTGGACGCCTGTGCCGGAACCGGCCGCAGCGTCCTGCTGACCACCGGCGACCGCACGCACACCGCCTTCCTGTCCCTGCCGCTGACCGTGCACGCCGGGGAATACCTCGTCGTCGACGCCGGCGCCGTCCTCTACGCCAGCCGCGACGCCGGCGCCTACCAGCAGGCAGGCAAAGCCACCTGCGGCTCCATCGGCGACAGCGGCAACGGATGCGGCCCCTTCATCCATGTGACCGGCCGGGACGCCGGAGTCGAAGGCGTGCTGCGCCACGGGGAGCAGGGGACCGTCGACGGACGCGGCGACCAGACCATCCTGGGCACCGGCACCACCTGGTACCAGCAGGCCGACACCGCCAAGGCCGAGGGCCTCAAACAGGTCAACCCGCGGCTCATCCAGTCGGACAACGCCGACGATGTGACCTTCTACCACCTCACCCTGAAGTACGCCGCCAAGCAGCACCTGTTCATCAGCCGCAGCATCGGCGCCACGGTGTGGGCCATCAAGATCGCCACCCCGGCCGACACCCTCAACACCGACGGCGTCAACGTCGACTCCAGTACGGAAGTCACCGTGACCCGCTCCTCGATCATGAACGGCGACGACTGCGTGGCCATGACCACCAACAACAACGCCGAGTCCGCCGTCACCGTCAGCCACCTGCACTGCTACGGCAGCCACGGCCTGTCCATCGGCAGCGGCACCACCTACGGCCTCGACGCGATGCTGATCGAGCACAACACCCTGGACAGCAAAGACATCTGGGGCAACGTCAGCAGCTTCAACAACGGTATCCGCATCAAGAGCTACCCAGGCGCCGGCGGCACAGTCACCCGCACCACCTACCTCGACACCTGCATGACCGGCGTGCAGAACCTGCTCGTCATCACCCCCAACTACGCCGCCCCCACCGGCACCACGATCCCCTGGTTCAGGTCCGTCACCGTCGACGGAGCCAAGGCCGTGCACTCGGCCCCCGACGCCTCCTCCGACCTCGAGGGCTACAGCTCCGCCTACCCCTCGGGTATCACCCTGCGCAACGTCGACCTCGACGCCACCGCCGTCACCGCCAAGTACGCGAACATCACGCTGGACCGCACCGATCTGAACCCTGAAGGACCCGGTGTCACCGTCACCACGACCGGAACCTCCCACCCGTCAATGACCTGCGCCTTCCCCGACTTCCCGGACATGTGAAGGAGCCCAGAGCCGTGGCTCTCTCCGTGATGAAGGAGTTCCGACGGCGCGACCGGCGCCTGCCCTATCTGCTGATAGCCCCGGCCGCCGCGTTGATGCTCGGTTTCATCGCCTACCCGATGCTCAGCGTCCTCTACTACAGCCTGCAGAACTACAACGTCACCAAGCCCTGGCGGAACGGATTCGCCGGGCTGGACAACTTCCGGCGGATCTTCACGGACGACCCACAGTTCTGGCAGAGCCTCGGCTTCAGCCTCAAGTGGGTCGGAGTCCAAGTCGTCCTGCAACTCGCCTTCGGACTGATACTGGCGCTGCTGGTCAACCAGACCTTCGTCGGACGCGGACTGGCGCGCGCCCTGGTCTTCTCCCCCTGGGCGGTGTCCGGTGTGCTGACCACCACCATCTGGATGCTGCTCTACAATCCCTCCACCGGGGTCAGCCGTTATCTCGCCGACGCAGGCCTCGGCTCCTACGGCACTTCGGTGCTGTCCGATCCGCACACCGTGTTCTGGGCCGCAGCCCTGGCCGAACTGTGGCGCGGCGTCCCCTTCTTCGCGATCCTCCTCCTCGCCGACCTCCAGTCCATTCCGGGAGAACTCTACGAAGCGGCCTCAGTGGACGGCGCGAGCCGCCTCCGCCGCCTGTTCCACATCACGCTTCCGCACCTGAGGGATGCCATCGTCCTGTCCACGCTGCTGCGCGCGGTCTGGGAGTTCAACAACGTCGACCTGCTCTACACGCTGACCGGTGGCGGGCCTGCCGGCCAGACCACCACGCTGCCGCTGTACGTGGCCAACACCGGCCTCGACGGGCACGACTTCGGATACGCGTCGGCACTGACCACCATCGCCTTCGTGATCCTGCTCTTCTTCTCCGTCCTCTACCTGCGCCTGAGCAAGTTCGGGGAGGGACGCTCATGACCATCGTGCACCCACGCCCGGTTTCCTCACAGGCGGTACCCGCCCGTACGCGGCTGGCGGGAAACTCGGCGGGACACGGAGCCGACCGGGTGCCGCGCTGGCAGATCTACCTGCCGCTCGGCCTGTACCTGCTGTTCACGCTGGTCCCCTTCTACTGGATGCTGCTCTTCGCGTTCCGTCCCGCCAGCTCGACGTCACTGCTGCCGTGGCCGGTCACCACCGAGCACTTCGGCAAAGTCTGGAACGGCCGGTCCTTCGGCGTCTACTTCCAGAACAGCGTGCTGGTCGGCATCGCGACCCTGATCACCACCACGGTCGTCGCGCTCAGCGGCGGATACGCGCTCGCGCGGTTCCGCTTCCGCGGTCGGAACGCCTTCATGCTTGCGCTGCTGTGCTCGCAGTTCATCCCCGGCGCATTGATGCTGGTCCCCCTCTTCGAGATCTTCAAGAACCTCCGGATGATCAACTCCCTGTGGAGCGTGATCATTTCGGAGACCGTCTTCCAGCTTCCGCTGTCCATCATCCTGATCAGCGGCTTCATCCGCAGCGTCCCCGTCTCGCTGGAAGAGGCGGCCTGGGTGGACGGCTGCACGCGCCTGCGGGCGTTCCGCGCGGTGGTACTGCCGACGCTGCGGCCCGGCCTGGTCGCCGTCGGCTCGTTCGCCTTCGTGCACAGCTGGAACCACTTCCTGTTCGCCCTGATGTTCCTCAGCTCGCAGGAGAAGCAGACGATCCCCGTCGGACTGAACACCCTGATCGGCGCCGACAGCGTGGACCTCGGCGCCCTGGCCGCGGGCGGCGTCATCGCCGCCGTGCCCGTGGTGATCGTTTTCGCCTTCATCCAGAAATGGCTGATCACAGGCTTCAGCGCCGGCGCGGTCAAGGGGTGAGAGGCATGGCACCGATCCCCGTCGTCCTGGCCGGAGCGCATGGCCACGGACATCGACATCTGGACAACCTGCGCCGGCTCACCGTGTCCGGCACCGTGGTACTGACAGCGGTCTGCGACCTGAGACCGCTGCATCGCAGCGCCTCGGACGGACTCGGCACACCGCTGCAGGGAAGCGACCTCGGAGCGCTCATCGACCGGACCGGCGCCCGCGTCGCGATCATCTGCACCCCCATCCACACGCACGCCGACCTGGCGCTGGCCGCCGCCGACCACGGCGCCCACGTGCTGCTGGAGAAACCGCCGGCACCCTCCTACGGGGAGTTCGAGCGGCTGGTCCGAGGTCTCGACAGCACCGGGACGGCCTGCCAGATCGGCTTCCAGTCACTCGGCTCCCATGCCGTGCCAAGGATCCGCCGGCTCATGGCCGACGGCGCCATCGGAGAGGTGCGGGGTATCGGAGCGGCGGGCAACTGGGTGCGCGAGGAACACTACTTCAGGCGCGCCGACTGGTCGGGCCGGCGGGCGCTGCACGGCATCGACGTGGTGGACGGCGTCCTCACCAATCCGCTCGCGCACGCCGTGGCGACCGCGTTGCGGCTGGACGGCAGCGACCGCGCCGAAGACGTCGCGGACATCGAGACCGAGCTGTTCCGGGCCCACGCCATCGAGTCCGACGACACTGCGTGCGTCAGGATCCGCACGGTGCGCCGCACCAGGGTCACCGTGGCGGCGACGCTGTGCGCGCGGGCGGCGGCCGAGCCGTACGTCGTCGTACACGGCACCCGCGGCCGGATCACCTTCTGGTACCGGCGCGACCAGGTGCTGGTGGAGCGCGCCGGGCAGGCCCCCGACGAACGGGTCTTCGGCCGCACCGACCTGCTGGAGAACCTGCTGGCCCACCTCGCCGACGGTACGGACCTGCTGGTCCCGCCCGCTACCGCGGGCGCCTTCATGAAGGTCGTCGAGGCGGTGCGCACCGCCCCGGACCCGGCGGCCATCCCTGCCGCCCTCTGGCAACAGGCGCCGGGTGAGCACTCCCGGCGCCGGGTGATCGAAGGCGTGGACGCCATGGTCGATGCGGCGGCCCGGTCGCTGAAGTCGTTCTCCGCACTCGGCGCGCCCTGGACGGCGGCGGCGCCGCCGAGTGAGGCGCACCCCCGATGACCTCCGTCGAACTGCGCTGCGGCCCGCACACCGTGGGGAGATACGTCCACCGGCCCGACCTGCCCACAGAGCTGTCCCCGCGACCGTACTACCACCCCCTGATCACGCTCGGCGGCACCCCTGTCACCAAACTGTCACCGCCCGACCACCGCCACCACCTCGGTGCGGGCTTCGCCGTCCCCGACGTCGGCGGGTACAACTTCTGGGGCGGCCGCACGTTCGTCCGCGGCCAAGGCCCGACCCGGCTGGACAACCACGGAACCCAACGTCACGAACGCTGGAGCCGGCAGGAGGCGACCGTCTTCGGCGAGGACCTCGGCCGGACCGCCGGCGGGCGCCGGCTCCTCACCGAGCAGCGCATGGTGAGCATCGGGTACCTGTCACCGACCGCCTGGCGACTGGACATCGCCTTCACCCTCACCAACACCACCGACCGGCCGCTGCCGATCGCGAGCCCGGCCGCCAACGGCCGCCCCGGCGCGGGATACGGCGGCTTCTTCTGGCGCGCTCCGCGAGCCTGCACCGAGCCCCTCTTGTTCACTGCCGACGCGCAGGGCGAGGAACAGGTGCACGGGAAGCGAGCGGACTGGCTCGCCATGGCAGGCGACGGCTGGACGCTGGTGTTCACCGGGCCCGACCCCTGGTTCGTACGAGGCCGCGCGTACCCCGGCGTGGGACAGGCGCTCGCCTGGCATGCGCTGGTGCTCCCGCCCGGCGGGTCCGTCGTACGGCGAGTCGCGACCGCGATCGCCGACGGCCGGCTCCGTCGCGAGGAGGCGGCCGCCCTCACCCGCGCGGCCGACCGGCAGCCCCCGCCGCACCCCTGGACACCCCCATTCCGCCGCAAGGACACACACCGGAAGCAATTCCGACAACCGAAAGAGCCGCCATGCCACAGCCAAACGCATCACGACCTGACAGGCCACCACTGCGCATATCGATCCGGGCACCACGGCTGATCGGCACCATCGCCATTGCCGCCGCCCTCTCCCTCACCGCCGCCGCTTGCGGCAGTTCGGGTGGATCGCCCGGTGCGGAGGGCAACGGTAAGGGGAAGATCGTCTTCTGGGACAACAACGGCGGGGTGCGAACCGCCGTCTGGAAGCAGATCATCGCCGCCTTCGAGAAGAAGTACCCGCAGATCAAGGTCGAGTACGTGGGTATCCCGATCACCGACGTGCAGAAGAAGTACGACACCGCGGCCGCAGGCGGCGGTCTGCCTGATGTGGGCGGCGTGGGCACGGCCTACCTGGCCGATCTCGTGGCCCAGGGCGTCCTGGCGCCCCTGAAGGACCGCATCGACGCCGGCCCGCTCAAAGGCAAGCTGGTGAAGGGCATGGTCTCCAGCGTGCAGGCGGCCGGCGGTCATGACCAGCAGATGTACTCCGTGCCGACCTCGGCCAACGAGGGGACACTGTGGTACCGCAAGGACCTCTTCGCGGCCGCGGGCCTCCAACCCCCCACCACCTGGGCGGCGTTCTACCGGGCGGCAGCGCGGCTGACCGACCCAGCGCACGACAAGTTCGGGTTCACCATCCGCGGCGGCAAGGGCTCGATCGCCCAGGCCCTGGAGATGATGTATGCCCAGTCCGGGATCGGCTCGTTCTGGGAGGACGGCAAGACCACCGTCAACGACCCCAGGAACATCGCCGCACTGGAAAAGTACGCGGCGCTGTACAAGAAGGCCACCCCCGCGGCCGATCTCAACAACGACTTCGTGAACATGGTGTCCGAGTTCGACCAGGGTGACGTCGGAATGCTGCAGCACAACCTCGGCTCCTACAACGACCACGTCAAGGCGTTCGGCAAGGACAAGATCGAAGGTGTCCCTCTGCCCGCTCCGCAGGACGGAGGAGCACCCACTATCGTCTCCGAACCTGTCGACGGCCTCGGCATCTTCACCTCCAGCAAGCACAAGGCCGCGGCCTGGAAATTTATCGAATTCGCCGACTCGGCGCCGATGAACAGCCTCTGGAACCAGTCAGCCGGTGCCATCCCCGCGAACACCGATGCAGCGGCGGCGCAGTGGATCCAGGACGCCAAGTCGACGAAGGCAGCGATGGACTCGCTCAACAGCCCACACACCAAGGTGGTGCAGCTCCCGTACTACCTACCGGACTGGAACAGCATCAGCAAAGCCGAAAGCGAGCCGGAGTTCCAGAAGCTTTTCCTCGGCAAGGTAACCGCAAAGTCGTTCGCCGACACGCTCGCGGACAAACTCAACTCCGCCCAAGCGGACTACGTCAAGCACAAGGGCTGACAGCGGCAGGGTATTCCGTGCCATAAGGAAACCACTATCCTCGGGGGTCGCGTGGCGATCCCGCTTGGTCGAGACAATGTGCCGACTCGATTCGGCGCCCAGTTGCAGTGGTGAGATGGCGCTGACTCCTGCCATTTTTCAGGGCCGCTTTCCGGTTCTGAATTCTTGCGCGAAGCCTTGCCCATGTGGCGAGCGCGTCCTATGGTGCTGAATATTGCAGCACCTCGACTCCCCTTCACGACATTCGTCGAGTAAGCGCTTGCTGCAACCGAATCCCCCCCACGAAGGAAAACATTCATGAAGCACACGCGGAACTCCACAGCTGCGTCACGCGGGACGCGACGCAAGGTCCTTGCCGGTGTGGCGGCGACGATAGCCTGCTCGGCCGGTCTTCTCGCGTTCCACCCGGCTGTCTCGCAGGCTGCAGCGCCGGCCCTGAACAGCAACGCCCTGTACGTCTCGCCCAGCGGCAGTGCCGGCGCGCCGGGCACCCAGTCCTCGCCGACCACGCTCACCTCGGCGATCACCAAGATCACTGCCGGCGGTACCATCTACATGCTCGGCGGGACCTACAACCTCGCGCAGACCGTCACTATCGCGACCGGCAACGACGGCACGTCCAGCGCCAGCAAGGAGATCTCCGCCTACCCCGGCCAAACTCCGGTGCTGGACTTCTCCGCCCAGAGCGAGAGCTCCACCAACCGCGGACTGCAACTCGACGGCAACTACTGGCACCTGTACGGCCTCACCGTTCAGCACGCCGGCGACAACGGCATCTTCGTCGGAGGCAGCAACAACGTCATCGAGCGCACGGTGACGGCCTTCAACCGCGACACCGGTCTGCAGATCTCCCGGGCTTCCTCGACCACCCCCAAAGCCCAGTGGCCGGCGAACAACCTCGTCATCAGCTCGGAGTCACACGACAACCGCGACTCCACTGGTGAGAACGCCGACGGGTTCGCCGCGAAACTCACCGTCGGCACCGGCAACGTCTTCCGGTACGACGTCTCCCACAACAACATCGACGACGGCTGGGACCTCTACACCAAGTCCGACACGGGAGCCATCGGTCCGGTGACCATCGAGTACTCCCTGTCCTACAACCAGGGCACCCTGACCGACGGCACCCAAGCGTCCAACGGTGACCGCAACGGCTTCAAGCTCGGCGGAGACAAGATCGCCGTCAACAACATCGCGCGTCATGACCTGGCCTACCACAACGGCAAGGACGGGTTCACCTACAACAGCAACCCCGGCACGATCCAGGTGCAGAACGACGTCAGCATCGACAACGTCGAGCGGAACTACTCCTTCGACGCGGGCACCTCCGTCTTCCGCAACGACACCTCCTGCCGGTTCGCCAGCGGTGGGTCGAACGACAAGACGGTCGGCAGCACCGACAGCTCCGATCAGTTCTGGACCGGGACGAACGGATCGCGGTGCTCGTCGTACTCCGGCTCGCTCGGCTGGTCCTTCGCGGCGGACGGCAGTCTGCAGGTGACCTTGGGCGGCAAGGCGGTGACTCTCTGACGCCTTAGGGCGCTGTCCCGGCCGGCCGGTTCGCCCCACCGGGCCGGCCGGTCGGGACAGCACAGCGGCCTCGCGGCTGCCACCACTGGAGCTCCCCCACTGCATACGAGGACGGACAGGAAACGAGAATGGGACGATCAGTCGCACGGCAACTCTCTGCGGCATTGGCCACAATGGCTCTCGCGGTCACGACCGGTGCTGCCTTGTCGGCGCCCCAGGCGTCAGCGGCCACGGCTGGTGCCACGGGCTACGCCACCCAGAACGGCGGGACCACCGGAGGCGCGGGCGGGAAGGCGGTGCTGGCCACCACCGGGACCGCCGTCCACGCGGCCCTGTGCGGCCGGGCCACCAGCAGCACCCCGATCGTCATCGACGTCGAAGGAACCATCACTCCCGCCAACACGACGAAGGTGTCGGGAAGCAGCTGCACCACGACCGACGGCGTGATCGAACTCAAGGAGATCAGCAACGTCACGATCATCGGGGTGGGAGGTGGGGCGGTCTTCGATCAGGTGGGCATCCACCTTCGCGACGCCAGCAACATCATCATCCAGAACGTGACCGTTCGGAACGTCAAGAAGTCAGGGTCACCCACATCCAACGGTGGAGACGCCATCGGCATGGAGCGCAACGTCCACAACGTCTGGGTCGACCACGACAACCTGGAGGCGTCAGGTGGGGAGGCGGAAGGTTACGACAGCCTCTTCGACCTGAAGGACAACACCCAGTACGTGACCCTCTCCTACAGCATCCTGCGCAACTCCGGCCGTGGCGGCCTCGTCGGACACAGCGACAGCGATCTCACCAGCACCTTCATCACGTACGACCACAACCTGTACGAGAACATCGACTCCCGCGCACCCCTGCTGCGCGGCGGCACAGCCCACATGTACAACAACTACTACGTGAGCCTGAACAAGTCCGGCATCAACTCCCGCGTCGGCGGGCGCGCGAAGGTGGACAACAACTACTTCAAGAACTCCAAGGACGTCCTCGGCACCTTCTACACGGACGCCTTGGGCTACTGGCAGGTCAGCGGAAACGTCTTCGACAACGTGACCTGGTCCGCGCCCGGAAGCGAGAACCACCCCGCCGGCCCAGACCCACAGTCCAACACCACCATCAGCATCCCCTACTCCTACCACCTCGACGACGCCAATTGCGTACCGGACATCGTCAGCCGGACCGCCGGCGCCGACACAGGCCTGCAGGTGTCGAACGGCAGCTGCTCGCCGTAGGCATCCCCACTTCGCCGTTGCGAACGGCGCATTGACATCACATGACGAGTACGGCCGCCCCGACGATGGCCCCAAGATCCCCAAGACTGGAAACGCACCGAGTTGAACGAGATCGTGGTCACGCCATTCACCTCGGCAAAGTGCGGACCACACAGTATCGCTGCCGGTGTGTCAGCATCCTCCACCTTCTCCGGATGGCTGACCGATCCGCTTCCGCGAACGCCCCCTCCGGACAGCATCAGTCGGCAGACTCACGGCTCGCGGCCTTCGTCCTGTTCACGTGCATCCTGATGAGAGCACGGGATACGACGAAGGCCGCCCCCGTTCGGCGAAACCCCAGGCGAGCGATCGAGTACGAGACCGTTCGAGGCCGAGAGACAGCGGAACGAGAGGGAGATGCCGCCGCTGGACCGCCGCGGGTATGTGCTCCGACCTGCCCGCGGTCAAGAGCCCGATGCGGGGAACTCCCGGCACCGGTGTTCGTAGTCGCGGACCAGTCTGCGGTGCAGCATCATGATCCCGTTCGCCTGCTCCACTCGCCACCGGATCGGCTGCGGCACGAACCCGCTGGTCGTCGGGTTGCGCTCGACGACTTCGACATCGAGGCCCACCGGGAGTGTCTAATAAACGGCCCTGTCTCACTTTCGGTGGTGACGGAGAGTCGTGGGGGTCGTTGTTGTTGGCGTGAGGGATGTCAACGAGCTTGTCCAGATGGTGTTTTCGGGGTTACTCCCGCTGGTCGTCGAAGATGTGGTCGACGAGGGGCAGCGGATCGAGGTGCGCGCGCGAACTCCGCAGGGTGACGCGGTCTGTCCGGTTTGTGGGGCCTCATCGGGGCGTGTGCACGGCTATCAGCTGCGGACGGTGGCCGACATGCCGCTCGACGGCCGGCGGGTGGTGGTCCGCGTGCGGGTGCGGCGTCTGCTGTGTCCTACGTCCGGCTGCCGCTACACCTTCCGCGAGCAGGTGCCCGGCGTCCTAAAGCGATACCAACGGCGCACGGCCCGTCTGACCAGGCAGGTCAAGGCCGTGGTCAAGGAGTTAGCGGGCCGGGCGGGATCACGTCTGCTGACGGTGCTCGCGGTGGGCGTCTCGCGTCATACGGCCCTGCGCGCCCTGTTGAACATCCCCTTGCCCACCGGGCGGACGCCCCGTGTGATCGGCGTCGACGACTTCGCCCTGCGCCGGCGGCACCGCTACGCCACTGTGGTGATCGACGCCGAGACCCATGAGCGGATCGAGGTGCTGCCCGACCGCACCGCCGACACCCTCGAAGCGTGGCTGCGCGGGCATCCGAACGTCGAGGTCGTCTGCCGTGACGGCCCGGCCACCTATGCGCAGGCGATCCGCCGGGCTCTGCCCTACGCGGTGCAGGTCGCTGACCGCCGGCATCTGTGGCACAACCTGTGCGAAGCAGCCCTGAGCGAGATGAAGGCACACAGCACGTGCTGGGCCACCGTCCTGGACGCACCGATCTACGACGGGCCCCGCGCACAGACCACCCTGGAACGCCGGCACCAGGTCCACGGTCTCCTCGACCAGGGCGTGGGCCTGCTCGAATGTGCCCGTCGCCTCCAACTGGCCCTGAACACCATTCAAGCGCTACGCCCGAGCCGACCGGCCCGAGCGGATGCTCCGCGTCCCCAAATACCGCGCCGGCCTCATCGCCCCCCACCGCGACCACCTGCGCAAACGCCGGGCCGAGGACCCCGCCGTCCCCGTCAAGCACCTCTTCGACGAGATCAAAGCCCTCGGCTTCACCGGCTGCCTCAACCTCCTGCACAAGTACATCAACCAGGGCCGTGCGGACGCCGAGCGCAGCCACATCTCCCCGCGCCGCCTCGCCCGGATGCTCCTCACCAGGCCGGACAACCTCAAGGCCGAGCAACACGAACTCCTGGCCAAGCCCACCGCGGCCTGCCCCGAGATGACCCAACTGGCAGAGGCGATCGCAGACTTCGCCCCGCTCTTGGCGCCGCATGCCGACCATGCCGACGCGCTCACCTCCTGGATCGCCCAAATCCGAGCGGCCGACCTGCCTCACCTGCACGCCTTCACCCGGGGCCTGGACCGCAACCTCGACGCCGCGATCGCCGGGCTCACGCTCGCGTACAGCAACGGCCCCACCGAGGGCGTCAACACCAAGACCAAACGGATCGCGCGCCAGATGCACGGGCGAGCAGGATTCGCCCTGCTCCGCCACCGCATCTTCCTCGGATAACAGCACCCTCCGTCACCACCGAAAGTGAGACAGGGCCGTTAAATTGACACACCCGGAATGCGCTGGTAGGCGGTGAAAGGTCGGGCCGGGACTCCAAAAGGGAGGAACCCCGGCTGGGCCCGACAAGGGCAGCCCGAACGCCCCCCTGCCGGGGCCCGCTCGGAGGGCGGGTGAGGCGGCTTGTGTCGTTCACGGATGAACGTGGCCGGTGGGGCGTTACTTCAGGTGGTGTACCGAGAGGGTGTAGATGCCGCGCCCGTGGGTGGCGGCGTACAGCTTGCCGTCGGGGCCGATCTCCAGCTGGAGTACGGCGACAGCGGGCAGGGAGCCGACCCGTTCCCAGGTGGTGGTGTGCGCGGCGTGGTAGACGACGCCCAGGTCTGTGGCGACGGCGAGGCCGCCGTTGGGCAGTACGACTGCATTGTCCGCGGGCACGTCAGGGAAGTTGCCTGAGATGTCCTTCCACGTGGTGCCGCCGTCCGTTGTTTCAAAGACATGGCCGACGCCCGCGCCGGGGCCTTCGGTCCACTGCCGGGAGAAGCCGCTGACGGTGAGGTAGGCGTGTTCGGCGTTCTTCGGGTCGATGGCGATGCCGCTGAGGTAGCGGTTGGGTACGGTGCCGTTCGCGGGGAGGCCGATCCGGTGCCAGCCGGTGCCGTCCGCATTGCCGACGGCGATGCCCCGGGTGAAGCCCTGGCTGTCGCAGGGGCCGCACCACGCCGCGTACACCTTTCCGTCCGAGGAGGCGACCGCGGTGGCGGTGTGTCCCTCGCCGAGGTCGAAGGCGTCGCTCCACTCGGAGCTGCTGCGGATGGCGTAGCCGTGGGTCTGTACCCAGACGTGCCTGCCGCCGGCGATCCAGGTTGAGCTGTTCTTGCTGTCCGCTGTCATGGGGGCGACGAACCGGGCCTCACCGGTCGCGTTGTCCGGCGGTGCGACCGAGAACGAGGTGGCCGTGGACGGGTCGGTTTCCCAGGAACCATTGTTGATCGCACAGTCCTGGGTGACCTGAATCTGCAAGTAGACATAGGCCTGGGCGATGTTGCAGCCGCCTGCGGGGTCGGTGATCGTGGTGGTGCCGTCTCCGCCGAAGTTGGACCCCATGACCTTGTCGCCGGCGCGCAGTTCGGACTGGCCGTTGTCCTGGAGGCCGCCGGTGACCGCGACGCCGTGGCCCGAGGGGTCCTTGCCGACACCGACCGAGTAGTACTGGAGGGTGTCGATGGTGCCGTCGTTCAGCGAGGTCCAGTCGGTGGCGTGCCCCGCGGCGTCCTGGGAACCGTTGAGAGGACGGCGGTAGGCGCCGCCGTCGTTGCCGACGTACACGTACGGCTTTCCGTGGTAGCGGCCGATCGCGACGCCGTGCTGGTCCGAATGCGTCGTCTGGCTGCAAGTACCTGTCTGCTCGGAGGGGTCAATACTCCAGCAGGGGAAGTCGAAGTTCCAGTACGGGCCGACCGTGGACCACTGGGCACCGCCGTCCTTGCTCTCGAAGACCTCTTCGAGCCCGGCGTAGACATGATCCGCGTTCGAGGGATCGACAGCGAGGAACTGGTTGTACCAGGCCTGCACGCCAGGCATGAAGCCGTCGTCCGTCAGGGCCGAGCCGGACGCGCTGAGCTGACGGTAGTCGGCCGTCTTGGTCCACGGCCCGAACGGGGAGCCCGACTTGGAGACGTAGATACCCTCCAGCGAACTGTCCGGGTTGCCGGCAAGCTCTTCGGGCGACTGGTCGATCGCGTAGTAGCGCGACCCGTCGGCGGACGCCGCGAAGGTGACTTCACCGATGTCGTCCGCGTCGGTGGGAAGGCCACCGAGGCCGGCGGTCACCTTCTGCCAGGTGCCGTTCTTCTTCGCGTAAAAGCCGTTGTAGTCGTCACCGCTGCGCCAGCCAACCGCGAGGAGGACCTTGGAGGGGTCCTTGGGGTCGACGGCGACGTCGTTGGTGATGTTCTTGTACGGCGCGTCCGGGTCGTCGGCCTTGGAATGGCCGGGCAGGTAGGCCGGGTTGGGAGCGAACTGGAGCTTCCAGGGCCCCGACAGGCGTGTGGTCGAGTGACTCCACACGCCTTCGCTCGTGGCCGCCCACACCGTGCCCGCGCCGAAGCGCAGCTCGTGGATGGTGGTGCTCTCCAACTCGTCCCCACCGACCCGGTCGGCTTGCGAGAACGTGCCGTGGTGCGGGTCGGACAGGACGTAGACACCACTGCCGAGGTACGCGTCGGCGTTGGTGGTCGCCTCGCCGGTGCCCAGCCACAGGCGTCCCTTGCCGTCCAGGGCGAGGCTGCCGGTGGCCTGGGTCGGAAGACGGTCGCTGACGGGCGTCCAGTGGCCGCCGCCGGTACCCGAGCGCCAGACGCCGCCGCCCGCGCTCCCGGCGTAGACATAGCCGTCGTCGTCGGCGGCCATGGCGGACATCCGGCCGGTCACCAGGCCGGAGCCGCCGCTCGAGTTCGAGTCGATGTCGCGGTAGCGCGGATCGTCGGAGTCGTACGGCAGGTCGGTGATGTTCTTCCACGTGCCGCCGGTGCCGTGCAGGGCGGTCAAGCTGTCCCAGGCCGCACCGAAGGCACCAGGGGAGACCACGCCGGGAGCGGTACGGGCCTCGGCGAACTGGTCCGCGCCCTCGGCGATCTCGTCCGACTCGTTGCCGTCATCGTCGCTCCCGTCCTCGCCTGCCACGTCTGCGGTGAAACTGCCGACGGACGCCTTCCGGTCCTGGGCGAGTTGGGCGGTCGCACGTATGCCGAAGGGGTGTTGCTCGCCACCGGGCACCGCGCTCGCCGGTACGGCGATCAGTGTGCCGGATACGGCGAGGACACAGATCGTGAACCATCGTCTCTTGCGGGTGAACAGTGCCACCTTGACGCCTCCCGAACGGGGAACAGAACGATTGATCGAACAAACCTGAACACAGACTTCAGAGCATCTCCCTTTCGGACACGTAGATTTGAGCAAATCTTGTCCGGTACCTGCCATAGATGCGGATACTTCGGGCGAACTTCCGGTCGGCGGGGACGCCGCAGGGCCCGCCGACCCGGACCCGAGCGACAGGACTCCGGAGCGCCGCCACATGGCTTCACTCGCCAGAGACCGCTCTGACACCACTTCCTTGACGGCCCTGCGCTCCCAGGGTCTGTTCGAGGTTCGGATCCTCGTGAGGCCCGGTGGCCCATTGGCCCGATGGCCCAGTGGCCCGGTGGCCCGATGGCGGCGGCCGGTACAACTCGGGCGTGGCGCGATTTGACGTGACGGAGATCCCGAACGGGCTTTGATCGAGCCGCTGTTGCCGGCAGCGGCCACCGGCCCGTTGCCGCGGCGGGTGCGGGACCAGTTCAACGGGGCGCTGTGGCGGTTGCGCACCGGCTGTGGCCGGCGTGACGTCCCCGACCGGTACGGGCCCTGGTCCACGCTCTGCTCCCGGTTCGGCAACCGGGCCAAGGCCGGGGCGTTCCAGGACGTGACGGACGCGTCGATCGCCGAGGCGGCCACGCGGGGTCAGGCCGGCCTGGAGTTGGTCAGCGTGGACTCCACGATCGTGCGGCCACACCACGAATCGGCAGGTCTGACAGTGGCCGGGAAAACCCTGGACGCCCTGGAACAGGCACTGACCGAGGAAAAGGGGCCTCTGCTTCCGCAGCAACCGCCGGCGCCGGTGCTGCGGGTGATCCGCCGATAGCCGACACGGACACCGGTGGCACGAACGCGCCGGACTCACAACGGGCGGCAGCGCGACGGCGCCGCAGAGCCAGGGCTGATGCCGCCGGGCTCAGCCGGTCCAGAGGCGGACCGAGCAGCAAGATCCACGCCGCGGTCGACGCCGCCGGCCGCTGTCGTTCGTCCTCACCCCCGGACAGGCCGGGGACAGCCCTCAGTTCCCGAACGTGCTGGACAAGATCCGCATACCCGGCCCGGCCGGCCGCCCCCGAAGCCGCCCGGACGCCGTCGCTGAGCAACCGCCATCGGGCTCGGCCGCCAGGCCGTGGAAGACCACCTGCCGGGGCCGGCCGACTCCCACTTCGCCAAGCGTGTCGCGGTCTGCGACAGCGACCCCGGCAACGCCGCCGCCCAGGCCCAGCAGCTGTCATGAGCCTGGACTCCACCGGCACTGGACGCACCCGCCGGGCCAGGCGCCCGAACGCCGCGCTTCAAACCTTCGACATCACCCTCGACGGCCGGCTCACCGCCGGAGCCCGCCGAAGAGATCCGACCGAGTTCCACGTCCGCGACACAGACCCAGACCCCGCCACTACGGGTATGTGCGTCGCCGCGCTGCTGTGGCAGGGTTCTTCACCTGAGGTGGAGGGGGCGCGGGAGCGGCCCGGGTGGGTGAGGACGGGAGCAAGGCGATGGCTCGTTACGTGATGGCCACGACGGACGCCGCGGGCGCGGGCGGCAAGGAACGCGTGACGTTTCAGACGCCTCCCCTCAGGGACGTTGCCGCATTCGGTGACGGGTACCAGTCGGGGTACGTGTCGGTGACCGACGAGCGGGGCGCCGTCACCCTCTACGGGAGGACCGCGGACGGGCCATGGACGGTGGTCGCGGCCGACGTCGACGCCGCGACGGCTGGCGAGTTGGGCCGCTGGTTCGAGGTCACCGTGCACCTCGGGGGCTCGGACGACGCAGCCGCGCAGGGCCCGCGGATGGCGGCGCGCGCGGTGTCGCTGGTCGTCGAACGGATCAGGGCGCGCCACCTCGACTACCCCACCCAGGACCTGGCCGCGGACCGCTTCACCGGTGGCTGGAGCGTGTACGCCGCGGTGGACGTCGACGACAGTGATCCGACGGCGTTCCTGGACATGCCGGTGGGGCGTTCGGTGTTCCTGGTCGGCGACACCGGGCGGGTCAAGGAGATATCGAGTTCCGTTCCCCCGCGCCAGGCCGAGGAGTTGTTCACCGCACAGGAGGCGTACGTCCGGCGCCCGCTCGGCACGTTCGACGCCGAGGTGATCGCGGCACGGTCCCAGGGCCTGCTCGGACCGCTGGCCCAGCAGCTGGCTCTGTTGGGTCCGCCTGGTCTCCCGGCATGGGACCGGTTCCGCGCCGTCTTCTCCTTCACCGTCTCCGCCGAGGTCGCGCACCTGCGGTTCTGGACGGGGGAACGGTCCTTCGACGTCCCGGTACCCGAGACGCTGGCACTGCTCGTCCGCCGCCAGCGGCATCTCGCCGCGAGCATGCCGGCCGGCCCCTGGCTCCGGCTGCAACTCGCGCTCACCCACACCACCGGCATGAACGCCCAGATCGCAACGGAGTACGACTACGGTGACCGGACCCTCCCCCACGAGGAACTACTGAGCCCTGCGAACTACCGTGACGACCTTGCCGCATACCCCCGCCCCCACGCCCCGTCCTGGCTCGCGGCGTATGTCGCGGGAGGCACCCCGCCCGCCTCCGCACCCGCTACGGCACGCACCGCAGCGCCGGCGCCCGCCACCCGGACGACTACCCCGCCACCCCCTGCGCCGGCACGCAAGATCGACACCCGGCGCCCCGAACCACCCCAGCCCCAAGGGCCACGCCCCGAACGCCCCTGGACCCCCGCCCCGCCTCCGCCGGCTCCCGCAGTCCCCGTCCTCGACACCAAGATCGGCTCGTCACACCTGTTCGCCGACGCGATGGCCATCAGCTTCGGCAGAAAGTCGATCAGACTCCACGAGGTGGAGTACGTCTGCTTCTCGGCGAACCGGATCGCCGAGAAGCGCTTCATGTACCCCACCACCTACCGCAACGAGTGGCACTTCCAAGTAGGCCGCTACCCGTACTCCGGCGGACCCCACATCCGGGTACCGTTCTTGACGTACGGCCGCCAGGCGCAGCAGCCGCCCCAGTGGCTGCACCTGATGGAGTGGGCCGAGCAACTCCTGCTACCGCGGCTGCTGGACGAACTGATCACCCGGGTGCGACAAGGCCAGACGGTCCAAACGGGCGGCAGCGTCCACGTCAGCCGCGAGGGCATCGCATGCACCAAACCGCGCATCGCACTGGTCCCCTGGAGTGCGCTCAGCCAGGTGCAAATATCCAACGGCATGGTCGTCATTCACCGCGCCGGTACCGACAACCCCCTCCTCACGATCCCGTTGAGCCACCCCAACGCGGTACTGATCCCCGACCTGTTCACCGCACTCGCGTAAGCCTGCCAGGCCCACAACACAGCGATCTCGATGACGACACCGCACTCGACGAAACATTCCAGCTCGAAACGACGCCTCCGACGTTCCCGAGCAACGCTTCATGGCCAAGGACCCCGCAAACGCCGCAGGCCCACAAAAGGCCGGCCACCTCATGGAAAACAGCCAGAAATCGGGGACAGCCCAGGTGTTCGAGCAGGTCACCTGAGACCGGAAGGGCCAGGAACCCCTCGGCGCGAACGACGACGATCTTCCAGGTGACAGCAAGGCATCCCAGACCGGCTTCAGCGTGCTGCAATCGGCCTTGGAGCTCAGCACTCTGAATGCGCAGGCCGTCGGTCAGGACCCAGGCCGCGTCTTCCTGGATACCGAGCACGTCAAGCAGAGATTCGATGTCCACACGGTCACCGCCTGCAGCTCACGCCCAGGTGGGAGTACTCATGCCGGTGAGTCCGCAAGCCATGACCTTGAAGTCATCGCCCAGTGGACAACACCCAGCTCAAGCAGGCGAACGAGGCCCTGCGGACAGCGTCCGCTTCCTTGACAGCCCAGCCCGACCCGCCCCGACCCGGCCCAGGCGACGGGGGCCCTCCACGGGCACCCGAACCGGGAGTCGAGCCTGCCCTTCGGGAACCGCCCGTCGCCCCTCCACCTACTACCGCCGGCACCACGCCGAGCAGGAGCCGTCGACCTCGACCGCGTGGAAGGACACCAGGACCGACAACAGGGCGCGGGCGGGCTCCGGAAGGTCGCCCACGGGCACCGGGCGGCCCGCGTTGAGCGCCGTCACCAGTGCGGACAGCTGCGCCGGCGGGAGGTCGGTCGCCGTGACGTGGCCGTTGGCCGCCACCAGACACCGGCCGCCGCCCTGCGCCCACAGCACCCGAGTGGTGGCGCGGGCGGCGGCGCCGTCGGGTAGGGGGGCCCGCGCGGCGGGCGGCGGCGCGGACGGAAAGCCACCGACCGTCCAGTGACTCAGCGATCGCTCGGTGATGCGCACGGCGAGCCGCTCCGGCGCCACAGCCCCCCGCACCCGGGCCAGCTGCCTCTCCGGCACGGACGTCAGCCCGCCCGCAGGACCGTCCTGCTCCACGGCCGGACGCGGGCCGGGCACCGGCCAGGAGGACTCCCCCCACAACTGCGGGAGCTCGGCCGCAGCCAGCCGGCCCTCACACGGAACGCCGACATTGACGCTCGTCGCAGCGCCACCATCGCCGCAGTTCTCCCCCACGTGGTAGAAGCGCGAGGGCCAATACAGCAGGTCACCCGGCCCCACCTCCACCACGAACGAGCTACCGAGATAGGCACCGTAATCGAGCATCGTCGTCACGGACCGCGACCACGGACACTCCGCCCACAAGCGCATCCGCTTGCGCCCGCGCAGCACGAACATGAACGTCGCGTACCGGTCGCGGTGGACGCCCGCCGGGCTGTGCTCGTAACTGCCGTGGAAGAGCGCCGTGATGGCCCCCTGCACCGGCTGGCCGACCCGCTCCCACAGCCCCGCGTAAAAATCCCGCTCGCGTGCCCACTGGGGTGGGTGCAGCTCGTGGAAGCGCTGGGCCACGAGCGCGTAGCGCCGGCCGTGCAGGGCCTCGCGCATCCGCCGCTCGTACCCTTCGAACGAGCCGTCGGCAGCCTCGGGGAGGAGGCCGGCCGGCTCCGCGAGCTGGTCACGGTCCACGGTGAACTGCGTGAACGCGGGCATCGCGTCCGGGCCACGGCGGGTACTCACCGCCACCGCGGCGGCGAACACCTCGTGCTCGGCGAACGGCTCCCCGGCGCCCCGCACCAGCACCGGCCGCCGGTCCCAGGACTCGGCGGCGAAGCGTTCCCAGTCGAGGCCCTCCTCCACGCCGTAGCCCGTCTGCGTGGACCCGGTCATCGTGCCCCTCCCCCCTCGGTCAGGTCGACCGCCCGCATCCGGTGGAGTGTCCCCAGCAGCGAGCGCAGTGCCGCGCTGTCGCCCGGCAGCCCGGCCGCGCTGCCCAGGCCCTCGACCGTCAGCGTCCCGCCCCGACGTGCCGTCAGTTCCGCGTGGAGACGGTCGCCGGCCGCACCGGCGATCGGCAGGACGTGCCCGTTCACCGCCCACAGCGCGCCGCCCTCGCCGTCCGGTACGACCTCGATCTCCGCAGTCGGCCGCACCTGCCAGCCGTCGCCGAAGTACACGGCCGGGCGCGGCGGCGGTACGGGCTCCAGGCCGGCCGCCGAACGGCACGCCGCCCACCGGCGGCGCAGGGCCCGCTCCGGACCGGGCCCGCCGAGGACGCGCAGCAGCGCGGTGGCGCCCTCGCGTACGAGCTCCGCGTCCGGCACGCGGCCGTCGGCGCCGGCAGGCGCAGGGAAGTGGAGGTACGGGGTGCGCCCGCCGAACTCCGGCTCCCGCTGGGCCAGGGCCGTCAGCACCCCTTCCACGCTCGCGGCCGCGGCGGCTTCCACGTCCGGCAGGACGAGGCTCACCGCCAGGCAGCCCCCGGTGCTGTGCTCGGTGTACGGCGCTCCCGCCGGCCGGTACACCAGCTCGCCCGGCTCCGCCCGCAGGACCCGCCGCCCGGGCCCGGTGCCCGCCGGGCGTAGCGCGAGCGCGCCGTCGAGGACCCAGGTGAGGACTGCCGGCGAGCCGGAGCGGGCCGGCCGCCGGTACCCGTCGCCCACGGTCAGCTCCACCGTCAGCGGCAGCGGCGGCCGGCCCGCACAGTCCCACAGGCCGGAGACGAGGTCGCGCGTCAAGGACCACAGACCGAAGTCCAGTACGAGGGGGTGCGTCACCGTCAGCTGCCAGCCGCACCCGGCCAACTCGCCGCGGACCCGCTCCCGGTAGCGGGCCACGACGCCGTCGTGCGCGTCCGGGAGCAGTGGGCCGGGGCTGCGCAGGAGCCCCTCGGTGGTGTCGAACCGCACGTCCGGGACGGCGCCCAGCCGCGTCCCGGAACGAAAGGGCGCGCTCGCCGTGACAGCGAGCCGGAACCACCCCGCCGCCTCCGCCCTCACCCCCGCCGGAAGCACCACCGGCTCGCGCTCCCAGTAGCGCTCGACAAAGGCGGCCCAGTCGGGAGCGGCGGGCGCGCCGTGACCGGGCGGCTCGGCGGTGCGGGGCGTACCGGCGTCACCGGCAGGACCGGCGGCCCTGGCCTCACTGCCCTCCCTGCCATCCTCGGACTCACCGGACTCACCGGCCTGATGCGCGGAGTCGGTGGACGTGTTCATGACCCCCCTTTTTCCGGTTGCGGGCCCATGCCGAAGCGCGTCCGGACCCGTTCGGTGTACGCGTGCAGAGACTCAAGACCGAGTGCCGCGCGGCGGTCGTCGACGCCGTCCGCATCCTCGATGGCGCAGGGCTCCAGCACGCCGCCGACGTCGGCAAACTTGGTGCCGTACACCTGCGGCAGGCCCTCCGCGAGGCGCAGCGCGTCCGTCAGGCGCGCCACTTCCTCCCACGGCGCACCGCCCTTTCGGGCCGCGGCACGCATCAGCTCCAGGCATTGCTTGCGGAAGTCCAGCTCCCCGGTGGCGTGCTGGAGCAGCCGGGCGGCGGCGCCGGCCGCCCGCGGGCCGACGGCGGCGGTGTCCGGCCAGCCCCGTTCGGCGACGGCCGCGTGCAGGCGGCGCATGCCGGCCCGGGTCAGACGGTCGAGACGGCGTCCCAGGGACGCATCCTGCATGCGGGTGGCAGCCCACCGCTCGCGCAGCGGCGCGTCCACGCGCTCCAGCGCCAGCAGCCAGGTCCGTACCTCCTCGGCGGGCTCGGGCGGGCCCGGCGGCCATGGGTCTGCGAGCGCGTCGACGCGCAGCCGTATCCGTGCCGCGTCCCAGGTGAAGGTGATCCGGCGGCCGGTCTGCGGCCAGTCGAAGCACACCTGGCCGTGCCGTGGGCCGCGCAGCCGCAGCCGTACGCCGGCGGCCCGGTCGTGGACGTCGTGCGGGCCGTCGCCGTGGACATACCGCACCGCGTCACGCAGCGCCGGGCCCAGCCCGGCGAGCGTCAGCCCCACCCCAGCGCAGACGTCCGGCGCGGGCGGCCACCAGGGCTGCGCGCACGGCCCCGCATCCGCGGGCCGGAAGGTCCCGTGCGCGTCGTCCGGCGGCCGGACCACGAGCAGTTCGCCGCCCGCGGCGGAGCGGAAGAAGTAGGGCACGTCGCCGCGGGCCATCTGCTCGCGCTCGGCCGCAGCGAAGTCCGGCGAGCCGGCGGGCACGTCGCGGTGGAGGTCGTACTCCGCGCTGTCGCGGGCGACGACCCGCACGAAGTGGTCGGGCAGCCGCTCCGCGAGGAACCCGGCCAGCCGCTCCCGGGAGCGGCACATCAGTGTCCAGGCGTCGAACATCCCGCGCAGCATCGCGGGCAGGTACGGGCCGTAGCCGGTGCGGCCCCGCGTGTCCCCCACCACCGAGCGGGTGGCGGTGCGGGCCAGCGGGCGGGAGCGCCGTTCCAGGGCGAGGCCGCCGTCCACCCGCTCGCGCCAGTGCAGCACGGGGCCGTCGGGTGCGCACCACCGGGCGGTGCGCTCCAGGCCGACGTGGTGGGTGCCGCCGGCCTCCGGGTCGTGGACCAGCCCCGTGTCGTACAGCCCGGTCAGGCCGGTGAGGAAGACCTCCAGGTCAACGGGATAGAGCGCCGGGCCGGGATGTGCCGGCAGGGCACCGACGAGGACATTCTCCCCGATCAGGTCCGACATCCCGAACGCCGCCGCGGCCGCTGCCAGGGCTCCGGCGCGGTGCCAGAAAGCGGGCGCCGCGGCGCAGTCGAGGACGGTCCCGGTCAGCTTCCAGCGGCCCGACCGGCGCAGCACCCCGGGGTCCGGGGGCGGGTCGACCCATTCCTGCCAGCAGTACGCGGCCCGGTCCGCGCCGGTGCCGCGCCAGCAGCGCAGGGTGGGCAGCCACACCTCGCCCGACGCGGCCGGGAGACTGTTCAGGAGCGCAAAGAGCGATGCGTCGGCGTCTCCTCCGGCGAGGAAGAGCGCCTCGCCGGACGCCGGACGCGGTTTGTAGGCGACAGCGCCGCCACCCGCGAAGCCCACCCGCAGCACTCGGTGGCCGCCGTTGTGGGTCTCGTCGCCGTGCGCCCACAACGAGGTGACAGCGCCCCGGAAGCGCGGCTCTGCGGGCCATCCGGTGCAGGACATGTCACGGTGCAGCCGCGCCAGGAAGAGGGTAAGGGCGGCCTGCCACTGCGCGTTCCGCAGGGCCAGCAGCCGCCGCGCCTCGTCCGCCGTCCGCAGAGCGCAGGCGGTCATGCCCTCCAGGACGAGCGGCCCGAACAGCCCGGTGTTCGACGCCGCGAGCACGCCGGGCGCGAGCACCGCATCGGACTGCCCGGCGGGCTCGGCACACCACCGCGCCAGCGCCGCGAGGGCCTCGGCCAGCGGGCGGAAGCGGGGACGGGCGAGCAGGTCTGCGACCTGCCGGGCGTCCGCCGCCCCGCTCAACCAGCGAACGACGACGGCCGTGCCCTCGGGCCCGTCCCGGACCACCGGGGGCAGGGCCCGCCCGGCCTCCCCCCGGGCGACCGCGTCAACGAGCCACGCGCTCGCAGAGGGAGACCGGGCGGATGCCGGCGCGGTGTCCGCGGGAGCGGTCATTTGCCCGATCGGGTTCGGCCGATCCGGTGCGGACGCCACCTCGGCGTCAGAAGCAGTACAGGCGGACGGCGCAGGTGCTGGCCGCCGCGGTCTCGTGCTCGGGGACCACGGTCTCCAGGTCCCCCAGGACGAGGTCGAGGGGTTCGGTAGCAGGTGCGGGCTGTTCTTCCGTTGCCAGGTTCATGTCATCCTCCTGTGCGCGGTGATGTGTCGTTGCCGAGTGCAACCTGCCGGAGCCGAACGAGGAAGTCAAGAGTCTTCGGGCAAGTAGAGCGCACCGTCCCGGCAGCTCCCGTGCCGGTGCGACCGAGCATTTGATTCGGCGAGTTGAGAAAAGTACCGGTGCG
Organism: Streptomyces sp. NBC_00448; assembly: GCF_036014115.1. Lineage (NCBI taxonomy): Bacteria > Bacillati > Actinomycetota > Actinomycetes > Kitasatosporales > Streptomycetaceae > Streptomyces > Streptomyces sp. NBC_00448. Next base: position 92,073 of record NZ_CP107913.1, read on the forward strand.
GCACGGTTGTTGATGCTGTTTGCATTTCCCGGCGTACGGCCCGTGCTGCGCGGCGTTCTCTCGCCATCGGTGACGCACAGGTCGTCGAAGTTCCGGCAGATGCGGTGCGGTCCCACGCCTGCCGCTGGATCGCGCTCGGCCACAAACAACTCCTCGAAGTCGAGCGGAGCCGGCGGGACATGAAGCAGATCATCGACCTGCGGCCCGTCCACCACCGGCACCATCACCGGCCCCACCGGCCCGTTCCGCCAGACCACCACCCCTACCAAACCTCACCCCCACCTCCTTGCCAAGCTCACCATCCCCGCACCGAAGCAGACCGTCGCCCTCCAACCCACAACCCGCTGCCCAGCACGAACACAGCACGAACACCAACGCCTGGAGAAACGCCTCTCAGGCACCCTCCCCCATGTCCGCGCAGGTCACACCCCAGATCCGCGACTCCAGGCCGCTGAATTACGCGGAACGCAGGGCTCAAGTCGCCAACTCGCGTGCTCACTGGCCAACTGGAGTGCTCGGTCACAGCCGCTTCCTCGGCCACGCCCGTCCCCGGCCCTCTCAGAAGTCGAGCCGCCGCGATGCGCTGAATTTGCTGCTCGGTGGCAACGGCGGCCTGGGCGTCGAAGAGCCGCTCCAGCCGGGCCGCCAAGTCCCGCCGCGGCCGGCGCAAAGTCCCCTTCACATAGCGCTCCACGGTGCGCTGGGTGACCCCCGAGGCGACCGGCGACCGCGCGGGTGGAGCTCTTCTCCGCCTTGAGCAGGAACCGCATCTGCGCGCCGGCGGTCTTCGGGATCGGCCGGGTCGCGGTGTTCGCGGCCGCGCGCCTGATGGCATCGTCGATCTCGCCCACGGTCTACTTCCCCTACTCCCCGTCGTCCTCGGCGCCGTCGCCCTTGATGTGCCGGGCCGGGTTGTGCTGCTGCTCCATCAGCTCCACCGCCCAGAACAGCTCCCTGCTGCCTTCGTGCTTGACCATGCCCGGCGAGACCCCGAGCCGGAACGTGCCCGGCGCCGGCTTGCCCGCCGCGTCGTACGGCAGGATGTCCAGCGGGGAGGGCCCGGCGGCCGGGTAGACCGCGCAGTCCGACAGCAGGGCGATCGGCAGCAGCGCGTCCTGGCCGAACATGACGGCACCGGTCGGCGCGGGCCCGGTGTGCGTGGCGAGCGCGGTCTTGAGCAGCTTGCGGTGCATGTTGACCCGGGCCGCCGAGATCACCGCGGCCCGGATGCCCGGGCGCCACGTCGGGCGCTCCAGGGCCGGCCACCGCTCGCCGGGCCGGTACTTCGCGCCCTGCGGCCGCTCGCGCAGCATGCCGATACCGCCCTTGACCTTCGACTTGATCGCCGACAGCACCATCGCCATGCCCGGGTCGCCGGCCTTGTGGCCGGCCATCGCGTCCAGGAACTGCTGCGGCGTCAGGTCGGCGGTGACGCCGAGGTCGGCCATCGTCGCCTTGTACGCCTCCGCCAGGTGCTTGTACCAGGGGTCCAGGTACGGACCCGCCTCCCACCGCAGATACGCCTCGATCGGACGGATCTCCACCGGCAGGTCGAACTGGCCGATCAGCTCAACCGCGTACGCGACGGTCGGGGTGGCGTACCAGGCCGGGCCCTGCGGACGCGCACCGTGCGGCGTGAACGGGCTCGGCAGCCGCGGATCCAGCTCGATACCGGACAGGTCGACCAGCCATGAGCCGGGCACCGCCTTGTCGAACCGCGGCGCCTTCACGTGCTCCGGACCCGACAGGCCGACCACCAGCCGGTTGGCGGCGGCGAGGAAGGCGTTGGCCAGGCGTGGTTGTAGCAGCCGGCATGGGCTCCTTGGTGAGCGGCCCGTGGCCACCCTGAAGGGCTGGCACCTCCTGCGGAGACTGCTGCAGCACCAACCCGGATCACCGACATCGTGACGGCCATCGTTGCCCTTCACCCTCAACCTGAGCTGCAGCTAAGGGCTCAGGTCCAGGCTGTTGGGGTACTCAGTGATCTTTTCTGGTGCCAGCACGCATGACTCTGGCACGTACCCCGGATAGTCCGCCTCGTACGGTTCCGGTGGTGTGGCAAGTATGTCGCCGACCTCTGCGGCCGATCGCCAGAACAGTGCGGTCGAGGGTTTGTTGTCCGGTTCGTGCTCGTACGGGCACCAGAGAATCTGGAGCAGATCAGCCTGCCCGGGCGGCTGCATCAGCGGTATGTCACGCAGGAAGAGCTGAGCCACCGGCAGCATCGGCACCGGGCATTCGGCGGGCCCGGGAGGTCCGGCGTCGGAGCGTTCAGCGAGCCACGCGGCATTGCGCTCTTTGAGTGCCTCCTCCTCGGGCGTCAGCGTGGCAGCGGGGCCATCGGGGCGCCACCGGTATTGCAGGCGTCTCTGGAGCCGAACTTCGGTCGGCGACTGGCGGAATCCCGTGTCCACATGCAGATGCGCGTCCTCGCAGCGAGGCCATGGCTCCTCAGCCGGCCACAGCAACGGCCCGCCGACCGAGCTGTCCCTGACCGGAGGCGACCCTGGGCGCGGATGCAGCCGCAACGCAGGCCGCGCCAGAGAAGCCAGCTCAGGAAAGACCGCGCTCACATCCACAGGCCGCGGCGGAGTAGTACGTATGAAAAACCATGCCGTTGATCTTGTCATCAGCAACCGACAGTCCCCTGCCGTCTCAACCCGCGTCAGCGTTCAGCTGGCTACAACGGCGAGATCGCCCCGGGCTCCGGCAACCGGGCGCGATCCTGGCCGTCGAGCAGGACGGGGCACCGCCGGCCCGACCCCGCCGGCCCGACCCCGGCGGGTCGTGACCGGCGAGGTCACCGGTGGGCGCGACGTCAACGACGCCGTCGGGCTGGACGTCGTGCGCGTCGAGCCCACCGGCTAACCCCGAGCGACTTCAGCGGTGTGCGCGGGGGTGTAGCGCTCGCCCATCACCTGGTAGCTCAGCGGGTCCAGCGCGGCCAGCGCCTCGGCGTCCAGGGTGAGCTCCAGCGCGGCCGCGTTCTGCTCCAGCCGGGCCGGGCTGCGGGTGCCCGGAATGGTCGCCACCGCCACCCCGAGCCGCTCGGCCTGGGCGTGCACCCAGGCCAACGCCACCTGGGCCGGGGTGGCACCCAGCCGGTCGGCCACCGCGCCCACGGTCGCCGCGATCTTCTCGTTGGCCTCGCCCGCCTCGCCGGCAAAGCGGGGGTTGGTGCGCCGGAAGTCCTTCTCGCCCAGCGTGGAGCGGTCCAGGGCGCCGGTCAGGAACCCCCGCCCCAGCGGCGAGTACGGCACCAGCCCGACCCCCAGCTCGGCCATCACCGGGGTGACCGCCTCGACGTCGCGGGTCCACAGCGAGTACTCGCTCTGCACCGCGGTGATCGGGTGCACCGCGTGCGCCCGGCGCAGCAGCTCGCCGTCGACCTCGGACAGGCCCAGATGGCGGACCTTGCCCGCCTCGACCAGCTCGGCCATCGCCCCGACGGTCTCCTCGATCTCCACGTCCTGGGGCGGGCGGTGGGCGTAGTACAGGTCGATCACCTCGACGCCCAGCCGCAGCAGCGAGGCGTCGCAGGCGCGCAGCACATAGTCCCGGGCACCGCGGATGCGGCGTGCCCGGTCGCCGGCGCTGCGGTCGATGCCGAACTTGGTGGCGAGCTGCACCTGGTCCCGGCGGCCGTGGATGGCCCGGCCCACCAGCACCTCGTTGTGTCCGGTGCCGTAGGCGTCGGCGGTGTCCAGGAACGTGATGCCCAGCTCCAGGGCCCGGTCGATGGTGGCCAGGCCGCCGTCCCAGTCGGCGGCGCCGTAGCTCTCGCTCATCCCCATGCACCCCAGGCCCATCGCGCTGACGGTGAGACCGGGCGAGCCGAGCGTGGTTCGGGTGATCATGCGCGGATACTCCTCCTGCCCGGCGGACCGGGCGGTACCTTGAGGGCTGACGAACGCTCCGACGCTAGGACTTGGAGCGGGCTCGAAGTCAAGCCGGAGGACCGGCCCCCGCCGGCGGGTCAGGCGCGGCGGGTGCGGGTGCGGGTGAAACGGTCCACCGGCAACAGGTCGCCACAGGGCCCGGACACACCGCGTAGGAGGTGACGTCCCGGCGGGCGGGCCCGCCGGTCGGGAGCAGCGCCCAGCACCGGATCGCGGTGGCCGTGGCCGAGGCCGAGCGGTGGCTGTCGGCGCCGCCCCGCGGCACCCTTCACTGCGTGCAGCACCGTGCCAGGCTCGTGCGTGCGCTCTACGAGCAGCGCGACCGGGTCGAGGAGGCAGTGCTACATGCCGCGGTCGCCGCGGTAGCGGCCCCCCGGCGCGGATTGCGTGCCCTGAGCCCCGGCTGTGGTGCCGGGTGGGCGCCGGTTTCCACGGTTCCGGTTGATGCTCGGATGCGGGATGCCGGTACGTGGCGGTCCGTACGCGAAGCACCAGGAGCCCGTGGGAAGTCTCCTCGCTTGCCGTCTACCCGGTGCCCGGAGATGATCCGCTGCGGCTGAGGCCCCTCCTCAAGCACGAGAGGCGCGAGCTCGCAGCACTGGCCCGGAGCCGGGGCGGGGCCCTGTTTACCCACCTCTCCTACTCGCCGAGCGGGATACCGCCCTTCTCCGGCAGCGGACTCGTACACGAGGACGCCGCCGCCCGCATGGCGCTCCCCGACCCGATGCCGGATGGGCGACCGCGGCTGCCGAGCGCGCCGGAGTGGCGAGGTCTGGACTTTGGCGACCCGGGAATGGAGATCCGTGAGGCGGTAGCCGTCGCGAAGCGGATGTACCGGATGACGAAGCCCCGCCCCCGATCCTGGAATTCCTCATCCACGACGCGTTCGCCCTCGCCGCCTTTTGCCCCCGGCGGACCGCGGCCCTCGTACTCCCCCGTCTGGCCGATATCCCGGCTGCCCAGGGCACCGACCGCGCCGACGTACTCGCGCTGGCGGCCGCCCTGCTCGAAGAGGACGCCCAGGCCCTTGAGGCGGCGGTGCACCGGGTGGCCACCTGGGACAGTGATCTCGCCGAGCAACTCGACAGCCCGCCTACCCCCCGGCCCCGAGCCGCCCGCGCAGCCCTGGAGGCCTGCGTCAGGCGAGATCTGCCCGACGCGGTGCGACTCCTCCCCTAGGGTCTGTATGGAGTTGTGATCAAGACTGTGATCCGAGGTGTCGGATCCAGAGCAGGCCGGCGCATAATTCGAGTCCGGCCTGGTAGCTTCCAGGCTTTTTGTCGTAGCGGACGGCGAGGCCGCGCCAGTCCTTGATCTTGTTGATGGTGCGTTCGACGCTGTTGCGGAGCTTGTACAGCTCCTTGTCGTAGGTGACGGGCCGTCCGCCACGTGAGCCGCGCTTCTTGCGGTGGGCGGCCTGGTCCTTCTTCTCGGGGATGACCGCTTTGATCCCGCGTTTGCGCAGGTGAGCACGGTTCTTGCGGGAGGAGTACGCCTTGTCGCCGGCGACTGCGCCGGGCCGGGTGCGGGGTCGGCCGACCGGGCCGGGGACGCGGATCTTGTCCAGGACGGGGATGAACTGCGGACTGTCTCCCGCCTGACCTGCGGTGATCTTGAGCGAGAGGGGCAGGCACTGCGGAACGCAGGACAGGTGCGTCTTCGTGGTCAGTCCGCCGCGGGAACGCCCCAGGTCAGCGGCGGCGAGCCGGACTCTGCGGCGACGCCTCACGCGCCGTCGTTCCTCCCGCTCCAGACCTATCTGCCCGTCTTGTTCCCCGCTGGCTCCCCTTTTTCAGCGGCGGCCTTCTCCAATGCGTCCAGAGTCCCGGGCTCCATGATCATCCCGGCGGCATCATGATGGGCCCTCGCCGTGGTCGAGTCCACGCTGACCAGCGACAAGTCCACCAGGCCCCGCCTCGCCGCCTCGGCGATCGCACCCTGGAACACCGCAGTGAACACCCCGGCATCCCGCCACTGCCGAAACCGGCCGTACACGGTGGACCAGTGCCCGAACCGCTCGGGCAACTCCCGCCATTTCGCCCCGTTCCGAAACCGCCACACGACGCCCTCGAAGTGCGCCCGCAGGTTCTCCGGATACGGACCGTACTCACCGACCGGCAGAAACGGGGAGACGAACTCCCACTCGGCATCCGAAAGTTGAGGTCGAGACACCCTACCGTTCTACCCCAAGGAGCCCGGCCCTCCCAGGCCGGGACCCCACGAGATCACAACTCCACACACGCCCTAGTGATCAAGTCCAAGGGGACGCCTGCGGAGGGTGTGGGGTGGGCGGCGGCCGAAGCCACCGCGAGACGGTCAGGCGGCGGGCTGCCGGCCCTGGTTGTCGAGGTGGCAGCGGGCGGTCAGGCGTCAGGGTCGACTTCGGGGCGCGTGAACCGCACGGGCTTGCCCAGCGAGCGGGCGTAGGCGATTTCGGCTCGGGTGCTGTCTCCGATGTAGTCGCCGACAACCAGCACCTCGTCAGCGAGCCGGATCTTCGCCCGGTGCAGAGCGTCGAGTCGAACCTTCAGCGCCTCGGCGTCGACAGGATCGGACCAGAGTTCGTGCGGTGACTTCAAGTCACAGCCCGGTTTGACGACGATCTTTCCGGCTTTGGTCTCCCGCAGATCGGCCTCGTTCATCTCGGTCATGAAGCGAGTGGAGCCGCAGATCACGACGATACGCGGGATGCTCAACAGCTTCTTCGCGTCGGCGAGCTTCTCCTCGGGGGTGAGCGGTTCCGGGTACGGCACTGGTTCCTCCTGGTGGTGTCCTGAGTGCCCGGCCTCTCCGCCGCGCTTCCGTGTCGGGGCCGGGCGAGCCCGCCTGAAGCCGGTTGGCTCTTGAGCTGAACATCCCCTGGAGGGTGCCCCGTTGGGCGGCTTGGAGATCGCGCCCCGACCGGCGACCAGCGACCGGCGCCAGCGGTCAGGGTCGGGGCGGCGCTCCACCAGGCCGCGCTGCTCCAGGCCGAGGAGTGTCAACCCCATCGCCTGCGGGGAGATCCCCTCGGCCCTGGCCAATGCACTCGCCGTGGACGGCCCGGCACGACTCGCGGTATTGACTGGCTACTCCTCGGGCTCCCAGCCGATCAGCTGCTCGAACACGTGCTGGTCGCCCTCGATCTTCAGGTCGCTCAGCGTGAGGCGGCCCCAGACGAAGAGGAGCAGCTGCTCGGCCGTGCCCGTGGCCGAAGCGGACGCGGGCGCGGCGTCGTCAGTGAGGGGTGCGGGCCAGGCGCCGGTTCCGTCCAGGGCGAGGAGCCAGGAGCGGCCCTCGGTGGCGTGGTAGTGGATGGTGGCGGCCGCGTGCGGCCAGGCCGCCGGGGTGGAGTTGCAGGTGTCGAGGAACTCCGCCACGCCGTCGATCGCGACATCCGCCGGCATCGGCTGCACGGCGCCTGCGGCGAGTTGGGCGTCGTAGGTGTGCACCAGCACCTCGTGCACCCGGCGCCGGGCAACGCCCCAGGCATTCGTCGATCCTCCCCGGGCCTGCCGGTCCGCGGCGCACGATACGGCGATCGCGAGGGGGAAGTGCCGCGCTGTGTCTGGGGAGGCGCACGACCCGGACGTCATGGCGGCGGGGCTCAGCGGTTGACCGTGTCGACCGCCGCCCGTGCCGCCGCCACGACGTCCGGGTCGGTGACGAAGTGGGTGTCCACGTCGGCCGAGGCGCTCACCGAACCCATCGGCACCCACGTCCCGCCACGCCGAGCGGGCGCAGCCCGCTTCGCCGACAAGTGCACCGCCGCGGCGCCGGTTTCAGCCAGCCGCGCCACGTCGCCGGGCCGGATGCCCGCACCGGCCATCACCTCGACGCCGGGAACAGCCGCGGCGATCTCGGCGATCGTCCCGGCACCGGCCGGCGCGGTCGCGGCACCACCCGATGTCAGGATGCGGGTCACTCCCATCGCTGCCGCTCGCACCGCGGTGGCCACCGGATCGGCCGCCTGGTCGATCGCCCGGTGCACCGTCACCTCGACCGGGCGCCCCATGGCGCTCCCGGCCTCAGCTGCCGCATCCATCAGCCTTCGCATCGCCTCGGCGTCCAGCGTGCCGCCCGCCGTCAACGCGCCGATCACCACCCCCGCGGCGCCCGCCGCCACCGCCTCGCGCACCTCGGCTGCCATGAGCGCCACCTCCTCCGCGTCGTACACGAAGTCCCCCGGGCGGCAGCGGACCAGGACGTGCACCGGCGGGCCGACCGCGCACGCCGCCTCGACCAGCGCACCCGACGGGGTCACTCCGCCCAGTTCCAGGGCCGAGCACAGCTCCACCCGGTCCGCCCCCGCCTCGCAGGCGATCCGGGCACCGGCAGCGCCGGCGACGGCGATCTCCAGCAGCAACCGGCGTGCGGGCCTCACTCGTCGTCCCCGGTCAGCGGCTCGTCGGAGGGCGCGATCAGGCGGGCGGTGAGGTCGGGCGCGGCCATGTCCGGGTCGAAGGGGAACATCGGACGGCGGATGCGGTGATGGCCCAGCCGCACCAGGTCCTGGTCGACGCCGCCAGGGGTGAGCGCCATCTTCCAGTCCGCGGCCATCGCGAACAGCTCGGGTTCGAGGTAGCCGATCTTGACGATGACGATGTCCGCGCCGCGCGGGTCGAGCGCCAGGTCGGTGAAGTCGTGCTCGTGGTGGTACGGCTTGCGCAGTGCCGTGAGGATCACGAACACGCTGCCGACCCGCAGCACCACCTCGGTCTCGGCGTCCCGGTCGCCGTCCCGTACCGCGTGCACGACGCCCGTCATCGTCAGCGGTCCCTCGTGCCGGTCGTCGACCTCGGCGCCTGCCGTCACCGTCACGGTCGCGCCGACTCCTGCCCGCCGTGCCTGCGCCACCGCCGCGGGGCCGGGCACGGAAGCGTACAGGACCGTCGGCCCGTCGGCGTCACGGAACTCCGGGCGGGCCAGCACCCGGGCCAGCCCCCACGTCACGTCTCCGGCCCCGCCCGCCGTGGGGTTGTCGCCGGTGTCGCTGACGAAGTACGGGCGCGCCGGCGAGGCCAGCGCCTCGTCCAGGCACTCGTCCAGGGTTCCGGTCGGCGCGACGAACCCGAACTCCCGCCGCCTGTCCCAGAACCCGCGGGCCAGTTGCTCCGCGCCCGCGGTGACGGCGTCCCGGGACGGACCGGTGACCACAACGACCGCGCGGTTGCGCGGCTCGTCGGCCCACGCGTAGCCGACCCAGATCGCCGCGTCGGTGACGCCGTCGAGCGCCTCCACCTCGCCGACCGCCGAGTAGACGCTCCTGGCCGGCTCGATCCGCGTCGAGGTCTGCTCGCCGGCCAGCAGCACCGGCACCGGCACCCACGCCTTGAACGGCTTGGGCGCGCCCGTCACCAGCAGGTCCACCAGGTTGCGGACCGCGCGCTCCTTGGTCTCCATGTGATCCTCGTGCGGTGCCATCCGGTAGCACGTGATCAGGTCGCTGCGGTGGGCCAGTTCGCGGGAGACGTTGCCGTGCAGGTCCATCGAGGTGGACACGATGACCTCCGGCCCGACCGTCGCGCGGATGCGGTCCAGCAGCACCGCCTCCGCGTCGTCGACACCCTCGACGGTCATCGCACCGTGGATGTCGTACCAGAGGCCGTCCAGCGGCGGCAGGTCCGCGAGCCGGGCGATGAGCTCGTCGGACAGTTCGGTGAAGGCGGCCGCGGTGACGGTGCCGCCCGGCAGGGACTTCCCGACCAGCGCGCCGTGCCAGTCGGCCGCCTCTCGCAGCGGTTGGTGCCGGGCAAGGAAGGGATAGCGCTCCAGCACCTCCTCCCCGCGCGACGGATGGAAGGCCGGAGCCTGGGTGCGGGCCGGGGAGAACGTCGAGGACTCGATGCCGATCCCGGCGATGGCGATGACCGGGCGGGCTACGGCGGTACGGGGATGCGGCATGGGCTGCTCCAGCGGTGGTCGGGGGGAAGGATGTCGAGGAACGGGGCCGCACGGCGCCCGCGGTGATCGTTCAGTCGTGGACGGGGGCCGGGCCGCGCGGACGTCCCAGGGACTGCAGGACGGCGGCCCCCGCGTGGGTCTCGGTCGCGTCGTGCAGCGCCTGCACCATGGCGCGTTGCAGTGCGAACAGGCCGGCGCCGAACAGCCCGGCGTCCGCGCCGAGGCTGGCCCGGGCGATGGTCAGGTGCTCGGTGACCAGGGGGTGGCAGCCCTCGTACAGGCGGCTGCGGACCGCGGCGACGAAGGGTTCCAGCGTGGACAGGATGCCGCCGAGGTACACCGCGTCGGGATTGAAGAAGTTCACGTTCGCGGCGAGGACGGTGCCCAGGTAGCTGCCGGCCTGGCGCACTGCCCGGGTGGCCTGCGGGTCGGAGTCGGACGCCAGCCGCACCACGTCCGCCAGGGACTCCACCTGCGCCCCGCGCCCGCGCAGGATGCGGACCAGCGCCGCACCGGAGGCGACGGTTTCCAGGCAGCCGGTGTTCCCGCACGAGCAGGGGGTGTCCCCGGCCGCGTCGATCCGGACGTGGGTGATGTCGCCCGCCGCGCCGGTGGCGCCCCGGTAGAGCTTCCCGTCGGCGATGATGCCGGTACCGATCGCGGAGCCGATTTTCACCATGATCGACTGCCGCCGCTCCACGGGCTGGACGGCGTGCTCGCCGACCGCCATGCAGTTGGCGTCGTTCTCCACCGCGGCCGGCACGCCGAACCGCTCCTGCAGCCAGTCCGCGACCGGGAACCTGTTCCAGCCGGGCATCCGTGAGGGCAGCGTGACGGCCCCCGACTCGACGTCCACCGGGCCGGGCAGTGAGAACCCGACGCCGCGCAGCCGTTCTCGCCCGTGCCGCCCGGCCAGCGCCTCCAGGGTCCCGGCCAGTTCGGGCAACGCGACCTCGGGACCGTCGGCGATGGTGAAAGGCACCGTCGAGACGTCCGTCAGCTCGCCGCCGGGCAGCACCACGCCGATGCGGGCGTGCAGACCACCGAGGTCGGCGGCGACCGCGAACTCGTCGGTGGCTCCGATCCGCAGGATCTTGCGCGGCCGGCCGCCGGTGGACGCGCGGGTGCCCTGCTCGGCGACCAGTCCGCGGCTGACCAGCTGACCGACGGTCAGCGAGATCGTCGACGGCGAAGCACCCAGGCGTTCCGCGAGTTCAGCACGGGAGGTCCCCTGCCCGGAGGCGATGAGTTCCAGCACACGCTCGGCCAGCGACGGCGTGCCTGGGGCCCCGTTCCTGTGGGGGGGACTTACTTCGGGCATGGTGAAACTTACTTCCGGAATGGGGGCTGGACGGCGATGACAGTACGCCCGGATCGCCGTGCGAGGAAGTGGCGCCCGCCACATCGAGAATCTCCGGGGGAGGTCGGAATCCCCCGTAAGTACCGGGAAAGCGGGCGTCTTCGGCCGAGCCGGACGACCTTTTTTCGAAACAGCAGAAACATACTTGTTATCGGCGGGGGTTTGTTTTTTCGCCCGGAGAGGCCGTTGACTGTTCCGCACCCACCGGTCCCAGACGTTTCCGGTATATCCGGTCCCAGCGGCCGTCCATCTGAGGAGAATCATGTTCCTTGTCCGCACGGCGGAACGCCGCCGCTGGGCGCTCGTTGCGGGCGCCGCGCTCGCAGTGGGCTCGCTGCTCGCAGGCTGCAACGGAGCGAACGGCTCGTCGTCCGCGTCGTCCGGTTCCATCAACTACGCGCTGCCCGCGAACTTCACCCCGAACTGGGTCCTGCCGATCGGCACTCCGGCTCACCTCAACACCAACAACGTCTCCATCGCCGCTTCCCTGTGGGAGCCACTGGTCGCCTACGACGGCTCCACCGGAGCAATCAACTGGAACAAGAAGGCGTCGATAGCCAGCGCCGCGGACTTCGCCCCGGACGGCAAGAGCGTCACCGTGACACTCGGCGCCCGGCACTGGAGCGACGGCAAGCCGATCACCTCCCGTGACGTCCAGTTCTGGTTCAACGTCATCAAGGCGAACAAGACGCAGTGGGCCGGCTACAGCGCCGGAAAGGCGCCAGACAACTGGACCGCCCTGAAGGTCCTGGACGACCACCGGTTCACCCTGACGTTCGACCGGTCCTACAACGACCAGTGGATGCTCGCGAACGAGCTGAGCCAGATCACGCCGCTGCCGCAGCACGTGTGGGACCGCACCTCCGCCTCCGCCGCGGTCAGTGACGCCGACAAGACCCCGGCCGGCGCCAAGCAGGTGTGGACGTTCCTCAACTCGGCGGCGAAGAACATCTCCAAGTACGCCTCGGACCCGCTGTGGAAGACCGTCAGCGGGCCGTACACGGTGCACTCGTTTTCCACCGCGGGCAAGGTCGTGCTCGCCGCGAACAAGAAGTACGACGGCGGCGAGAAGGCCCACATCCCGACGGTGAACCTGCTGCCGTTCACCACCACGGACGCCGAGGAGAACGCACTGCGCTCCGGGCAGGTCGACTACGGCTACATCAACGCCACCGACCTGGACCAGAAGGCGTCCTTCACCGGCCAGGGCTACAACGTCAAGCCGTGGACCGGCTGGGCGATCACGTACATGCCCTACAACTTCGAGAACCCCGCGATGGGGGCGGTCTTCAAGCAGCTGTACGCGCGGCAGGCCGTGCAGGAGTCCATCGACCAGGACAGCCTGGCCAAGGTCATCTTCAACGGCACCGCCGTCCCCGGCTACGGTCCGATCCCGCAGGCACAGTCCTCCGACTTCGTCTCGCCCGCGCAGAAGGACAACCCGTACCCGTTCTCCACCGCCAAGGCCAAGGCGCTGCTGACCGCGCACGGCTGGGCCGACCAGGGCGGAACGATGACCTGCGTGCAGCCCGGCACTTCCGTCGCCCAGTGCGGCGCGGGTGTCGCCAAGGGCACCAAGTTCCGCATGCAGGTGCTCTCCCAGTCCGGGTCCACCGTCACCGACAACATGATGAGTGCCATCCAGTCGTCGCTCGCCAAGACCGGCATCGGCTTCTCGATCAAGACCGCGCCGGTCAACTCGGTGCTCTCCCAGACCCCGCAGTGCACCTCCGACCAGGCGTCCTGCAAGTGGCAGCTGTCCTTCTTCGGCACCGCCGGCAGCTGGTACTTCCCGGCGTTCCCGACCGGTGACTCGCTCTTCCAGACCAAGGCCGGGTCGAACTTCGGCAGTTACTCCAACCCGCAGGTGGACAAGCTGATCGCGGAGTCGACCACCTCGACGTCCAACACCGCCGTCCAGCAGTACAGCGCGGCCCTGGCCAAGGATCTGCCGGTGATCTGGCTGCCCGAGCCCGACTACCAGATCTCGGTCATCAAGAACGGCCTCGGCGGCTTCGCCCAGGACTCGCTGGCCGACTTCCACCCCGCCCAGTGGCAGTGGACCGGCAAGTGAGCCCCCTCCGGGTCCCTCGACGGCACTGATCCAACCGTTCGGAAGTCGATGAACACTTACCTGTACCTGGCCAGACGCATCCTCCAGGCCCTCGCGGTGATCCTCATCGTGACAGTGGCGACGTTCTGCCTGCTGCACGCCCTGCCCGGGGGTCCCGCGCGCGGGATCCTCGGCCCGCAGGCCACCCCCCAGCAGATCGCGCAGTTCGACCACGCCCAGCACCTCGACCAGCCGTTGCCCGTGCAGTACGGCGCCTACCTCGGGCGCCTGCTGCACGGGGACCTCGGCACCTCCTACACGCTCAACGAGCCGGTCTCCCAGCTCATCGTGCAGCGCCTGCCCAAGACGCTGGTCCTCACGGTGCTGTCCGCGCTCGTCGGGCTCCTGCTGGCGGTGCCGCTGGGCATGTGGCAGGCCGTCCGGCGCAACAAGCCGGTCGACTACGTCATCACGACGCTGAGCTTCGTCGCCTACTCCACGCCCGTGTACTTCCTCGGCCTGATCCTGGTGCTGGTCTTCAGCCACATCCTGCCCTGGTTCCCCGCGCAGGCCCCGCAGGGCGACTCCCTCGCGCAGGTCTTCGCCGATCCGTCCGGACTGGTCCTGCCGGTGGTGGCCGGCGCCGCCTCCGTCGTCGCGGTCTTCAGCCGGTACATGCGAGCGGCCACGCTGGAGAACCTCTCCGAGGACTACGTCAGGACCGCCCGAGCCGGCGGCTCGCGGCGAGGCGCGATCCTGCGGCGCCACGTGTTCCGCAACTCCCTCACCCCGGTCGTGGCGATGCTCGGCTACTACGTGCCGGTGCTCTTCGGCGGTGCCCTCGTCGTCGAGCAGCTGTTCAACTACCCCGGCATGGGGCTGCTGTTCTGGACCGCCGCGCAGTCGTCGGACTACCCGGTGCTGCTCGGCTGCGTGCTGGTGATCGCCGTCGCCACCGTCGTGGGCACCCTCCTCGCCGACATCGTCCAGCGGATCATCGATCCCCGAGTGAAGGAGGGCCGCGCATGAGCGCCGTACTCCAGCCGGGCCGACTGCCCGGCGACGGGCCCTCGGCCGAGCCGATCGCCCCGGTCGCCGCCGGCGGACTGCGCCTGGCCGTACGCCGGTTCGTCCGCAACCGGCTGGCCGTGGTCGGTCTCGCCGTGGTCGTGCTGTTCTTCCTGTTCTGCTTCGTCGGCCCGCTGCTGTACTCCACCGACCAGATCCACACCACGCTCACCCAGGTGAACCTCGCACCGAGCGGCGGTCACCTGCTGGGCACGGACGCGGTCGGCCACGACGAACTCGGCCGGCTCATGTACGGCGGCAAGGTCTCCCTCGTCGTGGGACTGGCCGCGGGCGTCCTGGCCACCGTGATCGGCACCCTGTGGGGCGCGGCCGCCGGGTACGCCGGCGGTTGGGTCGACGCCGCCATGATGCGGGTCGTCGACGCCGGCATCGCGATCCCCGCGCTGTTCATCCTCCTGGTGGTCTCGGCCATCTCCACCCCGGGGGTCCTCGGGCTGATCGTGATCCTCGGCCTGGTCTCCTGGCTGGTCCCCTCCCGCCTGGTCCGCGCCGAGACCCTCACCTTGAAGAACCGCGACTACGTGCACACCCTGCGCGCCATCGGCGGCACCCACACCCGGGCCGTCGGGCGGCACATCCTGCCGAACTCCGTGTCCACGATCGTGGTGGCGGCCACCTTCCAGGTCGCCGACGCGATCCTGCTCGTGGCATACGTGTCCTACCTCGGGCTCGGCCTCCAGCCGCCGAAGACCGACTGGGGCGGCATGCTCTCCGCGGGCCTGACCGCCACGTACTCCGGCCGCTGGTGGCTGATCCTTCCGCCGGGCCTGGCCGTCATCCTCGTCGTGTGCGCGTTCAACGCCATCGGCGACGGGCTCCGTGACGCTTTCGACGTGAGGGGACGCCGATGACCACCGCCGAACACTCCACCGCAGCCGCGGCGGACGCCATCCTCGACCTGGACGACCTCGGCGTGGTCTTCTCCTCCGAGACCGGAGACGTGCACGCCGTGCGCGGCGTGTCGCTGCACGTCCGGCCCGGCGAGACCCTCGCCCTGGTCGGCGAGTCGGGGTCCGGCAAGTCCACCGTCGCGCTCGCCTCGATCGGCCTGCTGCCCGACAACGCCCGCGCCACCGGCCGGGCCCGACTGGGCGCCACCGACGTCGTCGGCGCCGGCGAGAACGACCTGGCCCGGCTGCGCGGCCGGACCGTCTCCATGGTCTTCCAGGAGCCGGCCACCGCCCTGGACCCGCTCACCCGGATCGGCGACCAGATCGCCGAGGTGATCCGCAACCACCGCCCGCTGTCCGCCCGCGAGGCACGGCAGGCCGCCGTCGAACTGCTGCACCGGGTCGGTATCCCCGATCCCGCCCGGCGAGCATCCGCGTTTCCCTTCGAGCTGTCGGGCGGCCAGCGCCAGCGCGTGGTCATCGCCATGGCGATCGCCAACGACCCGACACTGCTCATCGCGGACGAGCCCACCACCGCCCTCGACGTCACCGTGCAGGCCGAGATCCTCGACCTGCTGCGCCGCCTCGCGGCCGAGACCGGCACCGGAGTGCTGCTGGTCACCCACAACATGGGCGTGGTGGCCGACTTCGCCGACCGCGTAGCCGTCATGCTCCAGGGCGAGATCGTGGAGACCGGGCCGGTCGAGGACGTCCTGCTGCGCCCGAGTCACGACTACACCAAGCGGCTGCTGGCGGCGGTGCCACGGCTGACCGTGGCGGAACCCGGGGAGGGGCCCCGGCAGGGCGCGGTGCCGGCCGAAGGGACGGGTGCGCCTGCCCGTTCCGTGCCGGCTGCCGCGTCTTTGGCGCCCACCGAGTCCGCTGAGCCCGTGGTCGACCTGCGGGCGGCGACGGTGGTTTTCGGCCGCGGCCGCGGCGCGGTGCGCGCCTTGGACGACGTGTCCTTGAGCGTGCGGCCAGGTGAGACCGTCGGGCTGGTCGGCGAGTCCGGGTCGGGCAAGTCCACCGCGGCGCGGGTCGCGCTCGGGCTGGTGCGCCCCACCTCCGGCACGGTCACCCTCTTCGGCTCCGACCTGCGGCGGGTGTCCGCGCGGGCCCGCCGCTCCCTGCGGTCCGGCGTCGGTGTCGTCTTGCAGGACCCGGTGGCCTCACTGGACGCCCGCATGACGGTGGGCGAGTGCATCGCGGAACCGCTGCGCGTGCACCGTCGCGGCATGTCGTCCAAGGAGCGCCAGGCCCACGTCGCGGACATCCTGGACCGGGTCCGGCTGCCGCGTGGTTTCGCCCGGCGCACCCCGCGCGAACTGTCCGGTGGCCAGCGCCAGCGGGTCAGTCTCGCCCGGGCGCTCGTGCTGGACCCACGGCTGCTGGTGGCGGACGAGCCGACCAGCGCGCTGGACGTGAGCGTGCAGGAGGCTGTCCTCCGAGTGATCACCGAACTCCAGGGCGACCTGGGGTTCGCCTGCCTGTTCGTCTCCCACGACCTCGCGGTGGTCCAGAACTTCGCCGAGCGCGTCGTCGTGATGCGGTCCGGCCGCATCGAGGAGCAGGGCGCGACCGGCGTGACCCTCCTGCACCCCGAGACGGACTACACCCGCCGCCTGCTGGCGGCCGTCCCCGTCCCCGACCCGGTGGTCCAGCGCCGCAGGCGGGCCGACCGGCAGACCGAAGCGGTCCCGAGCGGACTTCCGGGAGCCGGAGGCACGGGCAGCCGGGACAGGGAGGCCGCTCCCGAGGGCGAACCCGGGAGCGGTTCCACCGGGAAAGGGACTGGCGGAAATGAATCGAACACCGGCGGATCGGGCGTGAACGCGTGACGGCAACACCCGCACCACCGCGGCAGACGGACACCGTCCTCGCCGGGGTGGACATCGGCGGCACCACCACCCAGGTCGTCCTGTGCACCGACACACTGGAGGTGC
The DNA here is from genome assembly GCF_036014115.1 of Streptomyces sp. NBC_00448. NCBI lineage: Bacteria > Bacillati > Actinomycetota > Actinomycetes > Kitasatosporales > Streptomycetaceae > Streptomyces > Streptomyces sp. NBC_00448. The sequence goes on from NZ_CP107913.1 coordinate 109,190, forward strand.
TGGACCGCGTCGAACTCGCCACGCCCGCTGCCGAGGGCGGTCATGCCATGGTCGGGACGGTACTCGACGGGCTACGGCTGCTGCTCGATCGCGTACCGTCGCGGCTGGTCGGGGTCGGCGTCGGCGCGGCCGGCGTCGTCGACACGCACACCGGACACGTGCTGGTCGCCAGCGACTCGTTCACCGGCTGGGCCGGCTTCGCCGTGACCGACACCATCGAGGCGGCACTCGACGTGCCCGCCTTCCTCGACAACGACGTCAACGCCTTCCTGCGCGGCGAAGTCTCCAGGGGGGCCGTCACGGGCGAGTCGCACGCGCTCGGCATGACCCTCGGCACCGGTGTCGGCGGCGCCTTGTGGATGGACGGCGCGCTGCTGAACGGACCGCACGGCGCGGCCGGCGAGATCGGCCACATCCCCGGCTTCGGCGACATCCTGTGCTCATGCGGGGGCCGCGGCCATCTGGAGACCCTCGCCTCCGGCCGCTCGCTGGCGGCGCGGTTTGCGGACCGTACGGGACGGGACCTCGACGCGCGCGAGGTCGCCGCGGCTGCCACCGCCGGCGACCGGGACGCGCGCGCGGTGTTCGAGGCGGCCGGGGCTGCGGTCGCGCGCGCGATCCTCATCACGGCGGGCATGGTCGACGTCACCACCGTCGTGATCGGTGGAGGCGTCAGCCGGGCCTGGACCCTCCTGGAACCGCCGGTGCTCGCCGCCCTGGCCGCTGAGCCACCCGTCAGCGGCCACCCGATCCGGCTCGTCGCGGCCCGGCTGGGCGGCGACGCGGTCGCGATCGGCGCGGCCTCCCGGGCACGCGAGGAACTGTGCGTGGGGGCCGCGACGGGAGCCGCCGCCGCGGGCACGTGACGCGTGGACGGAGCACCGCAGCAGCAGCCTGGTCGGAGCCGACGGCCGACACCACGCAGTCAACGCGATGGGTGTCGGCTCGGTCGGCCCACCTCATCTGCTCGGCTTCGGCGGCGCAGGAGCGGACACGGGGGGCTGCCGCACGCCGGTGTCGCACCGCGCGACGCTTCCGCGGCTCTCCCCCCTCGCAGCGCTCAGCGCGTTCGGTCACGCGGCCTGGGGGACGGCCGCTCGCTGCTACGGTCGGGCGCTATGAGCTGGCTCCCTGATGACTTCGTCCACCCCGTCCTGGTACCGCTGCCGGGCGGCGGTCATCACCTGCGGCCGATCCGGGAGGCGGACACCCCGCTCGACTATCCGGCGGTGATGGGTTCGCGCGAGCGGTTGTGGACCATCTTCGGCCCGGCCTGGGGCTGGCCCGCGGCCACCATGACCTACGAGGCCGACCAGGCCGACCTGTTGCGGCACGAGAAGGAGATCGCCGCACACCAGTCCTTCAACTACGCGCTGCTCGACGCCGCGGAGACAGCTCTGCTCGGCTGCGTCTACATCGACCCGCCGGAGCGGGCCGGCGCGGACGGCGAGATCTCCTGGTGGGTGGTGGACGAGCTGGTGGGCAGCAAGGTCGAGCAGGCCCTCGACGCGCTGGTACCGCAGTGGATCGCCGCCGAATGGCCGTTCGAGCAGCCACGCTTCCTCGGCCGCGAGATCTCCTGGTCGGACTGGCTCGCCCTGCCGGCGCACCCCGACGCGTAAGTAGCTTTTGTCGTCATGCTCCAGCCAGGGCCTGGCGCTCGATCGCGCCGAGCTCCGGCGGCCGACCGCCGCCCACGTGCCGCCGCCTCCGGTAGCCGCGTCGGCGGTCGCGGTCATCGGCGGGGCGACGGCCTTGCCCGGCGTCTACTCGCCTTCGCCGAGCCCCGCGTCCCGCACCCCGCGTCCCGCACCCCGCTGCCCGCTGCCCGCTGCCCGCCTCCAAGGTCATCGACATCGTCGGCTTCGTCGACGCCGGCGATGTGGACCTGCTGCTTTACGACCGCGGCTCAGCCCGGTGCCACGAACCCCGATTCGTACGCCGCGATCACTGCCTGTGTCCGGTCCCGCGCGCCCGGCTTTGCCAGGACGGCGCTCACGTGCGACTTCACGGTCTCGTTGCCGACGACGAGGCGGGTGGCGATCTCTGCGTTGGACAGCCCGCGCGCCATCAGCCGCAGCGCCTCGGCCTCCCGCTCGGTCAGCCGGGCCCGCTCCAGAACCGCGCGTGCCGCCCGGTTCCCGCCCCCGTCGGTCTACTGCGCGGCCAACTGCCGCACGGAGGCCGGGAACACCAGTGACTCGCCTTCGACGACCAGCCGCACAGAGGAGAATGACTCAGGAGGCGGTCGGCTCGATCTCCCCCACGAAGACGATGACCTGGTCGATGAGGCTCCGCCGCAGATGGACGACGTCCGTTCCCGCCAGGCGGGGGCCTCCATCCGGCGTCGTGAAGACCCACTGGTACCGGGCCCACTCGCCCGGCATGTCCACCGCCGAACAGCGCACCATCGTGCCGGTCCCCGCGGGGTGGCGCCGGATGTCCAGCACGAACCGCTCGACCGCCTCGATCCCCTCACTGCGGCCCAACGGTCCCCAGAAGACCACGTCCGAGGTCAGGGCCTGAGAGAGCAGCGCAGTCACATAGTTGTCGTCCGAGGCGTTGAACGCGGAGATGAACGTGTCGATCGCGGACCGCGCGGTTTCTTCCTGCATGCACCAGTAATACCAGTCGCTTCGCGGACCGCGCTCGTCCCGTGAGCCGCCTCCCGACCACGGTGAACCATCCCGGTCACCGCACCAGCGGCGGTACCGCGGCGTGGGCAGTGGTTCGCGGCCAAGGCGACGGCGAACGCGGCACCGGTCCTGGCGGTCGGGCTGTTCACCGGGTTCGCGAGCCTGACGGCGGGGAATCCGGTGCTCGGAACCGCCGGTGAAGAGATCACCCGGGCCCAGGGGGTGCGGGGCGCTGCGGGCTGCGGAATCTACCTGACCCTCATGGCGCCGTTCGCCGCCGGGCTCAGCGCCGTGCTGAGCAGCGCAGTCACCACCCTGAGCATCCTCGTGCCGTTCCTGCTGATCGTGTCCTTCGTGATCGGCGACATGCCGGGCGGCGTCGCCGGCTTCCTGCCCGACCGCGCGGGCCAGGTGGTCTCCACGGGACCTGGGACGGGACGTCGGGGCGCTGGAGCGGACTCGCCGTGACCGCACTCCGGACGGCGGCGGCACTGGGCGCGGGAGCGTGGAGCGTCCGGCGCCGGGACGCATGACGGTGCGCCGGCAAGCAGACGTCCATCCACTGCAATCGCCCCCGCCGCCCGGTTCAGCCCCTCCACCGTGCCCTTCAGGCGGGGGGGTGTAAGCGGGCAGGTCTTCCACGGTCTCGTCCAAGACGTCGAACACCGCCATCACCATGGCCGACAGGACATCCTTCCCGCGGTCCATGATGACCTTGTCCGGCAGACCGCCGAACGGCCCGTACAGGTCCTCACGCAGGACCGCCGAGCACAAAGGCGGCCAGCACCGGCTCCCGCGACGGACGCCCCGGCGTCATCGCCGGCCCGGTGATCGCGCTCGTCACGCAATCGGCGAACCACGTGATCCTCGGCCTGTGCGCGGTCCCCTCCACATCGACCAGCGCCTGCACGTGGTCGGTCTCCCACACCTGGTCGCGCCAGCCGCGGCCTCGCCAGGAACACATCGTGCTTGCGCGCGTGCCCGCTCCCCCGCCGCAAGACCGGCCCGCTCCCCCGGAACCAGATCCCGCTGGATCGCCCGGTGCAAGGTGGGCAACGAGGGGACGTACCCGGGCGGAGACTGCCGGGCAGCCCGCGCGGTGCGCTCGCGCTGGACCGCTGCCACGTTCCCCCTCCACAGAGCGAACAGGTGGCGCACCTCAGGCGTGACCGTGAACCGGGTGCCGGTCTGCTCCCGCGGGCCGGTCACGACGATGTCGGCCCCAGGCTGTGCGCTCATCACGGCCTCCAGGGGCGGGCGTTGCGGGCCTGATGCCGCGGTAGCGGCGCCCCGGGGCTTGCCCGGGCCACCTTGGCCGCACAGGGCCCGCCTTGCCCGGCGTCACGGCGCCTGCCGAGCCGGGTCCTCCCCGGGCGGCGCCGGCGCCGGCTGCCCGGCGCGGGAGCCGGCCGGGCGCTCGCGATGCAGCCGCCGCTCGCGCCACCGGGCCAGCCGGTCGGCGGACTTCTGCGGGGACACGGAGCGGACGATGACGGCGGCCGCGCCGGGCAGCGACAGCAGCGGTACCGCCCACCACGGCCACACCGCGGCGAGCAGGCTCACCGGCCCGTCCCCCGGACCGCCGGCGAGGCCTGCACCGCCTTGACGGCCGCGGCGCGCTCACGGTGCCTGGCGCCGAGCCGCTTCAACTTGCACCGCACCCGCTCGCCGTAGGCCTCCGGCAGGCCCGCGCTGAGCGCCGCCTGCTCCCAGCCGCCCCCGTCGACCGCCCACCGCAGGGCGACTTCGGCCTCCGGGCCGGCCAGCAGTGCAGCCCCGGTGTCCAACGGCCGGCGGACGGCCGGGCCGCTCCGACCACCAACCGATACCCGGGGTCCACAGTCACCTGCCGCCGGCCCGCCCGCGCCCACCTCCGCAGGCAGCCACTGTCCGCTTCCGGAAGATGTCCGCTCGCTGCCACGCGGACGGCGCCTGCTCCCACGAGGGTCCTGCCATGATCGCAGCGCCATGCGCCCGCTGCGGGTACGCCCGCCCCTGGAGCTCCCGGAGGAAAAGACGTTGGCACGAATATCCTTCAGACCCGTACATACGTGGGTCCGCGCGGTTGCCGCCGGCGCCGCTGCCGTGATCGCCGCACTCACCGTGCAGATACCCGCCCAGGCGGCCCCCGCGGGGTCCGGGGCCGCCGCCATGCCCTCGATCGCCTCCCATCCCGTCCACCGCGTCTGCGCCACCGTGGCGAAGTCGACGGAGGCCGCTTGCCAGGCCCTGGAGCGCGACGACGTCCGGCAGACCAAGGCCCAGGTGGCAGGCGCCGACGCCGCGCCCTCCGGCCTCGGCCCCGCGGACCTCGCCGCCGCCTACCGGCTGCCCACCGGCGACGAGGGCAGCGGCCAGACCGTCGCCATCGTCGACGCCTATGACAACCCCGACGCGGAGTCCGAACTCGCCACCTACCGTTCCCAGTTCGGGCTGGCCCCTTGCACCACGGCGAACGGCTGCTTCAAGAAGACCGACCAGCGCGGCGGCACGGACTACCCGACGGCCGACTCCGGATGGTCCGGCGAGATCGCCCTGGACGTCCAGATGGTGAGCGCCGTCTGCCCGAACTGCAAGATCCTCCTGGTGGAGGCGGACGACGCCTCGATCGACAACCTCGGCGCCGCCGTCAACCAGGCCGTCGCCCAGGGCGCCAAGTTCGTCTCCAACAGCTACGGCGGGTCCGAGAGCGGCAGTGACACGCAGTCGGACACGCAGTTCTTCGACCACCCCGGCGTGGTCATCACCGCGAGCACCGGAGATGACGGCTACGGCGTCAGCTACCCCGCGTCCTCGCCCCACGTGACGGCCGTGGGCGGTACGTCGCTGGTCAAGGACGCCTCCGTAGGCCGCGGTTGGTCGGAGGCGGCCTGGAACGGCGCGGGTTCCGGCTGCTCCGACCTGCAGGCCAAGCCGTCGGTGCAGACCGACTCCGGCTGCGCCCGGCGTTCCGTCGCCGACGTCTCCGCGGTCGCCGACCCCAACACCGGTGTCGCCGTCTACAACGCGGGCGCCTGGCACGTCTTCGGCGGCACCAGCGCTTCCTCGCCGATCATCGCCTCGGTGTACGCGCTCGCCGGCACCCCGCCGTCCGCGTCCGACCCGATGACCTTCCCCTACGCCAAGACCTCCGCTCTCAACGACATCACCACCGGCTCCAACGGCAGTTGCGGCACCTACCTGTGCAACGCCGGCGACGGCTACGACGGCCCCACCGGGCTCGGCACGCCCGACGGCGTAGCGGCCTTCGCCTCGGGGCCGCAGGCCACCGTCTCCGGCACCGTCACCGACGCCGCGACCGGAAAGCCGCTGACCGGAGCCGAGGTCACCATCGGCGCCGAGACCTCGTCCACCTCCGATGCCGGTACCTACCGGATGACGGTCGCCCCGGGCACGTACGACATCAGCGTCGCCAAGTTCGGCTACGCCACCACCACCTTCCCTGGTGTCACCCTCGCCGACAAGCAGACTCTGGCCGAGAACGCAGCGCTCACACCCAAGGCCATGGTGAAGGTCACCGGAACGGTCAAGGACGCCTCAGGGCACGGCTGGCCGCTCTACGCGGGCGTCCAGGTCGAGGGCGTGCCGAGCAGCGCCGTGCACACCGACCCGGCCACCGGCCGCTACCAGCTGAGCGTCCCGGTGGACGGCACGTACACCCTCCGGACGACGTCCGCTTACCCCGGCTACAGCGCGCCGACCGCCCAGGTCACCGTCGGCAGTGCCGCCACCACGCAGGACTTCGGCGTCAAGGTCGACACCGCCACCTGCACCGCGTCCGGCTACGCGTACCGCTACAGCGGCTCCACGGAGGACTTCTCCACCGCCTCCGCCGCCACCCCGCCCACCGGCTGGACCGTCACCGACGCCCTCGGTGCGGGCCGGGCCTGGCGCTTCGACGACCCCGGCGCGCGCGGGAACCACACCGGCGGCTCCGGCACCTTCGCCATCATGGACAGCGCCAAGTACGGACCCGGCGTCAGCGAGGACACCTCCCTGGTCAGCCCTGCCTACGACTTCAGCGACGTGGCCGACCCCTTCATGTCCTTCGCCAGCTCCTACTGGGCCTACTCCGTCAACAGCACGGCAGACGTGGACCTCAGCCTCGACGGCGGAGCGACCTGGCAGAACGTCAGCCGCTTCACCGCCGTCAACCGCGTCGGCCCGCGCACCGAGATCGCGGACCTCGCGGCCGCCGCCGGCCACAGCGACGTCCGGGTCCGCTTCCACTTCGCCGCCACCGCCGCCCACTACTGGCAGGTCGACGACGTCTTCGTCGGCGACCGGCCCTGCGCGCCCACGGCCGGCGGCCTGGTGATCGGCCAGGTCCTGGACAAGAACACCGGCGCGGGGGTGGCCGGCGCCTCGGTGGTGTCCGCCGACCGGACGAGCGAGGGGGCCACCTCGGTCGCCACGCCGGACGACGCGGCGCTCAAGGACGGCTTCTACTGGTTCGTCTCCACCCTCACCGGTACCCACCCGGTGAAGGCCACGAAGCTGCTGTACGAGGGCGCGACCGCCAAGCCGGACATCATCGCGGACCAGGTCACCACCGCCAACGTCAAGTTGGGCGCCGGCCGGCTGTCCGTCACCCCGGCCGGCATCGCCAAGACCGTTGCCTGGCAGGGCAGCAAGACCGCCACCGTCACCGTGACCAACACCGGCACCGCCGACGCGAGCCTGACACTGGGCGAGCGCGACAAGGGCTTCACCCCGCAGGACCGGGCGAAGCAGCCGGCGGGCGCGGCGGTCCAGGACATCCCGGGCCGCTACTCGCCGGGCTTCCTGAACCCGGCCAAGGGCACGAAGGCCGCCACCGTGCCGGTGTCCCCAGCAGCCGAGCCGTGGACCTCGATCGCCGACCTCCCGACCTCGCTGATGGACAACGCCGTCGCCGCCGGCGACGACGGCAAGGTCTACAGCGTGACCGGGGCGACCAACTCCGCCATCACCTCGGCGGGCTACGTCTACGATCCGACCACCCTCGCGTGGTCGCCGATCGCCGACTCCGGCACCCCGCGCGAGGCAGGACAGGCCGCCTTCGTGGACGGCAAGCTCTACCTCACGGGCGGCTGGGACGCCTCCCAGGGCACCGTCGCGTCGCTGCGGATCTACGACCCGAGGACCAACACCTGGAGCAGCGGCGCCCCCAACCCGCGGCCGCAGGCCGGAGCGGCCTCGGCCGTGATCGACGGCAAGTGGTACCTCATCGGCGGCTGCACCACCACGTGCGGCACGAACACCGTCGAGGTCTACGACACCGACACCGACACCTGGAGTAGCGGCGCCGCCTACCCGCAGTCCATCTCCTGGCTGGGCTGCGGTGCGATCGACCGGGCACTCTACTGCGCCGGCGGCACCGCCGCCTCCACCAGCACCAAGGCCGCCTACACCTTCGACCCGTCGGCCGGCACCTGGACGTCCCTGCCGGACATGCCCTTCGACCTGTGGGGGACCGGCGCGGTGGGCGCCAACGGCAAGCTCCTGCTCTCCGGCGGCATCACCGACAACTCGGTCACCCTCACCAACAAGGGCGTCGCCTACGACCCGTCCACCGACACCTGGAGCAACCTGCCCAACTCCAACAACGCTGTCTACCGCGGCGGCAGCGCCTGCGGCTTCTACAAGGTCGGCGGCTCGGTGAGCTCCTTCAGCCCGACCAGGAGCGCCGAACTGCTCCCCGGCTACGGCCAGTGCGGTACGTCGACCGAAGCCTCCTGGCTGTCGGAGGACACCACCGCGCTGACCCTCGCGCCGGGGGCGTCGAAGACGGTCACGGTCACGGTCGACGCGTCAGGACCGGAGATCGTCCAGCCCGGTACGTACACGGCGTGGCTCAAGATCGCCCATGACACCCCGTACCAGATCGACCCGATCACCGTCGCCATGACCGTGAATCCGCCGAAGACCTGGGGAAAGATCAGCGGAACGGTCTCGGGCACCGACTGCACCGGCACCACCGCCGGCATCAGGAGCGCGACCGTCCAGATCGACAGCTGGGCCGAGAGCGTCACCCTCAAGACCGACGCCGGCGGCGCGTACGCGATGTGGATGGACGTGCGCAACAACCCGCTCAGCCTGATCGTGGCGAAGGACGGCTGGGCCCCCAAGGGCGCCACCGTCAAACTGGCCAAGGGCGCCACGATCACGGAGGACTTCACCCTGAAGCCCGACCACGGCTGCCAGTAGCCGGGCCAGGCACCGAGGGCCGCGTCAGGCCCGCCTTCTTCCCCCGCGTGGGCATCCGAGGTGGCACCGCCGTCGCGCACCGCCGCCGCCCCGCGGGGGGCGAGGGACCGCAGGATTCCGCGGCTTCCCCGCCGGACCCGGATTCAACGGCCGACTCCGCCATCGGCGGCCCGACGACCGGCCACCGGGCCCGCCGCACGGCGCGGCTCGCGTTCGGCCACCCGGCCGCGTCCGTCCAGGAGCGGGCGCGCTCGGCCTCGCCGCCCGTAGTGAGGTGCCCCCACTGTCCACGAGTCGTCCGCGGCCGGTCCCGCCCCGGGGAACGCCAACCGGACCTCGACCGAGGACGGCTTGGGACTCGCGGGCGGCGGTCTTCAGGTCCCCGGGACCGGTGTGCCGACCAGTCTCTTCGGCGACGGCCGCCGGGGATTTTCCGCACCGGGAAAGTCCCTTGTCCGACTTGTTCGCCGGCAACCAGAGTGACCGGTGCTCGCAGAACCTCCGGCAGCTGCCGCGTCCCTCGGACGCGGAGGTGACGGCCGGCCGGCGTGTCCTGGCGAAGGCAGCGCCCGACCCCAGGCGGCCGGCCGGCCGTTGTCTGCGGGCATCCCTCCTACCAGTGGAGACCCACATGTCACTGTTCGGCCTCAGGCGCTCGCGCGCGGCGATCGCCGTCACCGCTCTCGCCCTACCGGTGTCCCTCGGCCTGTTCACCTCGCCGGCTCACGCGCGTCGGGCTGCTGGGACGCCGGTTTCAGGAACAGCGGATACGAGGCGTACTACTGCAACAACAAGGCGAACACGCCGCTGTGGAACAGCGGGTTCACGGCGGTCGTCGGCCACCTCACCACCACGACGTCGTGGTTCGCGTGCCGCATCGACTACGGGCCCTCCAACGGAGAAGGCAGTCCCCTGCCCAACCGCTGGCTCTGGACCCTGGGCGACAGCAGCAACGAGGCATGGGGCTACGCCGACGACCGGAACATCTCCAGCGAGACGAACCCCGTACACGCCTGCTGACCGCCGCAGCCCAGCGGGGCGGGCGCCCGGTTCGCCCCGTCAGGGCTACGCCGCCCGCGGCCCGGGCCGCTTACGTAACGAGCCGAATCAGAAGGCGAACTGACTGCATGGGAACGAAAACGAACCGACCAGAGGGAGACGAGATATGAGGGTCCGCAAGCGTGCACTGGCAACGATCGTCGGCTTGCTGATGGTCGCCGGAGGAACGACGTTGGTCACCGCGCCCACGGCCAGCGCCACGAACTGCAAGGGATCGTGGTCTCCCACCGCCAATGGGGAGGGGAAGGCCCTCATGAATGCGAACCGCAATCTGAAACTAGGTCCATACGGTGACTGCACCAACGCCTTGACGGTGGATCACGTCGTGTTCTGGCTCTGGTGCTACTACGACAACACGGTCGGAAACGAGTGGTGGTACGGCCGCGTGAACGGAATCAACACCATGGGCTGGTTCTCCGCCGACGATCTCCAGATTCAGGGCTACGACGACAACGGGGACGGCTACGTGGAGTATCAAGCCTGCTGAGGGGTTGGCCCCTGCTGATCTCCAGCGCGTGCGCGAGTGGCCGACTGCTCCCTTGCTTCACCCGGACGTGGCCGGCGAGTTCACCAGCTTCTTCGCTGTGCTCGCGGCGACCTTGACTCGGTCCCCTGCCGTGATGGGGCGGGGCGTCGAACAAGGACGTGGCCGGCGAGGTGGGTTGGGCACCGCACGCGGTCGGCCGGATGGGCCGGATGGGCCACCCACGCTGCCGAACGCGGCGCCAGGGGACGGGACAGGCAAAGGTCCCGCCCCGCCCCCTGGCGTATTTCCCGTCATATGATCGAGTTCAGCTGATCAGCTGTCGGCGCTCACGGGTACCGGCTCACCGGCGCCCTTCTCCTGCGGCAGGCCGGCTATCGGACGGGTGCCGGAGGTGAAGCGGCCGAGCAAGCCCTCCAGCGAGAAGGCACCCGCGCCCAGGACGGCGATGAGCAGGAAAGCCCAGCAGAACATGGCCGCGGGCTCGCCGTGGTTCTGGATGGGCATCACAGCGTTGCGCTGGTGAACGTCGAAGTACGCGTACGCCATCGAGCCGGAGCACGCCAGCGCGGCAAGCCTGGTGCCGAGACCGAGCACCACCAGGATGCCGCCGACCAGTTCAATGGCGGACGCCCACCAGCCCGGCCACGCGAACGCGGCAGGGCCGGGGCCGCCGCCCTCCGGCCCACCGAGCACACCGAACAGCGTCGCTACTCCGTGGCAGGCGAACAGCATCCCGACGACCATCCTGAATAAACCGATGACCACGGGACGCACCCGTTCCAGATCCAGCGGTTTCATTTGGCTCCTCATGTAAGGCATCCCCCGTTGGGGGACGGGAGTGGGGGGTTGCAGAGGACGCCGGAAGTTACCCGTGAGCGACCGCACCCGCGCAAGAACGCCTTTCCGGCCAGTTTTCGGGCGCCCGGCCCCCTGATCGGCCAGAAACCGCGGTGCGCTTGTCCCCCGCCGCTGCGCCGAGGACCGGGCGGTCGCAACCGGGAACCGTCGGTCGGAAGAGCAGCCATGTCCAAGGGACCACGGCGACACCGCCGCACCGGCCGGGTTCGGCCGCACCGCTGAGACCCGGCACGTCATCCGCGCGGGCCGGTCCGGTGTCCGCCACGGCGTGAGGCGGCGTCAGATGAAGAGGCAGCTCTCCAGGCCGGCCAGGGTCGGCCGGCACCGCACGGACGGGTCCGATCGGCCCCCACCAGAACGATCGAAGAGCGGGTCTGCTTCGGACCCGAGCGCGGTCCGGCCCGCATCGTGCACCGCGGCGACCGCCACGCCATCCCCGACCTCACCCGCCCGCCACCACCGACCGAGCCCGCGCCATCCTCGAACGCGACGACGCGACAACGCCCCACCCCGCGGGCCGTTGAAGTAGCCCCGCCCGGGGATACTTCTGGGGTTACTCCTGGGGTCGCTTCTGGGGTTGGGGGTCACTTCTGGGGTCACTCCAGCCTCTCCCCCGGCACTGGGTGCTTCTGCGGCAGAGCCCGTTCGGCAAGGGCCCGGCGAACGCCGACACACCTACCGCACCTCCGCCAGGACGAAGCCGGACGCCGGGTCGTGGTGCACAGGGACGTACCGGCCCCCGTCGCGTCACCAGTCGTGAGGCAGCCCCAGCCCAGGGAGCGTCGGTGGTCTTCAGCACGCGACCGGCGAGCGGGCCGCCCACGAGTCGAACGATCACGGTGGTACCTCCACCCGGCGAGCTTCCCGCCTCACGCCTTGGTCGGGCTCGGCGTCGGCCGCTTCCCGCACGGCAGCGACGTCTTCCACCCCGAGGTCCTGGGCCTACGCCGGGCCGCCGACGAACTGCCGGCCGACAACAACATCCCCTCGCCTTGGCGCCCACGGACAGGGTGATCCTCATGCACCAGGGTTACCGCTCGACCACCTGCACGGCACCGGTCCGTGGGGGCGGTGTCCGCTCCGGTCCCGGAGGTCACGGGTCACTCCGGTGTGAACTCGGGAAGAACGCCCTTGGCGAGCACGAAGCAGCCGTACGGCCTGTCTTCACCGGTGATGACGACGGCGAATGCGGCGCGGGCTCGTTCGTAGAACGCCTGGCGCTCGAGTGCTTCGACCGCGACGGCCCGGCCGGCCGCCTCGTCGGCGACGGCGAGGAACTGTGTTTGCACCGCCGGCCGGCTGTCGGCGTCTCCGACCACCCGCATCCGCGCGATGGGTTCGGCGACGAACGTGTCGAGCGGCAGGAGCCCGAGTACGGCCCGGCCCGCTGAGACGACGTCGGCACCGTCGAGACGGATCACGCGGTCGTTCACGGAGTGAGCGGGGAAGTTCCGGTCGACGAGCGCGATCGTGTCCCCGTGGCCCATGCGGGCGAGCGCGAAGAGCAACTCCGGGGTGAGCAGCGGGTCGAGCCCCTTGAGCATGATGGGCAGCCTTCTGTCGTGGTAGCGGTCGGTGGTCAGTGTTCGGTGTCGGGAAGCGGCGGCGCGACCCGGTGACGCAGCACGGGCGGAGCGAGCAGTCCGCATGGCTCGGGCGCGGCGCGTAGGCCGGTGCCGGCGTAGTAGCGGTTGGCTGCCGACGGGGTGAGGCGGATTCGCAGTTCGTTCGAGCCTGCTCGCAGGTGGTCGGCGGGGATCGTGAAGCGATAGGGCGACCAGGCGCGTTCAGCGACTCTCGTTCCGTTCACGGACAGGGCGGCCCCTCCGGCGACGGCAGGGAGGGTCAGTTCCACCTCGGTCGGCGCGTCGAGCGTGAACTGCCGTACGTAGTCGGCGGCGCCCGCGAACGTCGAAAGGCCCTGCCGTTCCCAGCCGCGGGTGACCGCGATCTCGCGGCGTGTGCCGGCCTGCTCGTGGGCGTCGTCCGGGATCTCCAGGAGCCACTCGGCCCCGAGCACCTGCGGCCCCGACCATTCAGCACCGTCCTGGTGTCCCCGCCCGTCGGCGGCCGGCGTCGGGCCGCACCAGGCTTCCGCGTCGGAGTGCACCCGCAGCACGCGCAGCAGGCGCAGCGCATTCGGCTCCAGCCGCCACACGACGGTGCCCTCGGCGGACCCGAGGCTGCGCACCGTCCCGTCAGCGGGCATCCACTCCTCGAGTTGCCAGGTCCCTTCGGGCAGCACGAGTTCCATGGTCGTCTCGGCTTCGGCCCCGGGTTCGACGAAGCAGGCGAACCTGAACACGCCGGGTGACTCCTGGCCGCCGCGCCGGCGCACCGCCGGCCTGTCCGGTGTGCGCACGTCGGGCACGCTCCCGTCGTACGGGGCGAGTCCGTGCAGCACCTCGCTGCCGGGGACCGAGGCGAACACCTCAACGGCCGGGGCGAGTTCCGCCCAGTCCGCCGCGGCCGTCTGCGGTCCGTGCTGGTAGACGGTGGGCGTCGTGCCACTGGCGAGCACCCGTATCCCCGCTTCGGCGATGCGGCGGAGCTGGCGCAGCACCGCCGCGGAGCGCAGCGTGGTCACGGCGGGCAGCACGAGCGCCCGGTACCGCCGCTCGCCGAAGCGGACCGCGCCCTCTTCCACGACGGCGGCTTCGAGGTCGCGTTCGTCGACGAGGTGGAAGCCGACGCCGGCTTCGGTGAGTGCCCGCGCCCAGTCGCCCGTCGCGGAGGCCTGCATGCCGAGCTGCCCCGCCGTCCACACCGTGCGCAACGGATAGAGGACCGCTGCGTCGGCCCGGGGGGTGACCGGCTCCAGGAACTCGCTCAGACGGGCGCTTTCGAGCGCGAACCGCGGATAGTGATCGGCGAACCAGGGCTCGAAGTTGATCCCCGGTGGGAAGTCGAAGCGGGGATTGCTCAGCGATTCGTGGTCCGCGCCGTGACCGTGGGTCTGGTAGAACCCGTGGAAGATCATCTGCCGCATGCCTTGCAGATGGTGGTTGATCGCGGTGGCGCGCAGCTCCTGCAGGCTCAGCCCCCAGTGCCCCGACCACGGTGCGCCGCCCTGGGGCGGGGTCAGGAAGTACTGCTCGACCATCGTGCCGCTGCGGCCGTGGTGGCGGGCGACCGAGTCGCCGAACACCGGGCTGAGTTGCGTGAGGGCGTCTTGGGCGTCCACCGCCGTCAGGTCCCGGTATCCGTCCACGCCGAAGTGGTCGAGCCCGAAGTTCACGCGCAGGTCCCAGTCGGTGAACGCGGTGTCCAGCCGCCACCCGCCGACGTGCCCGAGCACCTCGTGTCCGGACTGGCGCAGACCGTGGGCGTGGCTCCAGGCACGGAGCCGGCCGAGGAAGGTCTCCATCGCGTAGCTGCTGAAGTGCTCGTAGAACTGGGCGCGAAGGGCCAGCCGCTCCGGATCGTCGCCTTCGAGTACCGCGGCGAGCACCTGAGGCGTCCGCTCGCCCCACCGTTCCCGGATCGAGGTGGCCAGACGTGCGTGGAACGGCATTGCCGAGCGCAGATCGCCGGTGCGCGTCTCCCAGTCGTAGTACACGGCATGCGGCTGGTCGAAGAACATGTAGGCGACGGTGCTGCCGAAGAACTCGCCCAGAGCGTCGGCGAACGGCTGATAGCCGGCCTCGATGAAGCGGTCGACGGCGACCGGGTCGACCGGGTTGACCAGCCGGGAGGTGGCGCACCGGGCCGAGACGAACACGATCACCTCGGCTCCGTCCGGCACGGGTTCGGTGAGGTGGACGCGACACCCGTCGGCAGCGCCCTCGATACGGTCGACGAGATCCGGCCGTTCGGAGACCTCGCCCTGCGGCGATGCGGTGACGAGCACGTACTCGGTCCGCCAGTCGGCCCAGGCGACCGCACCGCCCTCGTAGTGCCACCGCATCGCGGCCGGGCCCAGGTTCTCGGTCGCCGACCGGATCTTCCCGAGCGTCCCCCCGCTCTTGCCCGCGCCGATCCGCGTCCAGAACAGGTGCCGCTCGCGCAGCTCGTCATGGCCGTCCACCGCGCGGCCCGCGGCGTGGCCGGTCTGCCAGTTGTAGTCGTCGTAGATGCCCACGATCATGCCGAGTTCTGCGGCTGTCTCGACGGCGCACCGGCAGGCGGCGAGGTAGTCCTCGTCCAGGTAGCCCGCGATCGGGTACGACAGGCGTGCCTGCACCTGGAAGCTGAGGATTCCGGCGTCGTGCATCTGCCGCACCTGGGCGCGGATCGTGTCCTTGTCGGGCAGGTGGTGCCAGAACCAGTAGGTGGCGGGAGAGTGCCACGGATCGGGCTTCTGGAACCGCTCCAGTGCGGTCTGGCGTGCGGACACGGATGTCAGCTCCTCGGGTGGCGGCGGGGCGCTGTGGGCCCGCCGCCACCGGGTCGGTCAGTGTTCGGTCAGGTCGGCCGCGCCATGGCCGACGATGTCGCGGGAGGGCACCGCCGGCCCGGTGGTGCCGCGCGCGGCGCCGGTGTCGGCGCCGGTGTCGGTCGCGAGCGAGCGATCGGGCTTCGGGTCCAGGTGGAGCCCGAAGGTCAGGAACGCGTAGAGCCCCGCGCCGATCACCATGGCGATGACGATCCCGAGCCCGCTCGCGCCGAACACGCCGTCACGCGCACTCCGCGTGAGCAGGAATCCGGTGATCTTCGCGAAGTTCGGATCGGAGCTGGTGACCAGGCCCAGGCCCAGGAAGGTGGCGACGACCAGGCTGGTGATCGCCGTCCATCGCCCGTTGCGCCCGCCATGACCACGCGGGTTGGCCATGTCGGTGTTCCAGCCCAGTCGGCGCTGCCGGACGAAGTCGACGAGTTGGATCGCGCCCATGCTTCCCATCATCACGGCGATGAGCGACAGGAACGACTGGAAGGTCGCGAGGAACGAGGTGGAGACGAACTCCAGGTAGAACGCGCCGGCCGCGATGATCGTCGCGTTGATCGCGGTGGTGGCGGAGCGGCGCAGCGGAACGCCGACCGACATCAGCGCGAGACCCGAGCTGTACATGCCCGTGATGGCCGCCGAGACCAGCGAGATGACGATCACGACGGAGAACGGGACGAAGAACCACATCGGCAGGAGCGCGGTCAGGGCCCCGATGGGATCGGCGGCCGCGGCGCTGCCGAGTTTCGGGTCCCCGCCGACCAGCAGCGCCCCGACGACGAGCATGATGACAACCGGCGTGGCCAGTCCGGAGACCGTCCATCCGATCACCCCGCGTGCCCTGCTCTCGCGCGGAAGATAGCGGGCGAAGTCGCCGCCGTAGTTCAGGAAGCCCAGGCCGACGAGCGTCATCGCCATGATGATGCCGCCGACGAACTCCAGCGCGCCGCCCGCGTGGGCCTCGCCGAGGTGCGACCACTCGATCTTGGGCAGCACGAACCCGAGGAACGCGAGGGTCATGACACCGGTCACCCACGAGATCCACACTTCGAGCTTCATGATCAGCTGGTGTCCGAGCACGGCGACCGTCATGGTCACCGCGAGCACGATCACGAACCACAGCGCCAGCGCGGGGGTGGTGCTCGAACCGTCGGACTTCGCGAACGCCGACGGCCACAGCTTCGCGAACAGATGGGCGCCGGTATCGGACGCGAGGGTGATGATCGTCACCTTCCAGCCCATATTGGACAGGTAGGCGAAGAACGCGGGAATCCTGTTGCCCTTGATGCCGAATGCGAAGCGTGTCTGAGTGAGCGTGGGCAGGCCCGTGCGGGGCCCGCCGACCGCGAGGATGCCGACGAGGGCGGCCGAGACGAGATACCCGATGGTTCCCGCGACGATCGTCTGCCAGACGTTCAGGCCGAGGCCGAAGACGAAGATTCCGTAGCTGACGCCGAGGATCGATATGTTCCAGGCGAACCAGACGGGGAACAGGCCGCGGGGCTTCCCGCGTCGTTCGGAGTCGGGGACGGGGTTGACGCCGTTCGCCTCGACGGTGGTACCTCGTCGTCCCTGCTGAGCGACATTGCTCATGGACGTGCCTTTCGGTGGAGCTGCGCGGGGGCAGGGGTGGATCAGTTTCGGGACATCGCCGGTTCGCCGGCCATGAGCGCGTCGACGCTTCCCTCGCTCAACGCGGCCCCGCGGGCGCCGGGTGCGGTCACGGCGAGCGCGGCCGCGGCGCATGCGCGCACGGCCGCCGCGCCGAGGTCCTGACCTGCGGCGAGACCGGCGGCGAGCGCGCCGAGGAATGCGTCACCGGCGCCGACCGTGTCGATGGCGTCGACGCGGAACGCGGGCACGTAGGTGATGGCGCCCCGCTCGGAGACGACGGCGCCGCCGCGGCCGAGTGTGACGACGCAGTCGCCGAGGGCGCTGCGCTCGAGGATAGCGGTGACCGCTTCGGGGGTGGGCGGGGTCGGGCCGAGGCCGAGCAGGTCGGCGAGTTCCCCGGCGTTGAGCACGAGGACGTCGACGAGCGCCAGCAGCTCGGGGTCGAGCACGCGCGCAGGCGACGGATTGAGCAGCACACGCGCCCGGCCGGCATAGGCGCGAACGGTGGCCTCCACCACCGAGGCGGGCACTTCGTGGTTGGTCACCACCACGGCCGGCGGCTCCGTGCTCGTCGCGAGAGCGCAGACGTGCTCGGCTCGCAGCAGGTCGTTGGCACCCGCGTCGACGACGATGCAGTTGTCGTTCGGGCCGACCAGCAGGACCGCGGCCCCCGTCACGGTCTCCTCGTGCCGGAGAACCGGAGTGAGATCGACGCCCGCGGCGGCGAGGTCGGCCAGGGCGGGACCGGCGTCGCGCCCGACGCTCGCGAGCAGGGCCACCCGCGCGCCGAGGCGGCGGGCGGCGAGCGCCTGATTCGCGCCCTTCCCGCCTCCGGCCTGGAAACTCCCGCTCGCGCGGACCGTCTCGCCCTCGCGCGGCAGGCGCTCGAGCCGGTAGCCGAGGTCGAGGTTGACGGAACCGACGACAAGCACTTCCCCACTGCCCGCCGAGCGGCCATCCGCCCGGCGCTCTGGTGGGGTATGCGGTAGATTCTCCTCTGGGAAATGCATTTCCAAAGGTAAACACGGAGCGCTCTCCCCCGTCAACAGTCACTAGCTGTGACCTCCCTGCTAGCATCGACCAGCCGGAACCGGAGGGATCGCGATGGGCGCACGGGTGAGCTTGAAGGACGTCGCTGCCCGCGCCGAGGTGTCGGTCACGACCGCGAGCCGTGTGCTCTCGGGCGTACAGCGCAACGTCGACCCGGAACTCGCCGAACGCGTGCGCGTCGCGTGCGAGGTGCTGGGCTACAAGGTCAACGCGGCCGCCCGAGCGCTGCGGGTCCAGTCCATGGACGCGATCGCACTGGTGGTGCCGGCCGTCGCGAACGCGTACTTCGCCGAACTGGTCTCGGCCTACTCACGCCGTCTCGGCCATCTGGGCAAGCGTCTGGTGACCATCGACACCGACGAGAGCCCGGAAATCGAACAGCGCCAGCTCGCCGGCATGGACCGCGTGCTCGTCGACGCTGTGCTCATCGTGCCCGCGGCCTACGAGCGCAGCGGCGCGGCGATAGCCGAGCTCTCCCGCTCCGGCCGGGTCGTGCAGGTCGACCGCCGCGCGCGCGGCGTCGAGGCGCCGTCGGTGCGGCTCGACAACACCGCGGGGGTGCGCATACTCGTCGACCATCTGCGCTCACGTGGGCGCCACCGCATTCTGATGGTCGACGCCCAGGAGGACTCGTCCTCCAGCATCGAGCGCACCTCGGCGTTCCGCGCACTGGCGGGACCGGGAGACCGGGTGCTGGAGATGCCGAGTTTCACGGTCGCGAGCGGCATCGAGGCGGCCAAGCGCCTGCTCGCGGACCCACATGAGCCCGACGCGATCATCTGCACGGCCGACGTGGTCGCACTCGGACTGCTCACCGCACTCCAGCACGCGGGCAAGCGCGTGCCTGACGACTACGCGATCGCGACCTTCGACGGAACCTTCGTCTCCGCCACGGCCGCACCGGGGTTGACCACGCTCGGCTCCGTCGCCGAAGGCATGGTCGAGGCATCCCTCACGCTCCTCGAAGGCGGCGGGGGCGACGTCGTGTTGACGCCGGAACTCGTGATACGCGGCTCGAGCGGCTGAGCCTCGATCCGCTGAGAGCGCGAGGGTGCTCCGCAGCCGGGCGCCGGGGCCCTCGAAACATCCGCCAGGACCCGGTGCGCAGGTCCAGGCCGGCGACGGAACTCGCGTCGCAGCGGGGCCGGCGCACCTGCGGCCCGGGCGTCAGCACGGCACCCCGGCAGGTCTCACCGTGTGAGGCGAGCACCGGCGGGCCGTCACGAGGCACCGGCAGCCGAACAAAACGCCGTGCGGGCGGCCCGAGCCCGGTGCCCGCGGTACGGGTCACGGTCTGCGACAGCTCGCGTGGTGCCCGATTGCGGGCCCGGGCCCGGCCGGTCACCTGGCGGCGGGCGGCGCGCCGGTCGCGGTCCTGCACCTTCCCCACCCGGCCGGCGCTGCACGAGTCGTGGACGACGTCGCCGCCGTTCCCTGTGAGACGCAGGGGCAGAGCCGCTGCCGGACGAGTGCTACGACCAGCGCCCCGGCGCCAACCGGTGGGGGCCGGAACCTGCCGGCTGTGGTGGAGAGGGCGGTGCCGGTCAGCGGGTACGGGCGGCGCGCTCCGCGTTCTTCTCCTTGATCCGCACCGCTTCCTTGCGGAACTCGGCCTGCACGGCGCGCTCCTGGACCAGCCACTCCGGCTGGTCCTGCTTCAGCGCCTCGATCTCCTCGGTGGTGAGCGCTTCGGTGACGCCGCCGCGCGCGAGGCCCGTGATGGACACGCCGAGCTTCGACGCGACCACCGGCCGAGGGTGCGGTCCGTTGCGCCGCAGGTCCACCAGCCACTCGGGGGGCTCGGCCTGGAGTGCGCTCAGCTCGGTGCGGGAGACGACACCCTCCTGGAACTCGGCGGGTGTGGCCTGGAGGTACACACCCAGTTTCTTCGCCGCTGTCGCGGGCTTCATGGTCTGGGTGGTCTGCTGCGACGTCATGCCGTCAAGGGTAACGAGCGCGCGTGCCGCCTCCGACCACCAACGGATAACCTTCTGTGGTGACAGGTTCGGAAGTGCCCCCTCCTTCGTCTTCGTTCCGGCTCGCCTACGTTCCGGGCGTGATGCCGACCAAGTGGATCCGGATCTGGAACGAGCGCCTGCCGGAGATCCCGCTCACCCTGGTGCCGGTGACCGCCGCAGAGGCGTTCGGCGTGCTGCGGGACGGCGGCGAGTCCGGCGCGGACGCCGGATTCGTACGGCTGCCGGTCGACGGGCCGGACCTCAGCGCGATCCCCCTCTACACGGAGACGACGGTGGTCGTCGTCCCCAAGGACCACCTCGTCGCGGCGGTCGACGAGGTGACCTTGGACGACCTCGCCGACGACGTCGTACTGAACCCTCTGGACTCCACCCTCACCTGGGAGACCCTGCCGGGACAGCCCGCGAAGGAGCGCCCCGCCACCACCGCGGACGCCGTGGAACTGGTCGCGGCAGGCGTGGGCCTGCTGCTCGTCCCCCAGTCCCTGGCCCGGTTGCACCACCGCAGGGACCTCACCTACCGGCCGGTCCCGGACGCCCCCGAGTCCCGAGTCGCCCTGTCCTGGCCGCAGGAGGAGACCACCGACCTGGTGGAACACCTCATCGGCATCGTGCGCGGGCGCACCGTCAACAGCACCCGCGGTCGCCCGCTTCCGGCCCGGACCGCAGAGGGCAGGCAGGGTACGCAGGGCACGGACAAGGGCAAGGGCAAGCGGCCCGACAAGGCGGCGGAAGGGCGCCGCAAGCCCGCACGCGGCGGGTCCGGTTCCGGTTCCGGGGCGAAGCCCACCGGCAAGAGCGGCAGTACGGGCAGCGCCAGGCGCGGTAAACCCCGCCGCCGTTCGTAGCCCGTCCAGGTCCCGTCCCCCGTACGTCGGCGACGGCACGTACCGGACCGCACCGCTCTCCCCTCTTCCCAGCCGGACGGCTCTGCCTCGATGTCGATTTGCGGGACAGCGATCAGGGGTGTGGCAGGTCGCAAGCTCTCCCGGGCTCTCCGGAGCATGACCGGCTGCGCCAAGACCTACGTCGTGCAGTTGCCGAAGGCCTCACGCACGTGCAGCTGACGATCTTGGGGCCCGTGGATATCCGCGAGAATCAGCAGCAGTCCCTACGAACAGGCCGCGGGCCGCGGGCGCACGTCGGGGCGGCGGTGGTTGTCACATGCGGGGACCGGGCGGTGTCTTCACGCCGAACAGCCCCACAGAGACGCGTGCAAGGAGAGACACCATGACGCTGCGACTGCCGAAGGCCGAGCTCCCCGCCGAGCTCGAGGAGAACATGATCAAGCAACTGGGCTCCGTGCCCGAGAACGTCGAAGTGCTGTGGCACAGCCCTCGGGTGGCCCAGGACAATCTGGAGTTCGGCGCCAAGGTGGGGGCGTGGGATGCGGTCGACCCGGGCCTGAAGTCGTTCGCGCACATGGCCGTCGCGTCGCAGGTCGGCTGCAGTTGGTGCCTGGACGTCGGCTATTTCCAGGCGCAGAACGAGAACCTGGACCTGGCCAAGGCGAGCCAGGTGCCGCGCTGGCGTGAAGCGGACGTGTTCACGCCGCTGGAGCGCGACGTCATGGGGTACTCCGAGGCGATGACGAACACACCGCCGACTGTCACCGACGAGCAGTACGCCGCCCTTCTCGAGCGGCTCGGGACGCCGGCGATGGTGGAGCTCACCGCGTTCATCGCCTACGTCAACCTGGCGACCAGGGCCAACGTGGCGAACGGGGTCACCTCCCAGGGATTCTCCGACGCCTGCGAGATCCCGCTGGCCAACCGCCCGGCGACGTCCCGCGTAGGTCCCCGCAATGACTGAGGACCCGTTCGTCGCCCACCGCAGCCTTCTGTTCACCGTCGCCTACGAGATGCTCGGCTCCGCGGCCGATGCGGAGGACGTGCTGCAGGAGACCTGGCTGCGGTGGGCCGACGTCGACCGGTCGCAGGTCCACGATCCGCGGGCGTACCTCGTCCGGGCCGTCACCCGGCAGACGCTCGTACTCCGCGCACCGGCGGACCCGCCTGACCGGCCCGGCCAACTCGTCCGGGTCAGGCCCCGGATCGGCGAAACCCGGTGCTTGGCCGGCATCCCGGTGATCTGCACGGTGGCCGGCCGTTCACCTCCAGAACGACGATCCGCAGCACCACCAGGGCGACGGCCAGGTCCCCATCCCTGCCGTCTCCAATCCAGAAGTAATCGTGTGAGTGGGCGGAGTTCACGACGAGACGCGTCCCGTTCGAACTGCCCCCGGGGAGTGAGGATCAGCTCCGGCGCCACCGGGTAGCCCTCGACGTGAATCTCGATGCTCTGATGATCCCCGGTACCCCCGCGTGCGCCACGCCCCTGGAAGTGGCCTCCAACTCCGGGTCGAAGGCGATGTCCTGCGACGTGCCGTAGGCAGCCGCCCACCGGTACGCCCGCACGGAGTGCCTGGGCGCCGAGCAGTGTCAGTGCCGAGTACTAGGGTCCGAGACCCGGCCGTCATCCCCGGTGGGCACGTCGGGCACCTCATCAGGGCACCCCAGGAAGGCAAGGCCA
The DNA here is from genome assembly GCF_036014115.1 of Streptomyces sp. NBC_00448. Lineage (NCBI taxonomy): Bacteria > Bacillati > Actinomycetota > Actinomycetes > Kitasatosporales > Streptomycetaceae > Streptomyces > Streptomyces sp. NBC_00448. The sequence continues at coordinate 131,975 of NZ_CP107913.1, forward strand.
TGAAAGCTCTCCTCACGTCATCCGGTATCCAGAACCGCAGCATCCGCGACGCGCTGGAGGATCTGCTGGGCAAACCGATCGCCGAATCCAACGCGCTGTTCATCCCCACCGCCGTCTATCCCTTCCCCGGCGGCCCCGGGATGGCCTGGCGAGCGCTCAGCGGCCGGAGTTCGTCGCTGCTGGCTGATCTGGGCTGGAAGTCCCTGGGGGTCCTGGAGCTGTCGGTGCTGCCGAGCATCAAGGAGGCCGCCTGGGTACCCACGGTGCGGGACGCCGACGCGCTGCTGGTGTGGGGCGGCGACCCCCTGTTCCTGGCCGGCTGGATGCGCCGCTCCGGTCTGACCGGCCTGCTGCCGTCGCTGCGCCCCGAGGCGGTCTACGTGGGGGTGAGCGCCGGGAGCATCGCCGCCGCCACCACTTTCGTCGAGACCTACCCCGAACCGCCCCGCGGGAACGAAGGGCCGGTGAGTTCGCAGGAGGTCGTCTTCGCCACGCCTGACGGCGACGTTGACAGACTCCTCGTCACGGGCCGAGGAGCGGGACTCGTCGACTTCGCGGTGATCCCGCACCTGGAGAACCCGGGGCATCCCGACGCCTCCCTGGCCAACGCCGAGAAGTGGGCGGCACACATCCCCGCCCCGACGTACGCGATCGACGATGAGAGCGCTGTCAAGGTGGTCGACGGCAGCGTCGAGGTCGTCTCCGAGGGGCAGTGGAAGCTGTTTCAGCCATAGCCGGCGTGTCTCATGTGAGGTCGTGCCCGCATCATGATCGGTCAAGCGAAAGTGCCTTCCGAACTGCAACGATGAGGCTGGTCCAAGGTTCCAGTCGTTCCAGCACGAAGGCGGATTCTGCGTGCACACGACCTGGTCGCGCCCCCAACTCGTCGTCAGCCCTGACTGCCACGGGGTGGTCGACCGCGCCGGCTCGCGCCTCCTCGCGGGCCTGGCCGACGCCACCACCCTGACCAGCACGTTCTCCGAGGCCCTGGGCCAGGTGCGGCCGCGCGAGCCGGCTTTCTTGACCTGCCCTGCCGAACGGGCACGATGCGACCGGCCCCGGCTGATTATCTGACACGCTGCCACATCAGATTGAGGTGCATGTGATGCGCAAGCTCCGAAGCGTCACCCCGGCTGCGCACACGCTCGAGTTGCTCGACGGCGACCCCGCCCCGGCCCTCGCTGACGCCCTGCCCTACCTCCTCCACCTGCCGGCGGACTACGACTCCGACGCCGAGCGCAGGTGGCCGCTGGTGCTGTTCTTGCACGGCGCCGGCGAACGCGGCTCCGATCTGGACGCGGCGATGAGCCACGGCATCCCGAAACTGGCCGAGGCCGGCCACGAGTTCCCCTTCGTGATCGCCACCCCGCAGTGCCCCGAATCCAGCCAATGGGTCGCCGAGGTGGACACGCTGGGCGGGCTCCTCGATGACGTCGCCGCCGACTACCGCATCGACCCCTCCCGCATCTACGTCACCGGCCTGAGCATGGGCGGCTTCGGCACCTGGAGCCTGGCCATCCGCTACCCCGAGCGCTTCGCCGCCATCGTCCCGATCTGCGGGGGCCTGCGGGACCAAGACGTCGGCAGCCTTCGTCACCTACCGGTCTGGACCTTTCACGGCGAGGAGGACACGACCGTCCCGATCAAGTTCACCGAGGAGATCGTGGCAGGCCTTGAGGCCCTCGGCTCAGACGTCCGCTTCACCCGGTACCCGGGTGTCGGGCACGACTCCTGGACCCAGACCTACGACAACCCCGATCTCTACGACTGGCTCCTCGCCCACCACCGCACCGACCGGGCCGGTGAGAGCTGACCGCGCGGTCATACGGGACGCCCTTCAGGCGTCCACCGGCTTGGTGGTCGGCCGCACCACCTCGGCGGCGATGGTGCGGGTGGCGACATCGACCAGTCCGTTGTCGAGGTCGCTGAGAGCTGACCGTTGACCGGTGGTCAGGGTCTTCTGGTTGTGGGTAGCCGGGCTGGTGCTGTCGTTCTCTGCCGGGCACCCGCTGACTGTCACCGTGAGCCCTGGCATGATGGGTGCCATGACGCAGACCCGAAAGGCCGATGGCGCGTAGGCCGCCCGGCGCCATCCGCGCTCGGCGGTGGCCAGCCCGCAGCAACATTCGTCCCGTCCGCCGGATTCCGGGGATTCCCCGCCGGACTCAGACGGCCATCAAGCAGATCGAAGCCCGCTATCTGGGGCTCGGTGTTGTTGCTGACGCCCTGCAGCGGTACGAGGGTTTCCTCCGCAGGCCCGGCCGACACCTGTATCTGCCCTGGCACGATTGCCCTTGTTGCGACCCGACGGACGCTCGGGACACCCTCGAAGAAGCGCTCCGTCGGCTCCCGCCCGCAGCGCGGGGAGGGCTGGGCGGTATCGTCGCCCGACTCGATGCGGAGTTCCTGCGTCGTACGCTGCCCGATCCAAGGGCCGCATCCGTGAGTTCATGGCATGCGGCAGCGTGGTGGCGGCAGCGGATTCGGGAGATGTGACCGTCGTTCTACTTCCGGGCAGCGTCCCCCTGGACTGGAACGAGAGGGACATCATCGAGCGCGCGCTTGTCATCGCCCTCTATCACCGGCAACGACCTGCGGACAGCGATCCGTTGGCGGACAGATCCCGATCCCTCTCCGACCAGCTTCGTCGCGTCAGATCGACGGATCAGCCCGCGGAACCCGATTCTCGCGGGCTGGTCGCCGACAGCGTGCGGCTGCGGCCCGGGCGGGTAGACCGCGTCCTGGTCTCGGGGCTCTGCATGGTCCACTGCCTGGTCCTCCGCCCGGTTCAGAGCGCTTCCCGTTCCTAGTCACCGCCGCCAGAGGTCCCCTTCAGGCTCCGGCGCCGCTTCCTCTCCGAACGACGCACCAGATCGCCCGCAGCAAGCGTCACGGCAGCCACACCGCGGACCCAGCGGGGCCCGCCGCGCTCCGCCCACACCACACATACGCACCCGCCGACGGCAAGCACCAGAACCCCGAGCAACACCAGACCGACCAAGATCTCCCCCTCTGTTGCGGTCATCCACATGATCCCGTCCATCGTCTCAGGCCGGCCAGGAGAATGCCTGACACGCCGTTCGGGTCGATCGCGCGGAGCGGGCCGTATCCGATCCCAGCCGTTCCGCCGAGCAGGTCCGGAGCAGGTGAGCGAGGTTGTGGAGTTCGTTCGCCTGCTCGTAGAAGTTCACGTTCTCCCGCGTCGGGCGGGCGCGCCCCAAGTTGGGGCCGTGACCGAGCACGGCGTACCGAAAGGTCCCGACCGTCCCACCGTCGCGTCCTCGCTGTCCAGCCGGTTCAGCTGTCGCCAGGCGCCCGGATCGATCCGCCGATCCTGCTCCGGCAAGTCCAACAACGCCAAATAGCGGTTGCGGAAGCCCGCTTGCTGGAGAACCCTCCCGGCCCACCGAAAGTCCGGTGTCCCCGACGCGTCTGCGCGGCTACGGTCACCGGGGAGGTACCTGCGTGGCTCGATCAGGTGACGACCCGTCCCTCCCCGCCGCCGACACCGCGTCGCACAAGTCCGCTGAAAGGAAGTCTCGATGCAACCCGCGCGCGTCAGGACAGCCGCCTACGTGACCCGCAGCGCGCCTCGTGGGCTGGAGCTTCTCGTCTTCGACCACCGGGACCATCCCGACGCCGGGACCCAAGTCCCGGCAGGAGGCGTCGATCCCGGGGAACTCCTGACCGAAGCCGTTCTGAGGGAGATCACGGAGGAGACCGGCGCAGCCGCCGTGTCAGTGGGGCCGGCGCTCGCCGTGCAGCAGCGCCCGCATCCACACACCGGCCAGCCACAGGTGACCGTGTTCTTCCACGCGCGCAGCACCGAGACGCGCGACACGTGGACGCATACCGTCGCGGGCCAAGAGAGCGACGAGGACTACGGCTTGGTCTTCCGGTGCCGCTTCATCCCGGTGGAACAGGCAGCCGGTCTACTCGCGGACGGCCAAGGCGAGTTCATCCACCTCGTCCACACATCGGGGTGACCGCGTCCACCGGCCTGGTCCGCGTGGACAGGGACCGGCTCGGTGCTGACAGCCGCTGTGGGGGCCGGCGCTCGTTCCTGCTGCCGAGGCATCCACCTGATGGTGCTGCTTCTGGTCGAACAGCAGGTCACGGGGATTCGACTTCTCCTTGCTCGCGCCGGCCCGCTCGATCCGGTTGGTCCGGTTGGTCCAGGCTCCCCTTGTCCGGGTGCACGCAGGCACTCCACCTGAACAGGGAGTGGGTCGGTAGGTGGCCGGTATACGCTCCGGCGTCATGGGGACCGACATCACCGTCATGCTCGTCGACTGGGGCCGGGTGACGGCGGTCCCCGCCCGGGACCGGCTCAGCCTGCTCGACCATGCCGCGTTGGACGACATCGACTGGTTGCCCGTCCCCGGCACCGGCCTGCTCCTGCCGCCGCAGGGCGCGGACTGGCGGATCGGCTTCGACTTCCGCGGAACCATGTCCCTCTACAAGGCGCACTTCTGGGCCGTGGAACGCTGGGACAAAGTCCGCCGGCACTTCCCCGGGTGGCCGCTGCGCGCGGCACTGGACGACTTCCTGGGGCGGCTGGATCTGCTCTACGACTTCTACGGCCTGCCGGAGAACACCGACGGGGCCCGGCTGCTGGGGACCGACCCCGAAGCTCCCCCGGATCTGCTCACCGCCTGTTCCCCGGACAGTGCCGCAGTCGCAGCCGATCTCTGGCGCCGGGTATCACCGCGCCTGGAGGAGCTGCGCCCGTGCTTCGACCGTCACGCGGCCGAACCTGGGCGTTGGAGCGGCACCTTCGAGGAATGGGCGGACCTGCTGTCCCAGTGGGGCGAGGTGACGGCCGAGGCCCAGCGCCGCGCGTGGGGCATCATCGGCGTGAGATAGCCCGCGGGCCAAGAAACGTCCTCCCGCAGCGGGCTTCGGCCCCCGTCATCGCCCTGCCGGCCTCCTTGTGGGTCCGAGCGACGGTAAGGTCGTGGGTGCGGCCCGCACCCGGCTCACCCGGTACGGGCTCCGCGCCAAGGCGGTCAGCTTTCGTCGACAAGGACGCGCTTCAATTCGCTCAGGCTGTCGATCCGGTAGCTTGCCTGGGAAAAGTCGTTCGTCTTCGTGAACTCGTTATGGACAACGGCGCAGTCGATACCGGCCGCCACAGCCGAGGTCAGCCCTCTGGCCGAATCCTCCACGACCAGGGTCTCCTCCCTGGCGGCACCGAAACGTTTGAGCCCGGCCAGGTACGGTTCCGGGTGCGGCTTGGCGAGTTCGTAGTCCTCGCGAACAATGACGAAATCCATGAACTGCCTCATCTGGCGCTCTTCATGGATGATGTCGAAGTCGGCCCGTTTCGCGGTCGTCACGATGGCCATGCGGACGTACCTCGACAGCTCGGCGAGAGTGTCGACGACGCCGTCGATCTCGATGGCCTCGGTCCGCAGGTACTCCTGGTAGTAGCTATTGCGGGCCTCGCGAACCCGGCTGAGGGTCCGATCGTCGATGCCGGCCGTCTTGGCTTGGGCCCAAGAGCCCGATCCCCGGGCCATGTCCCGGAGGTACTGATCCTTGTCCAGCGTGAAACCGGCCTCCATCAGGGCGCGTTCCGCGGACCTGAAATACCAGAACTCGGTGTCGACCAAGACACCATCATGGTCGAAGAGTATGTATTTCTTCACGGCCTCGTTCCTTTCCGGCAGCCGCGGGCCGCGCCACCGCGGATCGTACCGTCGTCACCCATAAGCGAGCGTTTCAGTGTGGCCACTGGTCGGGCAGGTCGGGTGGGTGCCACAACCCGCAGGGCTACCTTGCCGTTGTGTGCGGTTTTCCACGTCTCACCTCAACAGCGAGGAAGCCTCGTTGGTTCCATATCCTGCCGTACTCGACCTCCCCCACGCCTGGTCGAGTGGATCACGATGCTCCTGGTGGCGCGCGAGGGTGACCCACGGTGCAAGCTCCCGCCGCACCGACGGGCGGCGCTCGTCGCACTCGTGTACCTGCGCCACCACGACACCTCGCCAGGATCGCTGAGGCCTTCGGCGTATCCGTCGGCACCGCCCACGCCTACGCCACCACCGTCACCGACCTGCTCGCCGAGCGGGCACCGGGCCCGCTGAAGACCCTGCGCGAGAACGACCCGGACTTCGTACTCCTCGACCGGACGCTCGCCGAGTGCGCCCGCGTCGGCGACAGCCGCGCCGACTACTCCGCCAAGCACCGCCGGCACGGCGTGAACGTCCAGGTCCTCACTCATCCCGACGGTGAACTCCTGTGGATCTCGGCGGCCTTGCCGGGCCGCACCCACGACCTTACCGTCGCTCGGACCCACAAGATCGTCCGAATCTGCGCACTCTAGGGCGTCCCCGTCCTCGCCGACCGTGCCTACACCGATGCTGGCACGCACGTCACCACCGGCGTCAAACGACCACCTGGCAGAGAACTCGCCCCCACCCGGCGCACCATCAACCGAGCCCTCGCCCAGACCAGAGCACCAGTCGAACGCGGCAATGGCACGGCTGAAGTCCTGGCAGACCTTCCGCAGACCACGCATCAGCCCCAACCGCATGACCGTCATCGCCAAAGCCGTCCTCACCCTGGAGAGGCAACGCTGAAAAGGCTCAGTGACCGGCGGCGCGGGCCCCTCGGCTCACCGACTACCTGGCTTCCAACCCCAAGAAGCACGAGAACGTACGGCGCTATTTCCACGTCGACCACGGCTCTTCGGACTCGGGCCGAAACAGTTTCTCTCGGTGAACATCCCCGCGCGCCGGCCGCCCTGACGGGCCGACGGCTCGATCGCGTCACGTGAAGCTCACCCATTCAGTCGATGGGCAGGTTTCTCCCGGTCGCATATCCTGTGAGTGAATCAGTGAAGGGCAAATTCCGTCCGGCTGTTCCATTTCGCTCACCGCCACGACCAAAGCATCGGCCACCACCAAGGGAGATCGCGCATGAACGACCCCAGCAACGCGCGCGAGGTGCCGCGCCGTCAATTCGTCGCGCTCTCCGGAGCCGTCGGTGCGGCGGCTCTCCTGGCCGGTGCGGGGCCGCTCGGGGGCGCCGCCTCGGCGGCCGACCCGGCGCACGCGGAGTCGCCGGCCGACTCCTGCCCCACCTCCCCTCCCGGGGCAGGTCCGAGCCCCTGTCCTCCTGCCCAGTTCCAGCCCCTTTGCGGTAAGCCCACCGACAAGGACCCGCTGTGGAACGACGTGCAGTTCTGCGTGCACGGGACAGTTCCGCCCCCGCCGCAACTCAAGCCCAACTGCCTCAAGATGAGCGCGGATTACATCATCCTGCACGGCATGCCCGAAACCCGGCACAACTATCTCCTGGTCCCCACATGCCGGATCACTGGTATCGAATGCCCGTTTCTCGAGACCTCCGGTGCGGCGAACTACTGGAACGACGCGTGGCAGAACGCCCGGAGCGGCGGGAGCGTTCCGGTGCAGTACCCGAATATCGGATTGGGCATCAATTCGGCGCTCTCCCGGCAACTCCAGCAGTTGCACATCCACATGGCCGGCGTCCGGCCGAGTACGCAGGCGCGGCTGCAGGACCTCGAAAAGATGTCCCGTATCGCCACGCAACTCTCACACTGGGGTTCCCCGCAGTACCAAGCTGCCATCACCGGGGCCGAGGGCTCCGGCGACCGCACGTACCGGGTCCTCAAGCTGCCCGACCTCGGGCAGAACCTCTTCACGCTGCTGTACCGGTACGTGGTGAACCCGGCCGGGCTGGACATGGCGAGGCAGACACTGATCGTGGTGCCGAAGATGACGGCCGCCGGGTTCGCCGGGTCCTTCTACGTCCTCAGCAGCGACGACTCGCTCCACGACGGCACGACCACGTGTGACCACCTGCTCGTGTACCGCTGACGCCGCTTCGGCAAGGGCCTGCGGCCGGGCAGCGCCGGGCCGCGAATCCCGGGTCCGTACGGACGGGTGACGATGACGCGTATGTCCAGGCCCAGCGGAAGAGGCGGGATACTCGCCGGCACCGATCACGTTCGTCGGTTCAGCTGTCCCTCCCAGCGAAGAGCGCCTCACCCAGCCTCGCCGCCGCGCGGTGGTGAGGTGGTGAGGCGCTCAACTGCCAGGCGGCTCGGCGTCGTTCGCTCCACGGTAACCTCGGCCGACCCACCCGCGGTCCTACTGCGAGTTGTACGGCTTGATGCTCACAGCGGGACCGTTGGAGTACCGGGCGACGGCCGCCGCCGCGGCGCCGGTGACCTTCACGAGCGCCGTTCCGTGGGCGGGCACGCGCGTCAGCCCACCGACCGGCACGACGACCACGGCCTGCTGCGTCTGGCCCTTGGGCGGCTGATCGTAGACCAGGTACGCCAAGCGTACGGACACCGGGAAGCCGTCGGTGTTCGAGAGCCGTAGCGCCGTGAACTGGTGGAACTTGTCGACCTTGCGGCCTTGCGCATCCAGCGGCTGGACCGTGACGTCATGAACACCCGCCCGGATTCGGGCCGGCACGACACTGACGACACGTGCCCGGACGTCGGCAACCTCATGGGCACCGGGACCCGAAAAGCGCAGGATGTCCATGCCCCACCCGTACGGAACGACGAGGGTGCCCCGGTCCGAGCCGTACACCGTGCGGACCTTCACCTGCGGCAGCGCCTTGTGGTGCTTGTCCAGCGGGGTGAAGGCGAGGACCGGAACGACGGACCTGTCGTCGTCGTTCCTGATGTCCACGATCTGATTGATCGTCTCCTTCTCCGGCTGCGTCCCGTGGTACACGAACGACAGCTTCCCCACGTACGGACGCGGCGTGCTGGTGACGGGCAACGACGCGCCCCCGACCACCTTCGCCTTCGTGGTGTCCGTACCCCCAGCGGAACAGCCGCCGAGAACCGCGACGGCCATCACCGCCGCGGCGCCCAGCGCGCCGCTTCTTCCTATCCCCACCCTGGCCCTGCCTTCTGCCCCTGTGCGCGCTCGAACCGATCCGGCAGAGACTACTGAACCTGCGAACGTGGTGTCGGTGCGGTGACCAGGAGTTCCACTCCACAAGGTCATCGACTTCACCGGGACATCGGCCACGGCTCGCGACAGCCAGCCTGACCACCCTCCCCACCAAGACCCACGCCTCCAGGTCCAGTTCGCCGGCCGGGCTCGCGCAGCCCCTGAGTCCACTGGCCCGAACCATCGACGACCTGTCGACCCGCCAGCCCCTTCCCACGGCCCGTCGCACGGCCTCGACGGACCGGCATCCGACCGGGTTCTGGCATGATCAGCGCACCGCAGAGGTCATCCCCGGAGCCGCAGCAGGCTCCGGGCAGGGGAGGAATCACGTGAGCACCACACGCTGGGCCGCCTGGTCGATCGCCGCAGCCTGCGCCGGCATCATCGGCGCCACCGCCGGCTGCGGAAGCACACACGACACGCCCGGCGCGACACCCACCAGTCGGCACACCGTCCAACCCGCGCACACCGCGCCCGCCGAAACGCTGGTGAGCAAGGATCAGCTCCGGACAGCGCTTCCAGGCCGGAACGACATACCCGGCCTGCCGATGACCGCGCACGACATGATGCTGCTCACCCCCGACGATCTGGTCACCGCCACTCCCGCCACCTGCCAGCTCGTCGCCGACACCATGAGCTACGACACGAAGTACCCCCGCCTCGCCCAGGTCTGGGCAACCGCCAGCGGCGACACCACCGCGCCCGCACCCGACCTGATCACCCTCACCAGCCACACCCGCCACGATGCCACCGCATGGGTCGACGACCTCACCACCACCCTCGGCCGCTGCCGCCACTTCTCCGCCTCGTCCGCCACCGGCTGGCTCAAACACTTCACCGTCCGCCCGCTGCCCGCCCCGCACGCCGGCGACGCCTCTGCCGCCTACTTCCTCGGCGACGACGAGGAACCGTTCCGAGGAACCGCGATCACCATCGTCCGCACCGGCAGCATCCTCGCCTTCTACCAAGCCGTCGAGGACATCACCCACCCCCAAGCCGTGACCGACGATCTCGCGACCCTCGTCCACCACAGAATCCAGCGCACCCTCCACATGGCCTGACCACCACCCGCCCCACGAACGAACGCGCGCACGCGAACGCAGGTGCCCCAGCACGCCGATCATCTCGACAAGGGAAACCAGGGTCGCCTACCGTGCGCGCATGGCCCTGCACATCACCGCGGACGACGTACAGCGCCTCATACGGGCCGACCCCGGGGAAGACCCTGGCCTCTACATCGTCACCGACGACGACGGCACCGAGCACATCGCGGTATGCCCCCGCGAAGGAACCCACTACGGCGCGATCATCAGCCGGACCGAGCTCATGGCCCGCACCTCAGGGCACCCCGACACCACCGCCATAACCCAGTTCCTACCAGAACTGCAAAACCGCACTGAAGCGATATATTCCGGCAAGATTGCCGACGCTTGGTGAGCCCACATCCGCGACGCCCCCACCGGGAAGCCCTCGGCACCGGCCAATGTCAACGGATGCGGCGGCTGGCTGCCGGCGGCGGGGTCGGCTCAGCGCAGGCGCTGGTAGACCGCGCCGTCTCTGGTGCGCCCGAGGAATCCCGCCTCGATCAGGTAGCGGCGCAGCGCGGAGGTGTCCTCGTGCACGGTGGCGATGGCCTCGTTCACCTCTTGCTCGGTGTAGTCGCGGCCGGCCGTGAACAAGCGGGCGGCGAGGTAGTCGAGCAGTTGCTCGCGTCGGACGGGGCGACGCGGGATGGCGGTCAGCCGCCCGTGCGCGAACAGGTCGGCCACGCCGTGGGCCGCTTGGCGGACTTCGTCGTCGGTACTCACCAGGCCACCCTGCTGCCACCCGCCGCCGTCGGCAACGCATTTCCGAGACGGTTCAAGAACCGCGTCCGAACGCACGCACACCGCTCATCCGCCGCAGCCGCATGGTCAGAGCTCCGGCGCAGCGGCTGTGAAACGGCTGCTCGCAGTCCGGCTCGCCTGCCCTGACGGGGGCAAGGGGCCCGGGCTTCGTCGCCGACGGGTTCGGCTCCGTTGCGCTGGGGGCCAAGAGGTGTGCGCTGTCGGCGAATGCGGTTTGAGGTGGGGGCGCTCAGAATCGGCTGGTGAGTCGATCGGAAGGAAAGAAATGCGCATTCGATCACGCGCGGCGCGGTGTGCCGCGGCTGCCGCTGTCACCGTCGGGGCCGTGACCGCCGCGACCGTCGCTCCGGCTTCGGCCGCGCCGTCCGGCATCAGCACGAGCGCCTGTCCCAGCAAGTACTTCTGCGCCTATCAGTTCAGTGGTGACACCCATCCGTGCAAGTGGGAGGACGACGCCCCCGACTGGGACAACTGCTCCTGGGTCCAGGACGGGAAGTTCACGTACGCCGTCTACAACAACGGCACCTCGGGCGCGGGTGTCACCATGTATCGGAACCACAACTACAGCAGTCCCATCGGGAGTTGCGTTCCCCGGGGGAAGGTCGTCTACCTCGCGGACAACTACAGCCCCGGCTCGTCCAAATGGAACTGCTGACCGGTTCCGAACGGTTCTCGGAGCTGCGGCTGCTCCTCGGGCGCCGTGTCAGGTAAGGGGCGGGGCGGATCAGGGTTCGGGGTTCCACAGGGGGTGGCCGGGCCTGGGGCCGACCAGTTCGTCGAGGAACGCGTCGTGCCCGCTGAGGGCGCGGTTCAGCAGGGCGACCATGCCCATGTCGTAGCGGTGCCAGTCCGCCTTGTCCCAGACCACGACCGGCCAGGTGTCCGGGTCCGCGGGCTGGGTCAGCCAGAAGCACTGCTCGCCGCCGACGCCGCCGCCCCAGGCGAGCAGGCCGCCGGGCTCGGGGTGGAAGGAGTACGGGAACGCGTCCGGGTACTTCTCCCGTAGGCCGCGCAGCAGGGCACCGATCTCGGCGGCCGCGTCCAGCACGGGTCCCAGGGCGGCGATCCCGGTCCCGGTGCCGCACGGGGGCAGCGGGATCAGGGGGGTGAGCCGGCTGCCCACCGTCCCGGGCCCGTAGGCGTCGACGAACGCCCGGTAGTCGGCGGGCAGGTCGAGGCCGTACGCGGCCCGGGTGTCGGCCCAGGGCAGCGCCGGCCCGGCCGTCCCGGGCGCGGCCCCGGTGATCCGCGCGAACGCGGCGATGTCGTCCCGCACCACCGGACCACCACCTGTCAGGGACTGAGGTTCTTTCCGCCCTTCACATTCTGGACCGTGCCGCCGCCGGGCACCGCGAGCGGGTACGGATTCCCGCGGGAGTCCCAGGCGGTGATCTGGAAGGTGAACGCGTACGGGATCACGGCCGCGGCGTCCTTGTACTGGGCGGTCACCGTCATCCGCACGGTTCCTCGCTTGTTGAGGAAGGTGCGGACCGCTGTCTGGATGTCCGTCATCTCACCGACGTTCACGGGCGTGGCCCAGCACGGCGTGAGGTTGCGTTGGATGCCGCGGCCGCCGAACTCGTTGGGGATCAGGTGGCAGCTGTTGACCAGGACCCCCGGCACTCCCGGGAGCAGTGCCTTCGCGCGGTTGCGGGCCGTGGTCATGCCGGGGCTGTTGGAGTTGGAGGCGGTGCCCTTGCCCAGCGGATTCTTCAGGCACGCGGTGGCCGCGGTGGCCCGCTGGTGCGACCCGGTGGGGGCGTAGTAGATCCAGCCCGCCCCGCTGGACTCGGCGACGCCGGCCGGAGGACGCTGCGTCAGGCAGGTCGGCTTGCTGTCCGGCTCGGTGCTGGTCGACGGGGACGGCGACGGCGAGGCCCCGCCGGAGCCGCAGCGGGCGCCGACCTGGCTCGGGTCGGTCCACTGGTGGGTGCCGGCGCCGTTGACGATGACGAGGCGGTCGACGCGGGGGCCGCCGCCGTTCGCCTCGCAGAGGCTGTCCCGCAGCTGCTGGAACTGCCGCCCTGTCGACAGGAGATGCTCCAGGTCCTGCGTGGTGGCCAGGTCCAGCAGCGGGCCCACGAACGGTTCGAGGTCGAGGCGCAGCACCCGTTCGTATCCGGACCGCACCCGCTGGCCTCCGCCGGCCGAGGAGTCCGGCTGCTCGCCGTTGAGCTGCGCGGCGCCTATGCGTGCCTGCGACCCGAGTTCGGCCGGGCTGCGGACCGTTTCCGTCTTCACGGCGCGCTTGACCGGCCGGCCCTGCTCGGTGGTCGTGTAGAGGTAGTCCGCCGGGGGGGTCGCTCCTGCGGTCGTGGACGGCACGCTCCAGGTGACGTGCGCCTGCGGGTCGGCCAGGAGCAGAGCCGCGATCTGCTCCAGCACGCGCTGGTTCTCGACCTTGTCGGTGGTGGGAAGGATCGTCCGCAGGTCCTGCGGGTTGTCCAGCCGGCCGGAGTCGACGATCTCCCCCAGGTCGGGCAACTCGCCCTGGTCGTCGGCCCCTTCGAGCGCGTCGACCGCCTTGCTGCCCGTCTCGGTGTCGCTCGTCGGCCGGTCCTTCGTCATCTGGTCCAGCAGTTTCGCCACGGTGGGCTTCAGGGGCGTGCCGACCGAGACGTCGTCCGGCTGGAGGTTGCGTGCGTGCAGCCGGCTGCCGACCTTCGGGTCGGAGCCGTACTCGGCGGCCGAGTACACCCAGGCGTAGTCGGTGTGGGTCACCGTCTTGCCGGGCGGGGCGATGTTGGGGCGGGAGCCGCTGACCGTCTTGGACTGCTTGGGCTGCAAGGTGCCCAGCGGGTGGGGCTGGTCGGGCACCTGCGGAAGGGTCAGATAGAGGGTGGCCGCGCCCGCCTGGTCACCGCTGTTGGTGACCGTGAAGGAGTACGCGCACGGGTCGGTCGTGCACAGGTACGGCGAGTTGCTGGTGATCGTGAAGTCGGGCCCCATCGTCTTGGACGTCGCCTCGGCCGACGTGGCGGGCGGGACGGCGGTCGCCACGGCCGAGGCGGTGGTGGTGGGGACCGAGCCGGCCTGCTCGGTGGTGGCCGGCTTCGGCTCCAGCAGCAGGTAGCTGCCGTAGTCGCTGTCGTCGGCCGGCGCGGCGTTCGTACGGGGGCCCGCCTGCACCGCCGCGTCCCCGGTGCGCCGGGCGGAGTGCCAGGTGGCGGACTTGACGGGGCTGTCGCCGCCGGGGTCGCCGCCGATGGCGAGGACGGAGTAGGGGGCCGCACCGGCGAGGACGACCGTCCAGCCCTGAGAGGTGTAGGAGACCGCGTTACGGCCCTGGAACGTCGCGCCGTCCTCCCGCACCGCCTCGGGGTCGGAGGTGACCTGGCGGACCAGCGCGGCGAGCGAGGCCGGCGTCAGCGAGCCGGCGTCCACCCCGAAGCCGTCGAGCATGTAGTAGCCGGAGCGCTTCTGCGGCGCCACCCAGTGGCCGGTGCTGGTCAGGTCCGTGCCGAAGAGGGGTTCCTGCTGTGCCCAGAACGCCGAGTCGCCCTTCAGGTAGAGCTGGTCGCCGGACCACGCGAGGGTGGATTTCCCGGCCACCGGTTCGCTGAGGGTTCCCGACGCCTGTCCTGTGCTGTTGACCGTGAGGTTCGCCCGGGTCATGGACCGGTGCTCGGCCGGGGCGTAGACCATCGACAGGTTCACCGCGGGCAGGGTGCTCAACTCCCGTGCCGCCGACGCGCCCTGCCGGGCCGGTGACACGTGGGGAGCCGACGCCTCGTGCTTGGCGTCCCCGGACCCGCCCGATCCGTTGGACCCGCTCGGCCACAGCACGTACAGCAGGCTCGCCAGTACGGCCAGCGCGACGCCCGTGGCCGTGAGGGACCGGGCGCGCGACTGCCGTAACCACCCGGCCACCGCGCGCGGGGACCCGGCCGGCGCGCCCGCCGTGGGAGGCCGGGCAGGCGGCGGAGGAACCGCGGGTGGCCGCGGCGGAAGCGACGGCCAGGGCGGCGATATAGCCGCGGGCGGCTGCGGCGGGTGGGGCGGCCGGGGTGGCGGCGGGGTAACCGCGGGCGGCTGGGCGGGGAAGGGCGGCGGAGGTGGAGGCGGCGCACCGGTCTCGTCCCGCGCACCGGACTCCGGCTGCTGGCCATGGTCATCCGTCACAGCGACACCCCCAGTTGCTTCCGCCGACCCTGGAATCCGGGTATTCCACGTTACCGACGGAAGCACCCTTGGGGATGAACTTCCTTATGTTTCAGTTGACGACTTGAGTGACGACCCGCGTGACGATCCGACGTGGGCCGCCCCGTCGTCGCGCCCGGTCAGGAGGCGCTCGGGACGGGGCGCTGGGGGCGGCCGTCGTAGGAGGCGAGGGGGCGGATCAGGGCGTTGTGGGCGAGCTGTTCGGTGATGTGGGCGGTCCAGCCGGTGATGCGGCTCATCACGAAGATCGGGGTGAAGGCCGGGATGTCGCAGTCCATGAGGTGGTAGGCGAGGCCGGCCGGGTAGTCCAGGTTGGGGTGGATGCCCTTGCGGTCGGCCATGGCTTGCCGCAGCGCGGCGTGCAGGGCGGCCAGGCGCGCGGCTTCGGGGTCGGTGGTGCGGGCGACGAGGCGGTCGGTGGCCTCCTGCATGATCGGGACCCGCGAGTCGCCGCGCTTGTAGACGCGGTGGCCGAAGCCCATGATCTTGCGCTTCGAGGCCAGGGCGTCGTCGAGCCAGGCCCCGGCGCGCTGGGGTCGCCGATCTCGCTCGGCGCGTACGGCGGCGGACGTCCTGCGCCGGCGCCCGCTGCTCGACACCCTCATCGACTCCGCCGACCTGACCTCCCCCCAGTCCGGCGTTCTCCTCCCCCGGCCGCATCCTCACCCAGGTCGCCGAAATGCCCGACGGCAAACGCTACTTCTGGGTCGCCCGCACCGTCTCCCGAGGCGGCGCGGGACACCACGCGCCCCGCGCCGAATTCGCCGAAGCCCTGGGATGCGAGCTGCGCCACGCCCACCGGCTCGTCTACGCCGAAGGCATCGCGCTTGACGATCCGCGTGCCGCTACCCCCATCGGCCTCGGCTGCCGGATCTGCGAACGCCGCGACTGCGCCCAGCGCGCCAGGCCACCGGCCGGCGGCCGGCTCGCCGTCGACCCCGACCGCCGCACCTACGTCCCCTACCCCGTGGAAAGCTCCGACAGCGCCACCTGATATCGCCAGGGGACGGTCTTCGCTTCGCGGTCCTCGCCATCACGTCCCGGGTGAGGAGCCCTCAGTAACCGCTGGAGCCGAAGTCGTTCTTGTGGGCCTGGTAGTGAGCGTCGTTCGCGGCGATGACCCGGTCGACGGCCTTGGCCACGTCGCTCTTCTCCGGGGGCCGCCGGCGCCGGTCGCTCGCCGCCGCCGCCCCGAACGTCGTCCCCGAACTTCGGTGCTGGCTACGGGAATTGCGCAGCTGGTTCCACTTGTGCGTGGGCCACCACCAGTCGGAATTGTCCCAACACCCCGGCACCGGGACGCGATTGTCGTGCCACTGGAACGGGCGCATCGCGGTGACGCGTCCGTCCGAGGCCATCTGTCGCAGCACCTCGTGGACGGCGTCGGCCGATGTCCTCCCGGTAGCCGGGGCGTCCGCGGCCAGGCCCCGCTCGACGTCGATCGCCGCCGCGATCGCGTCGGCCGACGCGGGTGTCTCCAATGCCAACACGACGCGCACCACGAAGTGTTGCGCGGGCCGGAACCGCGGCTGCTGCACCACGGGATCAACCGGTACCGCCTGTTTCGCGCGAGGCCGCAACCACCTCGGTATCCTCATGGCCCCTCTCCCTCCGGCGAGTCGACACCACTGCGTACCAGCGTAGCCCGCGCGTCTCACCCGGGGCCCTATCCGCGTGCCAAGGAATCAACCCTGACACGCCGTGGCGGGGGACACTGGTCTCGTACGCGCGGCAGCGCTGCTGTGCCAGGGGAAGGGGTGACGATGGCTCGGGGAACGCGTGCGGACGAGGCCGACCGCGAGGCACTCGCGCGCGCACGGCATGCGGCCGAGGAGCACCGCCTGGGCGGCCACGTCCTGACAGAGCAACTCGGCAGTCGTACCGGTGGACTTGGATGCGCCTCGACGGCTCTCGCGGTCCCCCTGACAGCGGTGGGTATCGGCCTGCTGCTCGGCCCGTACCCCACGACGGCCCATACGATCGCGGCCGTGCTCCTCGCCTGCGCGGTGGCGATCCCCGTCATCGGAATCCGGGCCGAAGGCCGGCTCCGCCACCGCGACACGCGGCTGCACATCTTCGACCACGGCCTCGTGGTCACCAGGCACGGCCACCACGCCCTGTGCGCCTGGCCGGACCTCCACATCGAGGAACGCACGGAGCACGGGACGTACGGCAGCGGCGGACAGCGCTTCACCGCGCACTGGCTCCACCTGTCCGCCCACGGCGACCCCCTGTGCCGGCTCAACACCCGAAGCCCCGCGGCCCGGCACCTCACCACCGAGCACTGACGCTGCGGGCGGCGGCTCGGGCGCCGTCCGCGGTCAGCAGGGTCAGTGCGTCGGTCAGCAGGGTCACGACCACCGGATCGGCGATCAGGTCCGGGCCGAAGACCTCGGTGACCGCGAGGAGTCGGCCGACGACCTGGCCGGCCGAGGTGCAGCCCTGGACGGCGGTGCCCGCAGCTCGGGGGCGAGCGGGTCGTCCAGGTCGCGGGGCCCCGGTGTCGGTGCGGTCGGTCCACACCCAGCGCATCCAGGCGGCCACGGCGAACGCGGTGCGGCGCGCCACGCCACTACCGCCGGCCGCACGTCACCGCCGCCGGTCCGCTCGCCGGGGTCACCGCCCGCTGCCGCGTACCGCGTTCCGGCTTCCGGCTTCCGGCTTCCGGCTTCCGGCTTCCGGCTTCCGGCTTCCGGCTTCCGACGCCCAACTGCCCTGCCGTCCCTCCGCCTTCGGCGGCGCGATCAGCGACATCGGCGCCGCGCACCTGGCAGGATGGCCACGGTGGGGCGCAGGGCCGCCGCACGCCTGACGACCGCCGGGCACCTGGGAAGAGGGCGGGGACATCGTGCACAGCGCCGACCACCGCCGGACCGATCTCGCATCGGGCGAGGAGGGCGCGGGAGTTGTCCTCGACGCCGGTGACGGCAGGACCGTGGTCACCTCGCCCCCGCCTTCCGTCCTCGGCGACGGCCCCGTGAGCGCGGAGTCGCTGCGGCACAACAAGGTGAACGCCGCCGTCTTCGGCATCTGGCGGGTGCGCGGTCCGCGAGGAACGGCCGTGGTCAAGGTCGCCCGCCCGCCCGGCGTCGAGACGAGCAGGTACTGGCCCACCAGCGGCGACCCCGCGCACTGGAACTACTGGCGGCGCGAGGTGTCGGCCTACGAGTCGGGCCTGGCCGCCACGGCCTACCGCGACGCCGGCATCGTGGCACCGGAGCCGCTGAAGATCCACGACCGCGCGGACGGCCTCGTCGAGGTGTGGCTCGCGGACGTCGAGGGCAACGAGGGTCTCGCGTGGTCGGTGCCCCGGATCGCGCGCTTCGCCCGTGAGTTGGGCGCGGGCCAGGCCCGGTGGGCCGGCCGGGTGCCCGAGACCGCCTGGCTGTCGCGGGGATTCCTGGCGCAGTACCTGGCCGAGGGCCCGGCGCTGTCCGTGGACGTGCGGGACTCCGACTGGGACCACCCGAGCGTGCGGGTGTGGCCGGATCGGCTGCGGGCGGGGCTGCGGCGGTTGTGGACCGGGCGGGACCGGGTGCTCGCGGCGGCGCGGTCCGCTCCGCGCACCCTCTGCCACCTCGACCTGTGGCCGGCCAACCTCATCGACGACGCCGGTCAATCGACCCTGCTGGACTGGTCGTTCACCGGGGAGGGCGCGGTCGGCGAGGACCTGGCGAACCTGGTCCTGGACTCCTTCAGCGACGGGCTGATGGACATCGGCCTGCTGCCCGAGGTCGCGCAGGCCGCCACCGACGGCTACCTCGAAGGGCTGCGCGACGGCGGCTGGTCGGGTTCGGACGCCGATCTGCGCGGCGCCATCGCGGCGTGCGGCGCGGCGAAGTACAGTTGGCTCGGCCCCGCCGTACTCGGCCGAGCCGTCCGCGACGACCTCGGCGCGTCGTCGTACAACAGCGACGGGTCGGCCGCGGAGTCGGCCGCGCGCCTGACGCCGCTGCTCACCCTGATCGCCGAGTGGGCGGAGGCGGCGGCCAGTTGAGGCCCCGCTCGGCTCCCCCGCCCCTCCCCCGTCCACGGCCCGCCGCGGGCTGCTTCGGCGGCCGCCACGATGCGGCGGGCGCGATAACCGGCCGACCCGACGGCACCCGGTCGCCGTTCGGACGCCCTCGTCAGTCAGGTGCGCAGATGTCCCGCGCGGTGCGGGCCGCGCGGTGCGCGGTCTGGTCCAGGGCCTCCTCCGAGACCCCGAACAGCCCCTGCCGCAGGAAGACCGCGATCCCGTGGGCCGCGGCGGCGACGCGCAGCAGCAGGTCGTAGGCCGCGTCGTCGTCGGGGGCGAGTCGTGCGGCGGCCGGCATCAGCGCGACCAGCAGGTCCTCCCCCGCGGCGGCGAGTTCCGGGTGCTCCGCCTTGTCCAGCCCGGCGGAGAAGGTGACGTCGAACAGGGCGCGGTCCTCCGCCGCGAAGCGGACGTAGGCGGCCGCGAAGGCAGCCATCTGCTCGACCGGGTCGTCGGTGCGGGCCATCACCCGGGTGAAGCGCTCGCGCTGTTCGCGGTAGCCGCGCTCCGCCAGCACGGCGAGCAGGGCGTCGCGGTCGGCGAAGTGCTTGTAGGGAGCGGCGGCGCTGACCCCGGCCCGGCGGCTGGCCTCGGCCAGGGTGAAGCCGTGGGGCCCGCGCTCGGCGACCAGGACCAGCGCGGCCTCTTCCAGAGCACGCCGAAGGTCACCGTGGTGCCGGCCGGTGCGCCGCTTGCCAGGGGGAGCCATGGCGGCAAGGTTAACAGCATTCACCAGGTAAAGAGGATTAACCTCGGAGGTGCCCGCCATGCCGTCCCCCGCCGCCCGCTTCCATCACGTCAGCCTCTCGGTGGCCGACCTGCCCGCCCAGGAGCGCTGGTACGGCGCCGCGTTCGGCCTCGACCAGGTCGAGGAGCGCGTCGACCTGCCCGCCGCCGGGGTGCGTACCGCCGTCCTGTCCGACGGCCGCGGCCTGCGCGTGGAACTGATCGAGCGCAGCGGGTCCCGGCCGGTGTCCCACCCCGATCCGATGGCCGCCGCGGCTGACCGGACCTTCGGCCATCTCGCGCTCCAAGTCCCCGACCTCGACGCGGCGTTCGCCCACCTCACCGGGGACTGCGGGGCGCGGACCGTCTCTCCCCCGGCGCCGGGCGCCACCGCGGGCATGCGCTACGCCTACGTCCACGACCCGGAGGACAACCTGCTCGAACTCATCGAGGTCCGGTAAGGCCGCGCGCGGGCGTCGGGGGCGGGTCGGCCGGGTCGCGCAGGGGACGGATGATGATGTCGCCGCTGCCCTGGTCGGCCAGGGTGAGGGCCTCGGCGTGGTCGCGGGCCGCCTGCTGGAGCGCGTCGACCGCCGCTTTGGCCGCGGTGGCGCTGTCGCCGTGGCCGGTGCGGTAGAACGTCCGCGTGATCTGGCTGCCGGTGACGGGCAGTCCGGTCACCGCGACCTGGTCGAGCCGCGCGGCGAGATACGCGGGCAGCACCGCCGCTCCGACCTGCCCCGCCAGCATCGCCTTGACGGCGATCACGTGGTCGGCGAGATGCTCGACCGAGGGTGTGACCCCGTGGGCGGCGGCGAAACGGGCGAAGGCCCGGCCGCGCGCGGAGTGGGCCGGGGCGCTGATCCAGGGGCGGCCGGAGAGCTCGGCGGCGGTGGGCATGCCCCAGGCGGCCGGGACGACCACCCGGTACTCGTCCTCGCTCAGTACCTGCGCGCGCACCGCCGGTGGCAGCGGCAGCGCCGTGTCCCGGTCGTCCACGACGACCAGGACGTCCAACTCGCCCAGCCGCAGCCGCCGCAGGCCCTCCGGCGGGGAGGTCTCGGTGAACCTCGGCTCGACCTGCGGGAACCACCGTTCGAGCAACCGCAGCGCGGGCACCGCGATCCGGGCGAGCACTCCCGAGGGGGCGCCGATCTCCACCGGGCCCTGCACGAGCCCGCGGTTCGCCGTGCCCAACTGCTGTGCGGCGACGGTGAGTTCGTGGGCGATGCGCTCACCGGCCGCGGCCAGCAGCCGTCCGGCCGCGGTGAGTTCCAGCCACGGGCCGGAGCGGTCCACCAAGGCGAGGCCCACCTCCCTTTCCAGGCTGGCCAGTTGCTGCGAGACGGCCGACCGGGTGTGCCCGAGGGCCCGCGCCGCGGGGGCGAGCCCGCCGTGGTGCGCGATCGCGTGCAGGACCAGCAGGCGCCTCGGATCGAGGTCCATCCGTGTTCGCCCTCCTCCGGCCCGGTCGCCTTCCTCCGGCTCGGGCTCCGACTCCGCCTCCGAGCCCGGCTCCAACTCCGGCGACATCGTGCCATGTGGTCGGGCCCGGCACCAGTTCCGCTGGCGGGGGGTGGAAAGCACCGCTGTACGAGTGAGCTGCCCCGCGGGCGTACCGGTGCCAGACTTGCCGGCGACCCCAGGGCTCCGGCCGGCAACCGCCCTGGTTCCGCCCGCCCGGAAACGGGTCCCGCCCTGAGGAGGCCGCACATGGCACGTACCGTCCCGCCGCGCATACGGACATCGGCCGCTGTCGTACTGGCCGTGGCCTGCGCGCCGTTGTCGGCCTGCGGCCCGGCCCACCACGCGGCCGCCGCCCCCGCCGGCTCCACGGCCCGGCCCAGCGCCGCCGCCGGCGCAGGGGGCTCGACGGGCGCGGGCGGCTCAGCCGGTGGCAGCGCCGGTAGCAAGCCCGGCGCCAACACCAGCGCCGGCGGCACCTCGTACGTGCTCACCGCCCCGCGGACCGCGGCCGGCTACCCGCAGGGGCAACCGTCGGCCGACGTCATCAAGCGGGTGAACAGCGACGTCCAGCAGTCCGCCAAGCAACTCGACGTGTCCGGCACGGCGGTGCACGCCTACTACGACGACCGCGCGGACGGCGCGTGGATCTTCTACAGCGGCGTCAACGGCGCCGGCTTCGACCCCGACCATCTGCACGACACCCTCGACCGGCCCCCGGCCGTCAAGGAGGACGGCGCGGGCGACCGGATCACCACCAGCGCCGCCGACGCCGACCCCGGACCGCACGGCGGGCGCGCGATCTGCAACACCTACATGATCGAGAACGCGATGCTCGCCACCGCGGCCACCACGTGTTCCTGGTTCACCCCGACCACGGCCGCCGCCGTCACCCTCGTCATCAAGGGGGACGGCACCAACACCAAGATCGGCTTCACCGCGGCCGACGTCGCCCCCGTCATGCGCGCCATTCGCGCGGCCGTGGAGAAACCCCGGTCCTGACGCGGCGGGTGCGGTGTGATCGAGCCGGCCGGCCAGGGGTCCGGCGACGACGAAGCGGCGGCCGCCAGTTGTCAGGGCCGCCCGTGTCCGTGGCTGCCTGTGTCAGCGGCCGAAGTCGAGGCCGTCCCCCGGCGCCGGCTTCAGTCCCAGATCCGCGGGCCCGATGCGCGTCGGCTCGGCGGGGCTGATGCCGGCGGGGCCGCCGCGCAGCACCCGCACCGCGTCGTCGGCCGCGCTCGCGTAGGACGTGCCGATCGCGAGTTCGGCCGCGCCGTCGCCGTTCAGGTCCTGGATCGCCAGTGTGGGCCGCGTCGAGAGGCCGGGCACGCTCATCGCGTTCTTGACGGTGAGGCCCTTCGGGCCGCCGCGCAGCACCAGCGCCACCATCGCCCCGCCCTTGGCCGGGACGGCGAGCGCGACGTCGGCGTAACCGTCGCCGTTCACGTCACCCGTCGCCGGCGCGTACCCGAAGTCGCAGCGCGAGGGGTCCGGTGCACCGGGCAGCCCTGGTGTCTTCGCGTTGATCGCGGTGGGTTTCAGGCCGCCGCTCTGTCCGCTCTGTCCGCTCTGTCCGCCGTACACGACCATCAGCCGGCTGCCGCCCTCGGGCGTGGTCTCGTCGCCGATGCTCTCGCAGGTGAGGCCGACGATCACATCGGCGTAGCCGTCGTGGTTCACGTCGGAAGTGAGGGTGTCCGCGCCGTACAGGTCCTTGCCGTTCTCGTCCTTGAGGCGCGGGCCCTTCGTCAACACGCCGTCGGCCGCCCCGAGGTACACGACGGTGGCGCGGGGGGTCGGGGCCTCGTCCGCGAACACGTGCGACCAGGTGACCACCACATCGTCCTTGCCGTCGCCGTTCACGTCGCCGATCGCGGTGGGGCGGGCGGTGTAGTACGACGGGTCGTCGGGGGTGAGGTCGAGCGTCGTGGTGCGGGCGGGCTTGCCCGCGCGGGTGAACGGGCCGAACCGGATCGTCGCCTGGCCGTCCGTGCCGCCGGTCGTGACGAGGTCGGCGTGACCGTCGCCGTCGAAGTCGCCGACGAGCGGTGCGGCACCAGGCAGCTTGACCGCTCCGGCGAGCCCCTTCTTTCCGCCCCAGACCACGAAGACCGTACTGCCGCCGGCCTGCGTGACGAGGTCGCTGCGGCCGTCGCCGTCGAGGTCGGCGGTGATCGTGCCTCTGCCGAACCCGCCGCCGGTGCCCGCCTTGCCCAGGCCGAGGCTGTCCTGCGTGATCACCTGGTGGCGCCGGATGTCGGGGCCGGCCGCCGAGCCGTACACCACGGCCACGTAGCCGGCGGCGTACTTGCCGTTGACCGTGGCGGAGGTGTCGGTGAGGACGAGGTCGGCGTGGCCGTCGCCGTCGAAGTCGGGGTGGAGCCCGATGGTGGCCGTGGCCGTGGCGGAGGCCGTGGCCGTAACGGCGGTGGTGGCCGTGCCGGTCCGGGACCCGCTCGGTGGGGCGGCGGAGCCGGGCCCGCCACCAGGAGCGCCGCAGGCCGCTGCCGCGGTCAGGGCCAGGACGGCGAGAAGTCGCTTCCGCATGCGGGTTGGACCCGGGCCGGCCCCGAAGGGTTGTGCGGGCGGTCAGGATCACCGCTGGTCCTCCCGCGCGTCGCGATGAGTTCCGCGGCGTCCGGCAGTCGTACTGTCGAACCCGCTACCTAGGAGGAACCCCGATGCGCAAGGTGACCTATTCGATGGGCGTCTCGCTCGACGGCTACATCGTGGGGCCGGACGGCGACCTCGACTGGGGGGCGCCCGACGAGGAGCTCTTCCGCTTCGTCACCGACGAGTTGCGGGGGATCGGCGTCCACCTGATGGGGCGACGGCTGTACGAGACGATGCTGTACTGGGAGACCGCCGACCAGGACCCGTCGCTCGACGACTCCATGCTGGAGTGGGCCGCGCTCTGGAAGCCGCTCCCGAAGGTGGTGTTCTCCACCACGCTGTCGGAGGTGCGGGGCAACGCCCGCCTGGCCTCCGGCGACCTGGCCGAGGAGATCGCGAGGCTGCGGGCCGAGCCAGGGGAAGGCGACATCGCCATCGGCGGTGCGGCGCTCGCGGCGCAGGCCGCCGCGGCGGGTCTGATCGACGAGTACCGGCCCCGGGTGCACCCGGTGCTGATCGGCGGCGGCACCCCCTACTTCTCCCGGCACGAGCACCGGGTGGACCTCGAACTCCTGGAGACCCGCACGTTCGGCTCGCGCGTCGTCTGCTTCCGCTACCGCGTACCGCGCTGAGCTCCCGCGTATCCAGGCGCGGCTCCCCCGTGTCCGGGCGCGGCTGCCGTTGTCGTCCTGGCCGCTGCGCGTACCGGCGCCGCGCCGGATCGGCCGGCGGAGCACCGGCCGCGGTCGTGTCGGGTCCGTACGGCTGTCCCGGCCTGCGTGGAGACGGGTGATGACGCCGGAGTGGACGGCGCCGACCGCCACCCGATCGGCGCCACGCTGTGTCCACGGCCGTTGAGACGTTCGCGGCCCAGGAGACGGTGTGGCGTGCCACGGGCGACTCGCGGCGCAGGTAGCCGAGGATGACCACCAGATCGACCGAGTCCGTGATGACCGTGGCCCGCGCCGCGCCTCGCACCCCCAGCCCGAGGATCGCCACGAACAGCCAGGCCAGTGCGAGGTTGAGCCCGCTCCCCCAGTCCTGTACGTACATCGGTCGGCGCGAGTCGCCCAGGCTGCGCGCGAAGAAGGTGACGGCGCTCACGCCGAAGGTCGCCGCGTATCCGGCGCCGAGCGTCACGAGGAACTGCCGCCCCAGCCCGGCCACTTCCCCCCCGGATGCCCATGAGGGAGAGCAGCTGCCGGCGAACAGGACCGTCGCCGCCGTGCACAGCACGGACCACGCCAGCACGCTGACCGCCGGCCCCCGCGCCGTGCTTGTCCTCGATCACCGGCGCCGTGCCTTCCACGGTGGGCTCACAGGGCGACGAACGGGTTGCACGCCAAGGGCTGTCCCACCACCGCAGCGACCTCGGCGTGTTCTCCGACGCCGAAGGGCAGGGCCGCCGCGACTACGGCGTGGACGAGGACGACGCCCTTTTCGTCGTCCGGCCTGCCGGGTACGTGGGACTGCGTGTCGTCGACCCGGAAGAGACGGAGATCCTCCGGTACCTCGAACGGCTGCTCCCCACGGCCTAGGGCCGGCCGTTCAAATCTCCGCGGCCACGGAGATCCGAACGACCGACCCTGGTTCCCGCGATGCGCCGGCCGAAGGGGTGCGGACGGGCGCATCCTGGGGGAGATGGGGGCAACCCCGGCACCGTCACCCCACCCGAGTCATCCGACGAAATGCGCAGACTGCTCCCCCGACCGATTGCGTCCGGGCGCTCGCCGAGGCGTTCCCGGCGTTCTCGCGTTGTCGGCATCGCGGCGTGAGGGCCCCGCGGCGGTCAGGAGAGGCCGGCGGTGGTGACGTCCACCTCCGTGAGGGCCGCGTCGGGGTGCCGCGCCCCCGTCAGGACCTGGTCCTGCCGGGTGTCTCCGAGGAGGTAGCGGTCGAAGAAGGCGCCGAGGTACGTGACGGCGACGCGGCGCTGCTGCGCCTCGGTCAGCTCCCTGGCCGGCGCGGCACCCTCACGGTCGGTGCACTGCCCGGGGTGCCCCGCCACCGACGTCGCGTCGTCGGAGGCGGCGACCTGACCGCTCCGCGGCGACCACTGCGTGTTGAAGTAGTCGTGGTTCGCCCCGTGGATCGCGAACCGGTAGAAGCCGCCCCGGTCTTCCTTGGCCGCGTCGGCCGCGAACGCGAACGCCTCGCCGCCGACCTGTCCGTCGCAGGTCCCCCGGAGGACGGCGAAGGGGGTCTTGGTGATCGTGTAGGCGGACATGTCCTCCGTCATCACGTTGTAGGCGGGCGCCACCGCCGCCACCGCCCTGACGTCGACGCCCTTGGGCCACTGCCCCCGGTGGCTGTCGGCCGCCAGCCATGTGACCCCTGCCCCGGCCCGGGAATGCCCCATGATCCCCACGTCGCCCATGTCCACGTGGTGGGCGAAGCCGACGTCCCGGTGCGCTCCGGTGGCCGGGTCGGCGAACTTGCCCGCGAGCGCACCCTCGCCCTTGGAGCTGAGCTCCTGCCACATGCGCAGGTGCTGGTTGACGAGATCCGAACGCGCGGCGGCATTGTCATCGCCCCACACGGAGGAGGCGTTGACGCCGTTGGCGCCGATCGACACCACGACGAACCCCTGGGCGGCCAGGCTGCGGCCCAGGTAGTCGTATCCGGCATCGCTGGGCAGGGCGGGTGTGCCCGCCGCACACGGCCAGGCGAACAGCTTGGCGCCGGCGGCTTCGTACGCGGCGTCGTCCCCACTGGTCTCGGCGGCGGTGCGCGCGGCGTCCGCCGCCCGGTCGGCGCAGGTCTCGTGCCAGCCGTGCAGCATCACGATCAGCGGGTGCCGCCCCCTGCCCAGGTCGGCGGGGTAGTGCACCACCCCGGCCAGCTCGACCGGTTCGCCGGTCTGTGGCAGGTGCCAGGCCTCGTTGCCCAGGTTGTAGCGGACCGTCCTGACGGCGCCGGACACATGCGCCGCGCTCAGCCCCGTCGCGTCGTGCGGTGCCGCGGCGCCGGCCGCGGGCGCGTACGTGAAGGCTGCCGCTGCGGCGGACAGCACCGCCGCCGACAGGCCCAGCGCGCGAGCCGAAGTCCGCCTGCGTTGGTGTCGTTTCATCGTGTCTCCCTCGGGTCCGCAGCGGGGTGGAACCTCCCGCTACTCCCTGACAGACGTGCGGGCCCGGCCGAGGTTGCGGGTCCCGAGGATCGAAGTCCCGGAGGCGGGAGACGGGCGGGGTGCGCCGCAGCGTCACGCACGCACGCACGCACGGCCACACGGACACACGTAGGCATCGCGCGCGGGACTGCAACCTGCCGGTGCCCCAGACGTCCTTCCCAGTGGAGGGCACTCCCTGGAAGCCCTGAACCGCCCGATACACAACAGATTGACGCACATGCCAGAAATGACCCGCTGGGAAACCGTCCATGGCAGCACTCCGACGTCCCCAAGGCGCCGCCGACCGGACGGCAGCCGGCCCCCACGGCGCCAGGACGTCGCCATCCCGCCCGCGGGAACAGGGCGTTGATGGCTGCCGTCCCCGCCTGGGAAGGTGCTTTCCGCCGTACCCCGTGGCGATGGCTGCTGGCCCGGCTCTCCCAGGACCGCGACAGGTCGGACCTCAGGAGCCGGCCGTCCGGCACGGCGGCGGAGGAGATCGACGCGCTGTACCGTCACCGCAGGCTCGAGCTCGTGCGCCTGGCCGTCCTCCTGGTCGACGACATCCCCACGGCCGAGGACGTCGTCCAGGAAGCCTTCGCGGCCGTGTACCGACGTCACGGCGACACGCTCGACGACCTCGCCGACCCCGAGGCCTACATACGGCGCAGCGTGGTCAACACCTCCCGGGACGTGCTGCGCCGGAGGCGCACCGTGCGCGCCTACATCCCCCCGCGCGTCCTGCCCGCACCGCCGCCGGAGGAGGAGGTGCTCCTCAGGGAGGAGCACCAGGAGGTGCTGCGGGGCTTGAGGTTGCTCACCGTGCGCCAGCGGGAGGTCCTCGTCCTCAGGTACTGGTCGAACCTGTCCGAAGCGGACATCGCGGCGACCTTGGGCCTGTCCCAGGGCGCGGTGAAGTCCACAGCGAGCCGAGCACTCACGGCTCTGGCCAGAAGACTGAAGGAGATGTCGTGACCGCCGTCGAGGACCGTCTTCGCGCCGCACTGCACGCCCGGGCCGACCAGGTCACCACGCTCCGCCCGACCTTCCGGCCATCGACCCGCACCCGGACGGTCGCCCACCCCGGGCTGCGCAAGGCTGCGGTGGTCCTCCTGGCCGCGGCGGTGACGGCCGTCCTCCTCGTGCTGCCACGGCTCCTCTCGCACGGCGCCCCGTCGGCCCCCGCCGGCACCTCCCCACCGGCCGGCCCGAGCAGCAGCGCGCCACCTTCACCCGCGTCGCCCCCGCCGGACGAGGCGCCCCGACCTGTCGCACCGTAGAGCAGCCCAAGTCGCGGCCGGGCCCAAGGGTTGCGGGCCCCGGTCGGGCGCCCCGGCCTCGGGCCGGCCGCGGCCGACCGCCGTGCGGACGGCCGCGGCCCTCGCTCCTCCGGAGGGCTTCCCCGGGAGTCTCGGGGGCGACAGGCACCGTGATGGCGCGCTCACACGTGTCCGGGTTCGGGAGCGGGGGCGCGGACTCGCACGCCGTCAGATGACGTAGCCGGTCGCAGGGTGGGCGTGCCCCGGCGCCGGCGGGCCGCTGGAGGGCGCGCATCGGTGGGTTTCGTCCTGGAGCGGCGCCGTGCGGGGACCGGCCGGACCCGGCTGCCGCAGACGGTGTCCGCGCATGCTCGCTACTGCCGCGCGCGACTCACCGTCAACTGACTGATGTGGGCGGCTGCGCCGGAGTCGACAGTGGTGAACCGTCGGCCTCGCGGCGCGGCGGTCGGAGCGCACGGCCGGGCGGAGGCGGACGCTTTGCACAAGGTCGCCTGCTGCGCGGGTCGGCCACCGATACACACGGGACACAGAGGGTTTTCACATGATCGACAGGCGTACCTTCGGCAAGGCCTTCGGCGTGGGCACCGGCGCGGCGGCCATGGCCATGACCGGTCTGGGCACCGCGAACGCCGCCGGCACCGGCGCGGCCGCCCGGCGCGGCAGCAGCACGAAGGGCACGGGCATCCCCGCCTCCACCGTGCCCCCGATCGTTCCCGGCACCCACACCACCTTCCCCGCCACCAAGCAGGTCAAGGCGGGCCTGCTGGACGTCGGCTACTCGGAACTCGGCCCGTCGCACGGCCCGGTGGTCCTGCTGCTGCACGGCTGGCCCTACGACATCCACAGCTTCGTCGACGTCGCCCCGGCGCTGTCCCGGCTCGGCTACCGGGTGCTCGTCCCCTACCTGCGTGGCCACGGCAGCACCATGTTCCTGTCCCGTCGGACGCCGCGCACCGCGGAGCAGTCCGCGGTGGCGCTGGACATCATCGCGTTCATGGACGCCCTGCGCATCGACCAGGCCGTACTCGCCGGCTTCGACTGGGGTTCGCGCACCGCCGACATCATCTCCGCCCTGTGGCCGGAGCGGGTCAAGGCGCTGGTGTCCACCGGCGGCTACGTCATCACCAACGTCGAGGCGCAGAAGACCCCGGCCGCGGCCGCCGTCGAGCACAACTGGTGGTACCAGTGGTACTTCTCGACCGACCGCGGCAAGCAGGCCATGGAGAACGCCGACGAGTGCAAGGCCCTGTGCCGCCTGGTGTGGCAGATCGTCTCTCCCAACTGGAACTTCGACGACGCCACCTTCGAACGCACCGCGCAGGCGTTCACCAACCCCGACTACGCCGCCACCGTGCTGTTCAACTACCGCTGGCGCATCGGGCTGGTGGAGACCGACCCGCGCTACGTCCGCTACGAGAAACTGCTCGCCGCCGCTCCCAAGATCGGCGTCCCCACCATCACCCTCGACCCGGCGCTCGACCCCTTCACCCCGGCCGGCGACGGTGCGAACTACCGGACGTACTTCACCGGCGCCTACGACCACCGCACGATCCAGAACATCGGCCACAACCTCCCGCAGGAGGCGCCGACCGTGTTCGCCCAGGCCGTCGTCGATGCCGACCACCTCTGATTCCCACCCGCGACAGCGATCCCCGCGCGCAGGCGCTGGCCGGCGTCATCGTGCAGGACTCGTGGGCAGCGCGGCTGGACCGCTGCGGCGGAGCAGGCACGACGGCCACCCCCCACCGCCCCGACGGGCGACGCCTCCCCACCCGGGGTCGTCCCCCGCCGGGGCGGTTCGTGGCGTCACGGCAGCTCGAAACCCAGCGCCCGGGCGGCCGCCTCGGGGGTGGGCTGCGACCAGTGCTCGGCCACGGCCGCGTTGGTGGACAGCGAGCGCGTCAGGGCCGAGTCGAGGTAGAGGACGCCGCCGAGGTGGTCGGTCTCGTGCTGCACGATACGTGCCGGCCAGCCGGTGAACACCTCGTCGACGGACCGGCCGTGCTCGTCCTGTGCCCGCAACCGCACGCGGGCGTGCCGGGCCACCACCGCCTGCCACCCGGGCATGCTCAGGCAGCCCTCGAAGAAAGCCGCTTGGGCCTCGTCCTCGGGTTCGTAGGCGGGATTGACCAGCACCCGGAAGGGCAGCGGGCTGCGTCCTCGCGCCTCCAGCACCTCCGGCGAGCCCGGCGCCGGGTCCTCCACCACCGCGATGCTCAACGGGATGCCGACCTGGGTCGCGGCCAGTCCGACGCCCGGCGCCGCGTGCATCGTCTCGCGCAGCGCGGCCACGAACCGGTCGAGCTGCGCGTCGTCGAGCTGGCCGTCGTACGGCTCGGCGACGCCGCGCAGGACGGCCTCGCCCGCGGCGACGATGGGCAACGGTCCGCCGGCCGCCAGGAGTTCCTCCACCCGGTCGGGCAGGGACATGGGTGTCGCGGAAGCAGTCATGCGGGTCAGCATGCCAGCCGGGCGGGCCCGGGTGTGCCGGGGGCGCGCGGCGGGACCCGGTCCCCGCGCGGCCGGACCGTACGGTCCCCTCGCTGAGCGGGCGGGCGGCGGTGGGAGCGCGGTACGGGTGGGGGTGCGGGACCGCCGTCCGCCATGTCGAACTCGTCCAACTCGTCGACCCAGCGGGGATGGTGCCGCTTCGCTCAACTGCGGCTGACGAAGCCCGTGCGCATGCCCGGGGCGGTCTCCGGGTCCTGGTAGGCCTTGCGGACATGGCCGGCCAGCACCCCCACGATCGCCCGGGCCAGGAAGTCGTGGACGAAGGTCGCACTGGTGCGGGAGATCGAGGGCAGCAGCCCCATGAACCGCATGAGCAGGCCGGTGCTCCGGTGCACCAGGCGCTCGGCCCGGCTGAACCGGCGGATACGGTCCGCGGTATCAGCCCTGCCCGCCGCCGCGGTGCTTGTCAGCCCCGTCG
Source organism: Streptomyces sp. NBC_00448 (assembly GCF_036014115.1). Taxonomy (NCBI): domain Bacteria; kingdom Bacillati; phylum Actinomycetota; class Actinomycetes; order Kitasatosporales; family Streptomycetaceae; genus Streptomyces; species Streptomyces sp. NBC_00448. The sequence goes on from NZ_CP107913.1 coordinate 163,067, forward strand.
AACCAGCCGTCGATGTCATAACCACGCTCCTCCCAGTACCCGGGGACGACCTCGTCGGTGACCGAGATGCCCGACAGCCACTTGGCCGACTTGTAGAAGGACATCGGGGCCGCGTACAGCCGCACCGGCCCGCCGTGCGCGTGGCTGATCGGCCTGTCCTGCATCTTCAGGGCCACCAGCATGTCCGGCCGGCGGGCCTGCTCCAGGGTGAGGTTCTCGGAGTAGGCCCCGTCGAAGCAGGTGAAGCGCAGCGCCTTGCCCTGCGGGCGCACCCCCGCTTCGATGCTCGCCGCACGCCTCTCCGTCCACTTCGGAAGCGCGGCAGAGCCGTCCGGCAGCGCGTCGACCGCCGTGCTCCCGAGGAGCCGGGCGGGTCGGCTCCCGGGTCAGCGGGCCTCGACCGGTCCCTGGGCGTCGAGCCGGTAGTCGGGGGTGAGGCTCGGGGCGTGGGGCGCGCTGATGTGCATCACCGTGTAGCCGCCGTCGCGCAGGCCGCTGACGGTCACCGTGGCCGCGTAGGGGACTTCGGTCCCGCTCGCGCAGGCCGGGACGCAGCGCACCGCCAGGTACTTCCCTGTGGCGCTGGCTGTCGGCCGCCCCCAGTCCGACCAGACCAGGTTGCCCAGGCTGATCTCGCCGTCGCCGCACGCGAGGGTGAACGTCGTGGGCGAGGTGACCGGTTTCCCGCCGCAGCCGTGCAGCACCACCGGCGTGGCGGCAGGACGCGTCGTCGCGGCCACGGTGCGCGGCGCCGTTGCCGGAGGCGGTGACCCGCCGTCCGAGGAGGAACCCGAACCGCCACAGCCCGACACCGAAGCCAGAGCCACCCCCGCGGCACCAAGGGCGAACATGCTTCGACGCCGCCCCTCCGACATGCGCATCATCCGCGCCCTTCCCCCGTTGCGATCGCCGATACGGCGCCGAGCGAAAACCAGCCCTCAGGATACGGATCAGGGGCCGCCCGACTTGGGCGCCCCGCCATGGCGCGGGGCCGGGGCCGTCGATGTGATGCGCGGCACCGTCCGGGTGCTTCGGGTCGGGCGTGCGCGATCATGACCGGATGAAGGCACGCTTCCTCGGTATCCCCGATCTGGCCGAAGTCCCGTCCGTGGCGGTCGTGGTCGACGTCATGCGCGCGTTCACGGTGGCCGCCTGGGCCTTCGCCCGGGGGGCGGAGAAGATCGTTCTCGCCGGGTCGCTGGACGAGGCCCGGGCGCTCAAGGCCCGCCACCCGGACTGGGCGGCGCTCAAGGACGGTCCGCCCGCGCCCGGCTTCGACCTGGTCAACTCGCCGGGCCTGCTGCGCACCGTCGACCTGGGCGGACGGACCGTCGTGCAGAAGACCACCGCGGGAACGGTCGGCGCCCTCGCGGTCAAGGAGGCGTCGCTGGTGCTGTGCGCCGGGTTCGTGGTGGCGGAGGCGACGGCTCGGCTCCTGCGGGCCCGCGGCTGCGACAGCGTCACCTTCGTGGTCACCGGCGAGGACGGGCGCGCCGACGAGGACCTGGCGTGCGCCCAGTACATCGCCCGGCGGGCGACCGGGTCGGCGACGGATGCGGCCGCCTTCCTGCGCCGCGCCGCCGAGTCGCGCGCCGCCGCCGAACTGGCCTCGGGCGTACGTCAGGGCGTCCATCCCGATGACGTGGCCCTCTGCGTCGAGCTCGACCGGTTTCCCTTCGCCATGGCCGCGACCTCGGAGGACTCGCTGACGGTCCTCCGTCCCCTCCCCGTCCCCGTCCCTTCGCCGACGGACGCGGCCCCGATCTGACCCATCCGGTCGTCAGGGCATGTCGCCCTCCCAGTGCCAACTGCCCTCGCTGCCCGGCCGCGGCCCGTAGTACGCCCGCCCGCCCGGCCCGAACGCGCCGATCTCCGTGGGCAGCGCGACACCGCCGGACCGCTCCGAGTCCGCCAACCCGGTCAGGTCGAACAGCAGCCCGTCCAGCGGGCCGCCCACCAGCTCCACGTACCGACGCCCCGGCCGCGGCCCGGGATCGGGGTCCTCATGATCGGCGCCGTACACCCGCCGCTGCATCCACCGCGCATCCATACCCACCACCTTCCCACCCCCCACCGACAACGCCCGGCCCCCGGCCGGGCCCGGCTCCCGTCCCGGAGGACCACCGGCGCCGGGTGGGAGCATGAGGGCGATTCACGTTCCGGCGGAGGAGTGCGCATGCCCGCAACGGTCGAACTCGCGGCCATCACCGTCGACTGCCAGGACCCGGGCCCGATCGCGGCCTTCTACCAGGCTGCCACCGGGGGCGAGAGCGTTCGATCAGGGGCCGACTCGGCCCGGGTCAAGATCGCCGGGATACTGTGGATCTTCCGCCGGGTCGAGGACTACCGGCCGCCGACCTGGCCCTCGGCCCGGGTGCCGCTGCAGATGCACCTGGAGTTCTCCGTCGACGACCTCACCGCGGCCGAGGAAGAACTGATCGGTCTCGGCGCCACGACGGCTGAGTACCCGTCGGATCGCGCGGCCGGACTCCTGGTGATGCTCGACCCGGCCGGCCACCCGTTCTGCATCAGCGATGCGTTCGCCGAAGCCGCCGGGCTGAGGGGCCGACCGGCTGACCGGCTGACCGGCCGACGTAGGACGCTTCGAGTGACGCGGCGGCGGTTCAGGGCCCACCGGCAGCGAGGTGGCGGCTTTCGCTCCGGCCTCGCGGGCTGCGGCCGGCGCCTCCGGGGAACCGGGGACGGTAATCTCGGGTCATGCCCGGGATGTCGGTGGCGCGTTTCTACGACGAGTTGGTCGATGACTACCACCTGATCTACTCGGACTGGGACGCGAGCATCCGTCGGCAGGGTGCGGCTCTGGACGCCCTGATCGGCCGGGCGGGTGCGGACGTGCTCGACTGTGCGTGCGGGATCGGCACGCAGGCGATCGGGTTGGCGCTGCGCGGGCACCGCGTGACCGGGACGGATATCAGCCCTCGCGCCGCCGCCCGCGCGGCACGGGAGGCCGCGCGCCGGAGCCTGCGGCTGCGCACGGCCGCCGCCGACATGCGGCATCTCCCTTTTCCTGACAGCCGGTTCGACGCCGTCGTCTGCGCCGACAACTCGCTGCCTCACCTGTTGACCGGGCGGGAGGTGCGCGCCGCCCTGGCCGAGATGCGCCGCGTGCTGCGTCCCGACGGCCTGCTGCTGGTCAGCACGCGCCCGTACGACGAGCTGGTGCGCGAGCGCCCGGCTTCGACGCCCCCGCAGGTCCACCGGATCGCCGGGGGCGACGGCAGCGGCGAGGAGCGGACCGTCACCTTCCAGCTCTGGCACTGGCACGACGACGGCGAGCGCTACGACTTGGAGCACTTCCAGCTCGTTCCGGCCGGCGGCGAGTGGCGTGTCGAGGTTCGGCGGACCACCTACTGGGCACTCCCCCGGGACCGGTTGGCCGGCTTCGCGGCCGAGGCGGGGTTCGTCGACCCCGGGTGGCGGATGCCGCCGGAGACCGGCTTCTTCCAGCCCCTGCTCCTGGCCCGCGCCGGCGAGTAGGCGGTCCGCCGGGAGTGGGCAGTACGCCGCCGACTGGGAGCCGCCGGCGGTCAACCGGCCGTGGACCGGGGCCCGTTCCACGAACCTCCGGGATCGGGCGGCGGGTCAGGGCAGGTGCGTGCGCGCCTGCGTCCAGGTGACGAGCCGGTCCCTGGCCGGCCCCGGCGGCACGAAGTCCACCAGCCGGTCCAGGTGGGCGGTCATGTTCTTGTGCCGGCGCAGTTCACCGATCTGCCCGACCGGGAGGTCACGCCACCGCGCGGCAAGCGCGACGGCCCGGTCGGGGTCGAGCGTGAGCGCCGCCAGCGTGTCGGCGACGAGGACCGCGGGCTCCCAGTCCGGGTCGGTGTCGGGGCCGAGGTGATCGATGACCCAGGTGCGCAGCGCGAAGTTCTGCCGGGTCTTCCGGGCCCGGCTCCACGAACTGTCGCCGGGGAGGCGTGCGTTGGCGTGCAAGGACAGCTTGGCCCAGCGCAGCCGGGCCGACCGTGGCTCACCGGACCGGTAGACGTGGGCCTGGGCGACGACCCTGATCCGCTCCAGCTCCTGGCCTTGCTGCGTGGCCGTGAGGGTTTCGAGGCGGCCGACCGTCCAGGTGCTGAGGTCCCGGACCGCCCGGTCCGGATCTGCGTCGCTGCTCAACGGTCCCCGCTTCGGACGGCATCAAGGCCAGGAACCACCGTAGCCCTGTTGAAGATCCGTCGAGCGAACGCGGAGCAGCGGCGGCGGAGTTACTGGTGCGGCTTGTTGGCGAACACCCAGCGGTTGCCCTCCAGCGCGTCGTTCTGCTCGGGGAGCGGGCCGCGGCCGTGCTGGCGGGTGAAGTCGAAGGGGGTGCGCACCGTGGTGGACCAGCCGTTGGCCGCCAGGGCACCCGCGGAGTCGGGTCGCGCCTGGCGATCGAACAAGGTGAGCAGGTCGATGCCGATCTGCTGACGCGTCGAGAGGTAGATCGGGCTGTCGCGGTAGGCCAGCAGGTCCTTCTCCAGCTTGACCTCGAACGCCAGAGCGCTTCCTCCCGTGGTCAGTTGGTCCACCGTGTCGATCAGGTACGTCTCGGCGGCGTGGGGCAGGTAGAAGAGCACGCCCTCGGCCAGCCAGACGCTGGGGGCGGCCGGGTCGAAGCCGGCGTCGGTGAGCGCGGTGACCCAGTCGTCGCGCAGGTCGATCGGGATCGGGACGCGCGTCGCCTTCGGGGTGGCCGACAGTCCGGCGAGGACCTGGTGCTTGAACGCCAGTACGCCGTCCCGGTCGATCTCGTAGACCACGCAGCCGGCCGGCCACTTGAGCCGGAACGCCCGGGTGTCCAACCCCGCCCCGAGCAGGACCACTTGGCGGGCGCCGGCGGTGTGCACCGTTCGGTGCACGAAGTCGTCGAGGACTCTGGTCCGCAGCCCGAAGTAGCGTGCGAACCGCCCCCACAGCGGGTTCGCGTCCCCGTCCGGAACCTGCTCGATGCGCATCGGCCACTCCGCGCAGGCCGGCGCGGCCCGCACGAAGTGCTCCGCGTAGACGTCCTGGGCCAGGCTGTCCGGGCGGTGGGTCTCGATCGCGCGTGCCGCGGCGACCATGAGAGCGGTGAGGCCGACGCCTCCTTCCACGTCCTCCACCCCGGCGTCCTGCTGCGCTGTGCTGACCATGTGTGTGCTCCCTTGGTGTAAGTGAGAGTCCGGCGGACCCGCATGCCGGATGGTGGGCCGGCCACGGCGGCACGGCAGTACGGAACTTCGGCGGCACGGGAGTTCGGCAGTACGGCACCTGGGCAGCCGAACGCCACTGCGCAGCAAGAAAGTTGATAGCTCGTCAGATGCGGTACGCGTCCCCGCTACCCCCGCCCCTCCGGAATCAGCACGGGCTTGACCACCCGCCCGGCGTCGCAGTCGCGTTCGGCCTCGTTGATCGCGCCGAGCGGATACGTACGGATCAGCTCGTCGAACGGGAACCGCCCCGCCCGCCACAACCCGACCAACCGCGGAATCAGCAGCCCCGGCACCGCGTCCCCCTCGCAGATGTGGGAGATCCGCCGGCCCCGGTCCAACGCCCCCACCTCCAGCGGTAGCGCGGTGTGCAGCCGCGCCACCAACCCGAGGTGCCCGGTGGGGCGCAGCGCCCCCAGCGCGTCGTTGATCAGTCGGGCCGAGCCCGTGGTGTCGAGTGCGAACTGGGCCCCGCCGTCGGTCAGTCGGCGGATGCGGCCCGGCAGGTCGTCCGCCTCGGCGTGGACCGGGACCGCGCCCAGCCGCTCCGCCACGGCCAGCCGTTCGGGGTACCGGTCGACGGCCACGGCCACCGCCCCGGCGGCGGTGGCCGCCATCACCGCCGCCAGGCCCACCGCTCCCGCACCGAAGACCGCGACGCTCTCGCCCGGGCCCGCGCCGAAGGAGTGGAAGACCGCGCCGGCGCCGGTGAGGAACCCGCAACCGAGCGGCCCGAGCAGCTCGATGGGCAGCGACGGGTCGACCCGGACGGCGTTGCGTGCCGGGACCATCGCGTACTCGGCGAACGACGACTGCCCGAACCACCGGGGTGCCAACTCGCCCCCGGCCGCGTCCGTGAACCGTTCCGCGTTCTCCTTGCGCCCGCCGAAGAGGTTGAGCGCGGCGAAGGAGTCGCAGTACGCGGGGGCCGCGCCCTGGCAGTTCCGGCAGCGTCCGCAGGAGTCGAAGCTCAGTACGACGTGGTCGCCGGCGTTCAGGCCGGTGTCGGGACCGCCCGTCTCCACCACCACCCCGGCCCCCTCGTGTCCGAGCACGGCCGGCACCGGTGAGCGGCCCGCCGAACGCCGCACCGCGAGATCGGTCCGGCACATCCCGCAGCCCGCGACCCGCACCAGGACCTCGCCGTCGGCCGGCCCCGCGGCCAGGACCACCTCCTCCACGGTGAACGGGCTCTCGTACGAGCGCAGGACCGCCGCGTCGAACCTCAACGCCACGCCTACACCTCCAACGGGCGGTGCACGACGAACGGTTGGAGGTTCCCGTACAGCCCCCACGGCCCGCCCGCGACGCCCACTCCGCTGTCCTTGGTGCCCGCGAAGGGCTGGGCGAGGGAAAGTTCGGCGTGGTGGTTGATCCAGACCGTCCCGCACTCCAGCCGCTCGGCCACCGCCTCGGCCCGGTCGAGGTCGGTCCCCCACACCGAGCCGCCCAGCCCGTAGCCGGTGGCGTTGGCCGCCGCGACGGCGTCGGCGAGGTGGTCGTACGGCAGCACCGGCAGCAGCGGGCCGAACTGCTCCTCCAGCACCACCGGGCTGCCCGGCGGGACATCGGCCAGCACCGTCGGGGCGAAGAAGTAGCCGGGCCGGTCCAGCCGGTGGCCGCCGGCCACGGCCCGGGCGCCGTCCGCCAGGGCGCGGGCCATGTAGCTCTCCACCCGGGCCAGTTGGGGCGCGTTGTTCACCGGTCCCAGTTGCGTGCCCGGGTCGAGCCCGGGACCGACGACGACGGACTTCGCACGCTGCGCGAGGGCCTCCACGACCTGGGGGTAGAGCCGGGCCGGGGCGTAGACGCGTTTGACCGCCATGCAGACCTGGCCGCAGTTGCGGAACGCCGCCCAGAACAGCCGGTCGGCGATCCGTTCGACGTCCACGTCGTCCAGCAGGATGGCGGCGTCGTTGCCGCCCAGTTCCAGGGTGACCCGGGCGAGCGAGGGCGCCGCGCCGGTCGCGACGGCCCGCCCGGTGGGAATCGAGCCGGTGAAGGTCACATGGCGGATGCCCGGGTGGGAGGCGAGGCGGGCGCCCAAGGGTTCGTGGCCGGTGACGACCGTCAGGACGTCCTCGGGCAGGACGGCCGAGACGACCGAGCCCAGCAGCCGGGTGGCCAGGGGCGTGAACGGGGACGGCTTGAGCACCACCGTGTTGCCCGCGGCCAGCGCGGGTGCGAACTTCGCCGACGCGAGCTGGAGCGGGAAGTTCCACGGGACGATCGCGGCGACCGGCCCGAGCGGACGCCAGCGGACTTCGCTGCGTACCGGGCGGCCGTCGGTGATCGGCAGCCGCCCGGGGTCCAGCTCGGCGAAGTAGCGCAGCCGGGCCGCGGCGCGGGCGATCTCGGCGTACGACTCGGCCAGCGGCTTGCCCTGTTCGCGGGTCAGCAGCGGGGCGAGGTCGGCGCCGGCCGCCTCGACCGCGTCGGCTGCCGCGAGCAGCGCGCCGGCCCTGGCCGCGGGGTCGCGCCGCCAGCCGGGCCAGGCCGCGTGCGCCCGGTCGACGGCGGCGTCCAGTGCGTCCGGCCGCTGGTCGGGGGCCTCGTCGAACGCCTCGCCCGTAGCGGGGTCGACGACCGCGAAGCGCTCACCTCGGCCCTCCGGCGCGCGCAGGGGCTGGTACGTCGGCATGCCGGCGGTCAGCTCGCGGCGGCGACAGTGGCGACGGTGCCGTGTTCCCGGGCGTGCCGGTCCATCTCCGCCCGGAACGCGGCCACCAGGTGCGGCTGAATCCTGCCGGTGTTGCGGTCCCCGCCCTCGCAGACCGCCCCGCGCACGCCCACAATGTCCGTGCCGATCCGGGTCAGCGCGCCGAGGTCCGCGACCTTGACGCTGCCCGCGAGGGCGGCGAGCAGACCGGCGTCGTGCGCCCGCCGGACGAACTCCCCGCAGACGTCCGGCGGAACGTGGTCGAACAGCCCGCTCCCGTCCTTGATCGCGGTGTCGAGCATGGCCGCGTCGGAGCCGGAGCGGTGCGCGATGTCGGGCAGCGCGAGCGGGTTGACGCAGCCGATCCGATGCGCGTCGGCGTAACCGGAGGCCACCACGAACGCGTCCGGCCGGTGGTCCTTCACCGCGCGGACGACTCCGCGCATCACCTCGACGGCCTGTGCGGGCGTCGTGCATCCGTAGAGGCCGACCTTGATGTACGACGCACCGGACACCACCGCGCCGAGCGCCGCCTGGGCCACGGTGCCGGGCTTGTACGGCACGTCGCCCACGGTCGCGGAGACGGGCTTGTCCGCCGGGACCGCGCCGCGGATCTCCCGGATCACCCACGGGTAGTTCGCGCCGAGCGATCCCTCGTCGGGCTTCTTGACGTCGACGATGTCGAGGTGCTCGGCCGCCTTGGCGCAGTCGAGGGCCTCCTCGACGCTGTCCGGGGAGATGAGAAGCAACACCGTGGACTCCTTCTTCCTCGCATCGTCCACCTGCCACACGGCAGTGACGCTGAGCCGCCCGGATCACGTGCGGTCTGCTCATCATTACGGCGGCTCCCGGCCCCCGGCAGAGCGCGCGGAACCCGTACGGGTCACTGCCCGCACCGCCTCGCGCCCTCCAACGCGCCGTCCACGCCGGTCCGAACGGGCGGCGCGCAAACGGCGCTCGGCGACCGGCCCGCGGGTCGCGGTCCCCGGCCCGCGCGGGTCAGTCCTTCGGGGTCGAGCGGGGCAGGCGGATCGCCGAGACGAGGAAGAAGATCCCGCCGAGCGCCGCGTAGCCGGCGAGGCTGGTCAGCGAGGGGTCGTCCTTCGAGGCACTCGCGACGAAGGACGCACCGGCCAGCACGGAGATGCCGCCGCTGGCGATCATGGCCCACTGGCCGCCCATCGCCCGGCGCGCGACGCCCACCAGGAGCTGGACCAGGCCGGAGACGATCGCCCAGGCGCCCCACACGCGCAGCACGTCGGCGACGCCGGAGGCGGTGGCGACCGCGACGCCGACGGCGGCGAGCGAACTGACGGCCATGTTGGCGTACAGGCCCTTGACCGGCCCGGCGTCGTGCGCCGAGCGGGCGTCGACGACGGCCGCGACCACGTCGAAGGCGGGGTAGACGAACAGCAGCAGCTTCGCCCCGGCGGTGAGGTCGGAGCCGTACGCCAGCAGGAGCGCCGCCCACGCGGCGGCGAAGACGAAGCGGATGACGTACAGCCGGCGCAGCGCGGGCGTGGCGCCGAGGTGCTGGGCGGCGGAGGCGGCGGATGCCATGGGGTTCTCCAGTGAGTGGGAGGGGTACGGGGAGCGTTCGCCGAGCTTCCCCAGGAGTGGTAGAGCGAACGTTCTCTCTAGCGAGACGCAGCTTGACACACCCCCGGCGGCCAACACAAGAGAGAACGTTCTACCTCAGCCCTAGAGAGACCGTTCTACCTGCTACGATGGGCAATATGACGCAGACGGAAACCGGCATCGGCACCGGCCGGAGAGTCTCCGAGGCCCGGGAGCGGCTGCTGAGGACCGCCGGGCAGCTCTTCTACGCGGAGGGCATCCACACGGTGGGGGTCGACCGGCTGGTCGCCGAGGCCAAGGTCACCAACGCCACCTTCTACCGGCACTTCCGCAGCAAGGAGGACCTGGCCGTCGCCTACATCGGAAGCGTCGACCAGGCGATCCGCGCCCAGATCGGCTCCCTGACGGCCGCGGACCTGCCGACCGACGACATCCTTCGGGGCATAGGCGCGTCCCTGGTCGAGCAGATCCGCGCGCCCGGCTACCGCGGCTGCGCCTTCCTCAACGCGGCAGCGGAGTTCCCCGCCCCCGACCACCCGGTGCACCGGGCCGTCGTGCAGCACCGCGAGTGGTTCCTGGAGACGATCACCGGGCTGTTCGCCGAGACCTCCGACGCTCCCGCCGAGCACGCCGGCCGGCACTTCGTCATGCTCCGCGACGGTGCGATGAGCGCCGGCTATCTCGGCGACCCGGTCCTGGCCGGTGAGACCCTGATGCGCGGCATCGACGGACTGCTGCGGGTGCACACCGGCCGCGCTCGCGACGACGCCGCCTCCCCCGGCCCCGGCCCCGGCCAGGAACCGTCGGCGGCCACGGCCCTCTCCGGCATCGACTGCGCGCCGCCCGGCCCGTAGCCGGTCGCCGGAACGGTCAGGCGCCCGCGCCGAGCAGCTTCCCCAACTCGCCGGCGGAGTCCTCGGTCAGGCGGTAGAAGCCCTGGAGGCTGATCGAGCGTTCGAGGCGGCCGTCGGCCACGTGCTTCAGAGCGCGGGTCCGGCCTCGCCGATTGCGCCAGGTCAGGCGCTCCAGGAGGTCGCCCGGGACGGCCAGGTCGAATCGTACGGGTGTCGCCTCCACGTGTATCGCCGCCGCACCGCAGCCGTGGGAGCCCAGCATCGCCCAGTCGTCATGTCCGGGGAACGCGGGTTCGTTCCACACGGCCGGCGCCACCCCGCAGCACTCGCGCCGCTCCAGGTCGACCACGCGCATCCGGCTCACCACGTACACGACACACCGGTTGACGTGCAGCGCGTACACCTCGTCCCCGGGGCCGGCGCCCGACCAGGCGGGCAGGGACGTGTGCACGCCCCCGAACGCGACCGGCGGCCGCTCCCCCACCCGCCCCGCGCGACGCAACGCCCGGCAGGTGTCATGGGTCCACAGAACGGTGAAGGCATCAGGCATACAGCCGATGCTACGAACCACCACCGACAACGCCGCTCCCCCGCAAGTCGGGCCCGGGCAGAACCCAGTTGGCCGGAGCGGGCCCGTCCCGCTACGGTGCGGCGCATGGGGTGGAGACCATGGCGCCGCGACGGCCGCGCCACGACAGGAGACGGCCGGGAGCGGCTGCCGGATGCGGCTGTCCTCGCGATCGTGGCGGAGGTGCTGACCGACGTGTCGGGTGAGTCCTGGCAGGTGGTGGACGGCGCCGTGGAGGGGCCCGGTACCGCGGCGGTGGTACTCGGTCACGACCACCCGGGGTCGCCGGGGCACGTCGATCTCGTCTATCTGGTCGACCGCGACCGCCCGGAGCGGACCGCCGTACCCGACTGCGTCACCGGGCACGGCTCCACCCTGGAGGACAAGATCCGCGGCGGGGTCACCGCGTGGGCCACCACCACCGCGGTGACCCTTCTCGAATTCGGCGCGCAGAGCGGGGAGTTCGCCACCCACATGCTCGGGTCCTCGCCCGACGGCCTGCACGGCTGGCACGCCATCCACGGCGGTATCATCGGCCTGGGCAGCGGGCCCGACCGCGCGGCCGTCCAGGAGTGGATCGCCGACCACCCGCTCCTGCCCGCGCTGGCCGATGCGCTGACCGGCACCGCCCTCCCCCGCGACCGGCCGGTCGGCGTGAAGATGTTCTTCGGCAGCCGCGCCGGCCGCGACACCGCCGAGGTCCGCGTGGACGGACACGTCCACGACCGGGCGACCCGCGCCCTGCGCGAACTGCCCTGGCCGCGCCAGGCCACCGACGCCGCCTACGCCCGGACCTTCGTCCTCCTGGTCCACCCGACGTCCGACGACCTCGCGCACAGCTGACGGGAGGCCGGTCCGAGTTCGCGCGTACGTGTTCCACGGCGCGGCGCCGGTCGTCGAAGTCCCGCACGACCTTCGGCGGGGTCGCCGAGCTGTGCGCGCGCCGTACCGCTCGGGCCCGCTCCACGATCCGGCCGGAACGGTAGCGCACCCCTGTGTCGAGTGCCCGCGTGGCGAGGAAGAACGCGCCGTCGATCCGGCCGGCCGCGAGGCGCGCGGCCGCCAGGTCGAGTTGGAGCAGCGCGAGCTGCTTCTCGTGCCCGGACGCGAGGGCTTCACCGGCTTCCTCCTGGGCTGCCTGGCCCCACTGCGGCAGGCCGAATGCCCCGGGAACTCGGGGGCGTCCCACCATGCCGGCACGTGGCCGCGGCGTCCGCGCCGCTCCAGGTCGACCACGCGCATCCTGCTCACCACGTACACGACACACCGGTCGACGTGCAGCGCGCACACCTCGCCCCCGGGGACCGCGCCCGACCAGGCGGGCAGGGACGCCCCCCGTCACAGGGCTTGGACGGACGGCCGCTGGTCCACGCCGCCGGACACGCCCGGGAACCGTCCGCGGTCCGTCCACTGCCCGGTTGGCTCCTCGCGGGTTGCCGGCGGAGCTTTGTCCCTCGGCGCAGCCTGCGTCCGGCGATGCGCATGCTGGGGAGTCAGGCCCCAAGTACGTCCAGCAGGTGGTCGTCCAGGTCCGAGACCCAGTCCTCTCGTCGCCATCGCCGCAGCGCGCGCCGGGCTTCTCGTATCCGGATCGCCGGCACTCTGCCGCCGGTGTTCGCCACGGCGGAGACGGAGTCGTGCAGCAACTCGGAGGCATCTTGCGGCGCGCCCATGCGGATGCGCGCCAGGGCCTGGTCAGTGCTGACGATGGCCCGCTGAACCTGGTCGCGCGGAGCGGTGAGCGCGTCGGCGGCCCGCTCGAACTGGGCATGTGCCGATGCCGGGTCCCCGGCGTACAGCTCGCAGACGCCCTCGAAGCCCCGCAGATGAGCCCGGGAGAACGAGGTCGACGCCGGGTCCCCGGTGTGATCGGCGTCCATGTCGTACCAGGCGAGCCGCAGCGCGGTGTCCACCTGGCGCGGCTGCCCGGCTCGGGCCGACATCTCCGCCCGGAGCGCCATGGCGCGAGATCGAACGAGAACGCTTTCTCCGCGGTGTGCCGCCTCGACTGCGCTGTCGGCCAGGGCCCGGGCGGAATCGAGGTCTTGTGTGGCGTACATGGTGGTCAGGGCATGGCTCATGTGTACGCCCGCCTGCCGCCACGGCGTGCTGAGTCGCCGGGCTTCCCGGGTGGCTGCGACATAGAGGTTGCCGGACGCGGTGTCGTCGCGGGTCTCGAATGCGAGTCGACCGGCAAGGGTGTAGGCGGAGACGGCGGCGATTCGGAGGGGCTCCTGTAGGGGTTCCGGGACGCGGCCGTTGAGAAGTTGTCGGACCGCATCCACGGCCGGCGCCAGGAGGAGCTGGAGGCGCGCCATGGGCAGGCTGCTGATCTGCCGGTTGACGTCGGCGACGGTTGCGGCGAGTCCGGCGACGGTCTCGTCAGTGGTGCGGGCGGGGTCGGCGAGTGCAGCGGCCAAGCCCACCTGGAGCCCGGGGGCCAGGAGGGCAAGCATTCCGCCGCCGTGGTCGGTCGCAGTACGCAGGACCACGGTACGCAGCTCGGCCGTGCGGTGCTCACTCTCGCCGAGGAGTTGCAGGGCAGTGAGGTACTCCTCAAAGTCGCTGCCAGGCCCGACTGCGATGCCGCCCGTGGGAGTGCGGGCGTAGAGGTGGGCGAGAAGGAGCTGGTAGCGGTCGTCCGGCCGGGGCGGCCGTACGGACTCCCATCGGGCCACGGATCGCTGCACGCTGGCCACGGCGGGCAGTGCGGGAAGCCGTAAGTCGTCGGCCAGGGCGGCCAGGGCGCGGGCGGCACCTGCAAGGGACCGACCTCGCCGACGCCTCAGAGCCTTCATGGTGGCCGCCCCCGCGGCACCGCTCTCGTCCTGCATGTCCTCATCGTGCACCCGAACGTGGTCAGATGGGCACGATCAGCTGAGGTTTCCCCTGCACGCGTGCGTAGTTGAGCGTCTGCCACGTACCTGACGCGCCCTCGGCGTCCGAGCGGGGGAACCCGATCACCATCTCCGAGCGGTCGACCATCCACCTGTTGCGCGCGTGGTAAGTGGGCGTGTGCAGCTCGGCAGCCGCCAACTCGACTATGTCGGTGATGCGGTCTCGTGCCTGGGCAATGGCTTGCTGGGCCTCCGCCGGCTGTTGGACGACGCGGCCAGGGACGACGACGGACAGGGCCGCCTGGGTGTTCCGCGCGAGCCACAGCAGGGTGAGGCTGTCGATGCCCCGTGCGCCCCCGATGCGGAAGTGCGCCCCGGCGTAGGGGCCGAGGTGGTCGGCGAAGAGGCAACCGTACTCGTCAGGTGTGCGGTGCTCGGTGCTTCGGGTGCCGGTGATGGTCACCGTTTGAATCAAGATCAACTCCGTGTCGTGCGTTGTCACATTCCGCAGTGATCAGCGGTGCACGAGTGTCAAGACAAAGATGCCCCGCGACCGCGCCACGGTCCGGGGTGTAGCCACGCCGGAAGGGGCGCAACATGGCAACATTACCGCGACCGCTCAAACAGCCGAGGACCTTCCATGGATGGGCGCTGCGGTCTCACGTGCAGGGTCAGGTGATTGTCGAGCACGCGGACAGCGGCACGACCACCAGCGTGGCGAACTCGGTGTACGAGCCGGGGACGGCGCCTCCGGGAACGGTCGTACGGATGAACGTCGTCCGGGCGGGCAAGAAGTGCGTGGCCCTTGCCGAGGCCGGTTCGTGATCGAGACACGGCACTGCATTTACCACCACGGCGATGTCTCGGCCCGGTCTGCGGAGCAGGTGGACGCCACCGCCGCGATCACCGGACCGGGTTCACCCCTCTACGCCTGTCTCGAATGCATCCGGTCCCTGGGCCTCGTACCCATCAAGCGCTCAGCGCCCGGGGTCCACCCGAGCGTCACCTCGGCCCGCGCCGAGCCTCTCCGACGCCAACCGGGGACCCAGCAGGTCAGGTCGAGCACACTGAGTGGAGCGCACGGCGTGGAGCGTCTGATCGTCACCAGCCTCGGCGTCCTGTCCGAAGCCGAGCGAGGCGATCACTGTGGATGACTCCCGTGTGGTGGTACAGCCAAGTCACGTCAAGGATACGGAACCGAGCGTCGAGATTCCTCAACGCGAGGTTCGCGGTCCGCACCGGCGCATAGTCCGGGACTGGGGACCGGTGCTCCTGGCGGGCTGGACCGGGATCGTCTTCGTGATCGCGTTGTCGGTGCTGTGCGGTCTGGAGATCGGTCTCGTCATCGCCGGGAACGCGTACCGCCCTTGATCGAACGGCCCCCTTGGCCGCCCGCTCCGGTCGCGCCAGGTCCTGGCAAGCCGCGTCTTCCCACCCCCGGACGGGGTTGGACCCACTGGTCTGGTCGCCGAGGCCGGAGCGGGCCCCTTCATCACGGGCACGCACACAAGAGAAACGCTTGAGACGAGAGGAGTTGGTGGACGTGCCCGTCAAACGCGCGCAGCGGTTCATCTGCGGCCGGCGCACCCTGGTCCCGGCCGCGCTGGGCCACACCGTGCTGGAGCTTGCCAATGCTGGCAATGGCTACGTCTACACCAGGGACGACGTGAGCATCAGCTTGGTCTGCACGATCGAAGCTCATCCCGCGAGCCGGATTCACCACGGGGCGGTGCTCAACCTGCGCGGGCGGGAGGCGGGGACGCTGTGGGCTCAGTGGCGAGACCGCAGCGACCCGACCACCGTGGTCGAGAAGGCTGACTGCTCGGCCGGCCGCGAAGCGGACAACTCGTGCAGTGAGTTCAAGGGCCACCCGGGCGGCCACAGCTGGGAGTTGGACGACCCACCCCGGATCGCGGCCGAATTCCCCCTCCCCCGCCGGCCGGCGCCGTAAGCACTGGTCCGCGTTTCGATCCGACCGACAAGGACGTGAATGACCAGCTCAGCTCTTCCTGTTCCTGCCGTGGGCCCAGCCGAGACCTGCGGCGGCCCTGGGGCGCGATGGACGATCACCACGACGACCGGGCTCAAGGTCACCGGCTACCTGCCGGCGTGGGCAGCCGAGGACCCCAGTGAGGCCGGAGTGCTCGTCGAACAGCTCGGGGCCCGGCTGAGCGACATCAGCCACCACGCCGCGTTCCGTGATCAGTTCATCGACGCTGACGACGGGCGCGGTCAGCAGATACTTTCCGGCAGCATCGATTGCAACCCGTATGCCGAAGATCCCGAGCCCCGCGTTCCGACGGCCGCCGTCAACGTCACGTCGGTGTGCCGCGTCGGGGATCTCGACCCGGACGGACTCGCGAAGTTCTCCGCTCAGCTTCGTGCTGCTCGGGAGTGGCCAAGGCCCACCACAGCCGGCGCCTCCCGCACCGGGGGCGACCTTGGCGTGCCTGGTCGCAGCCGCTTGGACGACGATCGACCGGCTCGGGCGGTGGCTTGACGAGAAGGACAACGCGACGCCGGAGACTGCGCGGCTGCTGCGGCTCTCGGAGGAGGTCGGCGAGGTCGCGCAGGCGGCGATGGGCGCCACGGCGGCCAACCCCCGAAAGAGCGGTTCGCACACGTGGGAGGACGTCCAGCACGAGCTGTGCGACGTCGTTCTCAGCAGCAGGGCGGCCCTGGCCACGCTCACCCCGGACGCGGGCAAGGTGTTTCAGGAGCGGCTGGGCATCCTCGCCCAGCGGTCACTGTCCCAGCTGGATACGGCGGGGCACGGTCTGCACCCCGACTCCTGGTAGCCGCTGCTGCGGGCGGGTGGGGCGGCGGTTCCGGATCTGGCCCGCTACCGGGACGGTTCCTCTCCGTCCGCCACGGACTTTTCCAGGAGCGTGAACGACTTGGGCGTACCACCCGGTTGCGGCTTTCCCTCCTTGCGTCCGACAACCCGATATCCGGCATCGAGGTAATACGCGTTCAGCGGTGCGTTGTCGGCCAGGCAGTCCAGACGTACCAGCGGTCGGCCCGCCTCGGCCACGCGGCGCTCCGCGACTCGCAGAAGCCGCCGTCCCGTACCG
Source organism: Streptomyces sp. NBC_00448 (assembly GCF_036014115.1). Taxonomy (NCBI): domain Bacteria; kingdom Bacillati; phylum Actinomycetota; class Actinomycetes; order Kitasatosporales; family Streptomycetaceae; genus Streptomyces; species Streptomyces sp. NBC_00448. Next base: position 179,832 of record NZ_CP107913.1, read on the forward strand.
GGCGGGACACTGCCGCGGTCCACCATCAGCCGGTGCACATAGCCGGCCGTCGACGGCTGCGGCCCCCATGCCTCCTCGTCCTGCCACCACAACTCCCAGGCCCCGACGGCACGCCCGGCGGCTTCCGCGAGCCATACCTCCCCGTTCTCCATGATCCGGCGGAAGTGATCCACGCCCAGCTCGCCGGGCCGCCACTGACCGGTGACGCCTTGGGCGAGCATCCAGTGGGCGGCGTCGTCGCGTAGGCGCACGACAGAGGCAAGGTCGGCGTCGGTGGCGAGGCGGAAGCGGAGGGTGTTCACGTCTCGATCTTCGCACGCGCGTTCCCGCGCGGATACGCGGTCCGCGGGTCGGTCAGGTCACCGTCCCGGGCCGCCGAGGTGCGCGCTGCGATGGCAGGGGCAGGCGCAGACGACACGTTGCTGGAGATCCGGCAGCTCGATCTGCTGTCGGACGGGGGATGGGCGGTCGCGACCGCGGGCTGCCGGTTCGTACTGCACGTTGCCTCCCCCTTCGTCACAACGAAACCGAAGGACCCGGAGGACCTGATCCGCCCCGCCGTTCAGGGCACGACGCGGGCGATCGACGCGGCACTCGATGCAGACGTGGTGCGCGTGGTCGTCACCTCGGCTCTGGCGACGGTGCAGTTCGCCCCGGCGCGCAGAGATCACGTCTTCACGGCATCCGACTGGACCCCACCGGACCGCCGCGGGCTCGGTGCCTACAGAGTTTCGAAGGGACGGGCCGAGCGCGCGGCCTGGGACATCGCCGACCGACGCGGCGCGCGCGACCGGCTCGCCGTCATCAACCCGGGCGCGGTGATTGGGCCCCTCTCTCCGACGACCCGGGAACCTCGGTCACGGCGATCCAGCAGATCATGGCCGGCCAGGTGACGACCTCGCACCGCTCCCAGGACGCCTTCGAGCCTGTTCTTGATCCCGGGAGCGGCCTCGTGGTCTTGACGCTCGACAGTGAACTGTCGCCAGGGTCCTGATCTTGACGCTCGACGGTGTGCTGCGGCTAGGGTCGCGATCATGACGATCAAGGGTGTGTTGTTCGACGCGTCCGGGACCCTGCTGCGGATCGAGTCAGCGCGGAGCTGGCTGCGCGGGGTGCTCGACGACCGTGGCATCGATGCCTCTGACGAGGAGGTACGCCGGTACGGGGAGCGGCTCGACGCCGTGGGGGCCGTACCCGGTGGCACGCCGCCACGGGTGGTGCCGGATCGGTTGGCCGCGGTGTGGCAGGCGCGCGACAGCAGCGAGGAGGCGCACCGTGCGGCGTTCACCGGTCTGGCGCGGCAGGCGGAGCTGCCCTGGGAGGGCCTGTACGACGCGCTGTACGAGCGGACGTTCCAGCCCGCCGCGTGGCGGCTCTACCCGGACGCCCTCGACGTGCTGCGCGGACTGCGCGAGCGGGGTGTGCGGATCGCGGTCGTGAGCAACGTCGGCTGGGACTGGCGGCCGGTTTTCGACGCGCTCGGCCTCACGCCGTACATCGACGCCAACATATTCTCGTACGAGGTGGGGATGGACAAACCCGATCCACGGATCTTCCGGCTCGCCTGCGACCAGTTGGGCGTCAACCCCGCCGAAGCACTGATGGTCGGTGACGAGCGGCAGAAGGACGGCGGGGCCGAGGCGGTCGGGTGCCGCTACCTGCCGGTGGAGCACCTTCCGGTAGAGAGCCGACCGGACGGGCTGCAGGCTGTGCTCGGGATGGTGGCGTGACGCTGCCGCTCCGTTCGTCAGCTTCGGCAATGGCCGGGTTCTGACCGAAGAGGCCATCCGGATGCGTTCGCGATGCGGTGTGGTGGGCGGCTACGACCGCGGCCTTTGGGCTCTTGGCCCAGGTTGCCGATCAGCCGACGGACCTGGCGGGCTGTGCGGCGAGTGCTGTGCTGGAGATCGTCGTGGGCGAAGCCGCTGATCGACTGCGGCGCGCTTCTCATGAGGATGACGGCCGCCCGAGTGAGGGGGCGGCAGAGGCCCGCCCTCGTCCACCTCGCCGACTACCAAGCACGACCGAGCACACGGCCGCCCGAGTTCGAGGTTCAGCAGTCTCCGGATCGCACGATCAGCGCTTCGACTCCGTCCAGCATGCGTGCGAGTCCGAACTCGAAGAGCGTGTCGAGTTCGAGGTCGAACTCCTCCTGGTCGAAGAGGGTGGACAAGGTCGGGTAGGACCCGGCGGTCTGGATCGTCTCCATCCGCGGCTCGTTGGAGGCCATCCACTCCTCGGGCGTCATGCCGGTCTCCTGCCACGCCTGCGACTCCAACTCGACGGCGGCCGCCACGCCCTGGGCATAGCCGATGAGAGCGAGGTGGACGTGGATGATCTGGGTCGGCGTCAATCCCAAGCCCTTCAGGGCGCTGAGGACCCGCTCGATGTAGCGCATCGCGTGGGGGGAGGCCGTCGGCCTGGTGAGAGCCGACATGGCTCGCGCCAGCCAGGGGTGGCGCCGGTACCGCCCCCACAACCACCGTGCCTCCCGCTCCAGTTGCGCTCGCCAGCCGGGTGGTCGCGGACCCGGCGGCTCTCCGTCGAGCACCGACTCCGACATCAGCCGGACGAGTTCGCCCTTGCTCGGGACATGGCGGTACAGCGCCATCGTGGACACGCCGAAGTCGGTGGCGATTCGGCGCATGGACAGTGCGGTGAGCCCCTCGACATCGGCGAGAGCGATCGCGGCGTGGATGATGCGATCTCGGGTGAGTCCGTGGTGGGGCGTCGAGGGCCGTTCTCGTCCCGGCTCGGCCACCACCGTGCCGACGCCGGGCACGGCCCGCACCAGCCCCTCCTGGTTCAGGGTGGCGAGCGCCTTCGTCGCGGTCGCCATGGCGACGCCCCATTCCCGGGTGAGGTGCCGGGTGGAGGGGACGCGGTCACCGGGCGCGAGCTCGCCAGAGGCGATACGTCGACGGATGTCACCGGCGATGCGGAGATAGGGCGGTTCCATGGCCATGACTGCACTGTACTAGTGCACTTGCGAGTAGTTCAGGCTGGTCAAGACGGCAGAGTACGGGGTGTACTAGGCCCCTGCTTGCGGTGTACGCCTTGTGCTCGGTTCCCTGCCGTTCATGGAGAACACACCCGGCCCCCGCGCGGGGCGCAAGGAATGGACCGCCCTCGGCGTCCTGATGCTGCCCCTGGCACTCGTCTCGATGGACGTCTCCGTCCTGTACTTCGCGATCCCCTCCATCAGTCAGGACCTGGAGCCCAGCGCCACGCAGCAGTTGTGGATTCTCGACATGTACGGCTTCGTCCTCGCCGGGCTGCTCATCCCGATGGGTGCGTTCGGCGACCGGATCGGCCGACGCAGACTGGTGCTCATGGGCGCGGTCCTCTTCGGAGCGGCCTCGGCTGCCGCCGCGTACGCGCACACGGCCGAACTGCTCATCGCCGTACGGGCGCTGCTGGGTCTCGGCGGCGCTGCCTTGATGCCCTCGACGCTCGGCCTGATCCGCAACCTCTTCCTCGACGACAGGCAGCGCGGCAAGGCGGTGACCTTGTGGACCGCCGTCATGACGACGGGCATCTCACTGGGGCCCGTGGTCAGCGGCCTGCTGCTGGAGCACTTCTGGTGGGGCGCGGTCTTCCTGATCAACGTGCCCGCGATGGCGCTGCTCCTCGTGCTGGTGCCGTTCCTGGTGCCCGAGTACAAGTCGGCGAAGCGCGAGCGCGTGGACCTGCTGAGCGCGGTGCTGTCGCTCGGCGCGGTGCTCCTGGTCATCTACGGAGTCAAGGAGTGGGCGCGGAACGGGTACGAGCCGCTGCCCGCTCTCGCCATCGGCGTGGGGCTCGTGCTCGGGATCGTCTTCGTACGCCGGCAGAAGCGCCTCGCGCATCCGATGGTCGACCTCGGGCTGCTCGGCCGGCGAGCCTTCGGCGGCCCGGTGCTCGCCAATCTCCTCGCGATGTTCGCCACGGTCGGGATGGCTGTCTTCCTCACCCAGTATCTGCAGTCCGTCCTCGAGTTGAGCCCGTTCGACGCCGCGCTGTGGACCCTGGTGCCGTCCGCCGGGGTTGCCGTCGCGGCCCCGGCCGGGGCCGCGCTCGCCCAGCGTGTCGACCGCGCGTACGTCATGGGCGGCAGCTTCCTCCTGTCCGCCTGCGGGTTCCTCTGGATCGCCCAGGTACGAACCGACTCGGCACTCTGGTTCGTCCTCGCCGGCGCCTCCCTCTACGCGGGCGGCCTGGTCGCCGCCATGACCCTCGCCAACGAACTCGCCCTGGGCGCGGCCCCACCGGAACGTGCGGGATCAGCCGCGGCAGTGCTGCAGTCGGGCCAGGAGCTCGGCGGGGCGTTGGGGATGGCGATCCTCGGCTCCATCGGGGCAGCGGCCTACAGCCGCGACATGGCCGGCGCGCTGCCCCCCGGAGTACCCCAGGCCGCAGCCGCCCGCGAAACGCTGGGCGGAGCCACGGCCGCCGCGACCAGGTTGCCGAACGGGACCGCGGATGCCGTACTGACGGCCGCTCGGGGCGCGTTCACGCACGGGATGAGCATCGCGGGGGTCGGTGCGGCCGTCGTCATGGCCGGTGCCGGACTCCTCTCGTTCACCTGGCTGAGGGGCGCAGGCAGGACGAGTCGCCCGACGGCACAGTCCGCCGACCCGCGGCCCACGACGCTCGCGCGGTAGGGCACCGCACGCCGTGCGCGGCGGTGAGCGATGCTCGCGGACCCGTACGTCCCGCACGCGGCGTTCGTCCTCGACCGTGCGGATATCCCCCAGCCCGACCCAACCGGGGGTCAGGGGGTCGCAGGTTCGCATCCTGTCGTCCCGACAGACGGGGAAGCCCGCGGGCGGAGCACATCGCTCCAGCCCAGCGGGCTTCGTCGCGTCCAGGAGCACTTCGGCGCGCGATCCGCGGACGCCGCCGGGGCTCCGGCTTCGGGACTGCTTCGGGAGCAGCAGCGTGCTGAAGTGGACCCTCGGGTCACTTCATCCGCTCACGTCGACGATCGTCCCCCTGCCCCCTGCCCCCTGTCGGGCGTGGCCGGGGCAGCAGCCCTGACCACGCGGCCGTCCGGGAGGGGGCCGCCGACCACCCGCCCCTGACCGCCGACCGATGCCCTGACCCGCACCGCGCTCCCCCGCGACGGACTGGTCGGCGTCAAAGGTTTCTTCGGCAGCCACGCCGGCCGCGACACCGGCGAGGTCCGCCTGGACGGACACGTCCACGAACGGACCACCTGCGCCCCGCCGACCTGCCCTGGCCGCGTCAGGCCACCGACGGCGCCTACGCGCGGACCTCGGTGACGGGCTCCGGAAGTCCTCGTTCCGCCTCGCCGATCGATCGGGAGGTCGGTGCGCCGGTGCGCCCCGCGAGCGCGCGGCACGTCGACCCGGCTCAGTGCAGTCGGCCGAACCAGCGGACGATGGCGGCCGTGCCTGCGACATTGGAGCCCAGGTGCCGCGACCCCTCGTAGTCCGGGCTGCCGAGATCGACGACTGGTGCGTGCGCGCCGTGTGATCGCAAGGCGGCCTCGCAATGACCGGTGTTGGCATTGGCCGCCTGCTCGTCCGCGCCGGCGTCGTACAGGCGGACCGGGACGCGGGGTTTCCAGTCGCACGTGTTGTCGGCCACCCGCAGCGCTGCGGCCAGCCGGCCGGTCGGGTGGCGCAGCATGTCGAGGCCGTGGGGGGTGAGCAGCGGGCCGAGGGTGTCGGGTGTGCCGGCGAGAAGCTGCTGCCCGGTGTGCGCACCGTCGAACAGTGCCTCGATGGTGGTGTCGTACGGAGCTTGGAAGACCTCGTCCGGTGAGTCGTACAGGTGGTGCAGCCGATTCCACGCGACGAGAAGATACGCGGTGTACAAGACGCTGGATTTCGCGTCGAGGGAGCCGGCGAGCAGGGCCGGCAGTTCGGCGTGCTGGAAGTCGTACGCGCCGCTGATCGGGGCGACGGCTTCGAGCCGGAACCATCGATCGCCACCGGCTTGGAGGGTCCGCGCGAGTGCCATGGCCGCCGATGCTCCCTGGGAGAACCCGGTGACCAGCACGTCGTGTCCAAGAACCCGGCCGGTGCGTGGCACGAAGGCGCGGGCTGCCCGCAGCATGTCCAACGAGGCGGTCGTCTCGGAGGGCACGTCCATCCAGGGGTGGGGTCCGGGACCGGCGCCGAGGCCGAGGTAGTCCGGGGCGACAGCGGCAAACCCGGCGGACGCGTAGGTGACGGCGGGCGCGGACGCGAACCCGACCGCGGTCAGGGAGGACGGTGCATCGGCCCGGTAGCTGGCCGTGCCGTGGGCGAACGAGACGGTCCGCAACGCGTGTTCGCGGCTACGGGGGAGCACCAGCAGGCCGCTGGCGGTGGTGGGCCGACCCTCGGGGTCCACGGTGCGATACACGAGCTGGTAGGCCTCCACCCCGAACCGGATCGTGCCCGTGTCGAATCCGGCAGCGGCCACTGCCGCGGCGACGTCCTGCTTCGTCGCCAGTGTGCTCACCTGCCGAGCGGACACCAACTGTCCGCGATCGCTCGGGGCCGTCCCAGCCGCCGACGCGGTACCGGACGTCAGCGTGGCGGCGGCTGACACCAGCCCGAGCAGGACTGCCACGGCCCTGACCTGACGGAACGCGGAGCGCGAACTGCCTTTCGAATCAACGGATTTCATGGCGCAGACGCTAGTGACGACCACTCTCGCCCACTGCCCGGCCAGCAGGTGTGTCCGTCCTGGGGCCAGCCCCACCACGCCACCAAGGTCCAGCCTCGTGCCGACCCCCGAAGGATTTCCGGAGCCGACCACCAAGAGGTCGTCCCCACCGGTGATCACGTTCCGTCCACAACCACGACTCAGACCTTGACGTCGCCGACCTGCGATGCCAGCATCACGGTAATCCAATGTTTACGTAAACAGGAGCGGTTCCGCACCGCCCATGGTTGCGTAAACATTCCCTCGCCGCGAGCCCGCGGCGAGGTTGTGACGCCGAGCGAAGGGATGAGCCATGGCGGTCCTCTCGCCCCCATCGGCCGCGGGTCGGCCCGCCACCGGGCGGGGGCGCGGCGGCAGGGGGCGCGTCGGTAGGCGGCGACTGGCCGGGTGGGGCTTCGTCGCCCCGTTCCTGGCGGTCTTCGTCCTCGTGTTCCTGGCCCCGATCGTCTACTCGATCCATCTGAGCCTGTTCCGGGACCAGTTGATCGGCGGCAACCACTTCGTCGGCCTCGACAACTACCGGCAGGCGTTCCAGGACCACGAGTTCTGGTCCGGCCTCGGCCGCGTCGGGCTCTTCCTGGTGGTCCAGGTGCCGATCATGCTCGGCATCGCCCTGCTGGTCGCCCTGGCGCTGGACAGCGGGCGGCTGTACGGGCGCGACTTCTTCCGGATCTCGATCTTCCTGCCGTACGCGGTGCCCGCGGTGGTCGCCACCTTGATGTGGGGCTTCATGTACGGCAAGCAGTTCGGCCTGGTCGCGAGCGTCAACGAGCACCTGCACACGTCGATCCCCGACCCGCTCGCCCCCGGCTGGGTGCTGGCGAGCATCGGCAACATCGTCACCTGGGAGTTCGTCGGCTACAACATGCTGATCTTCTACGCCGCGCTGCGGGTCGTCCCGGAGTCGCTGTACGAGGCGGCCGAGATCGACGGCGCCGGCCAGTGGCGGGTCATCCGGTCGATCAAGATCCCGGCGATCCGCGGCGCGCTGGTCATCGCCACGATCTTCTCGGTCATCGGCAGCTTCCAGCTGTTCAACGAGCCGAGCATCCTCAAGAGCCTCGCGCCCAACGCCATCACCACGTACTTCACCCCGAACCTGTACACCTTCTCGCTGTCCTTCTCCGGCCAGCAGCACAACTACGCCGCGACGGTCGCGATCGTCATGGGAGTCGTCACGATGATCGTCGCCTACGTCGTCCAACTGCGCGGCATGCGAAAGGAGGCGTGAGCGATGGCCGCCGACACCGCCACGGCGGGCACCGGGCCCGCGCCCCGGACCAGGACCCGCCCGCTGCCGCGCACGTCCCGCTCCGCCCGTCGCCACACCCCCGGCAGACCGCGGCGCAGCGTGCTGCTGACCGTGCTGACCTCGATCGTCGTGCTGTACTCCCTGGTGCCGCTGGCCTGGCTGGTCATCAACGCGTGCAAGACCCAGCCGAAGCTGCTCGACTCCTTCGGCCTGTGGTTCAGCGGCCGCTTCGCGCTGTGGGACAACATCAGGGAGACGCTGACCTACAACGACCACATCTTCGTCCGGTGGCTGCTCAACACCCTGCTGTACGTGGTGCTCGGGGCCGGCGGCGCGACGTTCCTGGCGGTGCTCGGCGGCTACGGGCTGGCGAAGTTCGACTTCGCCGGCCGGCGGGCGGTCTTCGCCGTGGTGATCGGCGCGGTCGCGGTGCCGAGCGCGGCGCTGGCGGTGCCGACGTTCCTGATGTTCAGCAAGATGGGGCTGACCAACACCCCCTGGGCGGTGATCATCCCGTCGCTGATCTCGCCCTTCGGCCTCTACCTGATGTGGGTGTTCGCCGCCGAGGCGATCCCCGACGAGCTGCTGGAGGCCGCCCGGATGGACGGCTCCGGCGAGTTGCGCACCTTCTTCCGGATCAGCCTGCCGCTGCTGGCTCCCGGCATCGTCACGGTGCTGCTCTTCACCACGGTCGCGACCTGGAACAACTACTTCCTGCCGCTGATCATGATCAAGAACCCGGACTGGTACCCGCTGACCATCGGCCTGAACTCCTGGAACGCGCAGGCGGCCACGGCCGGCGGCCAGCCGGTGTTCAACCTGGTCATCACCGGGTCGCTGCTGACCATCGTCCCGCTCATCGCGGCCTTCCTGCTGCTCCAGCGCTACTGGCAGTCCGGGCTGGCCGCCGGAAGCGTGAAGGAGTGACCGCCGGCGCTGTCCACAACCGCAGCGCTCTCCCTGTTTTCCCCTGACTCCCCCCGCTTCCCTGTTCGGGGACATCACGCACAACGGAGTGAAAGAGATGACGAACACAGCACTTCGCCGCTGGGCGCCCGCGGTCGCGCTCCTCGCCGCCGGCGCACTGGGGCTCACCGCATGCGGCTCCTCCGGTGGCTCCGGGTCGAAGAGCGGCGACACCGGCGCGGGCGCCGTCACGTCCGCGCTGGCCAAGGGCGGCTCGATCACGGTGTGGGCCTGGGAGCCCACCCTCAAGCAGGTGGTCACCGACTTCCAGGCCAAGTACCCCAAGGTGCACGTCAAGCTGGTCAACGCCGGCACCGGCAACACCCAGTACACCGCGCTGCAGAACGCCGTCCAGGCGGGCAAGGGCGTGCCCGACGTCGCGCAGATCGAGTACTACGCGCTCAGCCAGTTCGCGCTCGGCAAGTCCGTGACCGACCTGAGCGCGTACGGCGCCAAGGACCTGGCCAAGGACTACTCCCCCGGCCCGTGGAACTCGGTGAACATCGACGGCGGCGTCTACGGCCTGCCGATGGACTCCGGGCCGATGGCGCTGTTCTACAACAAGAAGGTCTTCGACAAGTACAAGCTGCCGGTCCCCACCACCTGGGACCAGTACCTCGACGACGCCCGCAAGCTCCACAAGGCCGACCCGAAGGCGTACATCACCAGCGACACCGGTGACGCGGGCATGGCCACCAGCCTGATCTGGCAGGCCGGCGGCAAGCCGTACAAGGTCGACGGCACCAAGGTCTCGGTCGACTTCGGCGCGGACGCGGGCACTGCGGCCTACACCAAGGTGTGGCAGCAGCTGGTCTCCGAGCACCTGCTGTCGCCGGTCTCCGGCTGGAGCGACCAGTGGTACAAGGGCCTGGCCGACGGCACCATCGCCACGCTGGCGACGGGCGCGTGGATGCCCGCCAACTTCAGCTCGGGGGTGGCCTCGGCGTCCGGTGACTGGCGGGCGGCGCCGCTGCCGCAGTGGCAGGCCGGGCAGCACGCCAGCGCCGAGAACGGCGGCAGCTCCCTCGCCGTCACCAAGGCCAGCAGCAAGAAGGCCCTCGCGTACGCGTTCCTGCAGTACGCGAACCGGGGCGCCGGCGTGCAGGCCCGGATCAAGGGCGGCGCGTTCCCCGCGACCACCGCGGACCTGGACTCGCAGGCGTTCCTCGACACGAAGTTCCCGTACTTCGGCGGGCAGCAGGCCAACAAGATCTTCTCGCAGTCGGCCAAGGACGTGGTGCCCGGCTGGTCGTACCTGCCCTACCAGGTCTACGCGAACTCGATCTTCAACGACACCGTCGGCAAGGCGTACGTCTCCTCCACCACGCTGACCTCCGGGCTCAGCGCGTGGCAGGACCAGTCCGTCTCCTACGGCAAGCAGCAGGGCTTCAGCGTCAACTGACGCTTCGACAGGAATGCGGCAGGAATTCGGCAGGAGGGCGAGTGGCGGGGTCCGGTGGTTCCACGGCCCCGTCGCTCTCCCCCCTTCGCGCCCGACACGTCGGGCGGCCGATGCCCGGCGGGTCCGTGCGCGTGGCCCGTATGATTGCGCGATCACACAGCGCCGCCCCCGGCCGCTCGCCGGACCGGGCCGGGCGCGCGAGGACGACGACCAGCACGGCCGCCCGCGCACGGCGGCCGCGGCAGCGAGGTGTACGACCGCGGTGAGCGACAGCACAAAGGCCGGGCGGGGCAAGCGCGTCGCCCGCGATCAGTCCCGGGCGAAGGCCGCCTCCCGTACCGAGCCGGCCGCGGAGGGGGCCCGGCGCAAGCGCGGCGCCTCCATGGGCGACGTGGCGAAACTCGCCGGGGTGTCGGCGCAGACGGTCTCCCGGGTCTCGAACGGCTTCCCGGGCGTGGTGGACTCCACCCGGCAGCAGGTGCTCGCGGCCATGAAGGAGCTCGGCTACCGGCCGAACAGCGCGGCGCGCGCGCTCAAGCGCGGTGAGTTCCGCACGCTGGGCGTCATCCTGTTCAACATGTCGACCACCGGCAACATGCGCACCCTGGAGGCGGTCGCGACGTCGGCCGCCGAGGAGGGCTACGCCACCACGCTGCTGCCGGTGACCGTGCCGACGCAGGACGAGGTGCGCGGGGCGTTCACCCGGCTGGGCGAGCTGGCGGTCGACGGCATCGTGATCATCATGGAGGTGCACCTGCTGGACTCGGCGACCGTGGCGTTGCCGCCCCACGCGCAGGTGGTCGTCGTGGACTCCAACGCCGGCGACCGCTACAGCGTGGTCGACACCGACCAGGCGGGCGGCGCCGAGGCCGCGGTGCGGCATCTGCTCGACCTCGGGCACTCCACGGTGTGGCATGTGGCCGGGCCCGAGGAGTCGTTCGCGGCGGAGCGCCGCGTCGGCGCCTGGCGCGCGGTGCTGGGCGCGGCGGGCCGGGCCGAGCCGGAGGTCCTGCGGGGCGACTGGTCGGCGGAGTCGGGGTACCGGGCCGGTCTGCGGCTGGCGGCGGACCCGGAGTGCACCGCGGTGTTCGTGGCCAACGACCAGATGGCGCTGGGCGTGCTGCGGGCGCTGCACGAGGCGGGCCGCCGGGTGCCGGAGGACGTCAGCGTCGTCGGGTTCGACGACATCGCGGAGGCCGCGTCGTACATGCCCCCGCTGACCACGGTCCACCAGGACTTCGCCGAGGTCGGCCGCCGCTGCGTGGCGACGGTGCTGCGGCAGATCCGCGACGACGAGGCGGCGCGCGGCACCGACCTGGTGCCGACCCGGCTGGTCCCGCGCGGCAGCACCGCGCCGCCGCCCGCCGGCGCGCGCTGAGCGGACCCCGTCCAACGCCCGACCCGCTCCCCCGTCGGCGCTTCACCTACGCCCCCCGCCGACTCCCGGCCCGCGCCGTACCCGCGCCTGCCCGCGGCCGAGCCGGCGCCTGCCAACACCCGCGCCGCCGCACGCCCTTGGGCTGCCGCGCACCCGCCCTCCGGCCGGAGCCTTGACACGGCACTCCGCGCTGGTCAGACTCGCATCAGGTCGATGGTTACGCAAACATCGATCATGCGTGCACCGATGTTCGAACCACCAAGGCGGAGGACCTGGACCCCATGCCCGTACTGCGGATCGACCGGGAAGGGTTCCGTCTCGACGGCGAACCCTTCCGCATCATCTCCGGGGCCCTGCACTACTTCCGCGTGCATCCCGGCCAGTGGCGGGACCGCCTGCGCAAGGCCCGGCTGCTCGGCCTCAACACCGTGGACACGTACGTGCCGTGGAACCTCCACGAGCCACGGCCGGGCGAGTTCCGGGCCGACGGCGGCCTGGACCTGGAGCGCTTCCTCGAACTGGCCCGCGACGAGGGCCTGTACGTCCTGCTGCGCCCCGGCCCGTACATCTGCGGCGAGTGGGAGGGCGGCGGGCTGCCCGCCTGGCTGCTGGCCGACCCGGACATCCGGCTGCGCAGCGCCGACCCGCGCTTCCTCGGCGCGGTCGAGCGCTTCCTCGGCGAGCTGATGCCGCGGGTGGCGCCGTACCTGGGCAGCCGGGGCGGGCCGGTGCTCGCGGTGCAGGTGGAGAACGAGTTCGGCGCGTACGGCGACGACCAGCCGTATCTGCTGCGGCTGGCGGAGATCCTGCGCGAACAGGGCGTGGACGTCCCGCTGTTCACCTGCGACCAGCCGGGCGACCTGGCCCGCGGCTCGCTGCCGGGGGTGCTGGCGACCGCGAACTTCGGCAGCCGGGTCGCGGAGAACCTCGACCGGTTGCGCGCGCACCAGCCCGAAGGGCCGCTGATGTGCACGGAGTTCTGGAACGGCTGGTTCGACCGCTGGGGCGGGCTGCACGCCGCCAGGCCGGCGGAGAGCGCCGCCGCGGACCTGGACCGGCTGCTGGCGGCCGGCGCGAGCGTCAACCTGTACATGTTCCACGGCGGGACCAACTTCGGCTTCACCAACGGCGCCAACGACAAGCACACCTACCGGCCGACCCTCACCTCCTACGACTACGACGCGCCGCTGGACGAGGCCGGCGATCCGACGCCGAAGTACGCGGCCTTCCGCGAGGTCATCGCCCGCTACGCGCCGGTCCCCGACGCGCCGTTGCCCGAGCCCTCCAAGAAGCTCAGCCAGCTCGGCGTCCGACTCCCGCAGCGCGCACCGCTGTTCAACCGGCTGCTGGCCCTGGGCACCTCGGTCGCCGGCGACCGTCCGCTGACCATGGAGGAGCTGGCCGCCGGACACGGCGCGGGCGACGGCCTCGGATTCGTGCTCTACCAGGCGCGGTTGGACGCGCCAGGCCCGGTCCTGCTGCACGTGCCGGCCGTACGCGACCGCGCCCAGGTCTTCCTCGACGGCCAGCCGGTCGGCGTCCTGGAACGCGAGAGCCACGAGCACTCCCTGGCGTTCACCGTGCCCGACGGCGGCGCCGAACTGTCGCTGCTGGTCGAGAACCAGGGCCGGGTCAACTACGGGCAGGCGGTCCACGACCGCAAGGGTCTGCTCGGGCCCGTCACCGCCAACGGCGCGCCGATCACCGGCTGGTCCAGCCGGTCGCTGCCGCTGGACGACCTGTCCGGGCTGGACTTCGCGGACGCCGGACCGCGCCCGGCCGTCGGACCGGCCTTCCACCGCGGCGAGTTCGACCTGGCCGAGCCCGCCGACACCTACCTCGAACTGGACGGCTGGACCAAGGGCTGCGCCTGGGTGAACGGCTTCGCCCTCGGCCGCTACTGGTCCCGCGGCCCGCAGCGCCGCCTCTACGTCCCCGGGACCGCGCTGCGCCGGGGCCGCAACGAGATCGTGGTGCTCGAACTCCACGCGGCGCTCCGCGACGTGGTGGACCTGCGCGACACGCCGGACCTGGGACCGACCGAGGAGTGAGCCCGTCCGCGGGGCCCGGGGCCGGCGGCGCTGCCGCGCTGTCCCCCGGTGTTCCGCCCGGCCGCAAAGTCGTTTCCCTCCGCGCGGGGCGGCTTGAAATCATGCGGTCATGACGGATGGCGGGTTCGAGGCGCACCTCACGGTGCGCGGCGCGGACGACCCCGCTTCGGCCGCCCGGCTGGAGCGGTGGTCGGCCGTGCGCGGCTGGAAGTTCACGCACATCGTGCTGGCCCGTGGCCGTACGCCCTCGCAGCCGATGCTCACGCTGCGCGGCCGCGGCCCGTACGAGGAGCAACTGCGCGTCTGCCGCCAGGCGTCGGAGGCGCTGCGCGGGGCAGGGTTCCCGCCGGTGCGGGTGAAGATCGAGGTCGCGCCGTGGGAGCCGGTGGTGCCGCGCTCCGACGCACAGGCGCGGCTGCTGAACGGCCCCGGCGGCACGGGCGGCTCAGACGACTCGGGACGCCATGCCGGCCGCTACTTCGAGCACCACCTGAAGGTGCTGCTCGACCCGATCGGCCCGGGCGCCGCCGCCACTCTCGACGCGCTCACCGCGGCCGCCGTCGCCCACGACGCGCACGTGTCGTGGAACGCGCGCCGCACCCATGGCGGCACCGGCCGGCAGGAGCGCTTCGTCACCCAACGCTGCCACGGCGTCGGCCTGCCGACCGCCCGGGCACGACTGGCGGCTCTCACCCGCGCGGTGCGGGAGCTGTCGGTGGAGATCGCCGAGACGGAGGAGGAGTTCGTGGTCTACGACAGCAACGCCGCGATCGACGACGGATGGATCATCGCGGCACGGGACCAGGAGGCACGGCGATGACCGACGCGTGGGAGTCCCTGGGCATACGCGAGACCGAGATGGCGCGCGGGCGCCCGACCGAGGCCGCGCGCGACCGGCTCGACCTGCCGCTCACCCTCCACCTGGTCGACGACGAGCGCGCGGTCCAGCGGCCCGTCTTCGACCCGGCGCTCAAACACCACGTCAGCGCCTACCGGGCGGGTGACCCGGAGTTCACCGAGCCGGCCGCCCGGGAGGCGTGGCTGGCGGCCCGCCGCACCGCAATGAACCTCGTGCTGACCGCGATCGCCGCCTCGCCATGGCGTGATCACCTCGTGCTGCGCGGCAGCGTGCTGCTCTCCCAGTGGTTCGGCGAGGCCGCGCGTGAGCCCGGTGACCTGGACTTCGTCGTCACGCCCGCGCAGTGGCGGATCGAGGAGGAGCGCACCGGCGCGATGCTGCACGGCATCGCGCAGGCGGCCGAGCACGCGGCCCGGCAGGCCGTCGGCCGGGCCGCCGCTCCCGCCGCCGCGCCGCACACGATCCGCTTCGATGCCGGCGACGCGGTGAGCGAGGACATCTGGACCTACGACCGGGTCCCCGGCCGGCGGCTGGTCCTGCCGTGGACCAGCGGCACCACTCCCGGCGGCATCGTCCAACTCGACTTCGTCTTCAACGAGTCGCTGCCGATACCGCCGCAGGAGGTGTCCGTCGCCGGCGCCCGCCTGCTCGGGGCGACCCCCGAACTCTCCCTCGCCTGGAAGCTCGTGTGGATCGTCGACGACATGTACCCGCAGGGCAAGGACCTGTACGACGCCGTGCTCCTCGCCGAGCACTGCACGGTCGACTACGAGACCCTCGCCGCCGTGTTCATCGCGGCGGACCCCACCAACGCCGCCCACCCGTTGCAGCCCGACATCACCGGCGAACTGCCGGCCACCTACGAGTGGCGGCACTTCGCCGCCGAGTATCCCCATCTCGCGGACCAGCCAGCCGAGTTGGCGCGCCGGTTGCGCACCGCCATGGCGCCCACCTTCCGCACCGCCTCCGGCGACCCGCGCTCCCTGCGACGCCGGTGGTCGGCGGACTGGCTCGCCGCCTTCCGTGCCGACCACGCCACCGGCGGCCTGCCCGCCCTGCTCACCGGCCTCGCGGCGCGAGGGGTCACGGCGGTCCTGGCCGCGGCCGTGACCCGTGAACTCCTCGGCCCCGACGACTGCGACCCCGCCACCGCGCTGGCCCACGTCCTGGAGCACCCGGCCTGGTCCGGCCTCGCCACGCACCACCTCAATCGACCCACCTACATGAGTCGGCTGGTCGAGGTGGTCGCGAGCACCGACTTCGGCGCCTGACACATCTGGCTGTCCGCCGGCCCGACCCGATCCCTTTCTACGGCCGGCTGGGTGCGACGAACCCCGTTGTCGCGCCCCGGCGGGTTGGGCCGAGCGCGGCCCGGGATCGCGGGGGGCTTCGCCGTCTCCTGCACCCTCGGCTCCGGTCAGTTCTGCACCCGGCCCGGCGTCGTCTTCGTGCCCGCCGCCGACGCCTTCGTGAGCGCTGTCCCGGCCGCCACGGCCGGGCCCGACCCGGCGGCGCGGGCCGTCCTCGCCGCCCCTCCCTCGTCACCACCGAGGTCTTCGGCCCCCGCCGCCCTCGTCGTCGGCTACCAGCACCTGGACGAGGTCGCCGAGGCACTCGACGCCGACGCCCTGCGCGTCATGGAGTTGATTCCGAACACGTCGGCCGGGTCATCCGGAACGACTGGCCTGCCGGAGTCACCGCCGGCGACGCCCAGTGTCATAGCTGCTTCGCGCTCACGCGCTCCCGTGCACGAGGAGGTCCAGGCCCAGGGGCGTGCACCAGTGCCACATGGATTTGCCGTCGCGCTGGGAGACGATCAGTCCGGCCTCGCGGAGGGTCTTGGCCTGCATGGAGGCGGCTGCCGGGCTGACGGCGAGCCCTCGGGCGAGGTCGGTGGTGGTCTGCTGGCGCACCAGCAGGCGCAGGGCCTCGGCCCGGGTGGCGCCGACGAGGGCGGTGAGCGGGTCGTGGGAGGTCGCGGGGTCTCGCAGCGGCAGGGGGGTGACGGCCGGGTGGATCAGGAGGAGCCGTCCGTCAGGCTGGAGTCCTGCCAGGAGGTGCTCGGGCCAGAACAGGGACGGCTGCAAGATGATCCCGTGCCCGTGCAAGGTGATGTCGAGGTCGCGGGGAAAGGGTGCTTCCAGGGTCATGCCGTGCCAGCGGATGGACGGGGCCAGGCCGGTCAAGGCGGCGTGCAGGCCCTGCTGGGCGATGATGCGGGCGCGCCAGGCGGTTTCGGCGTGGAAGCCGGCTTGGATACGGGGCCATGCTTCGGCGATGACACTTGTGTGGGCGGTACGGACGGCCCGCCCGAGGATCTGCCAGGCATCCCGGTCGTTGTCGGCGAGGCGGCGCACCCAGGGGGTCGGGCGGCGGTCGATCGCGCACATTCGACGCAGCTCCGCGCGAGCCTGGGCGCGAGGCGTGGACAGGACCTGGTCCAAGCCTTCTTCGAGGTCGTGACTGGGCGGGTCCAGGAACAGCGGCCCGGCGCCCAGTGGGGAAACCAGCTGCAAGATCAGCCATGCCGACCGCGGCAGGGTGCGGGTCGTGCGCTGCCGCCACAGGCTGAACACCGGGTGCAGACCACGATGTTGCAGCATCCCGAAAGCCTGGCTGAGTTCCACCAGCGGCGCCGGACGGTCGGCGACCGTCACCCTGAGCAGATCCTCCGACGTGCAGTGCACACGCAGCACAACAGCCCCCCGGCCGATGCCCGAACTATTCAGCGCTCGCTGAAAGCATCGCAGCGCCTCCGCCGGAACGGGAGGGTGTTACCCGCCAACCGGCAACCGACCCGCACCACTGTGATGAACGGCCGCAAATCCGCCCCGGTCCCGAAGGACCCAGCATTCGTGTTGGCGTCACCGTGGCTCCGAGGCAAAACGGTGTGATCCACAGCATCATCCGCGGTCTCCGCTCTGATCAGTACGTCCGGGTGCGGAAACACGCCCTTAGGAGCGAAGACCATGACCATACGCAAGCCGGCCACTGTGGCCGCAGTGGCGACGGCGCTCATCAGCAGCTACGTGGCTTTGTCACCTGCGGCTCACGCCGCAGCTCACCAGTCACCCTCCGCGGCCGCGTCGTGCTACGGCAGCGCCCACTCCTACTCGAAGCCCGCGGGGAGCGAGTGGTATCCCCCGCTGAACTCGCCCAACCTGAAGACGACGAGCGCCTGCTCGGACATCAACATCAAGTCCGACACGAACCGCTACATCTCGGTGTGCTTCGTCCCCAGTTCCGCCCCGGCATACTGCCAGTCGTCCTACACTCTCGTGACCGCCGGCCAATGGAAGGCGATCGCCACCGACGTGGCGAGCGGCACCGTGTTCTACTTCGATTTCCGCTCGACCGCGCTGTCCAACGGGTATTGGGCGGCCTGACCGCACCGTGGTCACGTGGGCTGACGGGCTGACGGGCTGACAGGCTGACGGACTGCGGTGCGGGCGGTTGGGGCTCGGGGCATGTTCCCCGGGTCCCGGCCGCCCGCGGTCCGGCAATCGAGCGACGGTTCTTCGCCCCTACCTCGGATCCGGGAGGCGGTGGACGGAGACGCGGCAGGGTGACTCGGCGGTGAAGGGGGCACCGGACCGGTCCGCGTGCCTGGTCTCCAACTCGAACCCGGCGAGCTGGGCCATCAGGTCGAGTTCGGCCGGCCAGATGTACCGGTGCGGGCTGCGGAAGAGGGCGGCCTGCCGGGTGTCGTCGCACCGGAAGTAGTGCGAGACGACGCGCTGCCGCTGCTGGGAGAGCAGGTTGGAGATCGTGTCGAAGACGAGGTGGACGAGGGTGAACTCCCCCCGGCACGACGGTGGTCGCCATGTCGCCCATGACGACGGGGATCGTCGTCTCCTCCGCCTTCGTGCGCAGCTGCCGCACCATCGGCACGGACAGCTCGACACCTGTGACGGGGGACTCCCCGCTCGGCGAGCGGGACCGCCACCCGGCCGGTACCGACGGCGAACTCGACCGCCGCTCCCTGCCCCGCGAGTTCCGCGCGTCGGTCCACGGTCGGCCCCACGACCTCGGGGGCGAACATGCCGGACCCGGGCGTGTCGTAGCCCCGGGCGGTCTCGGCGTCCCAGATGTCCTCCTGCTGCATGCCCCTACGCTGCTCCCCCGCCCGGACGGTGTCCGGCGAACATCCGCCTCCGGCGCCGGACCTCACCGGTGCCGCACCCACACGTTCGGCTCGACCAACTCGCCCCGGTCCGCGGGGTGGTCGATCACCAGCGGGGCGAGGGCGCCCGGGATCACGTAGGGACCGGAGGCCGGCAGCGGGAAGCCTGCCCACTTCTCCCACTCGGCGACCGAACCGGCCATCGTCATGGACCGCTCCGCGACGCCCAGCATGCGGGCGCCCATCCGCAGGTGGGTCCGCAGCCACGGGTCCGAGGGGGCACCGTCGGGACGGGTCCAGCGCATGAACTCGGCCATCGCGGTCAGGGGGTAACGCGCCTTCGAGGTCGGCCGCACCGGGGCGATCGCCCGTGCCAGACCGGCCCGTTCGCCGGCGGAGGCGAGCCGGCCGAGCACGTCGGCGGCCAGGCCGCGCCCCTGCAGGTCGCCGCGGACCTGAGCCGCGGCGATCACCAGGGTGTCGGCCCGGCCGCCCGCCTCCCGTAGCGCCACCGCCCGCGCCAGCGCGTCGTCGTAGCCGCCGGGCAGGTCGCCGACCGAGCCGTCCCAGCGCAACGGAACGCCCCACCCGCCGGCCGCGATCCGGTCCTCGTCGTCGACCAGCAGGAGGTTCAGGTCCCCGAACCAGCGCCGGACCCGGTCCATCTGCCGGTCGGCGAGGGAGTCGTGGAAGATGAACTCCGGCCAGCCCGCGCTGAAGACCTCGTCGGCCTGTCCGTGCAGATCGGGCCGGTCGTCGAAGGCAAAGGTCCGCAGTTCCACAGGGGCGGAGCCTACGCCGGGCTGCTCCGCCGCGCGCCCGGATTTTCGACGGTGCCCCCGGCCGGAGGGGCCGTTCGGCTGGGTCGCTTACGCCAACGGCGGGGGGGGGGGCGGCCGCGTCGGTCACGGTCGCGGTCCGCCCCTTGCCCGACTCTGGCGGCGGGCTGCATCCACCCGGGCCGTGGCCGTGGAGCCCGTCCCGCACACCCGTCTCTGCCCGAACTCCGCCCGAACTCTGCCCGAACTCTGCCCGAACTCTGCCCGAACTCTGCCCGAACTCTGCCCGAACTCTGCCCGAACTCTGCCCGAAGGGGAACGATGAAGCGCTTGCCCACGTTCGCTCAGGTTGCCAGGACCGCCGTCGCTGTGGCGGGCTCCCTGACCGTGTGTGCTCTCCCCGCCGCTTCGGCGGCGGCGTCACCCACCCCGCGTCCTATCGGATCCCAAGGTCCGGTGTTCGTCCAGACGGACAACACCGCGGGCAACGAGATCGTCGCCTACCGGCGCGCCGCCGACGGCTCCCTCCACCGGCAGGGCACCTTCGCCACCGGCGGCAAGGGCGGCATGCTCGACGGTTCGGTCGTCGACCACCTCGCCTCCCAGGGCTCCCTCGCCTACGACTGCGCGCACCACCTGCTCCTGGCGGTCAACGCGGGCAGCGACACCGTCACCGTCTTCTCGGTCGACGGCGACAGGCTCCACCGCGAACAGGTCGTCACGTCCGGCGGAAACTTCCCGGTCAGCGTCACCGTCCGCGGTGACCGGGTCTACGTCCTCAACGCGCGCGAGGGCGGTTCCCTCCAGGGCTACCGGATCACCGGCGGCAACCGGCTGGAGCGCGTCGCGGGGTGGCACCGGAAGCTCGGCCTCGACACCACCACGGCACCGGAGTTCACCCACACCCCCGGCCAGGTGTCCTTCACCCCGGACGGTTCCCGCCTGGTCGTCACCACGAAGGCGGGCGGCAGCAGTATCGACGTCTTCGGAGTGCGCCCCTCCGGAGCCCTGACCGCCCGGCCCGTCGTCACCGAGGCGAGCGGGTCGGTGCCCTTCGGGTTCACCTTCGACGACCGGGGCCGTCTGGTCGTCACCGACGCCGGCACCAACGCCGTGCTGACCTTCGCGATCCGCCGGGACGGCAGCGCCGTCCGGCTCGACAGCGCGTCCACCGGCCAGATGGCCACCTGCTGGGTGGTCCGGGCCGGCGACCGCTTCTACGCCTCCAACGCCGGCAGCAACACGCTCTCCGGGTTTCGGCAGACCCGCCGGGCGACCCTCGAATCCCTCGGGAACACCGCGACCGGCGACGGCACCGTCGATTCCGCCGTGACCCCCGACCAGCACTTCCTCTACGTCCAGACCGGCGCCACCGGCGGTGTCGACGCCTTCCGGATCGCGCCGGACGGGGCCCTCATCTCGGTCGGCCGCGTGACGGTCCCCCGAGCCGTCGGCGGCGAGGGAATCGTCGCGCTCTGATGTGCTCCGACGTGCTCCGGCGTACTCCCGGAACGGCCGGCCCTCGCAGATCCGGGGCCGGCCCGGGTGGACGCCGCCGGACGTCTCAGCAGCCGTCGCTTCCGGCGGCCGGCACCACGTCGGGGTGCTGGCCCAGGGTCGCGCGGAGGATCAGCTTGTCCGCCTGCCAGGTGAGCGGCGAGGAGTAGGAGGTGTACTCGTAGCAACCGCCCTGGTACAGGCCGCCGATGACACCGACCACCTCGGTGACATGGGTGCCCGGCACCTTCGCCAGCCACGGGCTGCCGCTGCTGCCGCCCACGAAGCCATGGCAGTTGAAGCCGGGGAACCCGTCGGTGTACGTGGCGGTGGTGGCGCAGTGGATCGGCAGGTCGTCGATGCCGGAGTTGTACGCGACGTCCGTGATGCTCCGGCCCGCGCGGGGCGCGGGGGCCAGGACGTTGCCGCCCGTCACGTCCTGGATCGCGGTCTTGACGCCCCCGATCGACTGGTCGGCGACCTGCAGGATCGCGTAGTCGTAGTGCGGGTCCTGGCCGCCGGCCCACCGCGGGTCGATGTAGGCGTGCGTCACGGTCCACACGCCGTACGGGGTCTGCCCGCCGCGGTAGCCGGGGGCGAACTGCCAGCCGGCGGCGGTGCCCGTGACGCAGTGCGCGGCGGTGACGAGAAGGTCGTGGCGGGGGCTCGCCACCACGCTGGCGGTGCAGCCGTGGTGCTGGTCGAGCCCGTTGCGGAACAGCGGGCCCACGGTGGGCGTCCCGTCGAACGTGGTCGCCGTGGGGGTCTGCGGCGGCGGGGGCGGGTCGGCCAGCGCGGGGACGGCGGACATGATCCCCACCGCCGCCAGCGCGGTCGCGATCACCGTCATCACCCTCGCGCGGGAGAACCTGACCATGGGAGGACCCTTCGCTCGAACGGCCGGTCGGACGGGTGGAGCGCAGCCGGCGGGTGGGCTGGTCGGCGCATCGGGGGACGAGTACCCCCTGGACCCGCGAACTCACGGACGATCCTCCCGCCCGCACGCCCATCCGCACGTGCCGCCGGACCGGCCACCCGGCGTGTCGCCGGTTCCGCGGCACGACCCGGAACGCTACCCCCCGATCCCCACCCGGAACAGCAGTCCCGCGACTTCCGCCCGGACGAAACCACTCCACCCGGGTGAAACGGAATCGGTGGGCGCCCCGCCCGGCGCTCCGGGGCGAACCGGGGTGGCACCAGCTCGGCCTCCAGAGCGGGCGTCCTCCGGGTCGCCCCGGCGGGAGCCGTCACCGCCCCGCCGGCATGAGCCGTTCAGTGGCCGAAGGCCGATCCGAAGCCCGGGCCGTCGGGCGGGACGGCCGTATCGAGGTCGCCGGAGCTGATCGTGACCGGATGCCGCAGGTCGAGGCCGCTCGCGCTGCCGCGCAGCACCGTCAGCCGCTGGGGGCGGAGGTAGGACGCCCCGGTGACGAGGTCGGCCCGACCGTCGCCGTCGGTGTCGAGCATCGCCATGGCCGTCACACCCTTGCGGGGCACGCGCTGGGCACCGGACGTGGTCAGCCCCCGCGGACCACCGAGCAGCACCAGCAGCTCGGCCGAGTCCTTGCCGGCCTGGGCGACGAACGCGAGATCCGCGTAGCCGTCCCCGTTCACGTCCCCCGCCACCGGCAGGCTGCCGAACCCGTCCGCGACAGGCGCCCCGGGCAGCCCGGGAGTCCTGGCCGTCAAGGTGACCGGCTTGCGCGCGGTGCCGTGCTTGCTGCCGTACCACACGGTCAGCCGGCTGCCGCCGGTCGGCGGGACCGGCTCCTCGTCGTTCGAGCGCAACTCGTCCGGCAGGCCGACCGCGATGTCGTCGCAGCCGTCGTGGTCGAAGTCGCCGACGGTGACGGGCTCGCCGTAGGAACTGCCGTACACGTCCCTGCCCTGGGCGTCCTTCAGCCGCGGGCCCCGGCTGATCCCCTTGCGCGTGCCGTACCAGACGACCGTGGCGCGCGGGGTGTGGGCCACGTCGGTGTACTCGGCGGCCCAGGAGGTGATCAGGTCGTCGCGGCCGTCCCCGTTGACGTCGCCGACCGCGACCACGTTCTCGCTCTGGAAGCCGTTCTCGTCCATCGGCATCTTCACGGTCGCGGTGCGGGCCGGCTTGCCGGAACGGCTGAACGGCCCGTAGAAGATGGTCTCGGTCGAGGACCCGTCGTCGTAGCCGCCGCCCACGGTGGCGATCAGGTCGGCGTGGCCGTCGCCGTCGAAGTCGCCGGTGAAGGGCCGGGTGCCGTGCAGCCGCGCGGGCTTGCCGCCTGCCGCGGAGCCGCTCCACACCACGAACAGCGTGCTGTAGCCGGCTTGGACGACGAGGTCGGCCTTGCCGTCGCCGTCCAGGTCGGCCGAGGTCGCGTTCGCCCCGAAGTAGGCGCCCTGGCCCGCGGGGCCCGCGCCGACGCCGTTCTGCGTCAGCATCCGCGCGTGCTTCGGGTCCGGTCCGCGAGCGCTGCCCGGCAGTACCGCGGCGTACCCGCCATACCGCAGACCGTCGACCGTGGCCTCGCTGTTGGTGACGACGAGGCCGTCCTTGCCGGTCCCGTCGAAGTCGTACGGAGCCGCGCCCTTGCTGTCTCCGGACGAGTCGCCCGAGCAGCCCGCCAGGCCCAGGATCGCCCAGCACACCGTGGCCGCGACACCCGCGGCAATCCGCCTTCGCATGGGAACGCAGACTCGGGACGGCCGGGAAAGGTTGCCCTGCGCCACCGATCCATCCGGGCTGACCGGGCCACCCGCGCACCCACGGACCCGCACCCGCGAGCGCGGGACGAGCCGGAGTGCGGTGGTCTTCGACTTGATAGGCAAGTGAACGCTTGCCTATCCTGAGGTGGTGGCAGACGACCTCTTCAAAGCCCTGGCGGACGCCACCCGTCGCACCATCCTGGACGAGTTGGCGGAGAAGTCCGGGCAGACGCTGTTCGAGATCTGCGCGCGCCTGACCATGAAGCACCGGCTCGGCATCTCGCGTCAGGGGGTCTCCCAGCACCTCGCCGTACTGGAGGCCGCCGGGCTCGTCGTGACCAGGCGGGAGGGCCGTTACAAGTTCCACGACCTCGACACGGCCCCGCTGCGGCAGATCGCAGAGCGATGGCCCGTGCCCGACACCTCCGCACCGGAAGAGAGCACCCCGTGAAGATCCATCTGACCAGTGTCTTCGTCGACGACCAGGCCGAGGCGGAGCGCTTCTACACCGAGATCCTCGGCTTCGTGAAGAAGCAGGACGTGCCGCTCGGCGAGCAGGACCGCTGATTGACCGTCGTCTCGCCGAACGATCCCGACGGCACCGAACTCCTTCTGGAGCCCGCCGGCCACCCGGCCGTCAAGCCCTACCGCGACGCGCTGGTCAAGGACGGTATCCCGCTCGCCCAGTTCGCCGTCGACGACGTGCGGGCGCAGTACGAGCGGCTGCTCGGCCTCGGTGTCCGCTTCACCCAGGAGCCCCTGACGATGGGCCCCGTCACCACCGCCGTCTTCGACGACACCTGCGGCAACCTCATCCAGATCGCGACAGCGCCCCAGTAGGCGGCCGGCCAGGCCGCGGACCCACGGACCCGCGGGCACCCGGCGTCACACACCACCGGAGCGAGACCGAAGGGGCCGAAGTCGCCGACCGCGCCGCCGACGGCGCGGCCTCGCCGCCCCATACGGCAAGACCGCGACCATCGTCCCGACCGGACGGAACTCTCTGTCTAGCTCGCGCCCTCCGCCGCGCGTCCCACGAGGTACTCCGACAGCCCCGCGCCGGTGAGCGGGTAGTAGTCGGAGAGCCGTCCGCCCTCGTCGAGGCGCTGCCGGGCGAAGATCTCCCGGTCCTGGTGGGCCAGCGAGTCCTCGCCCAGCGGAACCGCGTTGGCCTGCGGCACCGCGACCGCCCCGTCCTCGTCGGCGACGATCAGGTCTCCCGGGGTCACCAGGACACCGCCGACGCCCACCGGCACGTTGAAGGCGGACGGGAACAGCTCCGTCTGCGACGCGTAGTGCGGCGTCACCCCGGTGCACCAGACGGGTACGCCCAGCGCCCGAATCCGGGCCGCGTCGCGGACCCGTCCGTCCACCACGATGCCCGCGCCGCCGCGCAGCTTGAAGTAGCGCACCAGCATGTCGCCGAGGCAGCCGGTGAAGTGGCTGCCGTGCGCCGACACCACCAGCACGTCACCGGGCTGGATGGACTCCAGCACGCCCCACAGCGCGGTCTTGCGCTCGGCGTCCTCCTGTTCGGCGCCGGAGAAGACGTCCTCCCGCTGCGGGAGGAACTCCAAGGTCACGGCGCCGCCGATGACCGTGACGTCCGGTTCCCTGTGCAGCGGCACCGGCCCGTCGATGAAGGTCCGCGTGATGCCGGTCTGGTGCAGCTTCGCGCAGGCCGTCGCGGCGCTCACCCCCTTGAGTGCCGTGAGCATGCGCTCGGTCGGCCGGACGTAGGACGCGGTGTGGACCGGCGCCAGCATCGAATCGTACGTCTGCATGTCCCCCACTTTCGGCGCTCCCTGATCCCCTGTCGGGTTCATCCGCCACGCCTTTCTGCGCACAGCTCTGCACGCAACCATCAGTGACATTATCGCCTATCGATGGTAGATAACAGCCGACCGACAAGAACTGTCAACCACGACAGGAGACTTCAGTGCCCACCCCAACCCCGCCCTCCCTCGCATGGTTCAGGGCCGCGCGCTTCGGACTTTTCGTCCACTTCGGGCTCTACAGCCTCGCGGCGCGCCACGAGTGGGTGCGCAGCCGGGAGGCCATGTCCCAGGAGGCGTACGACCGTTACCTGGAGCACTTCGACCCGGACCTGTTCGACGCGAAGAAGCTGGCGCGGGCCGCGCGCGAGGCCGGGATGCGGTACGCGGTGCTGACCGCCAAGCACCACGACGGGTTCTGCCTGTTCGACTCCTCGCTCACCGACTACACCTCGGCACGCGCGACCGGCCGGGACCTGGTGGCCGAGTTCGCCGACGCGATGCGGGCGGAGGGGCTGCGGGTCGGGCTGTACTACTCGCTGCTCGACTGGCACCACCCCGACTTCCCGGTGGACCGCCACCATCCGCTGCGCGGCACGCCGGCGGAACAGGAGCCCCGGGACCTGGCCGAATACCGCAGGTATCTGCACGACCAGGTACGGGAGTTGCTCACCGGCTACGGGCAGATCGACCTTCTGTTCTTCGACTTCAGCTACCCGGGGATGGGACCCGCCGAGTGGGGCGCCGAGGAACTGCTCGGCACCGTGCGCGAGTTGCAGCCCGGCATCGTCGTCAACGACCGGCTCGGCATCCCGGGCGACTACGTGACGCCCGAGCAGTACCAGCCGGACGAGCCGCTGGAGCGGGACGGCGTGCCGGTCATGTGGGAGGCGTGCCACACGCTCAACGGGTCGTGGGGCTACGACCGGGACAACCACGACTACAAGGACCCCGGCCTGCTGGTCCGGATGCTGGTGCAGTCGGTGGCCTGCGGCGGCAACATGCTGCTCAACGTCGGCCCGACCGGCCGCGGCGCGCTGGACCCGCGGGCCCGGGACACGCTGCGGCAGCTCGGCGAGTGGAGCGAGGTGCACGCCCGGTCCGTGCACGGCGCCGGCCCGAGCGCATACCAGCCGCCCAGCCAGGGCCTGTACACGCAGGCGGGAAACCGGCTCTACCTGCACCTGCCCACCTGGCCGCTCAAGCACGTCCACCTGCCCGGACTCGCGGGCCGGGTGCGCTACGCGCAGTTCCTGCACGACGGGTCGGAGGTCCGGTTCAGCCGGCTCGACGGCGCCCAGCACGAGCACAACAACCTGGCTCCTCCCGGCCGCAGCGCGGACACGCTCACCCTCACGGTGCCGATCGCCCGGCCCGACGTGCTGCTCCCCGTGATCGAGCTGGTGCTGGACGGGGAGGGCTGATCGCCGTGACCGGACCCCTGTACGAGCGTCTGGCCCCGGCCCTGGACCCGCCCGGCGGCGCCGCACCCGCGCATCCGCTGTCGGCCGGCCCCGCCGCGCGCTGTGGTGTTCCCGACGTGACCGACCGGTCCGTGTGGGACGCCGTCCCCGAGCCGATACGTGCCGAGGTCCTGTCCCTGGCCGGCGCCGAACTGGCCCGCCCGGCACCGTCGTTGACCGCCTCGGCCTGGGCCAGGGCGCTGCGCGACGGCGATCGGGACGCCTACGAGGGGCGGGCCAGGGCGCTGCGGGAGCGGGTGACGCTGTTGGTGCTGGCCGCCGTGCTCACCGGCGAGGTGGCGGACGCGGACGCGCCCGGGGGGTGCCCGCACCTGGATGCCGCTGTGGACGGGCTGGTCGCCTTCGCCGAGGCGAGCACCTGGTGCTGGGCGCCGCACGACCGCCATACGTCCTCCCGCGGGGAGGTGGTGCCCGACCCGGAGCAGCCGTTCCTCGATCTGGGCGCGGCGGAGGCCGCGGCGCTGTTCGCGTGGGCGGACCGCGTGCTCGGGCCGCACCTCGACCGGAGGGCGCCCGGCGTGCGTCGCCGGCTGCGCCGCGAGGTGGACCACCGGGTGCTCACACCGTTCGAACAGGTCCGGGACTGGCACTGGATCGGCGCCGACGGCAGCGCCAACAACTGGAACCCCTGGGTCCACAGTGCCGTCGTGGCCTCGGCGTTGCTGCTGTGCGACGACGACACCCGGCGTGCCCGCCTGGTCCGCCTGGCCGTCCGGGACCTGGACCACTACCTGGTCGCGCTGCCCGACGACGGCGGGATCGACGAGGGCATCGCGTACTGGTTCGCGGGGGCGTGCCGCGTGCTGGAGACGCTGGACCTGCTCGCCGACACCGGCGGCGCGCAGCTCGACGCGCGGGACCTGCCGCTGCTGCCGCAGGTGCTGCGCTACCCGCAGCGGATGCACTTCGGCGCGGACTTCTACGTCAACGTCGGTGACGCGCCTGCACGGTTGGGGGGCGGGCGGCCCTGGCAGGTAGTGTTCCGGTGGGGCGAACGGCTGGGCCAGGCGGAGACGGCCGCCCACGCGGTGGCCGCGGCCCGGCAGGCGGGTGGCGTGGCGGACGTCGGCGGCCTCGGGCGCTCACTGGCCGCGCTGGCGGACGCGCGGTGGTGCCGTGCCGTCACCACCGAGGACACGGTCACCGCCGGGGCCGCCCTCTCCCCCGAGGCCGCCGAGCGTGCCGAGGACGGTGCGCCGTGGCTGGCGCACGCCTCCTGGCTGCCGCGCCTGCAACTCCTGGTGGCCCGTGAGACGGCGGGCACGTCGTCCGGGCTGGCGATGGCGGTGAAGGCGGGGCACAACGGCGAGCATCACAACCACCTGGACGTCGGCTCGTACTGGGTGGCGGTGGACGGCCGGCCGCTGGTGGTGGACGTGGGGCGGCCGGTCTACACCGCGCAGACCTTCGGGCCTCGGCGCTACGAGGCCTGGCCGTTCCAGAGCGCGTGGCACAACGTCCCCGAGCCGGGCGGCGGGCAGGCACCGGGCACCGAACACGGCGCTCGCGAGGTGACCGTACGACTCGACGACGCGGTCACCGCGCTGCGCGCCGAGTTGAGCGGCGCCTATCCGCCGGGCCTGGTGGCCCGCTGGGAGCGGGAGGTGCGACTGGTCCGCGCCGCCGGCGGCGAGCCGGCCGAGGTGGTCGTGGAGGACCGCTGGGAAGGACCGAGCAGAGAGCTGACCGTCCGTCATGTTCTTTCCGGTGAGGTCGAGTTGGGCGAGGGGTGGGCGCTGGTGTCGGCGCGCTCGGGTCCCGCTCTGCGTATGGAGTGGGACCAGCGCATCGCCGTCGCCGCGATCGAGCCGCGGGAGCTGGACGACGCGCAGGTGCGGCTGAGCTGGGGCGACCGGCTCACCCGGCTGACCCTGACGGTCCCGGCGCCCGCCGACTCCGGCCGGATCTCCGTGCGTTGGCGCCGGTCCGACGGAAGGTAAGGGCTTGCTGCACGGCTCTTGAACATGCGGGGCGGCCCACATAGCATCAGTAATCGATAGACGATAATCCTTGGAGGTGAAGGTCCATGCGACTCCACCAGAGGCCGTGGGCCGTCACTTCGTGGCCGCGCGGTGCGGCCCTGACACCCGCACCGCGCACCGGGCCGGTCCCCGCGCGCGGCCGGCCCGGACGAGAGGCCGGCACGGGACGCGTGCCGGCGTCCGGGCCGCACCCGCCCGCGCGGCGGCCGGCGTCCCGCGTCCCGCGGGACGGCACCGCGCCGGGCGGGCGGGTCCCCTCCCCACCGGTGAGGGGACGGCCGGAAGGCCCGCACCACACGCGAGCCGTGCCGCTCCCCCGCGGAGCCGGCTCGCCCAGGACCGGCCGGCGGGCCACGCCCGCCCGGCCGCAGCAATTCCCACCGCCCGCACCGCAGCCGGTCGGTGGCCCCACGGGAATCGCCGCATGGCGGTTCCCGCAGCAAGCGACCCTTTCGTCGACGCAATAAGGAACCCTGCGGTCGGGACCGTCGGAACCGATTTCCCGGTCTCCTGCGGGCAGTTGACCCCGCCGAAATCATGTGCTTCGATCTCGGCCGTCTGTGTTCATGACTACGCAACGGAGCGTGTCTCTATGAGAAAGATCTGGCGCCGCACCTGCGCTCTCGCCGCGGCCCCTTTGGTAATGGCATCGGCCGCGGCCTGTGGTGGTAACGATTCCGGGAGTTCCGCCGGGGGCACGACCCTCCGCGTCATCGTCAACATCACTCCCAACCTCACCGAGCAGTACTGGAACACCCTTTTCGACACGTACGAGAAGGCGCACCCCGGCACGAAGGTCAAGCTGGAGCTGACCGGCACGATATCGGCGAACGCCAAGCTCACCCAGGACCTCGCCGCGGGCGACCCGCCGGACATCGCGCAGCAGATCACGCCGACCGCGGACGACACGGACCTGTACACCGACCTCACCGACCAGCCCTGGACGGCGAAGACCCCGCTGGCCGACCAGTACGCGATCGACGGAAAGCGGTATGTGGTCGGTGTGGGCGAGCAGATCCAGTCGCTCGTCTTCTACGACAAGGCCGCTTTCACCAAGGCCGGCGTGGACGCGTCGAGTATCAAGACGATGGCTCAGTTCACCGCCGCGATGGGGAAGTTGAAGACCGCGGGATACACCCCGTTGCAGACCGCCGGGCAGTGGGTGACGGGTGCCCAGTTCTCGATGATGGCCGACGCCGGCGTGATGACCGCGGACCCGGACTGGGTCGCCAAGCGCAATGACGGCAAGGTCAAATTCGCCGACAGCGGTTACACGTCCTATTTCCAGGACTACAAGAACTGGATCGACTCCGGTTACCTGAACAAGAGCGCGCTCGGCCTGACCTACGCGGACGGCCAGACGGCTTTCCTCAACGGCAAGTCGGCGATGTACATCATGGGTTCGTACTTCGTGCCCGCCGCGGACCAGGCCAAGAAGAGCGACGGGATCGGCGTGTTCTCCATGCCGACCGACGGCGCCTACCCCTCGGGCCAGTTCGGCAACATCTCCGACCCGTACGTCGTGGTCAACCACTCCAAGCACAAGGCAGCGGCGATCGACTTCGTCAAGTGGCTGGTCACCGACCCCGCGGCGGTCAAGAGCCAGCTCGCCGCCGACGGCAACCTGCGGCAGGGCTTCGACTACCCGATGTCCAGCCTCGGCAAGTCCGTTCAGCAGATCCTGGACAAGGCGCCCTCGGTGATCGTCAAGTCGGGGAAGAACCAGCCGATCGCCGGCTACAGCGACCAGCTCAACACGACGATCCAGTCGCTGTTCTCGGGTAAGTCCGCGAAGAGCGCGGCGTCCGGATTGGACAAGTGGTGGAACTCGCAGAGCTGACACGGCGGGGGCAGCGCTCCGGCGCTGTCCCCGGCCCGGGCAGACCCGCGCCGAGCCGCCGGGCCACCCGCATCCGGGGGGCCGCCGTCTCCGTGGCCATGATGGGCCCGGCGGTGGTGCTGTACACGGTGCTGACCGTCGTACCGGTCGGGGTCGCGATCTATCTGAGCCTGACCGACTGGAACGGCTTCTCCTCCGCCGACTTCATCGGCCTGGCCAACTACCGGCACCTGTTCGACGACCCCAACTCCACCCAGTCCTGGTACGTGACGGCGCTCATCGCCGTCTTCGGCACCGTGTTCGAGGTGGGTCTGGGCCTGGTGTACGCGCTGATCCTGAAGGGGCGTTCCCGCGGCAACTCGTTCTTCCGTGCCGTGGCGTACTTCCCGCATGTGATCAGCGCGCTGATCCTCGGCTATCTGTGGGCGGCGATCCTCGGCACCAACGGCGCCATCAACAACACGCTGGCCAAGTTCGGCGTCGACCCGGTCGGGTTCCTCTTCGACGAGCACATGGCGCTGATCTCGCTGATCGCCGTCATCGTGTGGGCCGGTTTCGGCTTCAACGTGGTGCTGTTCGTGGCGGCGTTGCAGACGGTGCCCGCCGAACTGCTGGAGGCCGCGGCGATCGACGGCGCGAACCGGCGCCAGACCAACCTGCGGGTCGTCATCCCGATGATCGCGCCGGTGGTGACCATCGCGACGGTGCTCAACCTGGTCGGGCTGATCCGCGCCTACGACATCGTGGTGAGCCTCACCGGCGGCGGGCCGGCCGGTTCGACCCAGACGTTCTCGTACCTCATTCTGGCCCGCTCCTTCGAGAGCACCAAGGTCGGATACGCGACCGCCCAGGCGGTGTTCCTGATGGTCGTGTCCGCCGTGCTGGCCCTCGTGGTGACGGCACTGCGCAACCGCCAAGATCAAGCAGCGACAGGTTAGGAGGCGGTGATGGCCGTGCTGGAGGCGGAGCCCCGGGACAAGAGCAGGACGACATCGGTCGCCGGAGGTGACGGTCCCACGCGCGAGGAGCGGCGGGAGGCGCGCTCCCCGCTGCGCTGGTTCCTGCTGACCTTGTTGTTCCTGGTCATGGTCGTGCCGGTGTACCTGCTGGTGGTCAACAGTTTCAAGTCACAGACCGACATTCTCAACAACCCCTTCTCGCTGGTGCCGAGCCGTCTGACGTTCTCGCACCTGTCGGCGGCGATCCACAGCCCGCAGTACAACGTCATCGGCGGCTACGGGTTCACCCTGTTCCTGGTCGTGGCCGTGGACGTGCTGTGCATCGTGTTCGCCGGACCGGCCGCGTACGCGATCGCCCGGAGCATGAAGCGGCGCACGCAACTGGTGATGCTGTACTTCCTCGCCGGGACCTTCATCCCGGGCGCGGCGGTGATCATCCCGGTGATCTACGTACTGCGGGACCTCGGGCTCGCCAACACCGTCACCGGCCTGGTCGCCCACGACGTGGCGTCCACGCTGCCGGTGAGCATCTTCCTGTTCGTCGGCTTCATCCGCACCATCCCGGTGGACATCGACCACGCGGCGACCATCGACGGCGCGGGCCGCTACCGGACCTTCTGGACCATCATCTTCCCGCTGATGCGTCCCGCGGTCGTGACCGTGCTGATCCTCAACTCCATCGGTATCTGGAACGACTTCATCAGTCCGCAGATCCTGCTGAGCCCGTCGTCCGGGCACTACACGGTGACGACGGCGATCTACGCCGGGATCAGCCAGTACTCGACCGACCTGACGAAGGTCTTCCCCAACCTGCTGCTCGCGGTGGCCCCCGTGGTCATCTTCTTCATCTACATGCAGCGCCACATCATCAGCGGTCTCACGGTCGGCGCGGTCAAGGGATGACACCGCCCGACCGGTTCCCATCAGTCCAGTCAGGAGAAAGGACAGTGGAGTGCTCAACAGATCGCACACCCGCACCCGCCGGGGCCTGCTCACCGCGGTGACCGCCGCGGCGGCCGTCCTGTCGATGGTGGCGGCCGCCCCGGCCGACGCCCACAGTGCCCACCGGCACGCCGCCGAGACGGGCCAGACGTACTACGTCTCGCCGTCGGGCAGCGACACCTCGGGCGGGCTCAGCTCCGGCACGCCGTTCCAGCACATCCAGAAGTGTGCCGATGTCATGGTCGCCGGCGACACCTGCATGATCGAGTCGGGCACCTACCAGGAGACGGTCGTGCCCGCCCACTCGGGCAGCTCGGGCCTGCCCATCACCTACCGCGCGGCCGCGGGCGCCAAGGTGACCATCAGCGGCGCCTCCAGCGTCGCCGGCTGGACGCAGGTGACCGGCGCCGACGTCACCGCCATCGGCCAGAGCGACCCCTACGCGCTGAACTCGGCGTTCAGCGACGCGGTGGCCGCCGGCCACGTCTGGAGCACGGGCGTCGACCTCGGCAGCGACCCGTCCACGGTGCAGGTCTTCACCGACAAGCAGATGGACATCGAGGCCCAGTGGCCCTACCCGGGCCTGGACCTGCTCAACCCGACGATCGAGCACGCCGGTGCCGGCAGCGCGGACGCCACCATCGACGACGCCTCGCTGACCCGCCCCGCGGGGTACTGGAACGGCGCGCGGGCGCTGACCGGCTACTGGTACGTGTCGGCCACCACCACCGTGGCCAGTTCCGCCGCCGGCTCGGTGACGCTGGCCGCCGCGCCGCCGTGCGTCCACAAGGTGGTGCCGACCGACACCCGCTACTCGCTGTCCGGCAAGATCGGCGAGCTGGCGAACCCCGGTGAGTGGTTCTACGACCCGACCGCGCACCGCCTGTACCTCTACAGCACGGACAGCCCGGCGCAGCACACCGTCGAGGCGAAGGCGCGGCAGCTCGCCTTCGACCTGACGAACGCGTCGTACACCTCGGTCGTCGGGGTCGACCTGTTCGCCTCGACGATCAGGACCGGGTCGACGACCAGCCACGACACGCTGGACACGATCACCGGCAGCTACCTGTCGCACTACACGGACATCACGCAGGGCACCACGGACTGCGGGTCCAGCGTGGACCGCGGGATCAGTGACACCGGCGTCGTGCTGAACGGCACGAACAACACGATCGTGAACAGCGACCTGTCGCTGAGCGCCGGCAACGGCATCGCGCTGGGCGGGCAGAACAACACCGCCACCGACAACATCATCCACGACGTGGACTACATGGGCACCTACGCGGCCGGCATCGCCGTGATGGGCAACTCCCAGACGGTCATGAACAACACGATCTACCGGGTCGGCCGCAGCGGCATCAACCTGCAGTGGGGGACGAACGCGGGGCTCACCGCCGACAAGGACCGGATCGCGTACAACGACATCTCGCAGTACGCCCGGCTCAGCCTGGACACCGCCGGCATCTACACCTGCTGCGGCGCCGACATGATGGGCACCTCTGTCGACCACAACCTGCTGCACGACGGCACGCCGACCCCGGGGGTGACGCCGTTCGCGGTCGCCGGTGTCTACGCGGACAACGGGCAGAGTGACCTGGTGATCGCGAACAACGTCGGCTGGAACAACCTCCAGGGCACGGTGATGCTGAACGGCCTGGGCTCCGGGTCGTACAACAACGGCGTGTACAACAACACCGGCGGCATGACGATGATGTACGTCAAGGGCACGAACCAGTCGACCGGGACCAAGATCTACAACAACATCGGGACGATCACGGGCTCGGACGGTGCCACCGACGGGGGGCTGCTGATGTCCAACAACCTCGATCCCACGGTCGATCCGCTCTTCGTGGACGCGGCCGGCCACGACTACGAGTTGACCGCCGCGTCGCCGGCCCGCAACCAGGCGATCCCGCTGGCGGGGATCAACGACGGCTCGACGGACGCGGTTCCGAGCCTCGGCGCCTACCAGTACGGTGCGCCGAAGTGGACGGCGGGCGCCCGCCGTTGACGGCTGGAGACAGGTGTGCCCGGGCCGGCGGAGTTCGCCGGCCCGGGCACCTGGGCGTTCGGTTCAGCTGCGGCGCTTGGCCGCCGCGGTCTTCTTGCGGGGCTGCTTCGGCCGCGCGTCGGGGACCGGGCCGCGGCCCGCGGCGTGGTCGGCGAACGCGTCGGCCGCCTGGTCGCCGTCACCGGCGCGCAGCAGGCCCACCAGGCGGCCGTGCTCGTCGGCCATGGCGTGCCAGTCGCCTTCGAACAGCGGGTCGGCGATGGCCCGCAGCGCCCGCAGACTGGGCTCGATGACCTCCCACATCCGCGCCAGGAACGGGTTGCCGGCGCTCTGGCTGATCAGGGTGTGGAACTCGATGTCGGCGTCGCGGAACCGGCCGACGTCGTTGGTCTTGACGGCGCCGTGCATCTGCTCGACCAGCTCGTCGAGCGCTTGCAGCTGCTCCTCGGTGATGCGCTCGGTGGCGAGCTGCGCGGCCAGGCGTTCCAGCGGTTCCCGCACCTGGCGGGCGTACTCGGCGTCCTGGGAGGAGATCTCCACGACGAAGTGGCCGCGGCGCGGGACGTGCATCAGCAGGCCCTCACGGGCCAGTTGCTTGACCGCTTCGCGCACCGGTGCCTGGCTGACCCCCAGCCGCCGTGCGATCTCCGATTCGACCACCCGGTCGTTGGGCCCGAGTTCGCCGTCGACGATGGACTGGCGAAGGAGCCCGTACACCTGGTCCGAGATCAGGGTCTTTCTGAACCGGTCCTTGTTGGTGGCCAGCGTGGAGACGAAGTCAGCCGACGGGTTCGATGCCATGATTCCCAATCCTGCGCTCTGAGGGCGAGTCTTCCATGGTACGCACTTTTATCGTCTATCGATGGATAACCGCCCAAGCTCGCACACCTGCCGCCGGGCTCGCGCACCGCGCGGCGCCCGGCTCGGGTCCGGCCCGGGTGGCAACCCCGCGTACGGCGGCCTCGCCCGGGCCGTCCGATCGGATGTCGATCGGATTCCGGTCGGCCCGCCGGCCCGCCCGGGCCGCGCGGACGCGGCGAGCGGGGCGGCGGCGCGCACCGGCCCGGGCGGACAGGTGTACTCACCTATCGCCTATCGATCGACTGAATCGAAGCAGGATGGCCCGAGCACTGTCAACCGCGCAACCCGTAGACGCGGACGGCCGTCGCGTGCAGGACGTCCTGCTGCCGCGCGGCGGGCAGATGGGCCAGACCGGCCCGGGCCACGTCCAGCGACTGCGCCCGGGAGCCGCGCGGCAGGCAGATCGGCCAGTCCGAGCCGACCAGGCAGCGGTCGGGACCGAAGGCGTCCACCACCTGCCGGACCAGCCGCGTCGTCCGGTCGGCCGGCACGCCGTGCTGCTGGGTGAGCAGGCCGGAGATCTTCACGTGCACGTTCGGCACCGCGGCGGCCAGTTCCATGTCCTGGTACCAACTCCCTGGCTCCTTGAGGAGGTTGGGCGGGTTGCCGAGGTGGTCGACGACCACGGCGAGCGCGGGGTGCGCGGCGGCCGCCTCGGCCGCGGCCCGCAAGGCCCCTTCGCCCAGGTTGAGTTCGAGTGCCACGCCGGCCTCGGCCAGCACGGGGACCAGCCGCCGGGCCGGTTCCGGGGTGTCCTTCCAGGCCGGCCCGCCCATCCGCATGCCGTTCGGCCGGGTGTCGCCCCACGCGTCGAGCAGTGCGCGGAAGCGGTGCGGCCCGGCGCCGCCGTGCACATGAAGGTTGCCGACGTATCCGGCGACGAGATCCGGTCGGCGCAGCCGCAGTTCGCGCAGGTCCAGGGTCTCGGCCGCATCTCCGCGGGAGGCTTCGACGAGCACGGTCCCGGTCAGGCCGGCGCCCGTACCCGCGCCCGCGCCCGCGGCCGCGGCCGCGGCCGCCAGGTCGTCCGCCGTGAAGGGCCGGTAGTGCGCGGAACCCGGCCGTATCCAGGGGAAACCCCGGCGCGGGTCCCACAGATGGGCGTGGCAGTCGATCATGGTCGGCTCCTTCTCCAGGGTCGTCGACGGCTCTTGACACAGCCGTCCCCGCACTGAAGTCTAGTAATCGGCTATCGATGGGCGATTATGGGAGGCCGGGTGTACCCGATACTCGGGGTTGAACGGATCGACGGCACGGACCGCGGGACGGCGGGCCGATGACCGCCCCCGAAGCCGCGCGCGTACCGGAGCTGACCGCCACCCGCCAGGTCACCGACGCACCTCGGTGGGCCGCGCTGGAGCGGGAGTTGTTCGCCGTCCAGGACAAGGCGTGGCGCGTGTTCGCCGAGCGCTACACCGAGGGCGACGGCCGCCTCGTCTTCCGCGACTCGCTCGGCCACGGCCTGGACGACCGCGACGGCGTGGACGACTTCTACGAGCCGTTCTTCAACTGGCCGACGCTGTACCTGCTCGGCGGCAGCGCGGACCTGCTGCCCGCCGCGCGCCGGCACTGGCGCGGGGTGACGCGGCAGCTCACCGAGATGGGCCTGGTCGTGGACGGGCTGGAGCGGGGCTACGACTGGTTCCACCAGGGCGAGGGCATGCTGCTCTTCTACGGCCTGTGCCTCGCCGACCCGGGCGACGCCGAACTGCGGGAGCTGGCCTGCCGGTTCGCCGACGTCTACCTGCCCGGCGGCCCCAACTACGACCCCGAGCACCGGGTCGTCCGGGCGCCGCACACCGGCACCGGCGGACCGCGCCCCGGATTCAGCGACCACGACGTCTACTTCCCCTGGAGCCTGGCGCTGCGGCCCTACGGCCTGCCGCTGGACTGGGGCACCGGGGTCGCCTCCTTCGACGAGCTGGCCGACTCGCCGGAGCGGGCCCGGGCCTACGGACGCGTGATGTGGGACCGGATGGGGCGCGGCGACACGCTCGTCAACGTGGCCTCCACCACGCTCGCCACCAACGCCTGGCTGCTCGGCGGCGACCGGCGCTACGCGGACTGGGTGGCCGAGTACGTCGGCGCCTGGCGGGAGCGGCTGGCCGGCCGCGAGGTCGTGCCCGACAACGCCGGGCTCGGCGGCGAGGTCGGCGAGTACCTGGAGGGCCGCTGGTACGGCGGGCACTACGGCTGGTCGTGGCCGCACGGGCTGTCGTCGGTCGCGTCGGCCGCGATCGTCGGCTCGGTCAACGCGAGCCTGGTGACCGGCGACGACGGCTTCCTGGAGCTGGCCCGCAACCCGCTGGACGCGGTGCTGCGCCACGCCGAGCAGCGCACCGCCGGCGAGATGGGCACCCTCGGCAGCCGCTGGCGTCCGCACCTGGGCACTATCCCGGGTGAGCGCACCTTGATGGTGCCGCAGCGCCACAACGACTCCGGCTGGTTCGACTTCACCGTCATGCCGACCCAACTCCCCCTGTCCCTGTGGCACTTCAGCCGCGACGCCGGCGACGCGGAACGGGTCGAGCGGCTGCGCGAGGGGTCCCGCTGGGACTGGGCGGCGGTGCACACCCAGCGCACCAAGGACGAGTGCGGCCACGAGGAGCCCTGGCACGAGTTCCTGAGCGGACGCAACGCCGACTTCCCCGAGCGGATGCTGGCCAGTGCCCTCGCGGTCTGCGCCCAGCGGGTCGAGGCGATCGAGCGCGACGACATGGACCCGGCCGTCGGCCCCGACGCCCTGGGTATCCACCACTGGCAGAACCTCAACCCGGTGGTCACCGAGGCACTGCTCCAACTGACCACCGGCGCACCGCAGGTGCTCTACAACGGCGGTCTGGCCCAGCTGCACGTGCGCTACCACGACGCCGTCGAGCAGCGCCCCGGGCTGCCCGCGGACGTCGCCGCGCTGGTGTCCGACATCCGGCCCGAGCACACCGTGGTGGAACTGGTCAACCTCGGCACCGCCGCACGCACGGTCCTGCTCCAGGCGGGCTCGTTCGCCGAGCACGTGCTGCACACCGTCCGCGCCGACGACGGCGCCGCACTCCCGGTCGAGGGCCGCTACTGCAAGGTGGTGCTCCCCGGCGGCACCCGGGTGCGGCTGACCATGACGATGACGCTGCGCGGCGGCGATCCCGCCCGCACCTCCCCCTGGGAGGTGGCCCGATGACCGCGCCCCTGGCCCGAAGGACCCCGTCCCGGCTGCCGTTCGACCTGCCCCCGCTGGGGATCGGCACCGCCCCGCTGGGCGGGCTGTTCGAGGAGGTGACCGAGCAGGACGCGGCGGCGACGCTGCGGGCCGCGGCCGAGGCCGGCATCCGCTACTTCGACACCGCGCCGCGCTACGGCCACGGCCAGGCCGAGGAGCGGCTGGGCCGGCTGCTGGAGCCGGCCGGGGTGAACCGGCCGGTGATCTCGACCAAGACCGGCTGGCTGCTGCGACCGCGGGCCGACGGCTCCGGCACCGACGTGGTCACCGACTGGACCGAGGGGGGCATCCGCGAGTCCCTGGAGTCCAGCCTGGAACGCCTCGGGCGGGACGCGGTGGACATCCTCTACCTGCACGACGCTGACGAATACGCAGACGAGGTCCGTGACACCGCGTACGCGGCCGTGCGGCGGCTGCGGGACGAGGGCCTGGTCAAGGCGATCGGGTTCGGCATGAACCACAGCGCGGCGCTCGCCGCGTACGTGGCCGGCTACGAGGTGGACGTCGTCCTGATCGCGGGCCGGTTCTCCCTGCTCGACCACGACGCGATGGACACGCTGCTGCCGCTGTGCGCGAAGACCGGCACCGCGGTGGTGGTGGGCGGGGTCTTCAACACCGGTCTGCTGGCGGACCCTTCGGACGACGCCATGTTCAACTACCGTCCGGTGCCCGCGGAGGCGCTCGCCCGGGCCCGGCGCTGCCAGGCCCTGTGCGACGAGTTCGGGGTGGCACTGCCGGCTGCGGCGGTCCAGTTCCCGTACCTGCACCCGGCGGTCACCTCCGTCGTCGTCGGCTGCCGTTCGGCCGCCGAGGTGACGGCGAACGCCGAGGCGGCACGGACGCCCGTGCCGGACGAGCTGTGGCGGCGCCTGGCCGACGAGGGCTTCGTGCCAAGGGAGTTGGTGGCCGGATAGTTCAACGGTGCGAGCGGGCGGTTCGGTCCGGTAGCGTGCGGGGCATGGTGAGCCCCGAGTCGGACCCGGTGGGGGCTTTCGGTCACGCCGTCAGCCCCCTGAACCGCTGAGTTCGCAGCCCTGATCGTCCCGCCGCGTCACGCGGCCGGACGAGGTGCCTGCCCGTGGGCTGACCGCGGTGACGAGACGTCCTGTTCACGTTTCGCCCCACCTCGGAGCCACCCCATGCCCCTCGCGCTGTATCTGCTCGCCCTGGCCGTCTTCGCCATGGGCACGTCCGAGTTCATGCTCGCCGGCCTGCTGCCGGACCTCGCCGCCGACCTCGGCGTGACCGTGGCCACGGCGGGCGCGCTCACCTCGGCGTTCGCGGTCGGCATGACCATCGGCGCCCCGCTGACGGCCGCGCTCGCCCGCAACCTGCCGAGCCGAACGAGCCTGCTCGGGTTCCTCCTGGTGTTCGCGGCGGCCCATGCCGCGGCCGCCACCACCACGAGTTTCCCGGTCCTGTTCGCCACCCGGGTCGTCGCCGCGCTCGCGAACGCCGGGTTCCTCGCGGTGGCCCTGACGACGGCCACCGCCCTGGTCCCGCCGGACCGCAAGGGCCGCGCGCTCGGCGTGCTCCTGTCGGGCACGACGCTGGCGACCGTCGCCGGTGTCCCCGCGGGCGCGGTGCTCGGCACGCTGCTGGACTGGCGGGCCACGTTCTGGGCCGTCGCCGCGCTCTGCCTGCCCGCGGCGCTCGGCATCCTCAAGGCGGTCCCGGGGCGAGCTGCGGGGCGCGCCGGGCCGGGTACGCCGGGTGAGCCGGGTACGCCATGTGCGACGGCTACGCCGGGTACGCCGCCGCTGCGGTCGGAGTTGGCCCAACTCAAGAGCCGTCAGCTGATCCTGGCGATGCTGCTCGGCGCGCTGGTGAACGCGGCGACCTTCGCGAGCTTCACCTTTCTCGCCCCCGTCACGACCGGCACCGCCGGCCTGGGCCGGCTGTGGGTCCCGGTCGTCCTGATGCTCTTCGGCGCGGGCTCCTTCGCCGGGGTCACCGTCGCCGGGCGCCTGGCCGACCGGCGGCCCGGGCTGGTCGTGGCGGCCGGCGGTCCGATGCTGCTCACCGGCTGGCCCGCCCTGGCACTGCTCGCCGGCTCCCCCGTCGCCCTGTTCACCCTCGTGTGCGTCCAGGGCGCGCTGTCCTTCGCGCTGGGCAGCACCCTGATCACGCGGGTCCTCTACGCGGCCGCGGCCGCGCCCACCATGGCCGGCGCGTACGCGACCGCGGCGCTCAACGTCGGCGCCGCGCTCGGGCCGCTCGTCGCAGCGGCCGCCCTCACCACCCCGGCCGGGGACCTCGGGCCGCTGTGGGCGAGCGGGCTGCTCGTCCTGCTGGCCCTGCTGGTCGCCCTCCCCCACCGCCGCGCGATCGTGACGGGCACCGGCGAGGAAGGGCGGCACGACAGCGAGCGCACCACCGGGCGGGCCATCGAGCCGGCCACCGAACCGGCCACCGAGCGCGCCGTCGAACCGGACGGCGCGCGCCGCTTCGAGCCGGACGGCGCGCATCGCCGCGCGGGCGGGCGGAGTTGAGGTGCGGGCCGGCCGCCGCGGCGCGGGCTCAGAGCGCGATGAGCCCCGCGGCCGTCGGCCTGAACCCGCAGGCGTCGAGGTAGAACGCCCGCAGGTCCTCCTCGAAGTCGACGTGCAGCCAAGTGCATTCGGCGGCACGCGCCTGGCGGGCGGCCTCGGCGACGAGCCCGGCGCCGATTCCCGTACGGCGGTGGCTGCCCGCGACCACGGTGTCCAGGATGAACGCGTGGACACCGCCGTCCCACGCCACGTTCACGAACCCGACGAGGTCACCGTCGTCGCGGGCGCAGACCCAGCCCAGGCTGTGGCGCCGTACCTGCGCCTGCCAGTCGGTGCCCGAGGCGCCCGAGGCGCCCGAGGCGCCCGAGGCCGGGTGGCCGAAGCCCGCCGCATGCAGCGCGTCGACGGCCGTGTTGTCGAAGTCGTCCCGCCACGCGTACGTGATCGTCATGGCGCGAGCGTATGCCGCCCGGGTCACCCGACGCTCCCCGGTTTTCCGCCGGCGTCAGGTCGCCGGTGCGACGGACGTGCGTCGGGTGCGCCGGTGGCGGACCGCCGCGGAGCCGATCGCGACGACCAGGCCGCCGAACGCCCAGGCGCCCAGCACCCACAGGGAACCGGTGGTGGCGTGGCCGTCGAAGTAGACGGTGTTGCGTACGACCGTGGTGCCCGCGCCCGGGGGCAGCGCCTGGCCGATCGCGCGCCAGAACGGCGGCAGCAGGGCGGCCGGGTAGACGCCGCCCGAACTGGGATTGCCCAGGACGGTGAAGATGAGGATGGTGACACCGAGCCCGATCGTGCCCAGCAGCGACTGGAGCGCGACGCCCACGGCGCCGGAGGCGAAGACCACCAGGGTGCCGATGCCGACCAGCTCCCAGAACGCGCCGGGCAGGCAGTCCAGCACCGGGCCGACGATGACCGCGCCTCCGATGCCGGAGATGAACGCGTAGGGCACCATCGCCGCGAGCCGCACCAGGATGCGGCGGAGCGTCGGACGGGCCGAGCCGGTCGCCATGCTCAGCGCCGACGAGGCGAGGTATCCGCCGATCGTCCAGCTCAGCACCAGGTAGAACGACGACAGGCCGCGCGAGTCGCCCGACGCCGGCGGGCGGATGTCCCGCACGGTGATCCGGCGGTCCTGCTTCCCGTCGACGACCTGCACGACCTTCGTGGCGGCGTCGGACGCCGACGGCCCGCCGGCCGAGGCGATCAGGACGGTGTCCGTACGGCCGGTCGCGTCGACGATGAACACCGCGTCGGCACGGCGGTCCAGCAACCGCTTCCGGCCCTGCGCCCGGTCGGCGACGGCGGTAGCGGCCAGCGGCGTACCCGGAAGCGCGTTGAGCCGCGTGACCGCACTGCCTTCGAGCGCCGCCGGCGCCACCACGGCCACCGGCACGCGGTGCGCCTTGGGCGCGTGGAAGGCCCCCATGTACGACAGCGCGAACCCCAACTGCAGGAGCAGGACGCCCAGCATGATCAGTGCGGCCCGGACGGTGATCGCGTCCCGCACCTCCGCCACCGCGCCGCGCGCGCCCACCTCGTCCTGTCCTGCCCGATCGCCTTCGCCCGGCAACACCGTTCTCCCTCCAGCGGCACACCCGTCCGCACCAGCACGACCGGGCCCGGCACATCCTCCGCCGCCCGTACCGCCCGCCGGCTCGGACGCGCCCACCGCACCGGCCCACACGCCCCATTCGGTGGAGGCGGGCACCGGTGAAACCGCCCGAACGGGCAGCGGGCGAGGCCCCTCTGGCGTCCACCTGCCGGGGACGGCAGGATGCTCGGCATGGATCAGGGGGTGGCCGCGATCCTCGCGGCCGGCGTGGCGGGCGCGGCGGGCGCGCTGGGGGCGGTCGCTGGGGCACGGGCGGCGGGCCGGGCCGCGCGCGGACAGGCCGCCCACGAACAGGCGTTACGCGCGCGGGGCGCCGCCATCGAGGCGATCGACACGGCCTGCAACGCCTTCCATCAAAAGGGGTACGTCGCGATACAGGCCGTCGTGGAGTTCGAGGCGGCTGTCATGGACGGTCACGACGGCAGCAGCCAGGAGCGGGAGTTCAGCGTCTCCATCAGCGCGGCGCTCATGGCCACCCACGAAGTCAGGTGGTGCTGCGCCGAGTTGGAGGAGCCGGCCCGTCAGTGGTGCGACGCGATACAGAAGATCGGCCAGGCGATCCGCGCCCTGCGCGCCACCCCCGACGCGACCACCGATCCGGCCTCTCCCACCCACCACCGCCGCCACGCCGCCTGGCGGCACGAGAAGGAGGTCCTGCACGCCTTCCAGCGCCGGGTCCAGCAGGTCAAGGAGTCCACGTCCGCTTCGTTCCTGACCTAGGGAGTCTCCTTCCCGACCTGGGTGGTGGGCCCGGACAGCGCGGACATCAGGCCGCGCATCGTCGCGACGAGGGCCGGCCGGTAGCCGGCCTGGCGAGGTGGCCGCTGCGGGATTCCGTCGGCGTCCGGGGGCGGTAGCGCGCCCGGGCCGGTCCACTTCTCCTGGACGTCGACGGCGACGGTGAGCACCGCGCCGCCGTGCAGGACGGTCAGGGTCTCGTCACCGTCGCTGGTCATCAGGTAGGCCCGGTCCCCGATATCGGGCACCCGAACGACGTGCGTCGACCCTCCGACTGCCAGGATCGCCGTGGTCGTACCCGAGCCGTCGTCCGAGGGCGCGACCGGCTCCAGGGTGTGCCGGCTGCCGCCGACATCGTCGAACTCGGCAGCGGGGTCGGTCTTCTTGTGCAGTTGCACCGTGACGACGGTGCTGTACGAAGCCTGCCAGTGGGTCCCGACGGAGCGCTGCGCCGTGAGCGTGCACTCGGCCGCGTCGAGCGCCGGACCGGTCTGCATCTCTGCCGGGGACACCTCGACGTGGCCCGTGCCGAGCGCGTCCGTCAACGGCTTGAGGCTTGAGCCGCTGCAAGGGCTCCCGGAGATCCGGTAGTGATGGAGGTCGGGGACTGCTTCCTTCCCGTACCCGGACAGGTGCAGCACCAGCGCCCACGCGGCCGAGGTCGCGACGACCGCCCCGAACACCCACGGCCACGGCCGCGTTCGAGCACCCCTGACGCCGCCGCGCACCACGTCCGCGGACGCGCCTTTCCTCCACGCGCCCTCCGGGTCTCCCCCGTCGCCCTCGACCTCCGGTTCACCGATCAACGGCTCGACTGTGCACATGAGCGGCGTAGCCGTGGAAGCCCTCGGGCTGCCGGGCCAGGAGCGGCGGAACCCGGCTGCTCACGGCTGCGACCGGCACGGAACGGGTGGTCGTGTCGTGTGCGTCCTTGTCGATCCACAGCTGGGTCAGCCAGAGCGTGTCCGGGTCGTCCAGGGCTGTGTTGATGCTGTAGCCGAGCAGGCCGCCGTTGTCGCCGCTCGCGCGGAAACCGTCAAGGAGCACGGCGACCAGCTCGTCCCGCCGCCCCGGCAGTGCGGTCATTCGTCCGTAGACGCTGAACATGTTCCCCCTGGACACGCAGCCACCCCTCGCCTGAGCCATCCGCGCCCGCGCCACACTCCCGTGACACGTCGTCAGACGAGTCTAGCCACCACGCCACGCGTCCGCCCC
The DNA here is from genome assembly GCF_036014115.1 of Streptomyces sp. NBC_00448. Lineage (NCBI taxonomy): Bacteria > Bacillati > Actinomycetota > Actinomycetes > Kitasatosporales > Streptomycetaceae > Streptomyces > Streptomyces sp. NBC_00448. Next base: position 224,615 of record NZ_CP107913.1, read on the forward strand.
GTGCTCCTCGCACCGAGGACGACCTCAACCGGCCCCGCCGGGCGCTGATACCCGCCGGAAGGCCGGCCAGCTCCTCGCCGGCTCCGGCATCGCCTGGACCTCGCTCCGCAACGGCTTCCACGCCCACAGCCTCGCCTGGCTGCTCGGCCCCAGCAGAATCGTCCGCAGGCTCCTCGGCCAGCTCGACACGGACGGCTACGGCTGCGGCTCCGGCGTGCTCAAGGGCCCGCTCCCGATCCAGTCCCGTGCGGGCCTGCCGCGGCTCACCGCGGTGTTCGCGACCGTTCTCCCGGCGACCGGCGACGCATGCGCGGCCGGGTACTTCGTGCACGTGCGCGCCATGGCCGTGCCGGCCACGGAAATCGGGACCCTGCGCGACGCGTAGACCCCGAGTCTGCTCCCGACGGGGCTCGGCCCCTTACCCGGCGGAGCCGGGGTTGCCCGGGCGGTGGACGGACTCGATGCCCGCGAGGATGAGATCGACGCCGGCCAGGAACTGCTCGCGGTCGTCGTGTTCGCGCGGTCGGGTCCCGGCGCGGCGCAGGGACGGGTAGCGCGCGGGGTCGAGCTGCGCCCACCGCGCGGCGACGGCGGCGAGGAACGTCGACCGGTCGGTCTTGCTGTCGGCGAGCGCGCGGGCGTTGGCGGCGTTCTGCCCGGCGACGCCGAGGATGTAGTTGACCAGGACGCCCGCGGCGTCGGACAGCGCTCGCTCGGGAACTCCCAGCGCCTGCAGGTGCGTGCTGATCTTCTCGTAGATGTCCAGCAGCGGCGGCCGCCAGGGTTCGCGGGTGAGCTGGGCGCCGACCCACGGGTGGGCGTCGATCGCGTCGAACAGGCCGAGCGCGACGGCGCGCAGCGCCTGCCGGGGCTCGGCGTCGGCGTCGAGGCCGGCCACGACACGGGCGATGACGTGGTCGGTGGCCGCGGCGAGCAGGTCGCCGCGGTCCGCGACGTGGTGGTAGATCGCCCCGTACCCGGTGGACAGCCGCACGGTGAGCGCCCGCAAGGTCAGCGCGTCCTCGCCCTCGGCGTCGAGTATCCCGGTGGCGGCCTCGACGATGACGTCCCGGGACAGCGCCTCCGTGCGTCGGGGGGTCCGCCGGGACTTGGTCGTCATGCGCCCCATTCTGCCACGCTTGGATCGCCACTTGGATTGCCGCTCCACACCCGTGCTAGCGTCATTGGAGTGACAATCCAACGATTTTCGGAGGTCCACCGTGACGCCACCGATCACCGTCGTCGGAGCCGGCCTCGGCGGCCTCGTCCTGGCCCGCGTCCTGCACAGGAACGGCATACCGGTCACGGTCTGTGAGGCCGAGACCTCGTCGGCCGCGCGCACCCAGGGCGGCCTGCTCGACATCCACCCGTGGAACGGCCAACCGGCGCTCGAAGCGGCCGGCCTGATCGAGGAGTTCCGCGGCCTGGTGCTGCCCGGCCGCGAGTCCTACCGGGTGCTGGACCGGGCCGGGACCGTGCTGCTCGACCGGCCCGACGACGGCACGGGCGTACGCCCCGAGGTGGCGCGCGGCGAGCTGCGGCAGATGCTGCTCGACTCGCTTCCGGACGGCACCGTGCGGTGGGGGCGCAAGGTCAGCGGCGTGCGGGCCCTCGGCGGGGGCGGCCACGAGGTGCGCTTCACCGACGGCGCCACCGTCAAGACCAGCCTGCTGATCGGGGCGGACGGGGCGTGGTCGCGGGTCCGCCCGCTGCTGTCCGGCGCGACCCCGCGGTACGTGGGCGTCACCTCCGTCGAGTACTTCCTGTGCGACGCGGACACCCGGCATCCCGCCACCGCGGCGGCGGTCGGCGCCGGGTCTCTGTTCGCGCTCGCGCCGGGAAGGGGCTTGCTGGTCTACCGGGAACGGGGCGGCACCCTGCACGCGTACGTCCAGCTCACGGTGGCGCGGGACTGGCTCGCCGGCATCGACGCGGCCGACGGCGCGGCCGTGTCGGCGCGGGTCGCCGCCGAGTTCGACGGATGGGCGCCCGAGCTCACCGCGCTGATCACCGGCAGCGACACCGCGCCGGTCGTCCGCCCCCTGCACGCGCTGCCGGCCGGGCACCGCTGGGCCCGGGTGCCCGGTGTGACCCTGATCGGCGACGCCGCCCACCTCGAGCCCCCGAACGGCGAAGGCGCGAACACGGCCATGCAGGACGGCGCCGAACTCGGCCGGGCCCTCGCCGCGCACCCCGACGACGTCGAGGTCGCGCTGGCGGCGTACGAGCAGGCGATGTTCGCGCGCACCGCCGCCGACGCGGGAGGCGAGGACGTCTACGAGCTCATGCTCGGCGACGACGCGCCCCACAGCTGGGTCGCCATGATGGGCGGCGCCGAGCGGGCGTCGTGACCAGGTGGCCGCCGCAAGGTGGAACCCGGCCGTCCGTTCGTACGGTGCCTGGGCTGTGGGGGTGTCAGCTCGTACCGGCGGTGTCAGCTCTTGCGGCCGGGGAGCATGGCCAGCGCCTGGGAGCGCTGGGCGACGAGGTCGTCGTAGGTGCCCTCGCGCTCGGCCCAGCGGTGCATGAGGACCCGCTCGACGAGGATCTCGTCGGGGGTGGGGTCCTGCGCGAGCAGCCGCATGACCTCGGTGGCGAAGGCGTCGAGCGGCAGGGCGTGCGGGTTGACCTGCTCCTGTCCGGCCGTGGCGACGGCCGGGGGGACCAGCTCCACGACGCCGACGCCGGTGCCGTCGAGCTGCGCGCGCAGCGCCTCGGAGTAGGCGTGCACCGCGGCCTTCGAGGCGGCGTAGGTGGGCATGGGCGGGAACGGCAGGAAGGCGATGCCCGAGGTGACGGTGACGAAGGTGCCGGCGCCGCGCCGGATCAGGTGCGGGGTGAAGGCGTCGATGACCCGGATGGTGCCGACCAGGTTGGTGTCGATGGTGGTCAGCGCCGCCTCGAAGTGGGCGGGGTCGCGCAGGTCCTCCAGGAGCATGGCGCCCGACATCGTCACCACGGTGTCGAGGTCGGGGTACGTCGCGAGTACCGCGTCGCGGGCCCGTGCGACGGAGGCGCCGTCGGTGACATCGACGGCGAAGGTGCCGAAGCCTTCCGCGGACAGTTCGGCGAGCGCCTGCTCGCTGCGGCCGCCGACGGCCACGGTGCTGCCTGCCGCGGCGAACCGCCGGGCCAGCTCCCGGCCGATGCCGGACGTTCCGCCGACGATGAGGACGGTACGGTCGGACAGATCCATGAGGTGCTTCCTTCGGTTCGGAGCGCCGCCGGCGGTCGGACCCGCGGCGCCTGTTCTGCGATGGTCCCTGTCCCTCTCGAACAGCGATGCCGCAAGTCTTGACGGCATCCGCCGGGTGTGGCAGGGCCCCGATCTTCCAGGGTCCTGACAGGGCCCCCGTTGAGACGCGCGGACCGCATTACGGTGGTCGGCATGAACGACGAGGAATCCGGCAACCGGCTCGGCGGCTACCTGCGCGCCCGGCGCGAGCTGGTCTCCCCCGCGCAGGCCGGGCTCCCGCCCGGCGGCAACCGCCGCGTGCCCGGCCTGCGCCGCGAGGAGGTCGCCCTGCTCGCCGGGATCAGCGCCGACTACTACCTGCGCCTGGAGCGGGGCCGCGACAAGAACCCGTCCGTCCAGGTGCTCGAATCGCTCGCCCGCGTGCTCTGCCTCGACGACGTCGAGCGGACCTATCTGCTCGGTCTCGCGGCGGCCCGGCCCAGGGCGCCGCGCCGCAAGCGACCCGAGCAGGTGCCGGCACGGGTGCACCAGCTCCTCGCGCAGTTGCCGTTTCCCGCGTTCGTCGAAGGTCGCGCCTTCGACGTACTGGCCTCCAACCCGATGGCCGTCGCGTTCTCCCCTCGGCTGCGGCCGGGCCACAACCGGCTGCGCTCCCTCTTCCTCGACCCCGAGGAGCAGGCCTTCCAGCAGGACTGGACGAAGGCCGCCGCCGGTTTCATCGCGGCCCTGCGCACCACCATCGGGGACGACACCGACAACCCCCGGTTCGTCGAGATCGTCGGCGAACTCGCCCTGTCCAGCGAGCGGTTCCGCGCTCTGTGGGCCCGGCACGACGTCCGCAGCCTCGACGGCGGCACCACCACCGTCCACCACCCCGTCGTCGGTGAACTACGGCTCCACCGCGACAAGCTCCCCATCGACGACGTCATCCTCGTCGTCTACTACCCCGACAAGGACAGCGACAGCGACGAGAAGCTCCGCCTCCTGGCCGCCCTCGCCCACCCCGAGACCACCGCGCACCCGGACACCGCCGAGACCACCGCCCACCCCGAGACCTCCGCCCACCCCGACCACGCCACCGCCGCACCACCCGGCCCCCCGCCGGACACCGCCCCGCGCCCGTCATCCCCGGGGCACCGGGCGGAGGGCCCTGGCCGGGCGTGATGGCCGGCCCCCTGTTTCCGGCTTCGCCGGACGCACCCCCTGCGCGTCGCCGGACGATCGTCACCCGGCATCGGGAGTGTCCTCGTCGGTCCGGAGCATGCCCTGCCATCTGGCGAGGTTGTTCTGGGCCGTACGGGTGCTGGGGTGGTCGGGGCCCAGCACCCGCACTATGTCGTCCAACAGCTCGGCGAAAGCAGCCGCGGCACCCTCCGCATCCCCCGCTTCCCCGCGGAAGTAGGCGAGGTTGCTCCGGACGATGAAGATGTCCGGGGGTCGGGGCCCGGGAAGAGCAGACACGGCAGCCGCTCGCCCCGGGTCCCGCGGGCGGCAGCCCGCCTTCACAGTCCGGGAGCCGTCTCGGCGAGCGCGCGGGACAGCCGCTCGACTCCTTCCACGATCTCCTCGGGACCTGCGGTGGCCGCGAAGGCGATCCGCAGATGGGGCGCCGGGGCCTCCGCCGGAAAGTAGGGGCGGCCGGGGGAAATGGCCACGCCCGTGCGGAGGGCGGCATACGTCAGCGCGGTCTCGTCGGTGCCGTCGGGCAGCCTCAGCCACAGGTGGTAGCCGCCGAAGGGTACGGGTTTCGGGAGCAGGCCGGGGAGTTCGCGCTCCAGGGCGGCGACCATGGCGACGCGGCGCTCACGCAGACCGGAGGCGACCGCGCGCAGGTGGCGCGGCCAGGCCGGGGCGCCGACGAGTTCGAGAGCGGCCTCCTGCAAGGGGCGCGGCACGAAGAAGTTGTCGACGAAGTGGACGGCGCGCAGCCGCTCCAGCGCGGGGCCACGGGCGATCATGGCTCCGACCCGCAGGTTGGGCGACGTGGGTTTGGTGAGGGAGGTGATGTGCACGACGGTGCCGTGCCGGTCCTCGGAGATCAGCGGGGGCGGCAGCGGGTCGCCGTGCCCGAGGTGGCGGGCGAAGTCGTCCTCGATGACGAACGCGCCCGCGGCGTGCGCGATGTCGAGGACCACGCGGCGGCGCGCGTCGGCGAGGACGGCGCCGGTCGGGTTCTGGAAGAGCGGCTGGCACAGGAACACCCGTGCGCCGCTGGCGGAGAAGGCGTCGGCGAGCAGGTCGGGGCGTACCCCGTCCGCGTCGATCGGTACCGGTACGAGTCGCAGGCCGGCGGCGCGGGCGACAGCCAGGACCCCCGGGTAGGTGGGCGACTCGACGAGGACCGGTGCTCCCGGGGGTGCCAGGGCTCGCAGCGAGGCGGTGAGGGCCGCCTGCCCGCCCGCGGTGACCAGCACCTGGGCGGGCCCGACGCCGGCGCCTCGGCCGAACCAGGTGCGCAGTGCGGTCAGTCCGTCCACGGGCGGCCGTTCCCAGGCGCCGGCCCGGCGGGCGGCCCTGGCCAACGCGGTGGTGAGCTCCCGCTCGGGCGCGAGAGTCGGGTGCAGGTAGCCCTCGTTGAAGGGGATCACGTCCTGTGCGTGCGTGGCGAAGTTGGCCAGCACCCCGGAGGCGTCGACCACGCGCGGCGGGCCGTCCGGGTCCTGCGTGGTCAACGCCACCTGCTGCCAGGAGGTGTCGATGCTGCCGATGCGCGCCGCGTGGTTCGGCGCGCGGTAGGTACCGGCGCCGGGGCGGAGGATGACCAGGCCCTCGGCCGCGAGGGCCGACAGCGCGCGGGAGACGGTGACCGGGCTGACCCGGAAACGCTGCACCAGTGTCCGGCTCGACGGCAGCTTCTCGCCCGGGGAGAAGCGGTTCAGCTCCGCCCGAAGCGATTCGGCGACGGCGGTCGCACTGCTATCGTCGTTCATGAGAGATGACAATAGCGCTACCATAACGGCCGCGGTACCGGTCGCCGGTGCCGTGCGAGGCGATTCCACCCCGCGCGGCACCCTGCTCGCCTGCCTCGGGGTCGCGATCTTCTCGCTCACCTTTCCCGCCACGCACTGGGCGTTGAGCGGCCTCGGGCCCTGGAGCACGGTGAGCCTGCGTGCGGTGCTGGCGGCCGCGGTGGCCGGAGTGTTCCTCTTCCTGGGCCGCGTCCCGCTGCCGGACCGGGAGCACTGGCCGGGACTGGCCGTGGTCGCCCTCGGGGTGGTCCTCGCCTACCCGTTGCTGACCACACTCGCCCTCGGCACCACCGCCACCTCGCACGCGGCTGTCGTGGTGGGCGCGCTCCCGCTGTGCACCGCGGTCTTCGGCGCCCTGCGCACGGGCGTACGGCCGTCCCTCACGTTCTGGGTCGCGGCTGTCGCCGGCGGAACCGTCGTGGTGGGCTTCGCCCTGGGGACCGGCGGCGGGGCGCTCACCGCAGGGGACGGCTACCTCTTCGCCGCACTGCTGGTGTGCGCGGCGGGCTACGTGGAGGGCGGTCGGCTGGCCGCGGTGATGCCCGGCTGGCAGGTGGCCGGCTGGTCGCTGGTCGGCGTACTGCCCCTGACGGTTCCGGGCGCGGCGGTTGCTCTTGCCTGTGAACCGGTGCGGCTGACCGGCGAGTCGGTGAGCGGGCTGGTGTGGCTCGCGGTGGTGGCGCAGTTTCTCGGTCTGCTGGTCTGGTACCGGGGGCTGGCTGCGATCGGGGTGGCCCGGGCCAGCCAACTCCAGCTCGCGCAGCCGGTGTTGACCCTCGTCTGGTCGGCGCTGCTGCTCGGCGAGCACCTGGGGGCCGCGACCCTGCCCACGGCGCTGGCGGTGCTGGTCTGCGTGGCGGCGACCCAGCGGGCGCGGACGAGGACGGCACCCGCGGACAGCCCCCGGGGTCCCGCCCGGTTCGACGAGGAGCCCGCGCGGGTCGGGTCCGAGGATGCGGGTGTCGGCGGTGCCGGTGTGGGTGGTGCCGGTATGGGCGGTGCCGGTATGGGCGGTGCCGGTGACCGTCTCGACCTCGATCCCCGGCTCGACCCCCACCGCTGACACCGACGCGAGCGCTTCGACCAGCTGGCTCGCCAGGAGATCAGCGCACTGCGGGAGGAGCGGGACAAGCTCAAGGACGTCGTGCTACGACAGCTGGGGCAGCAACTCGACCAGGTCGGCACGGGCGAACTGGGGGCACGTATCGACGAACTCAGCCGCCAGAACGCCGAGCTGACCGCCGAGAGGGATGCGCTGACTCGGGGCAAGGCCGAGTGGGAGGAGAAGCTTGCCGAGGCCGAGGCCGAGGCGGATCGGGACGCGGCTCGCGCGAGCCTGCGCAGGATGAGGCGCAGGGAGAACACCAACCCGGATGCCCCTGAAGGCGGATGAGCCCTGTCATCGGGCGGAGCCGGTTCCCGCCGCCGAGTGGGATCGCCCCCGCAGAGCGCCCCGGCACCATTTCTCTGAGCTGCGGTGATGCCCCACCAACCGGAGCCGGTGGCGGTCTGCCGCCTGGCTCGCGGCCCGGAGTCGCGGTTGCCGACCAGATCACTCCGTCACGGGCAGGCACTCGGCGAGCAGGTCGACGACATCGTGCCAGGCGCGCTGCGCGTGCTGTGGGTGGTAGCCGACGCCGGGGACGGCGGGGTGGTCGACCGGCGGGTGGTGGAAGGCGTGCAAGGCACCGCCGTAGACCACGAGGCGCCAGTCGACGCCCGCGGCCTGCATCTCGGCGGTGAACGCGTCCCGTTGCGCGGGCGCCATGATCGGGTCTTCCGACCCGACCCCGGCCCACACCGGGCAGCGAATGCGCGCCGCCTCGCCCGGTCGGCCCGTGGTAGTTGCGTTGACTGTGCCGATCGCGCGCAGGTTGACGCCCTCGCGCCCGAGTTCCAGCCCGATGGCGCCGCCGGTGCCGTAGCCGACGGCGGCGATCCGGTCGGGGTCGGTCCGCGGTTCGGCGCGCAACACGTCGAGCGCCGCATGGCCGATGCCCCGCATCCGGTCGGGGTCGGCGAGCAGTGGCATGCAACGGGCCAGCATCTCCTCGGGGTCGCCCAAATAGCGCCCGCCGTGAAGGTCGAAGGCCAGCGCTACGTATCCCAGCTCGGCGAGCGCATCGGCCCGGCGGCGCTCGACGTCGCTGAGCCCCATGCCCTCTGGTCCGAGCAGCACCGCGGGCCGGCGGTCGACACCGGCCGGGAGCGCGAGGTGCCCGATCATCGTCAGACCGTCGGCCGGGTACTCGACCGTGCGCGTGGTAATCGTCGTCATGAGACTGGACGGTAGTGATCGTCGAGCCCGGTCGGGCCGCTGTTCACCGCTGGCAGAACGGCGCGTGTGCCTCTGAAATGCGGCGATAGCTCCCAAGATCCGTCACCAACCCCGTTCCCGCCGGGACATCGACGCCCAGCAACATGCCTAAATCCCTCGGGACGTCGTTTCACGTGGTGAGGCGGCGGTAGTTGATGACGCTGGTGCCTACGGCGGTGAAGGCCGGGAAACGCTCAGGCTTCCGCTCGTCCCGGTCGAGGGCGTCGGGGTCGAGGCCGGCCCCTGCGGGCGAACTCCAGCAGATCGGCTTCCCGGTAGGCCACACCGAGGATCTCGGCGTCCATGCTGACGCGGCACCCTCCGCTCGGCGAGGGTGGGTGGGTGGGTGGACCAATTTGCATGCAGACCCCATGAGGCCGGCCTCAGCACCAGCCGGTCGAAGCCGCCTGCCGCGTTCGCCCCGAACGGCCGGCCTGCCTGCGCGGAGAAATGGCGAGAGCCGGACACGCTGGGAAAGGCACACGACGAGCGCCCGGTCTTATACCGTTGCCTGGACAGGTGGGGGTAGCCCACGATGTCCGGATGCGTTTCTCGATCAATATCCCGAACTTCGGCGACTTCGCCGACCCCCGAAACGTCGCAACCGTGGCGGCGGCGGCCGAGGAGTCCGGATGGGACGGGCTCTTCATCTGGGATCACGTCCATTACCGGGCGTATTCAGGGCGGCCCTTCGGGGACGCGTGGATGCTGCTGACCGCGGCCGCACTCGCGACGTCCCGCATCCGGGTGGGGACACTGCTCACTCCGGTAGCTCGTTATCGGCCACAGCAACTCGCGCGGCTGGTAGCCACCTTGGACAACCTCAGCGGAGGCAGGGTCGTCTTCGCGGCTGGGCTGGGTGGACCGGTCGAGGACGAGTACGGCAGCTTCGGCGACTCCACCGATCGACGTGTGCTCGCCGAACGACTGGACGAAGGGCTGGAGTTGTTGGCGCGGTTCTGGACGGGCGAGGCCGTCGACCACCACGGTCGGCACTACCAGGCGCGGGACGTGAGCCTGCGGCCCGCCACCGTGCAGCTGCCCCGGCCGCCGGTGTGGATCGGGGGCTTCTGGCCGAACCGTCCGCCCATGCGCCGGGCCGCGCGGTGGGACGGCGCGGTTCCTCTGTTCAAGAACGCCCTGCACGGATACCCGCCGGACCGCGAGGACGTGCGCGAGTTGGTCACCTATGTGCGCGGTCATCGAGAAGGCGACACCCAGCGCCCCTTCGACCTCGTGGTCGGCGGCGCCACTCCGGCGGACGCTGCCGAGGCCAAGGACGTGATCGGCCCGCTGCGCGACGCGGGCGCCACCTGGTGGGACGAAAGGCAACTCGATCCCGGCCCCGATGTGGACTGCCTGGCTCCGGTGCTGCGGCGCATCGAGGCGGGGCCGCCGGTACTCGATTAGTTTTCTTTGGAGTCGCGCGTCGTCGCGCTGAGCACGACCAGTCCTGCTGAACGGATGGTGCCCGAGAAGGTGTGGGAGCTGTTCCGGCGGCTGGTGCCGGAGAAGGCGGGGTTCTGTGGAACCCCGCCACGGGTGGAAGTCCGTGTCAGCGTCTGCCTGTGGAGGTGCCGGGATGCGGCCGGTACGGCGCCGACGAAGGCCGGCCACATCACCGACCGCTCTCACCGGGGGCCGGCACGGTCGGGCGGCTCACCGCCCGAGCCGAAACCACCTCGAAGCTGCCTTCGACGACCAGCCGCCCCGTTGGAAGCTGCTGGTCAGGGCTGCCCGACGATTGGGGACCGGCCACGGTCCGCTTGCTGCTGGTGGGGTTCCTGACTGACGAGCAGGCGGTCATCTGGATCTCTCAAGGTCGATGGGTGCATCGACCTGAGCGTTCATATGGCTTGCAGTGTCAGCCACTCAGGTTGTCCGTGTCGCTTGTTCAAAGGCCGGTCAGGCGCCCTTCTCACGGACAGGGGTGACGATCTCGTCGACGAGCCAGCGGGCGGCCTTGTCCGGGTAGGGGCGGGGCAGGGCGAGTACGACGTGCCGGATGCCGGCAGCGGCGAGTGCGTAGACGTGGGCGCGGGTGGTTGCGGGGTCGGCGTAGTCGACGATGATCTGGGCGGAGCGGGTGATCTCGGCGGGGTCGCGGCCGATCGCCGCGCAGTGCGCGTCCAGGACGCGGGCGCGCTCGGCGATCCAGTCGGTGCCGTTGTGGGGCGGGCCGGGGACGTTCCAGATGTCGGCGTGCTCGGCGATGATCCGCAGGGTGCGGTCGCCCCAGCCGCCGAGCAGCAGCGGCGGGCCGCCGGGCCGGACCGGGCCGGGGCCGTTGCGGGTGCCGCGCAGGGTGGTGAAGGGGCCGTCGTGATCGAAGACCTCCTCGCTCCACATGCTGCGCAGAATGGTGATCGTCTCGGTGAGGCGGGACAGACCCTCGCCGGGACTCGGGAGCGGGAGGCCGTAGGCGGCGTACTCGGCGACGGCCGGGTTGGGGCCGTCGGGCTGTCGGGTTCCGCCGACGCCCAGGCCCATGATCAGGCGCCCTTGGGAGATCACGTCCACGGTGGTGGCGATCTTTCCGAGGTGGGCGGGGGCCCGCAGCATGTTGCTGGTGACGAGCAGGCCGAGACGGAGTCGGGTGGTGCGGGCGGCCAGTGCGGCCAGCAGCGTCCAGCCCTCCAGGACAGCGCCGCCGGGCGGCCCGGCCAGTGGCATCAGGTGGTCCCACAGCCAGGCGTCGTCGAGTTCGGGCAGTTCGTCGGCCTCCTCCCAGACGCGGAGGATGTCGTCGTAGGCCAGGTGCATGGGCGTCGTCTTGACGCCGAAGCGGAGCGCGCGGTGAGGTGCGTCAACAGGCATGACCATCAGCCTAGTTGATCGTCAGCACTGCTGATGATCAGATGATGGTTAAGGTTTGGGAATGGCGGAGAATGACGACGACGGGGCGACGGTCGAGGAGTTGCTCGGCACGCGGCTGGGCTACCTGCTCAAACACGCGCAACTGCGGCTGGCCGAGCACGCCGGGCCCGCACTGGCCCCGTTCGGGCTGGACGCACGGGAGTTGGCGGTGCTCGCGGTGCTGGCGGCGGGCCGCCCGCTGTCGCAACTGGAGGCCGCGCGGCGGCTGGGCGTGGACCGCACGACGATGGTCGCGCTCGTCGACGCGCTGGAGGGCAAAGGGCTGGTGGAGCGGCGCCGCAGTGAGGAGGACCGCCGCCGCAACGTCGTTGAGTTGACGGAGCGGGGCAGACGGGCGCGGGCCGATGCGGAGGACGCCCGCGAGGCGGCGGAGCGCGAGTTCCTCGCCCCGCTCGGCGAGAAGGACGCGGCGCGCCTGGTGAAGTCGCTGCAGGTGCTGATCAGAACTCCGAACGGGCCCTGAACGGGACCTCGTTCAGCCGGAGCGCCTCGGCGGAGGTCTCCGAGCCGGCCGAGCGCCACGGCGAGTTCGTCGCGGAGTCGTTCGCTCTCCTCGTGCGGTGTGCGGTTGGCGTCCCGCAGGGCTCTGACCACCGTCTCGGCCCCGACGTCCTGGCTCAGACACCAGCCGCAAGATCACCGACGGGTAGCTGTCACGTCGTCAGACGGCCCGCTTCCCGCCCTCGGCGCCTCGTTGAGCCGATCGAGCGATGCGCGGCTCGGCGAGGAAGCTCTCGAACGAGGACCGGCGCGGCCTGACCGCGCTCTTCCGGTCGAACATCAACCCGTACGGAACCTTCCGCCTCGACATGGACACACGGCTCGACCTCGCGACGGCAGTCAGTCCCCGATCAATCCGGGCTGTCAGCCCAAGCGTTGCCGGGTGCCTGTGTCCGCGGAGTGCCTGATCGCGTCAAGGAGGCGGTGCAGCCGCAGGCCGGCATCGAAGTCCGGGACGCTGCGCGAGCCGGTGCGGAGGTCGAGGGCCAGCCGGGCGTACATCTGGGCCACGTTGAAGCCCTCGGCGGCGGGATCGAGCCCGGAGGCCAAGCGGTACCGGCTGGGAACGGGCAGCTCTTGACAGGTGCCGCCCGCATCACCTGGCCCTTGCACGCGCAGTTCACCGATCTGGATGCCTGCTGGGCCGGCAGCCCCGGTGGAGACGATGGCCAGGTCTCCCTTGGTGCCGGAGATTTCCAGTAGGGTCCCGGCGCCGGTGACCTTGGCGTCGTGGACGTGGGCCGACAGGACGGCACCGCTGGTGAGGGTCGCGTGGAGAAGGAGGTGGTCGGGGCTCGTCGCCTCCACCGTGTCACCGGTACCGGCGATGGTATGGACCGGGTGCTGGCCGGACAGCATCGCCGAGAGGTCGCTGATGCCACCGAGCATGTACTGCACCGCGTCGAGTGTGTGCCCGCCGGCGACCTCAAGTGTCCCGGCACCGTTGGTGCGATCGAGGGTGTAAGCCGCCCAGGCGGGAATCCGCTCCCCAGGTCCCTTCCCGCGGGCGGTGTGAACGGTCGCCGAGGTCACGCGTCCTACCCGACCATCGGCGACCAGCTCGCGGGCGTAGGCGATCGCCGGGGCATACCGCGCCTGCAACCCGAGCACGTGGTGCACGCCCGTGCCGTGGGCTGACTTCGCGAGGGCTGCGGCCTCCTGGGTGGTTCGGGCCAGCGGCCACTCGCAGTACACGTGTTTGCCGGCTGCCAGCGCCGCCTCGACCAGTTCGGCGTGCGCAGGCACCTTCACGGTGATGACGACCAGGTCCACCTCAGGGTGCTCGGCAAGTCGCCTGGCGTCGGCGAAAGCGTGCGCGGCCCCGAACTTCCGCGCTGCGGCCTGTGCGCTCTCGGGGCGGCTGGTGCCGACCGCGGTAATGCTGTACTCCGGCAGGGCAAGCAAGGCCGGGACGTGTGCCCGGGCGGCCCAGCCCCGGTCGGGACTCGCCCCGATGATGCCGACTCGGATTCTCTTCGCTTCCATGGCAGACCCCCAACTAAACGGACCAATCCTGTCCGGTTGGAGACTCTAGCCAAGCGGACAAGATCGGTCCAGTTATCGATAGGATCAGCGCATGAACCAACCGCGCAGCACAGTGGACCGCCTGCTCGTCGACGAGTCGGGCCGTCGGCCCCGCGCCGACGCGCGGCGCAACGTCGAGCGCCTGGTGGAGGCCGCCCGAGTCGCGGTTGCCGACATTGGCGTTGGTGTATCCGCACACGAGATCGCGCGCCGGGCAGGCGTAGGTGTCGGCACCTTCTATCGGCGCATCCCCTCCCTTGATGCGCTCCTGGAGATGGTGCTCGTGGAGATCCTCGACGAGATCTCGGACGTGGCCGATCAAGCTCTGGAGGACCCGGACGCCTGGAACGGACTCTGCGTGTTCGCCGCGACTTACGTGCGCCTCCGGGCAGAGAGCTGCGGCGTCAGCGAGGCACTCGGCGGGGCCTGCGGGGTCCCTCTCGCCCAGCGCCTGGAGGACCTGCGAGGACGGATTCGGCGTCTCGTGGAGCGCGCCCAAGCGGTCGGCGCCATGCGAACGGATGTCGCCTGGCAGGATGTCCCCTTCCTGCTCGCTGCCGCCGCGACTGGTGAGCGCACCCTGGACATGCGAGCGGGCAGTCAGCAGTGGGAGCGCAATCTCCAGATCATTCTCGACGGACTGCGCACGGCTCAGCCGAGCATGCTGCCGGGCACGCCGCCGACCTGAATTCGGACCCCGATGTATCCAGCTGGGACGGAGTGTCGGCAACTCGCGTCGACAGTCAACGTCGGTGAACGGTCCGGCCGATGGATTCCGACGACGCTCATCGGCTGCTGCCGCACACCGACGGCCGATCAGAACCCCGATCATCGGACCGACGCACATCTCCCCGCCGGCCCGGCAGGAAGCCACGTCCAGGCTCGGCCCGTCCCGCGGTTGTGACCTGCCCTACAGGTGCGGGTAGTCGGTGTAGCCGTGGTGGTCGCCGCCGTAGAAGGTGGCGGGGTCCGGCGTGTTGTACGGGCCGTGGGCGGCCAGGCGGGCGGGCAGGTCGGGGTTCGCGAGGAACAGCGCCCCGAAAGCGATCATGTCCGCGGTGCCGTCCTGGATCAGGGTGAGGGCGTCCGGGCCGGTGCGCTCGGGAAGCGTGAACGGGTTGAGGATGAACGTCGAGGGCCAGGTCTTGCGCAGGCGTGTGGTCAGCGTTCGGTCGACTCCTTCGAGAGTGTGCAGGTAGGCGAGGTTCAGCTCGCCGAGCTTGGTGACCAGGGTGGTGTACGTGGTCTCCACGTCCGCCGCGTCCTTCTCGGCGATGTCGTTGTAGGGGTTGCCGGGCGAGATGCGGAAGCCGGTGCGGTGGCCGCCGATCGCTTCCGCGACGGCGGCGGCCACTTCCAGGCCGAAGCGGACCCGACCGGTGACGTCGCCGCCCCAGTCGTCGGTGCGCTGGTTGGTGTTGGGTGCGAGGAACTGGTGGATCAGGTAGCCGTTCGCGCCGTGGAGTTCCACGCCGTCGAAGCCGGCGGTGATCGCGTTGCGTGCCGCGTCGGCGAAGTCGGCGATCGTGCGGGTGATGGCACCGGTGTCCAGTTCCTGCGGGGTGACGAAGTCCATCGGTCCCTGGTGGGTGAACACCTGGCCCTTGGCGGCGACGGGTGAAGGCGCGACGGGGGTCAGACCGGAAGGAAGCAGGCTGGGATGGCTGAGGCGGCCGGTGTGCATCAACTGCGCGAAGATCACACCGCCTTCGCGGTGGACGGCATCGGTGACCCTGCGCCAGGCGGCCACCTGCTGCGGCGCATGCAGGCCCGGCGTGTCGGGGTACCCCTGGCCGACCGGCGAGGGCTGTATCCCTTCGGTGACGATGAGGCCGGCACTCGCGCGCTGGCTGTAGTAGGTCGCCATCAGATCGGTCGGGGTGGCCCCCGGCCCGTAGGCCCGGCTACGGGTCATCGGAGCCATCACGATGCGGTTGGCCAGCGGCCGTCCGGCGACGTCGATCGGAGCGAATGCGTCCATCATGGAATCTCCCTGTGGTCACGGAGGAGGGAAGAAGGGTCGCCTGCGGCACGACCGAGGCCGGAGGGGAACCCTAGTGGCGCGCGAAAGGGCGCGGGGCTCCCACCTGCACAGGCGTGTGTGGTGGGCGTGTACGTACCTGCGTTTCCTGGCTGGTGCCAGGCGCGTGCGACGCACCGGTGAGACGGTCTCTCGGACACGGCGCTCACAGATCCGCGCGGAGCGATGCTTTCTTCTTGGACGGCCAGGACTGCCTGGGCTGCCCGCCGGCCGATCCCGGGCAGCCCTGGGGAACTGGGCCGCTCAGTCGAGTTCGGCGCCAGGGACGGGGCGCCCGTGATCCCCGATCGACTTCTCGATCGTGTACGCACACGTGGTGAACGCTTCGATCTGATCAGGGGTCAGGTCGCGCACGGAGAGCTGCTCCAGGGTGCGCCACATGTCGGCGATGGGCTCCTGAAGGGCCCGGCCGGCATCCGTGAGGCTGACCACCATGACCCGCCGGTCGTGGGAGGCCGGTTCCCGGGTGAGCAGTCCGGAGTCCTGCATGCGGCGCAGTGACTTGGAGACGGTGGAATGGTCCAGGCCGACACAGCCCAGCAGTTCGGCCTGGGTCTGTCCGTCCTTGTCGAAGAGCTGCATCAGCAGCAGTTCCTGCCCTGGGTGCAGGTTCATGGCGCGCAGCATGGCGGCGGCGCGGGCGCGGTGGGCGCGCGCGAGTTGGAAGATGGCGTAGCTCAATCGCCCATCACGCGCCGTGGCCGGCGGCTCGGGTGAAGTGCTGTCGGGCATCGCTACTCCATGGGCATGGTGAGTGGACAAGGTGCGGAGGCAAGCGGCGTGTACGGCTATGGGGATCGTACGAGCCGGCTTGCGTGCGGCTGCCGCCGCACGGCCGTGTTCTCAGCAAGCCGGTAAGCCGGCAATCCGGTAAGCCGCCTCAGGAGCCTGCACCCGCTGTTCAGTTGACGGTGAGGACGATCTTGCCGCGGTTGTGGCCGGCATCGCCGGCCTGCTGCGCCTTGGCGGCTTCCGCGAGCGGGTAGGTGGCCCCGACCGTGGTCACCAGCGTGCCGTCGCCGGCCTGCCGGGCCAGTTCGGCCAGCCGGGCGGCGGAGCGGCGCTGCGGGCCCTCGGCGAAGACGACACCGAGTTCGCGGGCGCGGAAGTCGGCGGTGGTGACGATCCGGTCGGTGCCGCCGCGCAGCGTGATCGAGTCCTCCAGCGCGCCCTTCCCCGCGGCGTCGAAGACGGCGTCCACCCCCTCGGGGGCGAGGGCCCGGACCCGTTCGACCAGGTTCTCCCCGTAGACCAGCGCGGTGGCGCCGAGCGAGGTGACGTACTCCTGGTTGGCCGGGCCGGCGGTGCCGATGACGCGGGCGCCGCGAGCGACGGCCAGCTGGACGGCGATGGTGCCGAGCGCACCGGATGCGCCGTGGATCAGCAGCGTCTCGCCCGAGCCGAGGCCGAGCAGGTCCAGCACTCGTTCGGCACCGTCGCTCGCCACGGGCAGCGCGGCGGCGTGTGCCCAGTCCAGCCCGGCCGGCTTGTGGGCGAGGACGGACGCGGATGCCACGGCGTACTGGGCGTAGGAGCCGGTGTCGGACCAGCCCAGCACCTCGTCGCCTTCCTTCAGGTGGTCGACACCCTCACCGACGGCGTCGACCACACCGGCGATCTCCCCGCCGGGCACGGCGGGGAGCGTGGTCGGGAAGATCGCCTCCATGCCGCCGGAGCGGATCTTGCCGTCCACCGGGTTGACACCGACGGCCCTGACGCGGACGCGTACCTGGCCGGGGCCCGGCCGCGGGACCTCGATCTCCGCCTCGTGCAGGACCTCGGTGCCGCCGAACGTGTCGAAAACGATGGCCTTCATGGCTGCTGCCTCCCCAAGGATGACGTCACCGGCCACCTTTACATGGCCAGCCACATAAAAAGTACCACCGTTTATGTGGCTAGCCAAGTAATGGCTCGGCGAGGAGGGTGCGATCGCGACGACGGGGCTCCCAGGGGGTGCCGATCCGGCCTTGCCGCGGCGACACGCGACCCGTTCTCGGGCCGGGCTGCCCGGACCGGGCTGCGCGGACCGGGCTGCGCGGACCGGGCTGCGCGGCACCCGGGAGTCACGGCCGGCGAGGTGCCGAACGTGACAGCGACGGTGTCGCCCTCGAAGCCGACGCCTACGAAGCCGACGTCATCGACGGTGAGGTGCCCGGCGGTCCTGTGCGCGCAGCGACTCCCCCGCAGTCCCGCGACGTGGCAGGTGGGCGGCGTCGTGCGCCACGCGGGCGGCTGCCACGTCGAGGGCGGCGTGCCCGGTGGACTTGAACAAGGTCAGCTCGATGGCGTCACCGCGGCCCGGGCGCGAGCCGGTGAGCACGGCGCCGAGGAGGGTGAGCCGGGACGGGTCGACGCCCTGGAGTTCGTGGGCGCCGGCCGGGGGCGGGGCTGCGGCCGCGCCGTCCCACTCGGCGAACAGGAGCGCGTCCCGGACGGTGGCCGAGTCGACCTCAGGACCGCCCGAGCCGCCGACGGAACTGACATGGGCACCGGGCCGCAGCCACGCGCGGTCCACGACGGGCTCGCGGGCCGCGGTGCAGCACAGGACGGCGTCGGCGCCGCGGACCGCCGACTCGACGCAGGGCGCGGCCACGACGCCGTGCCGGGCGGCCAGCGCGCGGGTGCGGTCCGGATCGCGCCCGGCCACGGTGACGGTCGGCGCAGCGCCGGCCGGCCAGGGGAGGCGACGAGCCGGCAGGGCGCCCTCGGGCGCGCCGAGGACGGCGGTCAGCAGGGTGAGTTGGGCGTCCGCCTGGGCGCCCGTGCCGATCACCGTGACCTGCTCGGTGCCCGGCCTGGCCAGGGCCAGCAGGGCGGCGGTCGCGGTGGCCGCGGTACGCAGGGCGGTCAGCGGTTCGGCGTCGACCAGGGTGAGCAGGCGCCCGTCCGTCTCGTCGAACAGGGCGACGACGCCTTGGTGCGCGGTGCGCCCGGGGTGGGCCGGGTCGTCGAAGACGGTGACCAGCTTGGCGGCCAGCCCGAGGCCGGGAACGTGGGCGGGCATCGCCCCGAGCAGTCCGTGCGGCCCGATGGCGGCGATACGGGGCGGCGCGGAGACGGTCCCCGCGGCGATCGCGGCCAGGGCGGTGCCGACGGCGTCCAGCAGCCGCAGCGGGTCGAGCGCGGCCACGGTGGCGTCGTGACCGAGGACGGCGGGCCCGGCCGCCCGCTCCCCCGCGGTCATGCCGCGCCCCCCGGTACGCCCCCCGGTACGCCCAGAGCGCCGGCCAACTCATCGACCGCTGAACGCAGTTCGTCCCGCAGCCGGGAGAGGTTCGGCTCCTCGAACTCCGGAGTCGGCCCGACCAGGGTCAGCGCGCACAGCGGCTGGCCGTCCGGGGTGAGGACGGCGCGGCTGACGGACGCCACCATCCGCTGGGTGCGGCCGATCTGCACGCCCCAGCCGGTGCGGGCCGTACGGTCCAGGTCGGCGAGCAGGCCGTCGGGGCCCTCCAGGGGATGGCCCGCGGCGGCGGCCGCCGCCAGGTAGGGGGCGCGGGTCCGCTCGTCCATGGCGGCGACCAGGGCCAGCGGACCGGCGAACCGGTGCACCGGGAGGAGTTCGTCGCGCAGGTCGCTGATCATCTCCAGCCTTGCCGGACGGACCACGTCGACCACACGGGCCCGGTCCTCCTCGGGGACCTGGAGATTGACCATCGTCGCGGTGGCCGCGGACAGCCGCTCCAGTACCGGCCGGGCGATGCCGACCAGGGAGTGCGCGGCGGTCGCCCGCGAGAGCTGGAGCACGACGGTGCCCGGCAGGTAGCGGTCACCGATGCGCATCACCCAGCCGCGGCGGACCAGGTCGGCCAGCACCCGGTGGGCGGTGGGCCGTTGCAGGCCGAGGGGGTCGGCGATCTCGCTGAGCCGCAGCGGGCGGCCGGACCGGGCGACCGCTTCCACCAGGTCCAGGGCCTTGTCCACGGCGGAGTTGCCGGACGCGGGCACGGAGCAGTCCTCTCGTTGTCGGCACCGGGCGCCGCGTTGTCGGCACCGGGCGCCGCGTTGTCGGCACCGGGCGGCCCGGACGGGTCCGCGGACGCCCGCATTTTCCGCGCCGGCGGAGGTTGCCGGACGCGCGGGGCGCCTCGGTCTCCCCGGCGGCTCGCGGGCGGGTCCGCCACCCTGTCCGGGGGGCGGGTAGGGTGGCCGCTGTTCCGACCAACGGATCACCTGTTGCAAGCAATGTAACAGTCCGGGCCTGGAGGGAGAACCGACCCATGAGTGACGAGCCCGTCGCCGCCCCGACGCCTTTCGCCCCGGCGCCGGCCGGCACCGTGGTGCTCTACCGTGGCGCGACCCTCGTCGACGGCACCGGCGAGGCCGGCCGCCCCGGGACCACGATCGTGGTCGACGGCGAGCGGATCGTACGGGTCGCCGCCGACGCCGAGGTCGACCCCGCCGACTTCCGCGACGCCGAAGTCATGGACGTGACGGGCGCGTTCGTCCTGCCGGGCCTGATCGACTCGCACCAGCACCTGGCGACACCGCCCAACCGCCCGGTCGCCGAGGCCGTGTTGCGCCGCGACCTGTTCGGCGGCGTGACCACGGCCCGCGACATGGCCGACGACCTGCGCCAGGTCGGCGACCTGGCCCGCGCCTCCCGGGTCGGCGAGATCCCCGCCCCGGACCTGTACTACGCCGCGCTGATGGCCGGCCCGACCTTCTTCGACGACCCGCGGACCTGGCAGGTCTCCCAGGGCGCGATACCGGGCCGGAACCCGTGGATGCAGGCGGTGGACGAGGACACCGACCTTCCGCTCGCCGTCGCCATGGCACGCGGCACCTCCGCCACCGCCGTCAAGATCTACGCGGACCTGCCGGCGGACCGCGTCGCCGCCATCACGGCGCAGGCGCACCGGCAGGGGCTCCTGGTCTGGGCGCACGCCGCCGTCTTCCCGGCGAAGCCGGGCGAGGTGGTCACCGCCGGAGTCGACAGCATCTCGCACGCGAGCCTGCTGGTCCACGAAGCCGCCGAGGGCCCGCTGATCCGCTACCGGACCAAGCCGCCGGTGGACGCGGCCCGCTTCGAGCGGGGCGACGACCCGGCGATCGAGGCCCTGTTCGGGCTGATGCGCGACCGGGGCACGATCCTGGACGCCACCGCGTCGATGTGGGGCAGGATCGCGGCCGAGGCCGGCGACGCCGCGGAACCACGCGAGCGCGCCCTCGCCAACGACGCCGTCACCGCCGCGATCACCGCCCAGGCCCACCGGGCCGGTGTGGAGATCTCCACCGGCACCGACAGCGACCCCGACCCCGCCGCGGCCTGGCCGCCCCTGCACGACGAGTTGGTCTACCTCCACGAGCGGTGCGGCATGACGCCCCTGCAGGTCATCCGCAGCGCCACCCTGATCGGCGCGCGCAGCCTCGGTGCCGAGAACGAGCGCGGCACCGTCGAGGAGGGCAAGATCGCCGACCTGGTCATCCTCGGCGCCGACCCGGCGGCCGACCTGGCCGCCGCCCTGCGCAGCATCCGCACGGTCGTCAAGCGCGGCCGCCCGCACCACCGTGCGGACTTCGTCGAGCCGACCCCCGCCGCGGGAACGGCGGTGGCGAAGTGAGCACCCGCACCCCGCTGATCGTCAACGCCCTCGGCGAACTGCAGAACCCCAACGCGTCCACGGAGACCGCCGGGTCCCTGGTCCAGAGCAGCAGCGACATCCGCGTGGACGAACGCACCGTCGCCGACGCCCGCGCCTCGGGGCTGACCGCGGTCAACATCACGCTCGGCTACACCATCGGCGACATGGAGCCCTACCCGCACACCCTCGCCGAGATCGAGGTGTGGGACGGCATCCTCCGCGAGCACCGGGCGGACCTGCTCAAGGTGCTCACCGCTCAGGACATCCTCCGCGCCCGCGAGGAGAGCCGGATCGGCGTGGTCTACGGGTTCCAGAACGCGGTGGCCGTCGGCCGGGACCTGGACCGGGTGGCGGAGTTCGCCCGCCTCGGCGTCCGGGTCGTGCAACTGACCTACAACCAGGCGAACCACATCGGCGACGGCTCCATGGCACCGCAGAACCGCGGGCTCAGCCCCTTCGGACGGGAGGTCGTCGAACGGCTGGGCGCACACCGGCTGATGGTCGATCTCTCCCACAGCGGCGAGAACACCTGCCTGGAGGCGGCCCGGATCGCCGGCGCGCCGGTCTCGATCAACCACACCGGCTGCCGGGCGCTGTGCGACCTGCCGCGCAACAAGACCGACGAGGAACTGCGCCTGGTCGCCGAGCGCGGCGGCTTCGTCGGGATCTACTTCATGCCCTTCCTCGCCGCCTCCGGCCACCCCACCGCCGACGACGTGGTCGAGCACCTGGTCCACGCGGTGAACGTGTGCGGAGAGGAGGCGGTCGGCATCGGCACCGACGGGCCGGTGACCGCGATCGACGACCTCGACGGCTACCGGGCCACACTGGCCGAGCACGTGGCGGAGCGCCGCCGCGCCGGGGTCGGCGCGGCCGGGGAACGCGCCGACACCTTCCCCTTCGTGGTGGACCTGCGCGGCGTCGACCAGTTCCGCAGGCTCATCGGGCTGCTGGAGCGGCGCGGCTGGTCCGAGGAGCGCATCGCCCGGGTCATGGGCGGCAACTTCGTCCACTACGCCGAGCGGATCTGGGGAAGCTGACCACGCGTCAGGTCCGCGCCGACGGCGACGGCTCACGCCTCGGCGTGCAGCGGCCGTACGCCCGCGGGCAGCGGTGTGTGCTCCTGGGCGTGCAGGAAGGCGCAGACGGCCGCGTTGCTGGAACGCCGCCGGGTCCAGAACAGGGCGACGTCGCGGTGCGCGGTGGGCGACTTGATCCGGCGGACCGCGAGCCCGTCGATCGGCGTGGTCTGCACGGCGAGTTGGTTGATGACGCCGATGCCGAACGCGGAGCGGACCAGGGCGACGAGAGTCGCGGGGTGGTCGGTGAGGTAGGCGACGTCCGCCTTCGACTCGTACTCCCCGAGCATGTGCCGCAGGTCGAAGCCGCCGCCCTCCTCCTCCGAACCGGCCGGGTTGCCGATCAGCGGCCGGGACAGGATGTCGTCGACGCCGATCAGGGGTTCCGCGGCGAGCGGATCGCTGTCGCGCATCACCGCGACGATGTCCTCCCGCCAGATCGTGCGGTGGCACAGCGTGGGTTCACGCATCTTCGGCAGCGTGGGCCGGAACGCGATGTCCACGACACCGGTCGCGACGGCCTCCTCCAAGGTGGCCGCCGTCCCCTCCCACAGTTCGACGGTGAGCCCGGGGCACTCGGACTTCAGGACCTGCAGCAGCGCCGGCAGATAGGTGGAACTCACCGACGGGTAACTGGCGACGGTGAGGTGCGCGACGAACGCCCGTGGCCGTCGCCAAACGGGCGTACCTTTGCATCGCGCCGCGGAGGCCGACGGTTCGCTGTTCCGGCGATTCGCGCGGCGCGGGGCAGAGCGGGGAAGGGCAGGGCAGGACAGGAAGGGTCAGCGGATGACGGTCACAGCACCGCGCCCATCCGCCACGGCGTGATCTCCTCGGCGCCGAAGCCGAGTTGCTCCGCCTTGGTCGGGCGTCCGGACGCGGTGTCCACGAGGGCCTCGAACAGCAGCCGGCCGTGTGTCACGTGTTCCGGGCAGGCCGTCGCCCGTCCACCGTCGAAGTCGATGTCGCCGCTCATGGCCTGGTAGAGCCCGGTGGTGGTGCTGATCCTTACGCACGGGGTCGGGCGGGAGCCGAACAGCGAGCCGCTGCCGGTGACGGAGGCGAGCACCGTCGCTCCCCCGGCGACCATGCCCGTCGCCGAGACCGGGCCGTGCCCGGGGGTGTCCATGAGTGTCAGCCCTGCTCCGGTCACCGGATCTGCGTACCCGACGACGTGCTCCACCGGGGCGGTGCCGGCCTTCAGTACGGCGGCCAGCGACTTCTCCCCGAGCGTGGTGATGCCGCCGGCCCGGTCCTCCCGCGAGGGTTCGCCGTCCGGGCCGGCGCCGTCGCGGGCGGCGTACTCCCGCCACCACGCGAGGAGTTCCTCGATACGGGCGGCGACGCCGGGGTCGCGGCCCGGCGGCGCAGAAGCGGCCCGGCGCCGTGCAGAGCGGGTGTCTCGCCGAGGATCACCCGCCCGCCCGCGGCGACCAGCAGATCGGCGGCGACGCCCACCGCCGGGTTCGCGGTGGTCCCGGACCAGGCGTCGCCGTCGCCGGACTGCAGTCCCAGGGTGAGTTCGGCCAGCGGAACGGGTTCCCGGCGCAGCGTCCTTACCTCGGCGACGAGTTCGGTGACCTGGGCAAGAGCCGCCCGCACCGCCGCCGCGGTGCCGCCGACGTCCTGGATGGTCACGGTGGTGTCCGCCACGTCGCCGAGGGCGTTTCCGGGCTGGTTGATCTCGCAGCCGAGGCTGACCACAACCGCCCCCACCACGTTGGGATGCGTGGCGTATCCGTGCAGCGTGCGGCGCAACAGGCCGTCGCCCGGCGTCCCTTCGGCCATCCCGCAGCCCAGGTCGTGGGCGAGCGCGATGACGCCGTCCAGGCCAGGCACGCCGGCGTGTTCGCGTTGCGCGGCCTGCGCGACCATCCGGGCCACGGTGGCCGAGCAGTTCACGGTGGGCACGATCGCGATGTAGTTGCGGGTCGCGCCCCGGCCGTCGGGACGGCGGTAGCCGAGGAAGTGGTCGCGGGCCGGGGCGATCGGCGGGGACCAGGCCGGCGGGGCGGACCACCCGCGCTCACCGGGGTGATCCGGGCCGGGCCCGAGGTTGTGCAGATGGACGTGGTCGCCGGGCCTGATGCCGGTCAGCGCCACCCCGATGACCTCGCCGTGTCTGCGGACCGGCTGTCCGGCGGCGACCGCGCGCACCGCCACCTTGTGTCCGGCCGGGATGTCCGTGGCGGCCGGGACCGTCGTGCCCCCGACCATGACGGGAGCGCCGCCCGGCGCGTCGCCGAGGACCACTCCGACGTCGTCGACGTCCGGGCGCAGGACCAGCGGCCGGACCGGGGCGAGGGCCTCCCCGTTCATACCGTGGCCTGCCGGGCGGTGCCGATCGCCGGGTGCGGCATTTCCCCGAGCCTTTCGGCAACGTGCCGGGCCCCGGCGCGCGTGACGCGAATTCCCTTTGCGGAGCGGTCGTTCAGGAAGCGGTCGGGGCCCGGAGGGGGCCCCGGGGAGCGAGTCGTCATGTCACCGACCGTAAATTCCCGTTCCGGAAAACCCAAGTGCGAGAATCGGCAGGCGTCCATCCGGATTTCGGATCTCTCCTCCGGCAAACGGGCGCCTTCCGGAAACGGGACGGCGGTTCGCGATTCTCCCGGCGGCGCGCTTCTCCCGTTCGCGGTTGGCCCAGCGCTTCGCCCGGCGGCGACTCGCGGTACTCCGGTCGGGGCTACTCCCGTTCGTGGGAATGCCCGCCGCCGGTCACGGTGACGGTTCCCGTGGCCGGCGGCGCGCGAGCGCGGTGGCGATCCCTGCCTACAGGGTCTGCCACTTCTGGTTGTCGCCGTTGCCGCAGGACCAGAGCTGGACGTTCTGCTCGCTGTACAGGTCCGCGTCCAGGCAGAGTTTGGAGCCGGCGTTGCGGATCGTCCCGTCGGAGAACTGGTACCACTGCTGCCCGGCCCCGCCCTGGCAGTCGTCGATGACCACATGGGTGCCGTTGGTCGTGCCGGAACCCGCGGCGGCCAGGCACTTCGTCCCGCCGTACACGGTGATCGTCCCGTCGGACTGCCGGGTCCACTGCTGGTTGTCACCGCTGCCGCAGGTCGTGACCTGGACCTGGACGTCGTCGGCCTGCGACGCGCCGGGCACGTCGAGGCACGCGTCGTAGCCGACGTTCTGCAGCCGAGTGGTGTCCGAACTCGGCCTGCCCCAGGCGTACTTGAGACGGTTGACGGCGGTGGGGTTCGGTGTCCACAGCGGCAGGTTCTGGGTGCTGCTGCTGTCGAAGCCGCTGAAGAGCCGGAGGATGTTCAGCGAGTCGTGGTCCGGGCTCGTGGTCCTGCCACCGATGCCGTGGCACCAGATGGCACCGAGGTTGTACTCGCGTATGACGTCGGTGATGGCCCGCAGGAACGCGACCTCCTTGGGGGTGGTGGCGCTCGGAGTGGCGTCGTAGTCGATGCCGTTGTCGGCGTCGGCGCCGAACTCCTCGATGACGGTGCGCGAGGGGCAGTTCCCCATGTAGGTCTTGATGTCGTTGACCCAGTCGTCGTAGCTCCGCGCGCCGTAGGGGAAGGCGTAGCGGTGCATCGCGAGGTAGACGCCGTCGAACCGGGAGTCACCGCACAGCGGCCGCAGGTCGCTGCCCCAGCCGCCCGAGTCGGCCTCGGCGCCCTCGATGAACATCCGGTTCCTGGGCAGGCCGTTGGCGCTCTCGCGGGTGATCCAGGTGGCGGCGAAGTCCAGCCACTGGGCGGTGGTGAAGCCGACCGGCTCGTTCATCGGGTCGAAGTAGACCAGCGGGTCGGACAGGTACTTGGCGACCTCCGTGTCCCACATCTGGTTCCAGGTGGGCAGGTAGCTGTCGGCGATCTTGTTGCTGCCGTCCTCGGACCAGTAGCACAGGATGACCTTGAAGCCCTTGGCGGTCGCGGCGTCGATGACGGAGTCATAGGTGTGCCAGTCGGCGGTGGCCGGGTTCATCGGCAGCCGGACGGTGTTGGCGCCCAGCGTGCTCTGGAACGTGGCGAACATCGCGTCGGCCTTGCTCCTGGCCGAGTTGTAGTCGTCGTCCGCGGACAGTCCCTGCAGCACGAGCCGGTCGGGGGTGAAGTTGTCGCCGAGGCGGGACCAGTGCACGCCGTGGAACTGGCTGGGGTCGAGGCCGCTGTCGGCGGCGGCCGGGGATGCGAGGGACAGCGTCATGAGCGGCACCGTAGTGAGCAGGGCCAGGGCACACAGCATCCAGGTCAGCACGCGGCGATGGAGGCGGGTGCGCGCGGAGGCGAGGGCGGGGGCGCGGGCGGGGACTTCGGGGTGGACGGCGACGGGAGTGGGGGGCGGCATGACTTCCTCTCCGGCTTGGCGCGCGAGAGTGGCCGGACGTGGCCGTGAATTCACCGCAACGCGCCGTTGACAGGGCGGAAACGAAGCTATCCGCGCTTCCCACGTGCGTCGATCGCGTCTTTCGGAACACCCGTATCCGTGTGGCGAATAGCAGCCTTGGAAAACCAGGTGCGACTGCCCTCGCCGGCCCCATACGCTGGGCGAACAGGAAAATCCCCCGCGGAGGAGCCAATGCAGGCCGCGACAACCGTCACGCCCACCCAGATCCCGGACCTCCTCCTGGGTCTCGCCACCGTCCGCCCGGTATTCCTCTGGGGCGCCCCCGGCATCGGAAAGTCCTCTCTGGTGAGGAAGTTCGCCGACTCCCTGGGCCTTGAGTGCGTAAGCCTGCTGGGCACTCAGCTCGCCCCTGAAGACCTGATCGGCGTGCCGCAGATCCGCGACGGCCGCTCCGTGTTCTGCCCGCCGGAGGCGATCGCCCGCGACGAGCCGTACTGCCTCTTCCTGGACGAGTTGAACGCCGCGACCCCGGATGTGCAGAAGGCGTTCTACTCGCTCATCCTCGACCGCCGGATCGGCAACTACGAACTCCCGGCGGGCTCGATCGTGATCGGCGCCGGCAACCGCGCCACCGACAACGCCCTGGCACGCCCCATCGCCTCCGCGCTCGTCAACCGCCTCACCCACGTCCACCTGCGTGCCTCCGCCACCGACTGGCTGGTGTGGGCGGGCGAGAACGGCATCCACCCCTGGGTGGTGGACTACCTCTCCGACCGGCCCGACCACCTGTGGTCGCAGCCGCCCAAGACCGAGGAGCCGTTCTCCACGCCCCGCTCCTGGCACATGCTCTCCGACGCGCTGCACTCCTTCGGGCCGACGCTGGACGAGGAGACACTGAAGGTCGTGGCCCACGGGACGCTGACCCCCGCCCATGCCGTCTCCTTCTGCGGGTACGCCAAGATCGTGCGGCACACCTACGGCATCGAGGCGATCATCAAGGGAGACGCCTCCTGGCCCCGCCGCATGGAAGACCGCGACCTGCTCTACTACCTCGCCGAGGCGTTCCGGGGGCGGCTCGTCAAGGAGCTCCCGGCCCGGCGCGAGCACGCCTCGGCCGCCGTGCGCGAGACCTGCTACCGCGCCAAGTCGCTGCTCGTCCAGCTCGCCGAGATCTCCGTCGAGGTCGCCCAGACCGTCATCGCCGAGGACGCCGACGGCAACCCGGTGCTGCCCGCCTGGTTCCTGGTGGAGGCCGCCCGCGACATGCCGCGCCTGGTCGAGGCCCGGCGTTGAGCCGGTCCCGCAAGCAGGGCGCGGACCGCCCCGACCCGGCCGCCGAGGCTTTCGCCGCCGGCGCGGACCTGGTGGGCCGCAACCCCGCCCTCGCAGCCATCGACGCCGACTTCGTCCGCGCCAAGGGCAACGCCGACGCCCCAGGCCAGGGCCTCGTCCGGGCGGACTCCAATGGGCGGGTGCACGTCCACCCCACCCGCCGAGCCGAACCCGGCGAGTGGGCCTGGGCGCTCGCCCATGCCCTCCTCCACCTCGGCTTCGGCCACCTCCCCGCCGCCAAGGAGCCCCGCGAGCAGCCCGACCGCTTCGACCTCGCCGCCCGCTGCACCGTCGTCAACCGCTTCCTCACCACCTTCCCCATCGGCACCACCCCCGACCACCTCCCCACGAGTTACCCCGACGGCGACGAGGAGCAGATCGCCGCCCGCTGGCGTAAGACCGGCGTCCCGGCCGCCTACGAGCGGTGCGGCACCGCGGACGGCGAACCCGACCAGTTGCTGGTGCAGTGGCCGCACTGGGACACCGCCCTGCCCGACCGGCAACTCGCCTTCGCGTACGCCCTGACCCGTACGGTCTCCGCCGCCATGGACGT
This sequence comes from Streptomyces sp. NBC_00448, assembly GCF_036014115.1. Classification (NCBI taxonomy): domain Bacteria; kingdom Bacillati; phylum Actinomycetota; class Actinomycetes; order Kitasatosporales; family Streptomycetaceae; genus Streptomyces; species Streptomyces sp. NBC_00448. Next base: position 252,891 of record NZ_CP107913.1, read on the forward strand.
CGCGGGTGGCCGCCGGGACCGGCTCACCGGTGAGCGCGTCGCCCAGCGACCCTGGGATCGCGCCCTCAACTGGTTCGTCTCGTCCTACCCGCTGCTCGGCGCCCTCGCGGCCGGACTGACCGTCGTCGCCGACGCCGAACTCGCCCGCGTGCACGACATCTCTGTGGCCGCCGTGGACGCCACCGCCGGCGAGATCTACATCAACCCGCTCAAGCGGTTCACGGACGAGGAGTGGCGGTTCATCCTCGCCCACGAGATGCTGCACGCCGCGTTGCGCCACGGCGGGCGCCGCGGCGCCCGCGACCACTATCTCTTCAACGTCGCCGCCGACTACGTCATCAACGGCTGGCTGATGGAGATGAGCATCGGCGCGATGCCCGAAGGGCTGCTGTACGACGCCGAGTTGAAGGGTCTGTCGACCGAGGAGGTGTACGACCGGATCGCCACCGGGCTGCGGCGTGGCCGGCGCCTTGCGACCCTGCGCGGCAAGGGCGCCGGCGACATCCTGGGCGAACCACTGCCCGGCCGGCCCGCCGACCCCGTCGACCTCGACGCGTTCTACCGGCGCGCCCTCGTCCAGGGCCACCAGCTGCACACCGACCGGCAGCGTGGCCTGCTACCGGCCGGACTGATCCAGGAGATCCGCGCACTCGCCCACCCGCCCGTCCCGTGGGATGCCCAACTGGCGTGCTGGTTCGACGAGTTCGCGCCACGGCCCGAGCCGGTACGCAGCTACTCCCGGCCCGCCCGGCGCCAGGCCTCGACCCCCGACATCCCGCGCGCGGGCCGCTCCTTCCCGCCCGAGGAGGTCGCCCGCTGCACCTTCGGCGTCGTCCTGGACACCTCGGGCTCGATGCCCGGCCCGCTGCTCGCCAAGGCACTGGGCGCGATCGCCTCCTACGCCGAGGCCCGCGACGTGCCGGCCGCCCGGGTGGTGTTCTGTGACGCCGCCGCCTACGACGCCGGGTACCTGGCGCCAACGGAGATCGCCGGGCGGGTACGGGTCAGGGGGCGCGGCGGCACGGTCCTGCAACCCGGCATCGACCTGCTGCAGCGGGCCGACGACTTCCCGCCGACGGCCCCCGTCCTGGTGATCACCGACGGCTGGTGCGACGTGCTGCGGGTCCGCCGCGAGCACGCCTACCTGATCCCGGAGGGCGCGGGGCTGCCGTTCACCCCGCGCGGACCGGTCTTCCGGGTGCGCTGACCGGCAGGGCCGCTTCAGCGCAAGGGCTCCCCGGACTTCACCTGGTCCGCTTCGCCGGTCTCTTCTCAGCCCGCGGGGTCTGGGGTGCCGCCGCCGGTGTGGTCGTGGAGGTGGTGCTCTTGCCTTACCAGGCAGGGCTGGTGACGAAGTGGGTGTCGTAGCGGTGTTGCTCGGTGAGCAGGCTGTCGCGGCCGGCTTCGCCCCGGCGGATTCTGGCGACCTGCCGAAGGTAGTCGAATCGTTCGATGCCAGGGGTGATCACGATCAGGGCATCGGCGGTGTCCTCCGGGGCGGCGCGGAAGGCGTGGTCACAGCGCGGCGGGATGACCAGGAAGTCACCGGAGCCGGCGGTGATGACCTTCGATCCCACCAGCACCTGGAGCGTTCCGTCGACGACGAAGAACAGTTCGGAGGAGTGGTCGTGCCGGTGCGGGACCGCGCCGTCGGCGCCGCGGGCGAGTTGGACGCGGTGGGCGCTGAGCGCCCCGTTGCTGGCACTGGCGTCAGCCAGTAGGCAGTGGCCGATCTCGGGCAGTTGCTCGGCGTCGCCTGCGCGGACGACAACCGGGGCGTGTGGATCAGCTGCGAAAGCAGACACGAGAGACCTCCTGGGCTAGGATGCTAGCAATCTAGAGAGCTAGTATCGCCCGATGGGTGATGCGGAAGTCAAGCAGTTCAACGTGTATCTGCCGCTGGGGCTGATCAGGCAGGTCAAGCACCCCGCGATCGAGACGGGCATGTCCTTGTCCGCGCTGGTCACGGACGCCTCGCGCGCCTACCTCGACGACGCCCATGGGCAGCGGCTGTTCACTTCCGGAAAGGAGTCATGACATGGCAACCGAAGGGTTCGAGGCGGTGTTCGTGGAGACCCACCACTGGGGGAAGAGCGCAACGTTCTTCCAGGAGCTGGGTTACGACGGGCGGCTGTGGAGTCTGCAGGCCCCTGCCAAGAGCTGACATCTTCCCTCTCGTCCGGTTGGGCTGATTCCCCTCGGCCGATGGCGCCCGCGCTTCGGCCGATGGCGCCAGCGCTCCGCCCGGCGAATCCCCCGGCAGTGGCGATTCTCGCCCTGCCAGGCGCTGTCCAGCCGACAGCCGGGGTCACACGCCTGCGGGCAACCGCGCACGAGAGGGGCCCCGTACCCGGGTACCGGGCGAGGGCATCTGGAGCAACAAGACCTGTTGGGCCCACCCGGTGGCGGCGCTTCCGCCACCGACCGTGGGGATGCGAGGAGCGAAGGATGGGAAACGAATGAGCAGATGGCGCGGCAATCCCTGGGCGGTGCTGCTGACGCTCAGCCTGGGATTCTTCATGACACTGCTGGACCTGACGGCCGTCAACGTCGCCATCCCCAGCATGATCGGCGGCCTGCACGCGTCGCTGGACGAGGTGTTATGGGTGATCAATGTCTACATTCTCGTCCTCGCCGCACTGCTGATCACGTTCGGCCGGCTGGGCGATGTGCGCGGGCCGCGCACGATGTTCATCGGGGGTGTCGCGCTGTTCACCGTGGCATCGGTGCTGTGCGGCCTGTCGCAGGGCCCGGCCCAGCTCATCGCCACCCGGGCCGTGCAGGGCCTGGGCGCGGCGGCGCTGATGCCGCAGACGATGACGATCATCATCGGCACGTTTCCGGCCGAGCGCCGGGGCGCCGCACTCGGCGTCTGGGGCGGAGTCGCGGGCGTGGCCACGATCGCCGGGCCCACCCTCGGCGGGTTCCTGGTGAGCACGGCCGGCTGGCGGTGGATCTTCTTCGTCAACGTCCCGATCGGCGCGATCGTCCTGGCGATGGCCGTCACGCTCGTGCCCGACATCCGGCACGGCAACCACCGAAAGCTGGACGTTGTGGGTGTCGTCCTCGCCGCGGCGACGCTGGTATGCCTGACCTTCGCGCTCACCGAGGGCCAGCGATACGACTGGAACGCCGGGATCTGGGCGCTGCTGGGCGCGGCTGCCCTGCTGCTGGTGCTGTTCCTGGTTCACCAGGGCAATCGGCAGCACGACGAACCGCTGCTGCCCTTCGTGCTCTTCCGCGACCGCGACTACGCGGTCATGAGCTTCGTGTCCGCGACCGTCCAGGTCGGGATGCTCGGCCTGTTCCTGCCGGTGATGATCTATCTGCAGTCGGTGCTGGACTTCAGCCCCCTCACAGCCGGGCTCGTGATGGCGCCGGCGATGGTGGTGTCGGCGGTGCTGTCGCCGGTCGCGGGCCGGATGTCGGACCGGATCGGCGGCAAGTACGTCCTGATGACCGGTCTGACCCTGTTCGCGGCCGGCATGGCCTGGCTCACCTGGGTCACCGATGTCGGCCGCGCGTGGTGGGAGTTCCAGCCCGCCCTGATCACGGCCGGGGTAGGCATCGGCTGCGTGTTCGGCCCGATGGTCACGGTCGCCATGTACAACGTGGAGCCCACGATGGCCGGGGCGGCCTCCGGCGTGATGAACACGATCCGCCAGATCGGCACGGTGATCGGCAGCGCCGCGGTCGGCGCGGTACTGCAGAACCGCCTGGCCGCCTCGCTGCAGGACGAAGCGGCAAAGCGGGCGGCCGGCCTCCCGGCCGACGTCCGCGGCCCGTTCCTGGCCGACTTCCGCAACGCCGCCAAGAGAGGTCAGGAGGTCGGCGTCGGGCGGAACGGCACGGTGGTCCACCCGCCGCGGGGAACACCGCCAAGCCTGGCCCATCACATCGATCAGGTGGCGGCGTCCACATTCCAGCACGGGGTCGTCCACGCGATGCGACCGACCCTGGCACTGCCCATCATCGTGATCGCGGTCGGCGCCGTCTCATGCTCCTTGGTACGACGCCGACCGGTCGGCAGCCCGCGCCCCGCACCGGAACCGGTGGACCTCGGCACCTCGGCCCCGACCCGCCAGGAGTTCCTGGGCTGAGGCCGTCGTCGACCGTGGCCGCACGGTGGTCGGTCGCCCTTGCCGCCTTGGTGACGACAGCGTCCGGCGGCGGCCGGCCACCCTCCGGCCGGCGCGGTGCGGCGGCGGTACCCGCCTGTCGGCTGTGCTGGGGTGCCGCCCCCGTCTCGACCCGTCCGGCCGCGATCTGCCGGCGCCGGCGCCGGCCTCTGACCAGCGCTCCGACGCATGGTCGGCTCCGTAGTCCACCCCCGAGGGACTTCCGGAGCCGACCACTCAGACCGTGTCCTCCGGGGCGGAGAGGGGGTCGATCCTCGGGTGGTCGGCCTCCGCGCGGGGGCGGGACGCGGCTTCATCGACCCGGGCGCGGGTGAACTTCCGGTAGAAGCGCTCGCCGTGGGCATCGGTGATGTCGACGACGACGGCGGTCCACTCCTCGGCGGGCTCGTCAGGGACGAGCCCGAGCCGGTAGTGCGCCTCCCGGAGCACTTCCTCCGTCAGCCGGACGCCGGTGAGCCGCTCGGTCAGGGCGAGGACCGCCGCCTTGTCGTCGGTGCCGCCGCTCCTGCGGTCCTCGTCCCAGAGGTCGCAGCCGACCTCGCGCATCATCGGGAGGAGGGCGTCGGGGGTACTGCCGCTTCTGAAGGTGGGCCCTTCGAAGGTGGTGCGCAGCTCCCCGTCCTCGTACCAGGAGAAGCCGTTGATGGGCTTGCCGCCGTTACGGGAGTGCTCCACGGCCCGGCTCCCCGCCGAGAGGGCCTTCATGAAGCGCGGCTGGATGCCCGTGCCGCCCCGTGCGAGTTCCCAGACGAGTGTCCAGTCGCCGTCCTCCCCCGGCACGGTGAACGCGCCCGCGAGGAAGGAGTTGTCCGAGTAGTCCAGTTGGTCGCACAGCTCGTCCTGGAGCTCGATCAACTCCGCGACCCCCGCGCACCTGCCCTGCGGCTCCGCGCCCATGACCCGCAGCGCCTCCTCCGGGGGCACGCCCCGCACCAGGGCCAGGCTGTAGCCGCACTCCAGCGCGTGGCCGAAGAGCGGGGAGGAACGTATCCAGGCGTAGTCCTGCGCGGTCACCGAAGTCATGGGCCGAGTCTGACCGCTGCCACCGACAGTGCGGTCCTCCCCGCCGACGCGCGGCATCAAGATGCCCTGAAGCGACCGCCTTTGGCGCGGCGCCCTGCGCCGGTCAGTCCGCGTCGGGGCTCGCCGTGGCGGCTGCCTGCTGGAGTTCAGACAGGACCGGGCGGATCAGGGGGTGGTGCTCGGCGCCGCGCCGGACCGCGGCGAAGACACGGCGGGTGGCGGGGCTGCCGGCGACGGGGCGGATCACGACGTCGGGCAGGTGCACCCCGCGCAGCGCGGAGCGCGGCACCAGCGCGACACCCGCGCCGACCCCGACCAGCGCGGCGACCGCGCGGAAGTCGTCGGACGAGTGCGCCACGCGGGGCTGGAAGCCCGCCAGCTCGCAGGCGAGGGTGACCACGTCGTGGCAGGGGTTGCCCGGGTAGGGGCTGATCCAGTACTCGTCCGCGAGATCCTCGACCCGGACCCGCTCGCAGTCGTCCAGCCGGTGGCCGCGCGGCAGGACCGCGTCGAAGGGCTCGGCGTACAGGGCCACCCGGGACAGCCGCTGGTCGTCGTCGCGCGGCGCACCGCGGTACTCGACCGCGACCGCGACATCCGCGTGCCCGTCCAGCACCATGGCCAGGCTCTCGTCGCCCTCGGCGTCGCGCACGCGGACCCGGATACCCGGGGACGACAGCGTCAGCGCGGCCATCGCCCGGGCCAGCACGGTGGTGATGCCTGTGGCGAAGGACACCACGGTCACGGTGCCGGCCGCCCCGCCCGCGTAGGCGGCCAGCTCGGCCTCGGCCCGCTCCAGCTGGGCCAGCACCGTGCTGCTGTGCGCGACCAGGATCTCCCCGGCGGCGGTCAGCCGGACCCCGCGGCCGTCGCGCACCAGCAGCTGGTGGCCTACCTCGGCCTCCAGTGCCGCGAGTTGCTGCGAGACCGCGGAGGGGGTCAGGTACAGCACGGCGGCCGCGGCGGTCACCGTACGGTGGTCCGCCACGGCCCGCAGGGTTCGCAGCCGGCGCGTATCGATCACCTGGTCATCCTGCCAGGGACTCCCGGGCGGCCACGAATGCTGCGACGGCCCGCTCGACGTCCTCGGCGGAGTGGCTGGCGGACAGCTGCACCCTGATCCGGGCCTTGCCGTGCGGCACCACCGGGTAGGAGAAGCCGATCGCGTAGACGGCGTGCTCCAGCAGCAGGTCGGCCAGCCGCCCGGCCTGTTCGGCGTCGCCGATCATGACCGGGACGATCGGGTGGCCGCCCGGCGCGAGCTCGAAGCCCTCCTGGGTCATCCGCTCCCGGAACAGCGCGGTGTTCTCCTGGAGCCGGGCCCGCAGCAGCGGTCCCGGGCCCGCCTCGGAGTCGTCCTCCAGCAGGTCGAGCACCTTCAGGGAGGCGGCCGCGATCACCGGGGCGAGGGAGTTGGAGAACAGGTACGGCCGGGAGCGCTGGCGCAGCAGCGCCACGATCTCGGCGCGGGCGGCGACGTAGCCGCCGGAGGCGCCGCCGAGCGCCTTGCCGAGGGTGCCGGTGAGGATGTCGACCCGGTCCATCACGCCGTGCAGTTCGTGGGTGCCGCGCCCGCCGGGGCCGACGAAGCCCACCGCGTGCGAGTCGTCCACCATGACCATGGCCCCGTAGCGGTCGGCCAGGTCGCAGATCTCGTCCAGCGGGGCGACGAAGCCGTCCATGGAGAACACGCCGTCGGTGACGATCAGCTTGCGGCGCGCGTCACCCGCCTCCTTGAGGCGCTGCTCCAGTTCGGCCATGTCCCGGTTGGCGTAGCGCAGCCGGCGGGCCTTGGACAGCCGGATGCCGTCGATGATGCTGGCGTGGTTGAGCGCGTCGGAGATCACCGCGTCCCGCTCGTCCAGCAGCGTCTCGAAGACGCCGCCGTTGGCGTCGAAGCACGAGCTGTACAGGATCGTGTCCTCCATGCCGAGGAACGCCGACAGCCGGGACTCCAGCTCCTTGTGCACCTCCTGGGTGCCGCAGATGAACCGCACGGAGGCCATGCCGTATCCCCAGCGGTCCAGCGCGTCCTTCGCCGCGGCCACCACGTCGGGGTGGTCGGCCAGGCCCAGGTAGTTGTTGGCGCAGAAGTTCAGCACCTCGCCGGGGCGGCCGCCCGCGGTGACTTCGACGGTGGCGCTCTGCGGTGTGCCGATGACGCGCTCGGGCTTGTGCAGACCGGCGGTGCGGATCTCGTCGAGGGTGGCGCGCAGATCCGCGCGGACGGAGTCGAGCATCGGGGGGGTCTCCTTGAAGCGAGGGGCGGGAGCCGGGGGCGAGAGGTGGGTGCGGGCGCGGGTCGCGAGGACCGGGCGCGGGTGCGGGTATCGCGGGCGGCGACGGCGGTGCGGGACGTACGGCCTGGGCGTTTCAGGCGGTCCAGTCGAGGATGACCTTGCCGCAGCGCCCGCTCGCAGCCTCGTCGAACGCCTCGTCGAAGTCCTGGTACGAGTAGCGGCCGGTGATCACCGGGCTGAGGTCGAGACCCCCTTCGAGCAGCACCGACATGGCGTACCAGGTCTCGTACATCTCCCGCCCGTAGATCCCCTTGAGCGTGATCATCGACGTGACGATCCGGGCGAAGTCGACGGCGAACTCCTCGGCCGGCAGGCCGAGCAGGGCGATCTTCCCGCCGTGGGTCATGTTCGCCACCATGCTGCGCAGTGCCTCGGGGCGGCCGGACATCTCCAGGCCGACGTCGAAGCCCTCGCGCAGCCCCAGCGCGCGCTGGCCCTCCTCGATCGTGGAGGTGCGCACGTCCACCGCGAGGCTCACCCCGACCCGCTCCGCCAGCTCCAGCCGGAACGGGCTGACGTCGGTGATCACCACGTTGCGGGCGCCCGCGTGCCGGGCGACCGCCGCCGCCATGATCCCGATCGGGCCGGCCCCGGTGATCAGCACGTCCTCGCCGACCAGCGGGAACGACAACGCGGTGTGCACGGCGTTGCCGAACGGGTCGAAGATCGCGGCGACGTCCGGGTCCACCGGCACCCGGTGCACCCACACGTTGGCGGCCGGCAGCGTCACGTACTCGGCGAACGCGCCGTCCCGGCCGATGCCCAGGCCGACGGTGCTGCGGCACAGGTGCCGGCGTCCGGCCAGGCAGTTGCGGCAGGTGCCGCAGACCAGGTGCCCCTCACCACTGACCCGGTCGCCCGCGGCGATGCCGGTCACGCCGGGCGCGACCTCGACGACGTCGCCGACGAACTCGTGGCCCAGCACCAGCGGGGTGCGGATCGCCTGCTGCGCCCATCCGTCGTACGCCCGGATGTGCAGGTCGGTGCCGCAGATGCCGGTGCGCAGCACCTTGATCAGGACCTCGCCCGGGCCGAGGGCGGGCTCGGGCACGTCCGTGAGCCACAGGCCGGGCTCCGCCTTCGCTTTCACAAGTGCCTTCACCGGCGGACTCTCCTGTGCTGGGTGGGATCACCGCGACGTGACCGCCGTGGCGATCCCACCTTTCCGCCCCGTGCCGCGCCGGGTCCATCGAGGGTTTCTTAAGCCCCACCCAAGCTGGGCTTCATGATCGTGCCGGCCGATCAAAATACGGACGATTCGGCTGAAATCCCGCAGAGCCATCCGCGTCTCACCCGGGGGCGAAAACGAGAGGGAATCTACTTCTCAAAACGCCCATAGATTCGTATGTCCGATGATTCATTGCATCACCCAACAAGGGCACCCACGCGAGCCCTACAGAGGGCGTCCACATGTCGGACAGGGTCTTGACCTGCCGAAAGACTGGCCCGAATCTCTTGCGCAACAGCCTTCTTAACCAATATGAAAGCTGCTGTGAAACCCGAGTGTCGGGCAGCCGGCGAAGGCAAGGACGAGAAAAGTGGCGAATTCGGACGGCAAGCGCACGATCGGCTCGCGTGCGCTCTGTATTGCCGCGATCCGGGATCTGGGCCGGGCGACCATCGCCGAGATCGCCGCCCGCGCGCGCCTCTCCAGGCCGACGGTGGAGGCCGCTCTGGCGGACCTCACCTCCGACGGCCTCGTCGAGGCCGAGGCGGACCAGGTCCAGCACGGTGAGACGGGTGGCCGTCCCGCCAGGCAATCGAGGTTCCGCGCCGAGACGGGCGTCGTGGTCGGCGTCGATCTGAGCGCCTCCGAGATGCACGTCCTGCTCACCGACCTGGCGGGCCGCACCCTCGCGATGGGTTCGTCGGGCCAGCCCACTTGCAGCGACGCGCGGCCCGATCCGAGCCGGGTGGTCTCCGTCGTCGACGACGCCCTCGGTCGGGCCGGCTTCACCCGGGCCGATCTGCGGGCTGTCGGTATCGGCACCGCGGGGCTGGTGACGCCGAGCGGCGAGGCTCTGACGTCGCCGGTCAGGTCCTGGAACGGCACCAACCTCCAGGACCGGTTCACGGCGCTGCTGGGCGTCCCCGTGATCGTCGACAACGACCTGTCGCTCGCCGCTGCGGCCGAGTCGCGGTTCGGTGCCCTGGAGGGCGCCGGTACCGGCGTCTACGCGCTCACCTGGCACCATGTCTCGGCTCGGATAACGGTCGACGGCACGGTGCTTCGCGGGCGCCACAACAGCGCCGGCGAGGTCGGCCTGCTCCGGTCGTTCAGCGACATCGAGTTTCCCATCGGGCCGCTGAACGAGGCCGTGTCCCAGATCGCGCGGCCGCTCGAGCGGTTGCTCGCGGACCCCACGGACGCGGAAGGCCGCAGGACGCAGCAGGCGCTGGTGTCCGCCATGACCCCGGCCATCGGTGCGCTCGTGCTCGCCGTCGACCCCGACGTGGTCGTGCTGGGGGGCGAACTCGCTCGTTTCGGGGACCTGATCGCCTCGGACCTGGCCACCGCGGTGGGCGAGTTCACCGACGGCGCGGGCGAGCTCGACGTCGTGATCACCCCGACCTCTCTCGGCCGGCACGGGGTGTGCGTCGGCGCCGTTCACCGGGCCTTCGAGAACTTCTCCGGTGCGATCTACGGCACCGAGGAAGTGGCGCCGCCGCGGGTGGACCCCGACCTCAGCTCCGGCGCCGGGCTCCCCGTGAGCCATCCGCGGATCGCCTTGCTGGACGGCGGCGGGGCGCTGGGCGAAGCGGTCAGGGCGTCACCGCTGGCGAGTGGAGTCCGCGGTTACGCCGAGGTGTCCGAGGTGATGGCACTCGGCATCGCACCGGAGCACGTGTTCGTCGATCTGCCCGGCCCGGAGCGGGTCGAGGCGGCGAAGGCCGTGTTGGAGCGCGGGATCGCCGTCACGCTCGCGGCGCCGCCGGCCGACTCGCCGGCCGCGCTGGACGAACTGCTGGAGGTGGCCAGGCGGACCGGCGCACCGGTGCGCGTCGACCACGCGCCGCGCAGATCTCCGGCTGTCCGTACGCTCCAGCGCTGCATCGCCGACGGCCTCGTCGGGGACGTCAGCGCCATCTGGTGCCGGCATCTCACCGAGACCGATGTCCAGGTGACGGACGATCAGCTCGCTCTCGACATCGACGTCATCCACTGGCTGTCGAGTGGCACGACCGAGCACTGCAGCGCCGTCGCGTCCCTCCCGCACCCTTCCCAGGCCACCGGTCACGAACCGCGGCTCTCGATGATCGCGTTCGTGCTGGACAACGGTGTGTCGGCCGGCTACATGCGCGGGTGGGGCGCGGGTCCCGATCGGCGCTTCTACACCGTCGTCGGGACGACCGGCCGCCTGGAGAGCGACGGCGACCAGGTCTGGCTCACCGCAACGGCAGCGGAGGCCGGACAGCGGACAGCGGACCCGACCGGGGCCCGCGCCGACCCGTCCGCCCCGCTGCCCCCGCCGCCGCCCGAAGACCCGCTGGACGTACGGGCGGTGACGCCCGACCCCGCCCGCTCGGTCCGGGAGGCGCGCGAGGCGATGGCAACGGTGCACGCGATCCGGCTCTCGCTTCTGCGTGAGGGCGAGCGCTGCCGCGTCGAGCCGCCCCACGCGGATCTCGTCACTTACTTCACCAGCACGAACCAGGAGGAACCTCAGTGCTGAGGTACACGATCACGCGAGTGCTGTACATGATCCCGACCGTCATCGGTTCGACGCTCCTGATCTATCTGCTGGTCTTCCTGGTACCCGGTGACCCGGTGCTGGCGCTGGCCGGCGGCAACAAGCGGCTCTCGCCGTCGAGCATCGCCGCGATCCGCAAGCAGTACAACCTGGACGACCCCTTCTTCGTGCAGTACGGGAAGTACCTCGACCACGTGCTGCACGGCAATTTCGGATACGACTTCAACGACAACTCGGTCACCACGCTGATCAAGACCGCCTTCCCCTACACCTTGGCGCTCGCGCTGTCGGCCTTCGTGTTGAAGATCGTCATCGGTGTGCTGCTGGGGGTCTGGGCCGGGCTGCGCAAGGACGGCATGCCCGAGAAGTTCAACCTGTTCTTCACGGTCGTCTTCCTCGCCGTGCCGGGTTTCCTCGTCGCCTACTTCTCCCAGTACCTGATCGGTATCAAGGGGCACCTGCTGCCGATAGCCGGCGTCCAGGCCGGCTACCCGAAGGCGTTCATCATGCCGGCCCTGGTACTGGCGCTGGAGACCGCGGCACCGCTGGCGAGACTGACCCGGACCAGCCTGGTCGACGTCCTGAAGGCGGACTACATCACGACGGCGCGGGCCAAGGGCGCCTCACCCGGCCGGGTGATCTGGCTACACGCCCTACGGAACGCGTTCCTGCCGGTGGTGACCTACCTCGGGCTGAGCCTGGCCAGCCTGCTGGGCGGTTCGGTGCTGATCGAGTCCATCTTCAACCTGCCCGGTCTCGGCGGCACCCTCGCCACCGCGATCTCCCAGCAGCAGGGGCCGGTCGTCGTCGGCGTCTCGGTGTTCCTGCTGCTCTTCTACCTGGTCACCGCCCTGGTGGTCGACCTGCTCTATCCGATCATCGACCCGAGGGTCCGCCATGTCTGATGCCATCGAGGCTCTGGTCGCGACCGGAGCCGAACCCGAGCCGTCCGCTCCACCGCAGCGCGGCGGGAAGCGCCCCGGGCTGGTGACGCAGGGGCTGCTCCGCACCCGCCGGCAGCCGTTCTTCATCCTGTCCGTGCTCATCATCGCGCTGGTCGCGGCGATGGCCGCCGTACCAGGGCTGTTCACCCACACCGACCCGCGGGACTGCTCCCTCGTCGACTCCCGGCTGGGCCCCCGATCCGGGCATCCGTTCGGCTATGACATGCAGGGCTGCGACTACTTCTCCAACGTCGTCCACGGAGCGCGGATCTCCCTGGAGGTCGGCCTGCTGGTGGCGATCTTCACGTTCTTCATCGCGATGATCGCCGGTTCGCTGGCGGGGTACTTCGGCGGCGCCGTGGACACCGTCATCTCCCGCACCGCCGACATCGTCCTGGGGGTGCCGGTCGGGATCGCCAGCCTGGTGATCCTCTACCAGTTCAAGTCGCGGACCGTGTGGACCATCGTCTTCGTGCTGGTGCTCTTCAGCTGGGCCGGAACGATGCGGTACCTGCGCGGTTCGGTGCTCCAGATCAAGCAGTTGGAGTACGTCCAGGCCGCCCGCGTGCTGGGCGTCCGGCACTGGGGAATCCTGCGCCGGCACGTCATCCCCAACGCGATCACTCCCCTGGTCGTGATGTCGACCCTCAGCGTCGGCGCCGCCATGACGGCCGAGGCGGGCTTCTCCATCCTCGGTGTCGGCATCAAGCTGCCGGCGTTCTCCTGGGGTGTCCAGATCGCGGCGGCCAGTACGGACGGCAACTGGCAGGTCGCCCCGCACCTGATGTTCTTCCCGGCCGGAATGCTCGGCCTGACCACGCTCGCCTTCGTCGTGTTGGGCGAGAACCTGCGTGACGTGCTCGATCCCAGGGGGCGTTGATGAGCAACCCACTGCTCGAGGTCAAGAACCTGGGCATCGAATTCCGCTCCGGCGAGCGCCGGTTGCCGGCCGTCCAGGACCTCAGCTTCAGCATCGCCCGGGGCTCGACCCTGGCCGTGCTGGGCGAGTCCGGATGCGGCAAGAGCATCACCGCCAAGGCGATCATGGGCATCCTGCCGACACCGCCCGCGCGGATCACCGGCGGCCAGATCCTGCTGGACGGAACCGACCTGCTGGGCCTGTCGCCCAAGGCGTTCCGCAAGGTGCAGGGGGCCGAGATCGCCATGGTCTTCCAGGACGCGCTGTCGGCGCTGAACCCGGTGGTGCCGGTGGTCCGGCAGATCGCCGAGCTGTACCGCATCCACCGCGGCGCCAGTCGGCGTGAGGCGGAGACCGCCGCCATCGACATGATGAAGGCGGTCAAGATCCCGGACGCCGCGAACCGGGCCAGGGACTACCCGTTCCAGTTCTCCGGCGGGATGCGGCAGCGGATCATGATCGCCATGGCGCTGGCCCTGGAGCCCAAGCTCCTCATCGCCGACGAGCCGACCACCGCGCTCGACGTCACCGTCCAGGCGCAGATCCTCGACCTGCTCGCGGAGCTCCAGCAGGAGCGCGACATGAGCCTCATGCTCATCACGCACGACCTCGGTGTCGCCGCCCACATCGCCGAGGAGGCCCTGGTGATGTACGCCGGCGGCGCGGTCGAGCAGGCACCGATCGCGGAGCTCCTGGACCGGCCGGCCCACCCCTACACCATCGGCCTGCTCGGCTCGATCCCCGGACCGGAGCACCGGGGCGCGGACCTGCCGACCATCCCGGGACTGCCGCCCCAACTGGCGAACCGGCCGAGCGGTTGCGGATTCCACCCCCGCTGCCGGTTCGCCACCGACCTGTGCCGGACCAAGGCTCCGCACGAGCTCCAGGTGTCCGCCGACCGCACGGCAGCGTGCCATCACTGGAAGGAGGCCATGGATGAATACCAGGCTGCTGGCGCTTGAGGACGTCAGGCAGGCGTACAAACCCAAGAGCGCGAAGTTCGGTGCCCGGCAGACGGGCACGGTCCGCGCGGTCGACGGCGTGACACTGGACGTGGCACCCGGTGAGACCGTCGGCCTGGTCGGCGAGTCCGGCTGCGGGAAGTCGTCGCTCGCCAGGCTGATCGTCGGGCTGGAGCAGCCGGCGTCAGGGCGCGTGCTCTGGAAGGGACGCGACCTCGCGGAGATGAGCCGCGCGGAGAAGAGCGCCTTCCACCGGGGCGTCCAGCTGATCTTCCAGGACCCGTTCGCCTCGCTCAACCCCCGCCGTACGATCCGCGACTCGGTCGCCGAGGGCATCCTCGCCCACGGGCTGTTGCCCAAGCAGCAGATCCCGCAGCGGGTCGACGAGCTGCTGGCCGATGTGGGCCTGGACCCGGCACACGCGGACAAGTACCCGCACGAGTGCTCCGGCGGCCAGCTCCAGCGGGTCGGCATCGCCCGGGCCCTGGCGCTCAGCCCCGACCTCCTGGTCTGCGACGAGCCCGTGTCCGCCCTGGACATCTCCGTCCGGGCGCAGGTGCTGAACCTGCTGAACCGGCTCAAGGAGAAGCACGGTCTGACGATCATCTTCATCGCGCACGACCTCGACGTGGTCCAGCACATGTCCGACCGGATCGTCACGATGTACCTCGGGAAGATCGTCGAGGAAGGACCGTGCGACGCGGTCTACGGCACCTCGGCCCACCCGTACACCCGGGCGCTGCTGTCGGCGGTGCCGAAGAGGCTGCCGCCCGGGCACCGGATCGACCGCGTCGTGCTGGAGGGCGATCCGCCGTCGCCGATCGACCCGCCGCCGGGCTGCCCGTTCCACACCCGCTGCTACACCGCGGTCGCCGAGTGCGCCGAGACCCTCCCCGCGCTGACCGAGGTCGGCACCGGCCACCGCGCAGCCTGCCTGCGCGCCGAGGACGTGCGTGCCTCCCGTGTCGGGCTGCCCTACCGGGCTTCCTGACACCTCCGCCTGCCCGGCCCCCTGCTCATACCGGGGTCCGTACCCCCGAGAGGAACAGCATTGAGAGTCGCCAACACCGTCGTCGCCACAGTCACGGTCCTAGCCGCCTCGGCAGCTCTCACCGGCTGCGGCAGCCTCAACGGCACCTCGGGCAACGGCATCCGCTCGGGTTCCATCACCGCCGTGCAGATGTTGACGATCGCCCGGATCACCGGCCCGCAGAACCCCAGCAGCCAGATCGGCATGGCCCTGTGTGAGGGGCTGACCAGGATCGACGACGCCGGCAAGGTCCGGATGGACGGGGCCCAGAGCGTCAGCAGCCCCGACCAGGTCACCTGGACGATCAAGGTCGCCCCCGGCCGGACCTTCTCCGACGGCACGCCGGTCACCGCGAGGACATGGGTCGACTCGTTCAACTTCACCGCACTCGGCTCCCACGCGATGGCCAGCAACTACGCCTTCGAGCACGTGCGGGGGTACCCGGAGCTGAACCCGGCCAAGGGCAAGGCCAAGAGGACCACGCTGTCGGGCCTGAAGGTGATCGACAACGACACCTTCACCCTGACCATGGACAGCCCGAACAACGACCTGCCCTACATGCTGGCCACGCTGCCCTTCTGCCCCATGCCGGAGTCGGCGTTCAAGAACCCGATCGCCTACGACAAGAAGCCCGTCACCAACGGCCCCTACGTCCTCACCAAGCTGAACCCGCAGTTCCAGGCGGTGGTGGAGCGGCGGAAGGACTACAAGGGCTGGATGCCCGAGGGCGCGGCGAAGAAGATCACGTTCCGGGTCTACAACGACCCCAACACCGCCTACCAGGACGTGGTCGCGGGCAACACCGACGTCCTGCGCAGCCTGCCCCCGGGCCTCGTCGCCCAGGGCAAGAACGCGCTCGGCGACAAGGGCCTGACAGCCATCGCCAAGAACACGCTGGAGACCTACGTCACCTGGCCGACCTACCTGGACAAGAAGTACCCCAAGGAGGTCCGTGAGGCGTTCTCGATGATCGTCGACCGGGACGCCATCTCCAAGAACCTCTTCCTCGGCTCCAGCCAGGCCGCCCGCTCGCTCATGCCGAACTCGGTGTCCGCCTACCGCGCGGACGCATGCGGCTCGACGTGCGGCTTCGACCCCGCCGGTGCCAAGAAGCTGCTCGAACGGTCGGGCTTCAAGGGCACCATCCCGCTGCTCTACGACTCGTCGGACACCACGTTCGCCGCGGCGGCCCTGGCCATCTCCAACGAGGCGAAGAGGATCGGGCTGAACGTCGAGCCGCGCCCCAGGCCGACAGCCGCACTCGGCGCGGACACCAACAACTACGCCCTGGACGGGCCGAGCATCGCCCTGTGGGGTTCGTCGTTCCCGAGCGCGTCGGAGTGGGTGGCCTCCGTCATGGTCGACGCCAACTACCGGCTGAAGTACACCAACGCGACGGCGTCCTCGGAGGTCACCAAGGCATGGGCGGCGAAGAGCCCGGCCGACGCCGATCGGCACTGGCGGGCCGCGGAGGACTCGATCCTCGCCGACCAGGTCATCCAGCCCCTGTACTACCAGGTGATGTACATCGCGCACGACGCGTGCCTGAAGCCGCACTCCGCCGGTGGCGACATGCAGATCTACCGCACGCAGATCACCTGCAAGACCAGCAACTGACGCGTAGCGCGCGGGTGCGGCGACCGACCGGCCGCCGCACCCGGCGCGTACCCCGGTGGCCGTTCCGGTCACCAAGCTATGCAACGAGGAGTCATCGCACATGGACGCACGCATCGGCATCATCGGTTTCGGCCTCAGGTCGAGCCTGTGGCGCTACGCCCACAACCCGGGGAACGGCTCGCGGGTGGTCGCCGTCTGCGACAGCGACGAACGCGGCCGCACCGACGCGGTGGAGAAGATCGGCGACGGCGTCCAGGTGATGGCCGACATCGACGAGTTGCTGGCCCTCGATCTCGACGCCGTGATGGTGCTGACCCCCGACTACCTGCACGCCGAGCATGCGGTCCGGACGTTGGAGGCGGGGGTGCCGACGTTCCTGGAAAAGCCGATGGCGATCACCATCGAGAGCGCGGACCTGATCCTGGAGACGGCGTACCGCACCGGGACCCGGCTCTACATCGGGCACAACATGCGGCACATGCCGGTGATCAAGGCCATGCGGGACGCGATCCTGGCCGGCCGGATCGGCCAGGTCAAGGCCGTCTGGTGCCGGCACTTCGTCTCCGCGGGCGGCGACTTCTACTTCAAGGACTGGCACGCCGACCGGACCAAGTCCACCGGGCTCCTGCTGCAGAAGGGCGCCCACGACATCGACATCATCCACTGGCTGGCCGGCGGCTACTCGACGAGCGTGTCGGCCATCGGGTCGTTGAGCGTGTACGGCGACATCACCGATCGGCAGGACAACTCCGGGCGCCGGATGTGGGACTGGTACGACACGAACAACTGGCCGCCCACCGCCCAGCGGGAGTTGGCGCCGGAGATCGACGTCGAGGACATCTCGATGGCGAACCTCGTGCTGCACAACGGCGTGCTCGCCTCGTACCAGCAGTGCCACTTCACGCCTGACTACTGGCGCAACTACACGGTCATCGGAACCGAGGGCCGGCTGGAGAACTTCGGCGACGGTGAGGGCAGCACGATCAAGCTCTGGAACAAGCGTTCCGACGCCTATCGTGAAGAGGCCGACGAGATCATCGAGGTGCCTCCGGCCGAGGGCGGCCACGGCGGGGCCGATCCGATGCTGATCTCCGAGTTCATCCGATTCGCGGTCGAGGGCGGCCCGACCATGACGTCCCCGGTCGCCGCCCGGCAGTCGGTGGCAGCGGGGATCGCGGGAACGGAGTCGATCCGGAGCGGTGGCGGAGCGGTCCAGGTGCCGCCGATCCCCGCCGAGATCGAGGAGTACTTCCTCCGCGACCAGGTCAAGGCCGACCACGCGGGTCTCTAGCGGGCGGTGGCGTCGGGCAGCGCGGAGTACGTCCGCGCTGCCCGGTGCGAGGCGGCCCTGGCGGTGCCTCGGGGCGTACGGACGAGTGGGCGGTCCAGGACGCGGCCCGGCTCAGGACGTCGTGGGCGGGGTCGTGCCCGTGGTGCCGGCCGGTGCGTAGGGGACGTAGGGGACGTGGCGGTGGCGCAGGGCCGCGTTCGGGCTCGCGGTGAGTTCGGTGCTGTCGACGTACTGGTCGACGGCGCCGATCGGGGGCCGGGCGCGCAGGGCGGGGTCGGCGATGGTGGCGGTGAGCGCGTGCGTGAAGCGGTGGGCGTCCAGCACGAGGAACGGGCGGTCGTGGAAGGGCCGCACCGAGGGGTCGAGCGGGTCGGTGAGGGCGAGGGCGTTGTGGAGCGCGGCGACGGCCTCGTAGGCGGGCGAGAGGTGCCGCTCGCGGGCGCGCCAGGTGCCGGCGGACAGCGCGCCGGTGAGGTGCGGGGTGAGGTCGGCGGCGCGGGGCAGCGCGGCGAAGGCGGTGCCCAGCCACTTGCCGTAGGGCGGGTAGACCCGGTGCATCAGCAGGCACAGCCGCATCAGGTCGCGGACCTGGCGGGCGGCCACCACCGCGGAGCCGAGTTCGTCGCCGACCTCGCCGCAGCGGCCGACGAAGGGCTCCTCCTGGGACAGCCGCATCCACTGGCAGGCGAGAACGTGGCGCCACACGTCGTCCGGGTACCAGGCGAGCTGCTCGCGGTACGCGGCGAGCCGGCCGAGCCCGTCGTGGAAGACGGCGCCTGCGGTGAGTTCGCGCAGGGTCTGAGTCGGCGTCGTCAGCCAGGCGGAGACCGGCACACCGCCGGCCGGGTCCGCGCCGAGCTGCTCGGCGAAGTACGCGCCCAGGTCGATGACATCGACCCGGTGCCGGGCCGGCGTCCCGGGCGGGAACTCCCAGCGCACCGGGTGGCCGCCGAACGCCTCGGGCAGTTCGCGGTCCAGCAGCGCGGTGAGATCGGCGGCGCGGGCACGGAAGTCCTCGCCGCCGAGGAAGACCTGCACCCGCGGGCCCCAGGCGTGGTCGGTGGAGCGCTCGGTGTCGTACCCCTGCACCTCCGAGCCGGCGCCGATCAGGCCCGCGGAGTACGGCACCGATCCCAGCGCGGAATCCAGCAGCGGCCCGACGATCTCGGCGTGGAACGCCTCTGCGAGCGCGAGTCCCGGTACGAACGATCCTGTCACCCCTTCACCCTCCCAGAGCCCGCCCCCGCCCGGCGACCCGTTTTCCCCACCCCGCCCCGCACCGCCCCGCGCCTCCCCCTCCTCCACCCGCGCGGAGCGCTGAGGCGGCGGCGCGGTCACCTGCGGAGTCGGGGTGGTTCGGGGGCGGAGGAGGCGGGCTGGATCGCGAGGGCATGGTGGAACACGTCGAGGGGGTCCCAGCGGGACTTCACCTGCTGGAGGCGCGGGTAGCCGGCCTTGTAGTAGAGGGTGTGCCAGGGCGTCGTGGAGGTGTTCCAGGCGGGGTCGGCGAGGTCGGTGTCCGGGTAGTTGATGTAGGAGCCGTCGCTGACCGTGCCGGGTACGGGGACGCCGCCGGTGTCCCGGAACACGTCGCGGTAGAAGGCGCGGACCCAGGCCAGGCAGGCCGCGTCGTCGGTCTCGTCGGTCCAGACGGTGTGGAAGTCGGCCTTCATGACCGAGTCGCGCTGGGCCACCGCGGTCGCCCCGGGCCTGACGGCGTTGACCTGTCCGCCGTAGCCGATCAGTTCCAGGCTGCCGGCCGCGGTCCCGGTGGAGTTCGTCAGGTGCCGGTGGATCGTCGCGAGCTGCCCGCCGGTGAACGACCGGCGCAGGTAGGCGGCCTTGATCTTGTACCTGCGGCTGACCACGTCGCCGGCCTCGCCCGCGCCCGGCCAGGTGATCGGGTGCAGCCACGGCATGGTCCGGCGGTCGTCGAGCGCCGGCTCGACCCCGGTGCCCGCGGTGACGGCGGACACGAAGTCCGTCACCAGGTCGTCCGCGCCCGGCGTGTCCGCGTCGATCTGGACGATCATCCGGAAGTCGCCCGCGCTGCGGTGCGCCGCTTGCAGGATCGCGTACAGATTCGCCTGCGGTGTGCCCGGTGCGCTGTTGCGCTCGTGCCACGTCCCGAAGTTGCGCAGCAGTGTGGTGAACGCCTTCTCGGTCATCCGCTCGTCCCACGCCCAGACGACCAGGCACTCCAGGACCCTGGCGGGCGCGGCCGGCAGCAGCCGGGCGGGATCGGTGCCGGTGGCGCCCGGCGCGCGCATCCAGTACCTGGTCACGACGCCGAAGTTGCCTCCGCCGCCGCCGGTGTGCGCCCACCACAGGTCGCGGTGCGGATCGTCCGGTTCGCGGGTGGCGGTCACCGTACGCACGGTGCCGTCGCGGCCGACGACCACCACCTCCACGCCGTGGAGGTGGTCCACCACGGAGCCGTACCTCCGCGAAAGGGGCCCGTATCCGCCGCCGCACACGTGCCCGCCGGCCCCCACCTGCGGGCAGCCGCCGCCGGGAACGGTCACGCCGTAGCGCGTGAAGAGCGTGCGGTAGACGTGGCCCAGCGTGGCCCCCGGCCGGATCTCGAACGCGCCCCGGTCGCGGTCGTACCCGACCTGGTCCATGGGCGAGAGGTCCAGGAGCAGACGCACCCCGGGCTCCGCGCTGAAGCCCTCGAAGCAGTGTCCGCCGCTGCGCACCGCGATCCGGCGGCCGGAACCCACCGCGTCCGACACCGCGCGCACCACCTGGTCCGTCGACTCGACCACCCGGATCTCGTCCGGTGTCCCCACGAAGCGCCAGTTGTCGCCTCGCAGCAGGCTGGCGTAGCGGGAATCCGCCGGCCGGATCGACACCGGCGGCTCTGCCCGGGTGGCTCCCGCGGAGGTGGGTACGGCGGGGGTGGGTACGGCGGCGGCGTCATCGGCTGCGGCGGGTACGGCAAGACCTGTCACCGCACCGCCGGCGGCAAGGGCGGCCGCCGCGCCCAGCAACCCGCGGCGGCCCACCATGGCAGGACCCGACACGTCCACCCGCGACCTCCCGGCCCACGTTCATCCGGAGCCGTGATCCCGGCCCCTCGGAAATCGTAGACACGCGACGGCGAATCGCCCGGATTTGCCCGGGTCGGCGCGCGCGGGTTCACCCGTGATTCCGCAGGCCCGCGCACCTTCCGCGTCGTGCTGGAGAAGGGCCGGGCGCCCTTCGCGATTCCGCGGTGGGCGGGCGGCCCGTCGCGGTCATACGGTGGTGGAGTACGCACTCCCATCGGGAAGTGAGCGACATGGACAAATCCAGCGACAAGGATCAGCGAGCGCGGCAGGCCGCCGAGGCCGAGCGGCGCTCGAAGGAGAGCGGCGCCCACGAGGCGGACGAGACCAAGGACCGTGGTGACGAGCACCTCGTCGAGCACGAGGACCGCTCCATGCAGTCCCTCAAGCGCGACGACCGGTAGCAGACCGCGACCGACCACCGCTCACGGTGAAACGTCCGGTCCGGTCGGCGCCCGCCCGGCAGCACTGGGCGGGCGCCGACGCGCTTCGCGCCCCCGCGGATACGGCACCCACGCCGATCGGAGCCGACCGGTGCCGGCCGATGTCACAACGGGACCGCCGCCCCTGTCGTACCTGCGCAAGGCCCGCACACCCGCGGGCGAGAAGCAGCGGAGGCATCCGATGACGAACACCCGTACCCCGTTCGAACCCTTCGTCCGGCAGAAGACGATCCTGCTGACCACGTACAAGAAGGACGGCACGCCCGTCGGCACGCCGGTGAACATCGTGGTCGACGGGGAGCGGGCCTTCTTCCGCACCTACGACGCCGCGTGGAAGGTCAAGCGGCTGCGGAACAACCCGCGGGTCGAGATCGCGCCGTCCACCTTTCGGGGCAGGCCCACCGGCCCGGCGGTCGAGGCGCGGGCCACCCTGGTCACCGGGGAGGAGGCCGACCGCGCCGCGAAGTCCCTCGCGCTCAAGTACCCCTTCCTGCACGGGGTCCTGGTGCCGTTCGTGCACCGCAGGAAGCACTACGCGACGCTGCACTACGCCCTGACGGCGCCGGGCGAGTGACTCCGGGGCTGCCCGCGCCGGCGGGGTCAACGGGCGCGCGGTGCCTCCCGCGGCGCCCGCCCGCCGGCGAGCGCCCGCCCGACCTCGGCGGCGGGGAACGGGGTGCGCTTGCTCCCGTCGAGCAGCCGGCGGTGGAAGTCGTCCAGCACGAGGGCGTGCCGGCCGTGGCGGTCGATGATCGCGCCGATCTCGGACGGCACGCCCTCGAGCCGGCGGCCGTCGCCCCATGCCCGGAGGATGGTGGCGAGTTCGGTGCCCTCGGCGACGAGGTCGGGGAGGTGGTGGCGCAGCAGGTGCCACGGCGCGTAGGAGCGGTGGGACGTTCGTCAAGGACACGGCGAACAACCCCCAGTTCGGCGAGGGGCTGTACGACACCCCGTCGCCGCCGTGGGAGCCGCGATTCGACAACGGCTATCCGAACGTCTTCTGGGACCCCGAGCACCGCAGGTACCGCTGTTACTACCCGCTGTTCGTCGTGGACCCGTCCTCGTCGAGCACGCCCGTCGACCAGCGGGCCGGGAAGCCGTACTCGACCGCGGGCCGGGTCACCGGCTGCAGCTACGCCGAGTCGGCCGACGGCGTCCACCGGACCAATCCCGCCCTGGGCATCGTCGACTTCGACGGCGAGGACCTGCGCCTGCTCGCCGACATCGAGCACGGCGGCTCGATCTCCGTCGCGCTGACGGACCGGAACGGAACCGTGGTCCAGCCGGGCTTCGAGGCCGGCCGGAGCGTGCTCACCGAGGGGCCGGACGGCTGGCATCAGGTGAGTTGGCGCGGCGCCGACGTCGGCTCGTTGGACCCGGGCGCCTTCTTCGCCCTGCGCATCACCATGGTGAAGACCCGGCTGTGGGCCCTCGGCGGGGACTTCTACGTCCGGCCGCTGAAGTACGCGAAGCCCTGACGCCCGTACGGTGTCCGCGCGAGCCGGTCGCGCGCGTGGACACCGCCACCGGCGGCGATCCGTTCGCCGGCCGCCAGGTGCGGCGGTGTCGGGCGGCAGACTCACCCTCGCGGCCTTGGCATGATCAACAGCGTCTCGGCACCGCACATGACCACATCAAGGCCGCACCGCCGTCGCATCGACCGTCAGCAGCCAACGGGCACCCGCATGGCCTTCCAGGGACGGAGGTCGAACAACAAGCTCAGAGAATCCTGATGGAGGTAATGTTGACCCCGCCCGGGTTGTTCGGCCAGGTGAAGACCGTGTTCTTGCCGATCGGCGTGGGAGGCTGCCACCGGCCGTCCCCGTACCACTGCACGAGGTTGTTGCCTGTCGAAATCCGGGTGACGAAGCTGGAGCCGGGGAAGTAGTCGATCTGTCCGGCGTTGGCGAAGCACGCTTCGCCACCGTCCCCCCAGCCGTGCCAGTCAACCGTCAGGTAGTCGCTCGGACCGCAGTTCACCGGGCTGATGGCGGACGCACCCGTAGCACCGAAGGTGAGCGAAGCCCCAACGGCGAGCGCTGTCAACATTGGCAGTAACAGCCGTTTGGCGATCTTCTTCACGGAATATCTCCTCTGTTGCTCTGCGGAGGATGAGCGGCATCGCTCACTCGTCACCTGCGGTTGCCAGGCATCCGCAGGTGATTATTCATATCCGCACGGGCTCTGGCCATCCTGAGAAGGCAAGACTGCCCGTGTGCACAGGGCAGGACTGCCCGTTTGTACAGGGAATGGACCAACCCGACGTTCTCGCCCTGCCCGAAGAGCACAACGTCGGCTCGGGCCCAACGGCCCCGCTCCGCCTCGCACGCCCGGACCGGCCCTCGGCGGGCGACCGTCCCGCCGGAGGCCCCGCTCTCCCCGCACCGACCCGACACGCGACGTGACCTCCACCGAAGCCGCCGGCGCACCCACCCGCGCCGCGCCCGCGACACGCCTGGGGAGGTGCGGGTGGCGGGAGCGGCGGGAGTGAAGAGTGCTCAGGGGTCATCGACACGCCCTCAGGGTCCGCGTTCGACTCATGCCTCGTGCAGATTGGCAACGCTGTCAGTCCGTGAGCCGTACGACTCCGCTGTCGGGCGGAAGGGGGCCGGCCCGGCCGTGTGCTCGTCCGCGGCCCGGACCGCGTCGGCTCAGCCCAGCGTGTCCATCAGGGTGGTGACATACGCGTCCAGCCGTTCCTCCACCGCTCGCGTCGTCAGCTCCGTCTGCCCCGCCTCCCGCCACGGCCGCGAGACCTGCCGCACCTCTTCCGACGCCGCCAACCCGTCCCGGACCAGCCAGTACAACCGCTCACTCGCAGCCGCGGCCAGCACACCACCCGCCTCCTCGTACGCCGCAGCGAACCTCAGCCCCCACGCCGGACCGTGCAATAGCGCGAGATTGGTACAGCAATGCGCGACATCGAGGTCCGCCGGACCCCAGCAGGCCCCGGCCCAATCGACGACACCGGCGATCCGAACCCCTGCCGGGCTTGACACCGGCGCGTCGAACAGCACGTTGCCGGGCTGGAAGTCCCGGTGCAGGAACCGCCCTTCATAGCGCGGAGCCGGCCCGCGGATCACGTCGACCGCCGCAGCCCACACCGCCGCTTCGGCTCCCTCCGGAACCACGACCGTATCGGCGGTCGTCAACGCCACATACCCCCGCACCCGCTCGACCGGGCGTACCGCATGGATCGCCACGAGTTGACGGGCCAGCAGAGAAACGCGCCGCTCCACTCCCTCGTCATCCAGGACCGTCCGGCCCGGCAGACACGTCATGAGGAGCGACGGAAACTCGCAGTACGCGGCAGTCGCATCGACCGCGACCAGCCCGGGCGCCGGCACACCGGTCCCCACGAGCAGGGTCAACGCGACGGACTCCCGGTCCAACCAGTCCTCCGCGTCCTCCACGTCCACGAAGGTCCGCAGCACCAGGTCACGGCTACGCCCGTCCCGCGCGCCGACAGTCAACTTCCGCACCTCGGCGGTGATACCGCCGTGCAACACCTCGCTCCCGACGATCCGCTCGCCGACCTCCAAGTGCCGGCTGACCCAAGCCAGCGTCAACGGTCGCATCGGTTGCTCCGCGGAACGGGCGCGATGTCGCTCAACTCCCATGCCGCCGCCTGGAACCGTCCGACCTGCCGTGCCCCCCGGCGGACAGTAACCGGGTCAGTTCCCGATCCGCGGATGTGGACTGGTGCTCAAGCCCCACTGCCAGACGCAGCCGCCGCAGCGTGGTGTGTTCCCGGTCGGCCACCGGTACCGCGACTACGGGGACCCGGCACTTGCGCAGCAATCTGCGGACCATGCGGCGCGCCAGTACTCCCCGCCACGACGGCGGGTGAGCGACCATGATGAGGTCGGCCCGCACCTCCCGGGCGATACGGGCCAGGCCGGCGGCAGGATCGCCGTGCAGCTGGCGCAGCCGTAACTCCGAAAGGGGTCCGGCCAGTTCCCGGACCTGCGCGGCAACCCGTGCGTGGGCCGCCTCGTGGGCGCCCGGTTCCTGATACGGAATGAATCCGGGCGTGCCCACCAGCACGAACTCCCGTCTGATGTGCACCGGCAGCACCATCCCCTCGTATCGGCAGGCCATCGCCGCCGCCATCCGCAGCACCGGCCGGCAGCGCGGGTCGTCCGACACCATCACCACGATCAGCGGTTGCTCCTGCACGGCCCGCTCCCTTCGTTTCGGCTTGCGCCTGCTGCGTGGTCGTCGAAGACGGCGACCGTGCGCCCAACGCTCACAAGCACGTTGCCCGCACGGTCGCCGAGGTACGCCGGTCACCGACCCCAGTCCTTCTCGTCGAAGCTCTTCACGTCCAGACGTCGAGGGCTGCTCCAGCGCCGCTCGGGTCAGGGCTGCGCTGCCTCAGCGAGTTGGCGCGCGTGGGACCGGGTTTCGTCGTTCATCGGGAAGAAGCACTCGATGCGCAACTCCTGCAGCGTCACGTCCTGCGGTGTCCCGAGCGTCGTCACGGTGGAGAAGAAGTCGAACCGCCGGCCACCGCGCGCGTACCGGATCGGCACGATCGGCAGCACCGGCGTGGCCGCGTCGAGCGACCGCAGGGAGGCCGGCACCCCGGGGTAGTCCAGCACCTCGTCGAGAATCCGCTGGGCACGCTCGTCGGTGACACCCCCGATCGCCTCCCGGCGCGCGCGCCGGACCAGCGCCTCGGCGACGTCCGGCCAGTTCGTCACGTGCCGGCGGACGCCGTCGGGGTGGAACATCCGGCGCAGCACGTTCGCCGGTCCGGGACCTGTCTTCGCCTGCCCGTCCTGGAGGAAAGCGAAGAAGCGGCGAGCGGCGGCGTTCGTGTGCCGGATGTTCCAGCTCCGGTCCATCACCAGAGCCGGGAAGGGCTCCTGCTGCGTCAGGATGGTGTCGAGCGCGTCTCGGACGGCGGCGAGCGACGGCGCGTCCAGTTCGGACTCCGGGTACTCGGGCGCGAACCCGGCCTTGAGCAGCAGGGTGTTGCGTTCGCGCAAGGGTACGTCGAGCACCTCGGCGAGCTTCAGGACCATGGCCCGGCTGGGGTTCGCACGGCCGGTCTCGAGGAAACACAGATGGCGGACCGACACCGCGGCCTCGGCGGCCAGGGCCAGCTGGCTCAACCGCCGGGCGCTCCTCCAGTGTTTCAGCAGGTGACCGACGTCAGACACCGCTCGAGTATCCCGCAGTCCACGCGTGCGGCTGCACCGCCACCTCCAGCGGTGGCCGGGCCACGTTCGCGGTGTAGTTCGTCATCGTGGAGATCGCCACCCCGGTGATCACTTCGAACAGTTGCCCCTCGGTGAAGCCGGCCACCGTGAACGCCGCCACGTCCGCCTCGTCGAGCCGGCCCCGCTTGTCGATGAACGCGCGAGTGAGCGCCGACAGCGCCGCCATCCGCGGGTCGGTGGGCAGATCGCCGCGGCGCAGGGCCTCGACCACCGCCGGTTCGACCCCGTCCGCGAGCGCCTCCAGCGTGTGGAACGCGACCGCCCATTCGCTGCCGTTGGCGACCGCGTTGGACAGCAGCAGGACCTGCCGTTCGTCCGGGCCGAACGTTCCGCCGCCCCGGAAGTGCCCGAACGCGGAGAAGAAGGTGTTCAACAACGCCGGCGAGTTCGCCATGAGCCCGGCCGCGGCCGGCACGAACCCGAATGCCCCCTGCAAGACCGTCAGCGGCTCCTTCGCGGCTTCGGACGCGGTGTCGGCGGTATGGATCTGGTAACTGGTCATGACTCGGAGTCTGCGGCAGCCACGACGTCGAACCAATTCCCTCGGAGGTAAATGCGCGCGAGACCGCTGGCACGCGGTCACCGCAGCAGTTCGACGAGGCCGGCAGCTGATCCCGCGTTGTGCTCCGCGTCGAACGGGGGCTCACCCACTGGGGACCCGGCTGCGCCTCACCCGCCGCAGGGCCCAGCCTGCCCCGCCCGCCGCGACGTCGCCCCGTACTACCTGGCGAGCCGCCCGATCTTCCAGTCCCCGGTCATCGGCTCCCGGCGGCCGACCGCTCCCGAACGCCTCGTAGTTCAAAGGGCGCGGGCGAGGAAGACGTCGGTGACCTGGAGTACGTCGATTCCGCCGCCGTGGGCGTCGAGCAGGCGTCCGGCCTCGGCGAGTGCCTGCCGGCGATGGTCGTGGGGCAGGATGCGATAGGCGGACAGCGAGGCGAGGTGGCCGAGGTAGCGGTCGGTGTCGTACCGCAAATCCTGCCGGAATCGGACCGATCGCAGGTCGGTGAAGCGGCCGTCCCGGCGGCATTCGGTATCCGGCCAGGCCTGGTCCCAGTTCCCGGGCTCGTCGCCGGAGAGGTCGGAAGCCAGGAAGCGGTGCGGTGAACCGGTGATGCCGTGACGGTCCCCGATGCCGGCGAGTTCGGCACGCAGTCCGGGGTCGTGTATCCCGTGAGGGTTTCTGATCAGCGCCACGGAACCGCCGGGGGCGAGCGCGGCGTGGACCAGGTCCCAGCGCCGGTCTCGGTCCAGAAAGTTCCAGGCGGAGGCGGCGAACAGCAACCCGTAGTGTCGCCCGCCCGGTTGCCACCGCTCGAAGTCGCCGACCTCGACCCGGACGTTCGGACAGCCGGCGGTGTTGCGTCGCAGGACCTCGGCCATGCGGGCGTCGGGCTCGACGCACACCAGCGGAATCCCCAGCGCGGCGAACGGCACGGTGGCCTTCCCGGTACCCGCTCCGACCTCCACAGCCGCACGGTCCCCGAGAGCCGCGTACGCCAGTACCTCCGTGACCATCGCGGGCGAGTAGCCGGGGCGGGCGGCATCGTAGAGCTCGGCCACCTCACCGAAGACCTTGCTCCGCGCAGCGTTGACGTGTCCCTCTGAGCCCATGAGCGTCCCTCGGCTTCTTGATCGGCAGGCGGGAAGCCTACCGACCGGAACACTTCACAATCCACCGCTTTGGGAGCCGCCCCTTCCTCGATGACCACAGGGATGGAGCAGCAGGCGGTCGCCCCGCGATCCGCACAGCTCTCGTCCCACCGCGTCGGTTCGTCGGGCCCGGCGCCGGTCGGCTCGGCCACACCGCAGCGGGTCGCGGGTGGACCCCGCGCCACGACGGTCCTGCCGCGCGGTCGGCCCCTCGGCGGGCGGTGCCCCACCGGAGGTCCCGCTCCCCCGCGCCGACGCGACACGCGAGGTGACCTCCGCCGAAACCGTCGGCGGACCCTCCGGCGGGCGGTCGCGACACGCCTGGGGAGGTGCGCGGGGTGGGAGCGACGGGAGTGAAGACTCCTCCTGGGTCATTGACAGGCCCTCAGGGTCCGCGCTCTACTCATGCCTCGTGCAGATTGGCAACGTTGTCAGTCCGTGAGCCGTACGACGCCGCTGTCGATCGAGGACGCCACCCGTCCCTGGCACACCCATGTGTGACGCACGAATCGCGGAGGCAACCGATGGTCAGACAACGGCGCCCCGACCGGGCCCGTTTCAGCAGCAGATTCCGTCAACGCCTCGCCGTGGTGTCCCTGTTGGGCATCGCAGCGCTCCCGATCCAGTCCCTCACCGGCGCCGACGCGGCGTCGGGGCCGCAACTCGTCGCGGACCCGGCCGCGTTGATCAATCCGCTGATCGGCACCTCGGGCGCCGTCAACACCTTCCCCGGGCCCGACATGCCGTTCGGCATGATGCAGTGGGGGCCGGACACCACCCCTGACCGGACGCAGGGCGGCGGCTACGAGTACAAGGACAGCAAGATCTCGGGCTACAGCCTGACGCACATCTCCGGGCCCGGCTGCGACGTCGCCGGCGACGTGCCGATCCTGCCGGTCACCGGCGCGCTGTCGGGGAACCTCTCGAACCTGTCCTCGCAGTTCAGCCACGACGACGAGCAGACCGGCGTGGGCTACTACGGCGTCACCGACTCCGCCGGGGTCAAGACCGAGCTGACCGACACCACGCGCGCGGGCCTGGGCCGGTTCACCTTCCCGGCCGGCACGCAGTCGAACCTGCTGCTCAAGCTGAGCAGCGGCGCCTCGCAGGTGGACGGCACCCGGGTGCAGGTGGTCGGCGACCGCGAGGTGAGCGGGTCGGTGGACAGCGGGCACTTCTGCGGCGCGGCCAACCGCTACACGCTGCACTTCGACATCAAGTTCGACCAGCCCTTCACCGCGAGCGGAACCTGGGTCGGCAGCACCATCAACCCCGACGCCACCAAGCTCAGCGAGGGCCGGCCGCAGCAGAAGCTCGCCACGCACTCCAACACCCCGCTGCACGAGCAGCACTTCACGGTGCCGGGCAGCGCATCGCCGAAGATCCACCCCAGCGGCGGCGCCTCGCCCTCCGCGAGCCCGGACAACTCCACCGCGAGCCCGAAGAGTTCGTCCGCGGCCACGTCCGCGACGGCGGGCCCGCCGGTGACCGGCGCCAACGGCATGTACCTCACGTTCGACACGGCGAAGAAGGCCGCCGTGACGGCGGCCGTCGGCATCTCGTACACCAGCGACGGCAACGCGAAGTCCAACCTGTCGACCGAGGTCAAGGGCTGGAACTTCGACGCCATGCGCAAGGCCAACCACACCGCGTGGAACGACGTGCTGGACAAGGTGCGGATCGGCGGTGGCAGCCACGACCAGCAGGTGCAGTTCTACACCGCGCTCTACCACGCGCTGCTGCACCCGAACGTGTTCTCGGACGACAACGGCCAGTACATGGGCATGGACGACCAGGTCCACAAACTGACCAAGGGTCAGAAGGCCCAGTACGCCAACTACTCGGGCTGGGACACCTATCGCTCCCAGACGCAGCTGATCTCGATGGTCGCGCCGAAGCAGACCGGTGACATCGTCACCTCGATGCTCAACGGCTACGACCAGACCGGCCTGCTGCCCAAGTGGGCGTCGAACAACGGCGAGAGCTACGTCATGGTCGGCGACCCGGCCACCTCGATCATCTCCGACGCCTACGCGTTCGGGGTGCGCAACTTCGACACCGCGCACGCCCTGTCGGCGATGGAGCACGAGGCGACCGCGCCGAACCAGGACCGCCCGGGCGAGGCGGTGCGCGACGCGAAGGGCTACCTGCCGCTGGACGGCACGTACTCCTGCTGCAACTTCTACGGCCCGGTCTCGACCCAACTGGAGTACGACAGCGCGGACTACGCGCTGGCGTCCTTCGCGAAGTCGCTGGGCAAGACCGCGGACTACAAGAAGTTCGCGACCCGCGCGCAGGACTGGATGAACGTCTTCAACCCGCAGACGGGCTACATGCAGGCGAAGAACTCCGACGGGCAGTTCGCCGGCGGCTTCACGCCGGGCACCTCGAACGGCTTCGTGGAGGGCACTTCGGCGCAGTACACCCCGATGGTGCCGTTCGACCTCCAGCAGTTGATCACCGCCCGCGGTGGCACGGCGGCCTACGGGTCGTACCTGGACAGCCTGTTGAGCGACATCGCCGATCCGTCGGGCACCAACGCCGACCTGAGCAACGAGCCGAGCCTGGAGATCCCCTGGGAGTACAACTACCTGGGACAGCCGTGGAAGACCCAGGCGGCGGTGCGCGAGGCGCAGCAGGACCTGTACTTCAACGCTCCGGTCGGGTCGTTCGGCAACGACGACCTGGGCGCGATGAGTTCGTGGTACGTCTGGTCGTCGCTGGGGATGTACCCGGAGACGCCAGGCACCGACACGCTGGTGCTGGGCAGTCCGGTCTTCCCGGTCGCGAAGGTCACCCTCGGCAACGGCAAGCAGGTCGCGATCAACGCCCCGCAGGCCGCGACGAACGCGCCGTACGTCCAGTCGCTGGACGTCAAGGGCAAGGCGTGGAACGACTCCTGGCTGACCTTCGGCCAGTTCGAGAAGGCGGGCACGCTCGACTACAGCCTCAACACGGTGCCGAACACGTCGTGGGCTTCGGCGGCCGACGCGGTTCCGCCGTCCGACGCCACCGGCGGCGGGCGGGTGCTGGCGGCGACCGGCCCGAGCAGCGACGGGCTGATCGTCGCGCCCGGGGGCTCAGGGGAGGCCACCTTGCGGCTGACCAACCTCGGCAGCAAGGCGGTCACCGCCGACTGGGCGGCCACCGCGCCGTCGGGAGTGACGCTCGGCACCTCCTCGGGCTCGCTGACGGTGCCGCCGTCGGGCAGCGCCGAGGCGAAGGTGCAGGTGACCGCGGGTGACACCGAAGGCGCGTACGCGGTGGCCTTCGCGGTGACCGACCACAGCGGCGGCGCGGCGCTGGCGAGCGCGACCCTGGGGGTGGCGGTCGCCAAGCCCGGCGAGCTGTGGCCGTACGAGACGAACGAGGGCATCTACCCGGACGCCACGCACTTCTCCGGCGGGTTCGACGACGGCGGCTGGGCGTACTCGCAGAACGCGCTGGCCGCCGCCGGGGCGACCGGCGGCGCGAAGGTCAGCGCCGACGGCCTCGACTACACCTGGCCCGCGATCGCCTCGGGACAGCCGGACAACCTGGAGGTGGCGGGCCAGACGCTGCCGCAGCCGGCGGGCACGTCGGGCGCGTACCTCGGACTGCTGGGGTCGGCGACCAACGCTCCGACCGACGGCAGCGGCGTCCCCGGCGCGCTGACCGTCACCTACACCGACGGCACGACCGCCAAGGCGACGGTGACGTTCTCCGACTGGACGCTCAACGGCGCCGGCAGCAAGCCGGTGCCGGGCAACACCACCGCGATCACCACCGATTACCGCAACACCGGCAGCGGCGGCAAGGACAACGTCAAGGCGTACGTCTTCTCGGTGAAGGTGCCCCTGGACGCGACGAAGACGGTGGCGTCGGTGACGCTCCCCGTGACCGGCGCGTCGGGAACCGTCCACCTCTTCGCGATCAGCTTCGGCGGATGAGTGGAT
Source organism: Streptomyces sp. NBC_00448 (assembly GCF_036014115.1). Taxonomy (NCBI): domain Bacteria; kingdom Bacillati; phylum Actinomycetota; class Actinomycetes; order Kitasatosporales; family Streptomycetaceae; genus Streptomyces; species Streptomyces sp. NBC_00448. The sequence goes on from NZ_CP107913.1 coordinate 285,117, forward strand.
GAGCGGATGAGGTGATCAGTCACCCCGCCGCCTGAAGCGGCGGTGAACGAACCGGGCGCGTCCCCCACTTCGGCGGGGGCCGCGCCCGGCCCCGTCCGTCCCCCGGCCCCGCGGGCGGAGGCACCCTCGGGGCAAGGGGACGAGCCTGGGTGCGTGGCGCCGGGCTTGCGGGGCTGTCACCAGGGGCTACGGTGGATGAGCAGGTGCCCGCGGCGGGCACTGGGGGCGGCCGCGGCGGCGCCCGGCAACCAGGCGCCACAAGGAGCACGGGCGATGGGAGTGCGGGCCGGATGGTGGAGGGCACCCGGAGTGCCCGGGACGCTCGCCACGCTGGCGCTGGTGTCGGGCTCGCTGCTCGACGTGTTCGGGCCGGAACCGTATGTGGGGCTGCCGCTGCTGGCCGCGGCTCCGCTCGTCGCCGCGGCCACGCTGTCGTTCCGTACGAGTGTGGTGTTCGCGGTGCTCGCCTCCGCCGCGTCGATCGGGCTGGACTTCGACCAGGACCGGGCGTGGCTGTCGAGCCTGGTCGACCTGGCGGTGGTCGGCGTGGTGGGAGTGCTGGCACTGGTGGTCAACGTGCTGATGGGCCGGCAGGTGAGCGACCTCGCCCGGGCCACGGCCGTCGCGGAGGCGGCGCAGCGCGCGGTGCTCCCGCAGCCTCCGGCCCGGGCCGGACCGCTGGCGGTCGCGTCGACGTACACCGCGGCGCAGGCGGAGGCGCGGATCGGCGGGGACCTGTTCGCCGTGCAGGAGACGCCGTTCGGCGTGCGGATGATGATCGGGGACGTGCGCGGCAAGGGGATGCAGGCGGTCGGAGCGGTGTCCGTGGCGATCGGCGCGTTCCGGCAGGAGGCGGAGCACGCGCCGGACCTGCCGGAGCTGGCCCGCCGGATGGACGAGGCGCTGGCGCGGAACGCCGCCCGGGAGAGTTTCAACCACCCGACCGAGGAGTTCACGACGGCGCTGCTCGCCGAGGTGACCCCCGACGGCCGGACGCTCTACGTGGTCAACCGCGGCCACCCGCCGCCGTATCTGATCAGCGACGGGTCGTTCGAGCCGCTACTGCCTGCCGCGCCCGCGTATCCACTGGGCATGGGGCTGTCGCCGGTGTCCGACGACGGCACCGCCCACCCCGCCGACTCCTGGCACCTGCCACCCGGCGGGACGGTGCTGTTCGTGACCGACGGCGTCACCGAGGCACGCAACCGCAAGGGCGTCTTCTACGATCCGTGCCGCTCGGCACTGGCCGGCCACCGCTTCGACGAGCCGCGGGACCTGGTCGACGCGCTCACCGAGGACGTCGACCGGTGGACGGGGCACACCCGCCACGACGACATGGCGGTCCTCGCCGTGACCCGGGTCGCGGAGACCCGCACCCCGTCCTGACGGTCCCGGTCCTACGGTCCCGGTCCTGACGGTCCCCGTCCTGCCGGTCCCCGTCCTGCCGGTCACGGTCCAGGATGGCAGCGGCGGCCGGCGGAAAAGCCGTTGCGCAGGCACGGGCGCCACGTCCACGATCCCTGGATGATCGAGAACGTACGGGGCGGCTCCCCCGGCGAAGGCGGCGACCGACCCGGCGACGACGCGCCCGGCGACGACGGCCGGGCCGGGATCGACGCGGCGCTCGTGCGGCGGCTGATCGCCGAGCAGTTCCCGCGGTGGTCCGGGTTGCCGGTGACCCCGGTGGCAGTCGACGGGTGGGACAACCGGACGTACCGCCTCGGCGACAGGATGACGGTGCGGCTGCCGACCGCCGAGGGCTACGTCCCCGCGGTGGACAAGGAGAACCGGTGGCTGCCGGTCCTCGGGCCGCAGCTGCCGGTTCCGGTACCACCCCTGCTCGCGAGGGGCGAGCCGGGCTGCGGCTACCCGTACCCGTGGTCGGTGCGCAGCTGGCTGGAGGGCCGGACCGCGCGGCCCGAACGGATCGGCGACCTGACCGGGTTCGCCGTCGAACTGGGCGGGTTCCTCCGTGCCCTGCAGCAGATCGACGCCACCGGGGGCCCGGCGGCCGGCGCGCACAGCTTCCATCGCGGCGCGCCGCCCGCGTACTACGACGACGAGACGCGCCGGGTGCTGTCCGCGCTGCGCGGCCGGGTCGACACCGAGCGGGCCGAGCGGCTGTGGGACGAGGCGCTGACCAGCCGGTGGCAGGGGCCGCCGGTGTGGTTCCACGGCGACATCGCCCACGGCAACCTGCTGGTCAGGGACGGCCGGCTGGCCGCGGTCATCGACTTCGGCACCTGCGGGGTCGGCGATCCGGCGTGTGATCTCGTCGTCGCGTGGACGATGTTCCGCGGCCGTAGCAGGGCGGCGTTCCGCGCGGCGGTCGGCCAGGACCGCGACACCTGGGCCAGGGCCCGTGGCTGGCTGGTCTGGAAGTCCCTGATCAGCATCGCGGAGCACCACGACAGCAACCCCGCGCTGGCCGCCGAGCACCGCCGCTCGCTCGACGAGGTGCTCGCCGACCGGGAGGAGCAGTAGGCGAGGAGCCGTAGGCCGCGTGACGGCCCGGCCGCGCCATGCCCGGTCGCGCCGGGACCGGGTGCCCGGTGTCTCGGGCCCCGCTGTCCGGCGCCCGACCCGCACCCGGTGTCAGGATCGCCCGGCCGAGGCGTCGATCTGGGCGCGGTACCCCGCGCGCAGCGCGGCCACGGAGGAGGGCGGCGTGATGACGGTGGCCGCGCCGAGCGACGGCACGCGGCGCCGGCGCCCGTAGCCGTCGGGGCTCCACTCCACCAGCGCGTCGCCCTTCAGCAGCGCCGGGGTGCCGTCGTCGAGGAGGGCGAACACGCCGTCGGGCAGGCCGGACCACGGCAGTGCGTGCAGGCGGCGGCGGTGGGTGCCGCGGTGCAGCCGCTCGGCGTGCAACCGGCTGTTGATCGCGCGCGCGGACGGCACGGGCACGGACAGCGCGCGGCTCCAGGCGTCGCGGTACGCCGTGTAGTCCGCGCGGCGGCACTCCGCGCAGGGGCGGTGCCCGGCGGCCAGCGCGACCGCTTCGTCGTGGAAGTACAGGTACGTGTAGTGGTGCGGCCGCCACTGCGGGTTCCACCGCCCCCGGAAGTCCAGGGCGCAGGTCAGCCAGGCGTCGCTCGCGTGGAAGCGGACCACCCGGTGGCCCTCGTGCAGGATTCCCCGGTTCCCCGTCCAGGCTCCGCGCAGCGGGAATGCCGCGATGTCGCCCAGCGGTGTGACCCGGTTCCGCTCCGCCATCGCGTACGCTCCCGCTTCCGGTCCGCCGAGGCCGCTTCTGCCTCCGCTCCCCAGGCAACCACACGGCACCGACAACGCCGCCCGGCCTCGATCGGGGCGCGCCGCCTCACGGCCACGCGGGGCAGTGCCAGGCGCGGCGCTCGTGGTCGTACCTGACGAGGAACGGTTCCGCGTGCGGCAGCGGGGCGCCCCAGACCGCGCCGCCGAGGCCGCACAGGTGGCTCAGGGCCACCGTCAGGGAGGCGACGTGCCCGACGACGGCGACGGTGCCGCCCGGGTGCGCGCGGGCGATGTCGTGGAACGCGCCGGTCGTACGCGCGAGGACGTCGTGCCCGCTCTCGCCGTCCGCGACCCGCGGCTCCAGGTCCCGCTCGACCACCCACGCGTGCAGCACCTGGGCGGTGAGCTGGTGGACGGCGGGATCTCGCGAACCCTCCAGGGCGCCGATGCCGACCTCGGTCAGGGCGGGCAGCGCCCGCGGGGCGGCGCTCACGCCCGCGCCCTGGGCGGCTATCTCGCCGCTCTGGCGGGCCCGCAGCGCGGTGCTCGTGTAGATCGCCACCGGGCGTTCGGCGGCCAACACGCGGCCCGCCGCGGCGGCTTGACCGCGGCCTCGGGCCGTCAGCGGCACGCTCGGCACGGCTCCGGCGGTGCCGCTGGTGACGTTCTCCGACTCGGCGTGGCGCATGCACCAGATCCGCACCTCGGGCTTCATCCCGTGAACGTACCGCGGGTCACGGCAGCGCCGCTGTCAGATCGACCTCGACCAACTGCCCGGTGAAACCGAGCCGGTTGACGCCGAGCAGGGTGCTCGCGGTGGTGAACGCCGGGCCGATCGCCGAAGCGGTGAGTCGCCGCCAGGCCGCACCCAGGACCTCGGTGACGTCGGTGCACACGTAGATGACGGAGCGTACGACGTCGTCAGGTTCCGCGCCGACGGCGGCCAGGGCGGCCAGCGCGTTCGCGGCGACCTGGTCGATCTGGGCGTCGAGCGATCCCGGACCGACCAGCACACCGTCGGGGTCGAGCGGGCACTGCCCGGCGAGGTGGGCGGTGCGGCCGGCCTCGACCACGGTGATGTGGTGGTAGACGGGGGTCGGGTGGAGCCGGTCGGGGTTGATGCGGGTGATCCTCGGGCTCATGGCCCCGAGCCTGGCGAACGCGGGCACGGGGCGCACCAGGTTTTCCGAAGGCGCCCGAACCGGCGGTGACTGTTGCGGCGGCTGACGGCCGCGGGCGCGTCAGGGCGCGGTCTGCTCGGTTCGGGCCGCCGGTTCGGTGGCGGCCCAGGTGGCCAGGAGGGTCAGGCCGTCGGCGGAGGGGGTGCCGGGGGCGGCGCTGTAGCTGGTGAGGGTCAGGCCGGGGTCGGCGGGCAGTTCCATGGCCTCGAAGTCGAGGGTGAGGTCGCCGACGACGGGGTGGTGGAAGCGCTTGGTGCCGGTGTGGTGCAGGCGCACGTTGTGCTTGGCCCAGGCGGTGCGGAACTCCTCGCTGCGGGTGACGAGTTCACCGATCAGGTCGGTGAGGTGCCGGTCGTACGGATCGCGGCCGGCCTCGGTGCGCAGCAGGGCGACGGTGGTGTGGAGACGGAGGTGTCCCAGTCGGGGAAGAAGTCGGGCCCGTCGGGGTGGAGGAACTGGAAACGGGCGGTGTTGACCGGCCGCTGCGGTGCGTCGAACAGCGGTGCGTACAGGGCGCGGCCGAGGGTGTTGGCGGCGAGGATGTCCAGCCGGCCGTTGCGGATGAAGGCCGGGGTGCCGGTCATGGAGTGCAGGACCCGCAGCATGGTGGGGCGGACCTGGCGGCGGGCCGGGTGGGTGCCGCGGCGCGGGCCGGTACCGGCGGCGCGGGCGAGGTCGTGCAGGTGGGAGCGCTCGGCTTCGTCGAGTTGCAGGGCCCGGGCGATCGCGTCCAGGACGCTGTCGGAGACACCGGCGAGGTTGCCGCGCTCCAGCCGGACGTAGTAGTCGACGCTGACCCCGGCGAGCAGGGCGACCTCCTCGCGGCGCAGTCCCGGCACCCGCCGGTTGCCTCCGTACGCGGGCAGCCCGGCCTGCTGGGGGGTGATCCTCGCGCGGCGCGTGGCCAGGAACTCCTTGACGTCGCTCCGGCCGGCCCCGCTGGTCCTGCTGTCCATGCCCTCCAGGCTACGGCCGGCCCGCGGCGGCTGAGGGGTTCTGTCATTACCTGGAACAGCAGGTCCTTCCTCACCGGCATGACCTGCGGTTACCTCGATGGTGAAGCGGTCCGGCGACCCGGCGGGCACCGCACGGACGCCCTACGGCGGCACCACGGAGGACCCGTACGGGGAACCTGTCCCGGCGGCGCTCCGACGCCGGGACGACCTTTCGACCGATCGACCTTTCGACGCGAGGAGACGCGATGGCAGGACAGACCGCACCCCGGCACTTGGACTCGGTGGCGCCGAAGCTGGTGGAGCTGACCGACGAGGTGCTCTTCGGCGACGTGTGGGAGCGGCCCGGCCTGTCCGCGCGCGACCGCAGCCTGGTCACGGTGAGCGTGCTGGCCGCGCTGTACCGCACCGAGCAGCTCGGCTTCCACCTGAAGCTGGCGAGGGACAACGGGCTCACCCGCGAGGAGCTGGGCGAGGCGCTGTCCCATTTGGCGTTCTACGCCGGCTGGCCGGCCGCGATGACCGCGGCGAACCGGTTGCACGCCCTCGTCGAGGACACCGCCTGAACGGGCGCGCGCCGGTGCGGGGCCCGTCCCCGTACCGCAGGCAGCGCCCGTAGCCGCGCCCAATCCGCACCCGCACTTGAAAACCCGCAGGGAGAACCGTCGTATGGAACTGCTCGCCGCACCCCCCACCGCCAAGCTTCCCGGGAAGTGGTTCACCGGCGACGCGTGGGCCGATGTGGTCCACCGCGGCGAGGAACCCTCCCGGGTGCGCGCGAACACGGTGCGGTTCGCGCCCGGCGCGCGGACCGCCTGGCACTCCCACGGCCTGGGCCAGACCCTCTACATCGTCGAGGGCATCGCGCTGATCCAGTCCCGGGGCGGTGAGATCCTCCAGGCGCGTCCCGGGGACGTGGTCTGGACCCCGCCCGGGCGAGGAGCACTGGCACGGTGCCGCCCCCGACCGGTTCATGGTGCACCTCGCACTGTGGGAGACCGACGACGTCGACTGGCTGGAACACGTCAGCGACGCCGAGTACGCCGGGCCCCGCGCGGGTACCCGCGCCTGAGTGGGCGACCGGCCCCCGCGGCTCCCTCGCCGCGCCCCCTCCGCAACCCCCGAAACGCAACCCCGAAACGATCAAGAAGGCAGGGTAGATCATCATGCGTGGAGCCGTCATCCACTCCCCCGGTGACGTGCGCCTGGAACGGCGCGACGACCCGACGATCGTCGAGCCGACCGACGCGGTCATCCGCACCGTCGCCACCTGCGTGTGCGGGTCGGACCTGTGGGACTACCGCGGCGTCAACCCCGTCACCGGGCCGACCCCGATGGGCCACGAGTACGTCGGTGTCGTCGAGCAGGTCGGCGCCGACGTCGAGCTGGTCAAGCCGGGCCAGTTCGTGGTCGGGTCGTTCTTCGCCTCGGACAACACCTGCCCGAACTGCCTCAACGGCTACCAGAGCAACTGCCTGCACCGGGTGCCCGTCGGCGCCATCGGCTCCCAGGCCGAGTACGTGCGCATACCGCTGGCCGACGGCACCCTCGTCGCCACCCCCGAGCTGCCCGACGACGCGTTCGTGCCGAGCCTGCTGGCCTGCTCCGACGTCATGGGCACCGGCTGGTACGCGGCCGTGGCCGCGCAGGTCAGGCCCGGGCAGACGGTCGCGGTCGTCGGTGACGGCGCGGTCGGCCTGTGCGCGGTGATCGCCGCGAAGGAGCTCGGCGCGGAGCGGATCATCGCCATGAGCCGGCACGCGGCCCGGCAGAAGCTCGCCACCGGGTTCGGCGCCACCGACATCGTCGCCGAACGCGGCGACGAGGGCGTGGCCCGGATCAAGGAGATGACCGGCGGCATCGGCGCCGACGCCGTCCTGGAGTGCGTCGGCACGCAGCAGTCGATGCAGCAGGCCCTGCGCTCCACCCGCCCCGGCGGCAACGTCGGCTTCGTCGGCGTCCCGCACGGCGTCGCCGTCGACGGCACCGAGTTCTTCTTCTCCCACGTCGCCATGCGCGGCGGCCCCGCCCCGGTCCGCGCGTTCCTGCCCGACCTGATCGAGCGGGTGCTGTCCGGCCGGATCGACCCCGGCAAGGTCTTCGACCTCACCCTGCCGCTGGACCAGGTCGCCGAGGGCTACCGCGCGATGGACGAACGGCGCGCCGTCAAGACGCTGCTGCTCCCCTGACCGCACCCGACCCCGTACAGCCCCCGCACCCGCATCCGTACCCGCATCCCACGCCGACCGAGAAGGAGCCGACGCCATGACGAGCTGGCCGCACGACGAACTCCAAAGGATCGGGGAGGCCGACGAGTTGGCGATCGCGCCCGCACGCACGAACGGCACCCGGCGCGCACCCACGACGATCTGGGTGGTCCGCGACGGCGACGAGCTGTACGTGCGGGCCTACCGCGGCCGGCAGGGCAGCTGGTGGCGCGCCGCCCGGGCCGGCCAGGCCGGATCAGCGCCGGCGGGGTGGAGCGCGACGTCGCCTTCGCGGAGGTCGACGACCCGACGCTCAACGACCGGGTGGACGCCGCCTACCGCGGCAAGTACGGCTCCTCCGGGCCGTACGTCGCAGCGATGGTGTCGGAGCAGGCGCGGGCCACCACGCTCGCGGTCCGCCCGCGCCCCTGACCGCTGGCTCCCGGCGCAGAGTTCCCGCCGCCGGTCACTCCCACCGTTACCGCCGGCAGGTCCGTACCGTACGAACCGCACCCGCACCCCACACCGCCTGGAGAAGCCGTGACCACCATCGCCATCATCGGAGCCGGCCCCGGTCTCGGAGCCGCCGTCGCACGCCGGTTCGGCCGCGAGGGCTTCGACGTCGCCGTCATCTCGCGCGCCCAGGAGCACGCGGACGCCCTCGCCGCGGAGCTCGGCGGGGAGGGGGTGACCGCGCGGGGCTTCGCCGCCGACGTGCGCGACCCGAAGGCGCTGACCACCGCGCTCGACGCCGCCGCGGCCGCGCTCGGCACCATCGAGGTGCTCCAGTACAGCCCGGTCCCGCACCGGGACTTCATGAAGCCCATCCTGGAGACGACGGCCGCCGACCTGGTCGGGCCGGTCGAGTTCTCGGTCTACGGTCCCGCGACGGCCGTCGGGCAGGTGCTGCCGGGCATGCGCGAACTCGGCCGCGGCACCCTGCTGTTCGTCAACGGCGGCAGCGCCGTCCAGCCGCTCCCCGAGCGCGCCGGCACCTCCATCGCCTTCGCCGCCGAGAGCGTCTACGCCCAACTCCTGCACGACACCCTCGCGGACGCCGGCATCCACGCCGCCCAGCTGATCATCCCCGGCGCGATCACCCCGGGTGACCCGCACAACGACCCCGAGATCCTGGCCGACACCCTGTGGTCCCTGCACCACACCCGCGAGGGCTTCCGGCACTTCGCCTCGCCCCTGACCACCTGACCACCTGGCCGCCTGAATGGGGCCGACCCGGACCACCCGGATCACCGGGCCGACCCGGGCCGTCCTGACCCGGACGTCGCCCGCTGGATCAGGGGCGGGTGCCGGTGAGGTGGGCGTAGGCCACGACGTTGCCCTCGTACTCCTGGCGCTTCTTGTCGAACCCGCCGCCGCAGGTGATCAGGCGCAGTTCGGGGCGCGCGGAGTTGCCGTAGACCTCGCGGTCCGGGAAGGCGGCGGCGCGGTAGACCTCGACGGCGTCGACGGTGAAGACCGCGGTACGCCCGTCGGCCCGCCCGATCTCGACCGTGGCGCCCCTTCGCAGCGCCCCGAGGTCGTAGAAGACGGCCTTGCCCTGCTCGGTGTCGACATGGCCGGCCACGATCGCCGTGCCGACGGCGCCGGGCGCGGTGCCGTCGCGGTACCAGCCGGCCAGGTTCCGGTCGCCGTCCGGCGGCGCTTCGAGCCTGCCGTCGCGCTCCAGGCCGAGGCCGGTCATCGGTGCGGCCACGTGGATCGCGGGGATGCGTACGGTCGTCGGCGCCGACGGGGGCAGCGGCGGGGGCGGCGCGGCCGTGGGTGTCGGGGAGCCGGTGGCGCCGCGGGCCCCGGACCTTGCCCCGAACGCCTGCGCGGCGCCCGGCTGCGGCGGCGGGGTCCGCGACCGCGCGCCGTTGCCGATCAGGGTGATCCCCAGGGCGATCAGCACCGTGGCCAGCGTGGTCAGCGCGATGCGGCGCGCGGTGCCGCCGGGGGTGGGGGTGCGGTCGTCCATGGCTGTGCCTGCCCGGTCTGCTCGCCTGGTCTGGTCCGCTCGCTCGGTCCGCTCGCTCGGGTGACCGTCAGGCGGTGCTGCCGCCGCGACGGCGGCGCAGCATCAGCGCACCGGCGCCCACCGCCACGATCAGCCCGGCGCCTACGGCGATCTCGGTGCCGTCGACCCCTTCGCTGGTGCTGCCGGCACCGGTGTGCACGGCACCCGAGGGGACCTTGGCGTCCGGGCACACCCGGGCCGCGGAGGAGGCCGTCACGTTGACGTTGTTCTCCAGCGAGGACAGGTTGTCCCGCTCGGCCTGGCCGGGGTGGCCGCCGCCCGCGACCTGCTTCTTGTAGTCCGCCAGCGCCGCGTCGTAGTCCGACTGCGCCTTGTCCGCGGCGGCGACCGCCTTCGCGCACGCCGGGGTGGTCCGCGGCAGCGCGGGGGCGGCGTGGGCGGCCGGCGCGGCCAGCGCGATGCCGGCGGCCAGGACGGCGGCGCCGAGCAGGGTGGTGATCGCACGCATGGGTCTCCTCCAGAGGACTTCGAACGCGGCGCCGCTGCGCACCGCTCGTGGTCGCTCGCTCACAGCCGTCACACAAGTTCAGGCGGTGCGGCGCCGCATCCGGGGGCGTGCGCCGACCGGGCGCTCCGCGTCGCGTGTCACCTGCGCGCGTCCGGCATCCGCGCAGCTCAGTGCGGGATCGTGGGAGCGGGCGGGCGACCGCTGGGGGCCGGCTCCATTCGGGTGACACCCCGTTTGGGTGCACGAAAGGGCGGCCCCGGTGGGTTCGTGCGGCCGGGCTGCCCACCGTGGGCGCCGCAATTCCCTTGCGTACGGCGGCCGGCCCGGCAGACTACGGGGATGACGATCAGCGACCCGCCGTCCACTCCCGCGCAGCGGGCGCTGCGGCACGTCGAGGAGCGCTCGGCCGGCGGCCCGGTCGACCCCCGGCTGCGGGTGACGCTCAACTTCCACCCGGACCGGGCGTACGACGGCCTGCCGATCCTGGCCCGGCTGGCCGCCGACGGCGTGTACCGCTCCCAGTTCGTGACCGGCACCAGCAACGGCGGCCTGACCGCGCGTCCGGGCGGCGACCGCTGGCGCTGGGAGAGCCGGATCTTCGGCGGGGCGTACGACGACGCGCCGCCCGAGCAGCGGCCGGTGTACGGGGCGCTCGACTTCCGCCGCCGATCCACCGGCGGAGCGCCGCGGTTCGGCTCGGCGCACTTCCGGCTGACCCCGGGCGCCGTCGCCCGGACCACGTTCTGCTACCCGGACAGCTTCTGCGAGCCTTCCGACTTCGGCGTCGCGGGCCGCATGGCGCTCATCGCGCTGGCCGAGGCGGACGACAAGGACGCGCTCGACGACTACGTCGAGGCCCAGGTGCACGGTCCCGTCCTGCTGGCGCGGGACGTCGAAGCCCTCGTCCTCGACGCCTGCTACCGGAACACCGCGGTCGAGGAGCAGGCCCGGGCGCTGCCCTGTCCGCTGGAGTGGCACGCCGGATTCCGGCTCTCCGTCGCGGAGTTGCGGCGCCATCCCGACTACCGGGGGCCGCTATTTATGGAGTTGGGCACCCGGATCGCGGTCGACGGGCAACTCGACCCCGCGATCATCGCGGCGGCAGCCGCCACCGGCACCCACGACCCGCAGGACCTGAAGAAGGTGTGGCACTACCTGGCCCGCTTCGGTGCCCCCGCGACACGGGAAGCCGCCCCGCTCCCCCGGGACACATCGGCCGCGAGCGCCCCCCACTGAGCTTGAACTCGTGATGTCCGGCGGACCGTTGCGGACGTCGACGTGAGCCCGGACCTGCTGCACCGGGTGACCCAGGGCAGCGGCGAGGACGGTCAATGCCTCGCCACGCGGGCCTGCGTGCGGAAGGCTGCCGTCAGGGTCGGCCAGGACCGATGCAGATCCCGTGCGGCCTGGATGACGGTGGGGCCGGCATGCCGCATCCGAGGCCGTGCCGAATGCCTCACGATGATCGGCCGGGTGTGGTTCGCTGCTGGGGTGACTCAGGACTTGGAGATCGTCGCATTCGAATCCGCCGAGGCGTTCCAGGCATGGCTCGGCGAGAACCACGCCGTCTCGCCCGGCATCTGGCTCAAGCTTCGCAAGAAGGGCCCCGGAGTCGCCGCGCTGGACTACGCCCAGGCGCTCGACGTGGCCCTCTGCTACGGCTGGATCGACGGCCAGAAGGCGAAGTTCGACGACCAGTGGTGGCTCCAGCGGTTCACCCCGCGCAAGCCGCGCAGCAAGTGGTCCAAGGCCAACCGGGACAAGGTGGCCGCCCTGATCGAGCAGGGCCGGATGCGTCCGCCGGGACAGGCCGAGGTCGACCGCGCCAAGGCAGACGGCCGCTGGGAAGCGGCCTACGACGGCGCGAGGACCGCCACGGTGCCGGACGACCTCAGGGCGGCACTGGCCGCCGAGCCGGCCGCGGCGGAGTTCTTCGAGACACTGGACCGGCAGAACCGCTACGCGGTCCTCTACCGGATTCATGACGCCAAGAAGGCCGAGACCCGGGCGCGCCGGATCGAAAAGTACGTAGCGATGCTGGCGAAGCGCGAGAAGCTGCACCCGTAGTCAGGATGCGGTTCGGCTGCGGACACTGCGGCGCCGGGATCGCCATGTGAGACCCCGAACGTGCCTGGTTCAGCGGCATCCTGCTCGATGCTCGGGTGGCCGCCCCAGCGAGAGGCCGCGCGGCATCCCGCGATGGTTTGCCATGGGCGTTGTTTGATGGTGTGGGGCACCGTGGTGGTCGGCAAGCGGTAGGGGGCTTTGTGGTCAAGGCAATTGGGGGGTACAGGTCGCGTTTCCGTGCGGCGGCGTGGATGGTCCGAGTGGACCTTGGCGGTCTGCGGGACTACACGGCGACTTTCCTGCGCGGGAGGTTTGGCAGCCCTGAGCACCGCTACCTGCATCGATTGATCCGGCGCTATGTCGGCCACGGCGGTCGTTATCTGCACCTGCGCGGCGAGGTGCTGTGCTGGCCGCGACCCCGGCAGCGGCTCTTCCAGTACCGGCTGCGCCGGTCCGCGCGCAGGGCCGGCACTCAAGATCTGACGTCGCTTCTGGACACGGGAGGCTGGCGCGAGCAGTTGGCCGCCTCGTGGCTCATCGCGGTCGGACGGCGCGCCGACCTCCGCGACCGAATCGCCCAGGACCTGCAAAGCGGTACCGCGTGCGGGTACGGCTGGGACTACTGCACGGCTTTGGCCCGCCTCGGCACAGAGCAGGATGCGGAACTGCTGCGGAGCTACCTGGACCAGACCCTTCTCGTTCCCCGTCCCCTGGACGAGGACGACGAATCGCACTGCCAGCGGCGGGCCATGGGGGCGCTCCTGTATCTCGACGGCGTGCTCGGCACCAGCTGCGCGCAACCGTTCCTCGCTCCAGGCGGGTTGTGGAGGCAGTGGTCCGGTGAGGACAGTTCGAACTCCTTGGAAGAGGAGCGGGAGTTGGTGGCACAGTTGGTGGCCTTCGCAGCAGGCAGGAGACCGCTGATCAGGACATAGGTGCGAGGGATTCCCCGGTACCGGGAGGACGTGGTGAGCGGAGAGCGGCCGAGTCACCGACCCGACTGAGGGAGACCCGAATCCGGGGCGGACGCTCTGCACGCATCGGTTCGCTGGGGTGGCCAAGGTTCGACCACCGCACCCCCGAACGAGCAGGCACGACGTCGCCGCCCATCCCACCGCCCAGCACCACCAACCCGGCGAGCCTTTCCGGTCAGAGGACGGGCGCCGGCGATTGGCCGTCATCGAGGGCGGGCCGGTATCCCGCTTTGCCGGAACAGCACACCCCTTTGCTCATGTGACCGCGGTGCGCGCAGGGTGGGGGCATGAGCGAGCGAGAGATGGCGCGTGTGGACGGGACGACCTGGGACGTCGTGGTGATCGGGGGTGGGACGGCCGGGCTGTCGGCCGCGTTGAACCTGGCCAGGGTGCGCCGGTCGGTGCTGGTGATCGACGCGGGCGAGCCGCGCAACGCCCCGGCGGAGGACGTGGGGGTGCACGGTCTGCTCGGGCGTGAGGGGATCTCCCCGCTGGAACTGCTGCGCCTCGGCCGCGCGGAGGTCGCCTCCTACGGTGGCCGGGTCGTCGCGGGGCGCGTCAGCCGGATCGAGCGGCGCGACGACGGTTTCGGCGTGATCACGCAGGACGCGCGGGAGGTGCGCGCGCGGCGCTTGCTGGTGGCCACGGGCCTGGTCGACGAACTCCCGGACGTGCCGGGGCTGTCGAAGCGGTGGGGGCGTGACGTCCATCACTGCGTGTACTGCCACGGCTGGGAGGTCCGCGACACGAAGATCGGCGTGCTGGGCAGCTTCCACCAGGCACTGATGTTCCGTCAGATGTCCGACGACGTCACGCTGTTCCCGAACGGCGGCCCCGAACTCACTGACCAGCAGTGGGAACAACTGGCCGGCCTGGGCGTCGCGGTGGTGGACGGCCCGGTGACCGGTCTGCGGATCGACGACCAGGACCACCTCGCCGGGGTCCTGCTCGGGTCCGGCGCGGTCGTGCCCGTCCGCCACCTGGTGGTCGCCCCCTCCTTCGTCGCGCGCGCCGGGTTCCTCGACGGCCTGGACCTGCCGCTGCGGGACCATCACCGGGGTGTGGGCGAGCAACTCGCCGTGGACGCTTCCGGGTTCACCGGAGTCGCGGGCATCTGGGCGGCGGGCAACGTCAGCGACCTGCTCGCGGGTGTTCCGGCGGCCGCCGCCGCGGGAGTCGGCGCCGCGGCCGCGATCAACATGGACCTCCTCACGGCCGACGCGGAACGCGCCGCGGCCCTCCGCACCCCGCCGCAACACACCCCGCACGGCGCCGCGTTCGCCCCGGCAATGGAGGCGGAAGTCTCCCGCCGCACCCTGGGCACCCGTGTCCACGGCCTCGACTCCCCCACGGCGGAGGTCTGAGGAGGCACGCACGCGTGTGACCGGTGCCCTCGCGGCAGCCGTTCACCCGGTCAAGCCGTCCAAGTACCGCTCGGCGAGGGCCCGCACACGGCGGTACGCCACCTCGTCGGGCGGCCGGCGGGGAGGCGGTCGCAACTACCCTGTCCGTAGGGGATCTCGGACGGCTGCGGCGGGTGTGACACCGGTGTCGAGGGGAAGTCATACACCTGCGTTATTGTGCGGAATCACGCGATGGTCGCGTTCATGGGTACATATCGGCGAGCAGGATGCGGTGACGGTTGGTGAGACGGTGGATCGGCACGCGTCCGCGCCGTGGGGCGGACGGCGGACGGCGGGACGCGGAGGGTGCCGAGGCGGTGGGCGGGGCGGCGGGCGCGGGGCCCGGCTCCGTGGACGCGGTGGACCCGGACGCCATCCACGTCGAGGAGATCGACGGCGTCCACGTGGTGCGTACGGTGGGCGAGCCCGCGCCTGACCCGATGTCGATCGCCGAACTCGGCTACGCCATGGCCGCGCAGGACGGCACCACGGTCACCGTCGTGGTCGGCACCGAGAGCGAACGGGCCTGGTCGGGCCTGGAGGAAGTGCTCCACGGGCAGCGGCCCGGCTCGTTCCGCGAGGTGCTGCTGGTGCTGTCGCACGGCGCCACCGCCCGCGCGGACCGGCCGGCGGTCGCACGCAGGATCGTCGAACGGTGGGGTGTCCGCGTGGTCGCGCCCGACGGGGCGGCGCTGCTGGTGCCGGGCGGCTCGCTGTTCGTGCCGCGGCGCCCGGAGGACCCTGAGGAGACCGGGAGCGGCGCCGGAGCCGGCCGGAACCGCGGCTGGTGGCGGTTCGCCCCCGAGGGCGAACCCGAGCCGCTGGGACGGCAGTTGCCCGCGCCGTCGTGGCAGGCTGACCTGGACCGGCTGTCGGGGACCACGACCGGGGAGACCGCGATCCACCGGATTCCGGCGGGCGTGGCGCTGCGCCCGCTCGACGCACCCGCTCCGCTGCCCGGCGACCTGGCGTTCGCCGTACCGGTCGGCCCGGACCGGCCGGTGGTGCTGGTGGGCGCGCCCGGCGACGAGGTCGAGCTGACCCCGCACGACGTGGTCGGCGCCCTGACGCCGCTGCCGCCGCCGATACGCTCGGCGATCCGGCTCGCCCCGGGCGGCAACAGCGACCTGCTCGCAGCCGGACAGCTGGCCGCGGACACGTTCCGCATCGAGGTGGAGGTGCTGACCGGCGCGCCACTGATGACCGACGGCCTGTCACCCGACGGCGACACGCACCAGGTGCGCACCGTACTGATCGGACGGGACGGCACCCCCGCCTGGCGCCCCTTCGTGGAGTCGGTCGTGTGCCGCCCGCAGCTCGACGGCCCGCCCGTACCGCCGCTGCTGCTGCGCTGGCAGCCCCCGCTCAGGGGCGTCGGATCGGCGCGGACCGGGGTGCTGCGGCTCTCCGAGTCCTGGCAGGTCGCGGTGACCAGGGCCGGGCTGCGCGTGACCCGGGTGAGCGGCACGCCGATCGCACTCGCCGAGCGCCCGGTCGACGCGGACGCGCCCGCGATCGAACTGGGCACGCCTGGCCGCCCGTTGGGCTCCTCCGCACTGCCCGCCCTCCGTACGCTGCTGGCCGCGCTCAGCCCGGAGGTACGCGAACGCGCGGTGCTCCACCTCTACGGCGACTGCGGCACGGAGCAGGCGCGCGAGTTGAGCCGGGTGCTGTCCGAGCACGGCGTCAAGCGGCTGCGGACCAAGCCGCCCCAGCCTGCCGCGCGCCGCCCGGCTCCCCCGGCCCGGCCCCGCCCGCTCCCGGCGGCACCGGCGGTCCCCGCGCTCCCTGCGCCCGATGGGTCCCGCCAGGGGCCCGGGCCGCGGCTGCCCGCCCGTCCCTTGCCGCCCCGGCCGCCGGGCGCCGGTCAGGCAGGGCCGGTGCCGGTTCCAGTTCCGGCACCGCCCCCGGCACCAGTGAGCGCGCCTCCGCCTCCGGCCGCACCCGCACTCGTGTCGGCCCCCGCGCCCACACCCGCGCCCGACACCCGAAGTGCCGTACCCGGCAAGGCCGTCGAGCCGTCCACGGCGCCCCGGCCCATACCACCGCGGCCGCCGGCCGGCACGGCTCCCCCGGCGCCCATACCGCCAGGACCCGTACCGTCAGAACCCGCACCGCCGGCGCCCGTACCGCCCGTGGTGCGACGGCCGGTGCTGACACCGTCGTTCGGCCTGGGCCACCGTAGTTCCGCCGCCCAGCGCGAGGCGTTCCGGGCTCTGGTGCCGGACGAGGTCTGGCGCGGGCAGGAGGAGGCCGTCGAGCGGATGCTGGGCCGTGCGGCCACCGAGGAGATGGGCAAGTGGGCACCGCATCCCGTCGACGTGCTGGCCGTCCACCTGTACCTCACCACGGGGGACGGCCCGCTCGGCCACCTCGCGCTCGGCGCCGCCCTGCGCGCGGGCGACCCGCGCGTGCTGCCCTACGCCGCGTGCCTCGCGTCGGGCCTGGGCCGCATGGTGCCGTATCGGGGCCCCGCGTTCAGGAGCGGTGACGCGATGGCGCCCGAGCGGACCGTACCCGGCGGGCTGCTGCGCGCTCCCGGCCCGGTCAGCGCGTTGACCGCGAACCTGCGCGGCCCCACCGCGACCACCCGGTACGCCGTCTGGTCCGAGAACGGGCGACGGGTCCGCCTGGAGCGCGGTGGCGCCCAGCCGCGCACCGGCGGCGCCGCGGAGTCCGCGGACGAGGTCGTCTTCGCGCCGGGCACGACCTTCCGCGTGCTGGACATCCGCGAGGTACGCGGGTCCGGCGTGGTGCTGCTGCGGGACGTGACGAGCGGCGCGGGCTCGGGCACGGCGGCCGAGCAGGACCGGGCCGCGCTGCTCGCCCTCACCGAGGCGCTGGACGAGGGCGTGCCGTCCGGCAGCAGGGGCCGGGTCCGGCGCTGGCCGGCGCGCTGCTCGGGCCCCGCGGGCTGGGAGTGACGCCGAACTGCCGCCGAGGAGAGCCCTGGTGCCGTTCCTCGGTCGGCCGCCGATCGGGCCGGTGGCCGGGGTGACCGTAGCGGCGGCGGCGAGGCCGGTCAGCTCGGCGCCGGCACCCTGCTCGGCGACCTGGACGCCGTCGGTGCCGCCTTCGCACCAGCCAACGCCGCATCAGGCGACGTTCGCCCTGTCTTCGAGGTGAGATACGGTCCTCGGCCATGGGCCAGTTGGTATTGATCAGGCACGGCGAGACCGCGTGGAGCCGGACCGGGCAGCATGCCGGCCGCACCGACCTGCCGCTGACCGAGGCGGGCGAGGACTCGGCTCGTGCGCTCGCGCCTCGGTTGGCCGATCGGGAGTTCGCCGCCGTCCGCACCAGCCCGCTGACTCGCGCGGTTCGGACCGCCGAACTGGCCGGACTGAGGGGCGCGGAGCCCGACACCGACCTGATCGAGTGGGACTACGGCCGCTACGAGGGGCTGACCGCCGAGCAGATCCAGGAGCTCAAGCCCGGCTGGGAGCTGTGGCGCGACGGCGTCGACGGCGGCGAGGACGTCGGGCAGGTGACGGTGCGGGTCGATGCCTTCCTCGGCCGGGTCCGGCCGCTGCTGGACCAGGGCGACGTGGCCGTCGTCGCGCACGGCCACCTGTCACGCATCCTCACCGCGCGTTGGCTCAGGCTTGACGCGTCGGCCGGGCGGCAGTTCGGGCACCCGCATCCGGGCACGATCAACACGCTGGGTTACGAGCACGGGCTGCCGGTCGTGCTCGGTTGGAACGTGCCGTAATACCGGCTGTCCCCAGCCGGCCTGATCCGGCACCGGCTCGTCCTCGCGGCGAACGGCGGCGCCCTCGTGAACATCGCCGCGTCGGCGCCCGGTTCGACGTTTCTCACGCCTGAGCCCGGCCCGGCGCCCGGACCGGCCTGCGGGCCGACGGCCCGCCCCTCCCCCGGCGAACCCGGCGTCGTGTCGCGGGCGGCCGAACCCGCGGGTGAAGCGGTCAGCCGCGGCCCCGGGCGCTGCGTTCCCCCTCGGTCGCATCGCCGAGGCGCCCATCCGTCAGGATCGCCCCCGCGACCACGTCGAAGAGGCGATCGGCGCGGGGTGCGAGCGAGGGCTGGTCGCCGAGCCAGGCGAGCATGGCGATCAGCGCGAACAGGTCGGCGCCGTCGATGTCGCTCCGCGCCGTGCCCGCGGCCTGAGCACGGGTGAGGAGCCGCGCACCGGCCGCGCGCAGGGTGACGCAGGAGGCGTGGAGCGCGGACTCGGCGTCCTCGATGGCGGCCGCCATCAGCTCGGTCACGCCCCGGTACTCGGTCGCCCACACGACGCAGTCGCTCAGCCATGTGACGAGGGCGTCCTCGGGCGCGCTCGATGTCTCGAACGCGCCCGCCTTCGCCGTCAGTTCGTCGAAACTCGTGCGGAGCAGGGCGTCGAGCAGCGCCTCGCGGGTCGGGAAGTGCCGCAGCAGCGTCGCGAGCCCCACGTCGGCCCTGCGCGCGATGTCGCGCAGCGAGGCGTCGACGCCCTGCTCGGCGATGACGGTGCCCGCGACGGCGAGCACGTGGTCACGGTTCTTCCTGGCGTCCGCCCGCATCTGTCCCCTTGACTATCCGGATCAGTGGTCCATATATTCGGATCAGCGGTCCATTTATGTGGATCGCCGATCCGATTCAGCGTAGCCCGCAGCGCGAGCAGGAGAAAACGATGCCGACACACACGATGAGGGCGGTCCGGCTCCACGAGCACGGCGGCCCCGAGGTACTGCGCTACGACGAGGTGCCGATTCCCGTGCCGGGCCCGGGCGAGGTGCTCGTCCGCGTGCACGCGGCCGGCGTCAACCCGCCGGACTGGTACCTGCGCGGCGGGCTGACCACGATCCCCGGGGAGCCGGATTCGACGGTCAGCCTGCCGGTGGTTCCGGGCACGGACGTGTCGGGTGTCGTCGAGGCCGTCGCCGCCGACGTGGACCGCCTCGCCGTCGGCGACGAGGTCTTCGGCCTGCTGCGCTTTCCCAGCTTCGACGGCAGCGCCTACGCCGAGTACGTGGCCGCGCCCGCCTCGGACCTGGCCCGCAAGCCGGCCGGCGTCGACCACGTGCACGCCGCCGGGGCGCCGATGGCCGGACTCACCGCGTGGCAGTTCCTGATCGCACTCGGCCACGACCGCCCCTCACCCTTCCAGCCGGTGCCGCATCGCCCGGTCCCACTCGGCCCCGGCACGACGGTGCTCGTCAACGGCGCCGCCGGCGGCGTGGGCCACTTCGCGGTGCAACTGGCGAAGGGGAAGGGCGCCCACGTCATCGCGGTGGCCTCCGGCGCTCACGAGGCGTTCCTGGCCGAACTCGGCGCCGACCGGTTCATCGACTACACCAGGAGTCGCCCCGAGGAACTCGTGCACGGCGTCGACCTCGTCCTCGACACCGTGGGCGGCCCCGACAGCAGGCGCCTCCTGCGCACGCTCAAGCGCGGCGGCGCCCAGTTCCCCGTGTTCCCCGGGGACTTCGACGACGAGGAGGCCGCGAAGCTGGGGGTCGCGGTCTCCCTCGCCCAGGTCCGCTCGAACGGCGCGCAACTCGCCGAACTGGGGGACCTGCTGGACGCGGGCACGGTCCGCGTCGCGATCGACAGCACGTTCCCGCTGGCGGACGCGCGGGCCGCGCACGAGCGCGCCGCGCGAGGACACATCCAGGGCAAGATCGTGCTCACCGTCGCTCAGGATGCGTAGCCGCCCCACGCCTCCTCACGCCTCGGGGCCGGCCCCGCGCTACGCCGACGGCCGGCCCAGTTGACGGATGCGCCGCACCCTTCCGTCGTCGGCGACCTCGCCGATCAGCATCCACTCCATCACCACGGTCCCGAGCTTGCGGTGTTCGGCGCTGAGGCGGCAGCGTGCGGCGAACCGCCGCCCGTCGACGAGGAGTTCGTCGATCCGCATCCCGGTGGCGGTGACGTTCTTGCGGGCCGGTGCCGCGTGCGCGATCAACTGCTCGCGGGTGAGCTCCGTGCCGTCGGTGACCCAGACCGCGTCGCCGGTCAGGGTGCGATCCACGATCAGCGCGGGGTCCTCGTCGGACAGGGCGATGTCGCGGGTGTAGTCGATCAGGAGGCGGCGTGCCGCCCGTTCGGTTGTCTCTGACATGACTGCCATCCTTGGCGGGGCTGTTAGGGTTGTCAACCGTGTCAGAGATAAGGCGCCGCCGTCAGCGGGTGGAAGTCGGGCGCAACCGTGCCGCCGTGGTGTCGGCGGCGATCCGGGTGCTTGCCGAGCGTCCCGAGGCGAGCATGTCCGAGATCGCGTCCGAGGCCGGTGTGACGCGGCAGACCACGTACGTGCACTTCGGCACGCGCGAGGCGCTCCTTGCGGCGGTGCGCGACGAGTTGAGCCGCAGGGCGTTCGCGGTGCTGGAGGCCGCCGACCTCGAAGAGGGCACCGCCACCGCGGCGCTCGGCCGGTTCCTCGGCGCCGTCGGGACGCTCCTGGCCGAGCAGACGGCGCTCGGCCGGCCGGGCGGCGATCCGGACGCGGACGCCTCGCGCCACCTGCCGGTCGAGCAGCGCCTGGAGGCGCTGATCCGCCGTGGGCGCGAGGGCGGCGAGTTCACCACCGGCCTGGAGACCGGCTGGCTGGTCGCCGCCACGATCGCGCTCGGCCACGCCGCCGACCAGCAGATCCGCGCCGGCCGCCTGGACGCGCCGGCCGCGGCGGAGCAGTTCCGGTCGTCGGTGATGCGCCTGTACGAGGCAGGCGATCCCGGCCTCTGACCGTGACGAACGGCGCCCCCGCGTCAGGCGCCGGTCCCACCGCGGTACGGCCTTGGCCGCACCCGCCCCTTCTCCGCCTCACTCCCCCGTGTCACCTCGGCCGGCCGCGCGGTCGTCAACACGCGGCGGTTCCGCGACGCCGACGATGCTCCCGTCGAGGGTACGGACCTGGACCGACCAGCCCAGCGCGGTGAGGTCGTCCGTGAGGGTCCGGGCATCGTGGAAGACCTTCACGATGCGGTACTGGCTGCCGTCGTCGAGCCGGCGCAGCGCCGCCGGGGTCGGCTGGTCCGGCAGGACGTCCTCGTACGCCGCCGTGGCGGGGCCGTCATCGACGAAGACCGTCCGGCCGCCGGGCGCGAGTGCGGCGGCGACGATGTTCCAGAAGGCGGGCAGCCGCGCCGGCGGGACATGGGAGAGCCAGAAGGCGAAGAACACCGTGTCGTAGCGTCGCGGCGGCCGCCACGTGAACAGGTCGGCCTGGAGGAACTCGACCGAGGAGGAGGTGGTGCGCGCCCGGGCCAGGGCCAGCACTTCCGCTGACGCGTCGATGGCCGTCACCGAACGGGCCCGCGCGGCAAGGCCCGGGGTCCACCGGCCCGTCCCGCAGGCCAGTTCCAACACGTCCCCGGCGATCGGGAGTTCGTCGACGACCGTCAGCAACTCCCGCAGGGCTTCGTAGGTCGCGTACTGCCGGTCGTACTCGGCCGCGCCGGCCCGGTAGTAGACCCTCTGCTCCGCCAGAAGTGCGGTGTCGTCCATGGTGCGGGCTCCTCTCGACAGGGGCGCGGTCGAAGCCCTTCACGCCTGGCTCGCCGACTTGGTTCCACCGCCACTGTCGGCCTTCACCTTCGGGCAAGGTCGAGTACGGCCGAGGTCAAGCACCCGGAGGCGGCGGTCGCCAGGCCACGCCGGAGGGGCTCACTGGAAGCGCCAGCGGAAGTCGTCCTTCGGATTGGTGCCGCAGGGGTCCTGTTCGAGCCGGGCGTCCTCGCGGCCGGTGCCGACGCCGGGCACGTTGACGCACATACCGCTGCTGTAGTCGCGAAGCCAGTACGTGCCGTCCGGGCGCGGGTCCAGCCACCAGAGCTGGTTGTCGGCCTTCGTCCGGTTGCAGGCGAACTCCTCGATCTTCGTGCCGGCCGGCTCCGCGCCGTAGTTCGGCAGGTCCATGCACAGCCCGTCCTTGTGGTTCCGGATCACGAACAGGCTGGCGCCCTGCGGGCCACCGCTCCTGTACGCGACCTGAAGGTCCCACAACTGGTTGTCGCCGTCGGTGCCGTCGCAGTCGTACTGGTTGACCGGCCCGTCGCTCGTCCCGTCGCCGAAGCCGGGTACGTCGGCGCACAGGTGGGTGGTCACGTTGTCGATGAGCACCTTGCTCGCGCTGGAGGCGGCGTTCGCGCGGGCGCGGGCGGCGGCCGCGGTCGACACCTTCTTCTTCGGCGTCGACTTCGGCGTCGCCGTATGCTTCGGCGCGGATTTCCCGGAGGCCTTGCCGGTCGTTCCCGGGTGCGGGGTGCCGGCGGCGCGGTGCGGGTGCGCGGGCGGCTTCTTCGACGCGTGGGGCGACGCCTTCGCGGTGGGCGACGCGGTGCTGGTGACCGTGGCCGGCAGCGTCTGCGGGGTGTCGCCGTGCGGGTCGGCGGACGGGATGTCACGGGTCTGCGCGGCGGGGGCCGCGCCGTGGTGCTGCCAGGTGGTGACCGCGAACGGGAGCGTGGCGCCGATCGCCACGACCACGCCCACCGTGATCAGTACCGGCAGCGAGCGGGCCGCCGACCGCCGCCCGCCCTCCGGGCCCTGCCCGGAAGCACCGCCGGAAGCGCTGCCGCCCCCACCGCCGGAACCGCCCGCGGCGGGCTGCACGGACCCGGGCGGTTCCCCGGCGCCCGCCGTCCCCGCGGCGCCGCCGGTCGCGGTCCGCGCGGGTGCGGCCGGCGGGGGGCCGTCGGGCACCGAGGGCATCACGACCGCGCGGCGGACCACCACCGCCGGTGCGCTGTCGTCGTCCGGCTCCGGCCGGCTGCCGTCGGCGCCAGGGTCCCGCGGGGGCCGCGAGGTGGGCATGCGTCGTCTCCGTAAGGTTCCGTAAGGTCTCAGGTCGCCCGGCCGGGCCGTGCGGTGCGTACGCCCCGCGGACCGGCCGGTGAGGCGGTCCGGCGCTCCCGTCCCAGGCGCCATCCTCCACCACGCGGAAGCGGTTGGACCCGGGATCGGCCGAATTCCGTCGCGTACGGCCGCACTTGGGCGCGAACTGCCCCCGACCACCGTGCCGACGGGCCCGCGTGACACGCCCTTGCCGGACGATACGCCCAGGCCCGGCCCGGTCGATCATCGACCCCGGTCCGTCTCGTCGATCGCCGACCGCATCCCGTGACCGGCCGAGCAGCCCGAGGCCCCGTACGCGGCGGCGAAGCACCCACCGCCCGCCGGCTCCCGCGTCTACGCCGCCCGGCCGGCCCCCCTCCCCGTTCGGCCCGGCTGGGCTCACCGCGCTCATCGGTCGCCGAAGTACCTGGCCAGTCCGTAGGCGGCGAGCGCGGAGCAGCACAGGGTGGAGAGCCGCGCCAGGCCGAAGTCGTGCGTCCACGCCCTCCACAGGGCGCCGAAGTGGTGGAAGAAGACGTCCGTGACCGAGAGGCTGTGGCCGAGCCCGGCCGCCGTGTCGCCGGCGATCAGCGCGGCGCCGAACAGGCTCCCGAAGATCACCGCGCCGGCCGTGAGCAGCGCCGCCGCGAAGGGAAGCGCCACGACGCGCCCGCCGACCTCGCCGACGGTGACCCCCACCAGCGCGGCCATCACGAAGGCGCCGAAGTGGAACTCGACGCTGGTGCCGTGACGGTCGGTCAGCCCCCACAGCAGCCCGCCGTAGGCGAACGCCGCCACGACCGCCACGAGCACGCCCACCGCCAAACCGAGGCCGAGGTGGCTGCGTTCCACCGCGCCGGGCGGTGGCACGAAGCGGGCCGGAGTCTCCGGACGGTGGTAGCCCGGCGCGCCGAACGGGTTCCGGCCCCCGGCCGGCGGTGGCGGGTGGTCGACGCTCATGAAGAAGTCCCCCCAGGACGGTACGACGTGCGGGCGCCGCGTCACGTCGGCGAAGTGCGGGCGGTCGGCGACGAGCAGAGCCGTAATGTAGCAGGAGGGTACGACAATTCGGATCTGCGGCGACGGCGGAGGTACAGGTCAGCGCGGGACGTCCATGCGCTGCGTGCCGAGGACCGACAACAGCCGGAGCGCCTCCTCGGACGGCGAGCCGGGGGCGGCGGTGTAGATCACCACCTGCTGGTCGCGGTCGGTGATGTCGAGGACGTCGCAGTCGACGGTGACCGGGCCGACCGGCGAGTGCGGGAACGTCTTGCACAGGGTCGGTTCGACGGACACGTCGAGGGAGTCCCACAGCCGGCGGAACTCCTCGCTCCCGGCGAGGAGTTCGTCCACCAGCTCGGCCACTTCGGAGTCCTCCGGGTAGCGGGCGGCCGTCGCGCGCATGCGCTGCGCCGAGGAGCGCGCGAAGAGGTCCGCGTCGGACACCCCGTACAGCCGCAGCCCCTGCGGGTGCGGCCCGAGGAAGCACCTGCGCACGAGGTTGCGGTCGCGCCGCGGCAGCGCGGAGAAGTCCTCCATCAAGGCCGCCGCGAGATCGTTCCAGGCGAGGACCTCGCAGGTCGCGGACGTCACGATCGCCGCGGCCTGCGGCAGCCGGCGCAGCAGGTCGAGGATGCTCTGCCGCACCTCCCGGGCGGGGCCGGCCGGCCGCTGCGGCGGCGCGCCGGCGAGGTGGTGGAGGTGGTCGCGCTCGGCGTCCGACAGCCGCAGGGCCCGGACCAGCCCGGCCAGCACCTCGCGCGACGGCCACGGGCCGCGGGCCTGCTCCAGGCGCGTGTAGTACTCCGTCGAGATGAACGCCAGCTGCGCGACCTCCTCGCGGCGCAGCCCGGGGGTACGGCGGCGCTGCCCGGCCGGCAGCCCCACGTCGGCCGGGCCGATCCGCTCGCGCCTGCTGCGCAGGAAGTCGGCCAGTTCTCGTCGGTCCATGCGCCCAGTGTGGGCCGGGCCCGCACCGCGCAGCCAGGTACGGCCGGTGCCTGGATCGGCTCCGCGGCCGGACGCAGGCTCGTTCCCATGGACAACCTCATTCCCGTCGACGACACACCCACCACCGACGCATCCACCGCTTCCGCCACCGCCGCCGCTTCCGCGGACCGGGGCCTGCTGGCCGGCAAGGTCGCCTTCGTCAGCGGCGCCGGGCGCGGCATCGGCGCCGCCGCGGCCCGGCTCTTCGCCCGCGAGGGCGCCCGCGTGCTGCTGGCGGCCCGTACCGAGCACCAGCTCAAGGCCGTGACCGAGGAGGTCCGGGCGGCCGGCTGCACCGCGGAGTACGTGGTGTGCGACCTCGCCGACGCGGTGAGCGTACGGGCTGCCGTGGCGCGCGCCGTGGACCTCTACGGCCGGCTCGACGTCGCGTTCAACAACGGCGCGGTGATCCAGCGCCCGGGCCCGATGGACCGGCTGCCGGAGGACGACTTCGACCGCATCTACGAGGTGAACCTCAAGGGTGTCTGGCTGGCCATGGTCGCCGAGGTCCAGGCCATCCGGGCCACCGCCGGGACGGGGGCCATCGTCAACAACTCGTCCGTCGGCAGCCTGATGGGCAACCCGGAGCTGCCGGCCTACGGCGCGATGAAGCGGGCGGTCAACAGCCTCACCGAGTCGGCCGCCGTGACCTACGGCCCGGAGGGCATCCGCGTCAACGCCATCGCCCCGGGCACCACCATGACCGAGATGATCCGCGCGTGGGAGGCGGACTCCCCCGGCATCGTGGACCGCACCAGGTCCGCCACTCCCCTGCGCCGGCCGGCCGAGCCCGACGAGATCGCCCAGGCCGCCGCGTGGCTGCTCAGCGACCGCTCCTCCTTCGTGACCGGCACGGTCCTGCGCGTCGACGGCGGCGCCCGCACCTGAGCGGGCGGGACGGGCCGCAGCCGTCGAACACCCCGAGCCGGCGGCGGGGACCGCCGCGCGGCACCTGCGCCGCAGGCGTTCGCCAGGACGTCCGCGGGGTCCGGGAGGAGCATGGACAGGAAGGGAATCCGCGGGCAAGGGAGCCTTCCATGTCGCAGAGCACGACACTCACCGTCCTGGGAGCCGGCGCGCTCGGCGCGGCGATGGCGACGCGGCTCGGACAGACCGGGCACGAGGTACGGCTGTGGAACCGCACGTCGGAGAAGGCGAGCGCGGCGGCGGAACATGCAGAGGGGGTCACGGCGGTGGAGGACCTGGGCGACGCGGTCGCCGGCGCGTCCGTCGTCTTCACCGTGCTCCGTGACGGCGCGGCGGTCGCGGAGGTCATGTCGGCCGCCTTCGCCAGGCTCGCCGACGACGCCGTGTGGGTGCAGGCCAGCACGGTGGGTCCGCGCGGCGCCACCGACCTGGCCGGCCTGGCGCGCGACCACGGTGTCGCGTACCTCGACGCGCCGGTCTCGGGAAGCACCGATCCCGCCCTGCGGGGCACGCTGATCTGGCTCGTCGCCGGCTCCGAGGACGTCCTCGCGCGGGCTCGTCCCGTCCTCGACGACCTCGGCTCGTCCGTGCTGCACGTGGGCACGGGGGCCGAGGGCAGCGCCGTCAAACTCGCGGTCAACGCCTGGATGGCAGCCTCGACGGTGGCCATGAGCGACGTCCTGGCACTGTGCGACGCGCTCGGCGTCGACCATGCGGCCCTGGTCCGCGCGCTGGAGGCGGGTCCGCTGGCGATGCCGTACGCACTGCAGAAGATCGGCGCGATGGACGACGAGTCGTACGCGCCCGGGTTCGGGGTGCGGCTGGCCTTGAAGGACATCGACCTGGCGGCGTCGGCGGACGTCCCCAGTTCCCTGTTCCAGGCGGTGCGGGACCGGCTGGAGCAGACCGTCGCGGCCGGGCACGGCAAGGACGACCTCGCCGCCGTCGACTACCGGAGGCAGAAGCGGTCGTCGGCCGCCTGACGCCCACGAGGAGCGGACCGACCGACGGGACGTCACCGAGAGGACGCGGCCACGGGAACGCCCCGGCGGGCGGGCCGCGGCGCCCGGCCGGCGCAGGCTCGCCCGCCCGGCTCCGGCTCACGACCCGTTCGCGTCGGGCACGATGACGACCTTCCCGGCGACGGTGCGCGACTCGGCGAGGGCCAGCGCCGAGGCGGCCTCGGACAGCGGGAAGCGCGCGGCGACCTGCGGCGCGAGGACGCCGTCGGCCAGCAGCCGCAGCACCTGCGTGAGGTCCTCGCCCAGCCGGCGCCGGAAGTCCGCGAGACGGCGCCGGCCGGCCCAGAAGTTGTAGAAGTGCGCGCTCTTGCCGTTGGGCAGGTAGTTCCACAGCGTCAGGCGCGCGAACAGCTTAAGCACCGGCAGTCGGGAGTTGCCGCCGCTGTCCTTCGTGGCCGCGGTGCCGTAGGAGACCAGCGTGCCGCCGCGGCGCAGCAGCCGCCACGACCGCGCCGCACCGGGGCCGCCAACGTGGTCGAACACCGCGTCCACGCCGCCGGGCGCGAGGTCCCTGATCCGCCGGTACATGTCGGGGTCGTGGTAGTCGACAGGTTCCGCGCCCAACTGCCGCACGGCGTCGTGGTGGCGCGCGGACGCCGTTCCGATCACCGCGATCCCGGCGTGCCGGGCGAGTTGGACGAGCGTGGAGCCGACACCGCCGTTGGCGCCCAGCACCACGACGGTTCCGCCGGGGCGGACCTTCGCCGTACGGTGCAGCATCTGCCAGGCGGTGATGCCGTTGACCACCACGGTCTCGGCGGCGGCCGGGTCCACGCCGTCCGGGACGGGCACCAGGTCGGCGGCGTCGATGAGCAGGCGGCTGGCCCACGCACCGGTCTTGGTGACCGCCGCGAACCGCCGCCCCACCAGGCCGGCGTCCACGTCGGACCCCACCGCCTCGACGGTGCCGACCACGTCGTAGCCGGGCACGAACGGGAACGGCGGCTGGTCGTAGTACTTGCCGCGGCGCATCTGCTGCTCGGCGAACGAGACCCCGGTGGCGTCCATGCGCAGGACGGCCTGGCCGACGGCGGGCGCCGCGAGCACGCGGGCGGTGACCTCCAGCCCCTCCGGCTCGACCTTGCCCGGCAGGACGACCTCGGTGGCGGCCTCGGCGACCGTGCTGCTGCCCATGGCGTGCCCTCTCCTCGATGACCTAACACTGGTAAGGCTACGCATGTGAGGCGTGGGATCGCAAGACTCACACCCATAAGCTTTGCTGTGTAAGGTGAGGGCTATGGAAGACGACACGGCCATACCCGCCCGCGTCCGCAACCGGCGCGGGCAGGGCGCGCGGCTGCGCGAGGAGATCGTGGCGGCGGCGGTGGACCTGCTCGACGAGACCGGCGCGGCCAACGCCGTCACGTTGCGCTCGGTCGCTCGCCGCGTCGGCATCGCCGCCCCGTCGATCTACCGGCACTTCCCGGACCAGCCGGCCATCATGCTGGCGGTGGTCCGCGAGGCCTTCGCGGAGCTGGACCGGGAGTTGCGCGGCGCCGTGGACACCGCGGGCGGCTCGCCCCGGCAGCGGCTGACGGCCCTGTGCGACGGCTACCTCGACTTCGCCCGGACCCGCCCGGGGCGCTACCGGGCCATGTTCGGAGGGCTGTGGAGGCCGGATCTGGAGGGGAGTTCGGTGCGCGAGGAGGACATGGCCGCGCTCGGCCGGCCGAGCGTCGAACTGCTCACCGACACCCTCGCGGCGTGCGTCGCGGCGGGCTCCGCGACCAGCACCGACGTGCCCGCCGACGCGGTCGCGCTGTGGCTCGGCCTGCACGGTCTGGCCCACCAGCGGTCGGCGTCCCCCTCGTTCCCCTGGCCGCCGGACATCGCCGAGCGCGTCGTCACCGCGCTCGCGCACTTCACCGACGCCTGATCCCGCCTGCCGGAACCGCCCGGCCGGGCACTCCGCCGTACGTCACGCTCCTGACGGGCCGCGGCCGGGCTGCGCGGAGTGGGTGTGCAGGCGCGGTGCGAACGTGGTGTGGAAGACGCCCGCCGCCGCTCCGACGGCCGCCGCCGCGTCGCCGAGCGTCGAGTACACCACCCGCACCTGCCGTACCCGCCGCGCGACCGGCAGGCGGTTGACGGCCGCCGAGATCTCCGTGAGGTAGAGCTCCGCGACCTGCGGCGGCACCGCGGGGCCGCCGACGACGATGAGGTCGATGTCGTACAGCTCCGTCATCGCGACCGCGCCGCGGGCCACCACGCGGGCCACCCGCCGGATCGCCTCCGCGGCCCGCTCGTCGCCGTCCGCCGCGGCCGCGCACACGGCCGCGTGCGCGCCGGTGTGCGGCAGCGCCAGGCCGGCTTCGGCGGCCGCGGCGACCACCGCGGACATGGTCGCGCACTCGGGCACCATCCGGGGGTCGCCCTCCGGGGTGAGCCGGTCCGCCGCGTAGGCGGTCATCACACCGAACTCGCCGGCGTTGCCCGAGGCCCCGCGGAAGACGTCCCCGTTGAGGAACGCGCCGCTGCCCGCACCGGCGCCCAGGTACAGGTAGGCGAAGTCGCCCGAGCTCTCGGCCGCGCCCAGCCACCGCTCGCCCACCGTGGCCGCCGTCGCGTCCTTCTCCAGCAGGACCGGCAGTTCGAGTTCACGGCTGAGCCAGGCGCGCAGCGGCACCTCGTCCCAGCCCTCGAACAGCGGCGGGTCGAGCAGCATCCCGGCGTTGACGTCGAGCGGTCCGGGCGCCGCCACACCGACGCCGAGCAGGTTCTCCGCGAGCGCGCCGACCGTCTCGACGGCCGCGCGGGCCATGTCCCCGATCCGGGCCACGCACCACTCCGGTGCGCTCGGCCGGGGCAGCGCCAACTGGCGGCGGTCGCGGACGTTCCCGCACAGGTCGACCAGGACCAGGGTGATCACCTCCGGGTCCACGTGCAGACCGATCGCGCACGCCGCGTCGGGGCGCAGCCGCAGCGGGACCCGTGGCTTGCCCCTGCTCGCCATCCGCCGCTCGTCCTCGGCGAGCAGACCCGTGGTCAGCAGGTTGCGGGTGATCCGGGACACCGCCTGGGGGGTGAGCCCGGTGCGTTCGGCGATCTCCACCCGGCTCAGCGCCCCGGACACGCGGATCGCCTCGATCACGAGCTTCTCGTTGAACGATCCCAGCGTGAACTGGTCGAACGCGCGGTGCGTGGCCCTGGCCGGCGGCGCCTCGGCCGCGCTCCCCGAACGGAACCACCGGAACGGCTCGGTGGCGGGCGCGCCCGCGTGCACGCGGGTCGCCTCCGCGAGCGAGTCGAGCGCCGCACGGGCCCGGTGCGGCTGGTAGCGCAGCTCGAGTTGGGCCACCACGCTCACCGTGGCGGCCCATCCCATCGACGCCGAGGCCGTGTGGCGCACGACGCCCGGCGGCAGCGGCTGCACGTCCGCGGTGTCGCCCCAGAGCAGCACATGGACAATACGACCGGGCAACATCCTTACCAGCTCGTCGAGTTGCGGCGGCGTGCCGGGGGGCACCGCACCGTCCTCGGCGCGCATCTGGGCCCGGCGCAGGCTCACGGTCATGGCCGCGTAACGCCGGCGCCGCTCCTCGCCGCCCGCCTGCACCGTGTCGAGCTGCTCGGGCCGGTCCGTCTCCGCGACGGCCAGCCCGGCCGCGCCCTGACCGGCCGCCCACACCCCCAGCAGCTCCGGCCGGTGGCAGCTGAGCGGTCCCCGCGCGGGCAGGTGCAACGGCCCCTCGGGGGCGCCCGGGTGCGCGCCCCAGCGCTGCCACACCTTCCCGAGCGAGGTGTGCGAGACGCCGAGGAGTTCGGCGAGGGCCCGTGCCGACCACTCCCGCAGCGGAGCGGGCGGCCCCGCGAGGGTGGCGGCCACCGCGTCGGCCTCGTCGATACGGTGCGGCCGGCCGCTGCGGGGCTGGTGTTCCAGGCCCGCCAGCCCGCTCTGCGCGTAGCGCTGCCGCCAGGCCATCACGGTCGGGCGCGACACCCCCAGCCGGCGCGCGCTCTCCGTCACGGAGACACCCGCGGCCGCGTCGCGCACGATGCCGACCCGGACGGCACGCTCCGCTCCCCCCTCCGCCCAAACGGCGAGTTCAGCGAGCTGACGGTCGGTCAGAGCGACGTCCGCGGGCCGTTGCACGATGCGCTTACCTCCTTTTGTAAAAGTACTTATTGGCCGACAGCATGCCCGGCTGGCCAGAGAAAGTCTTTCACTTCGCCGATCGGGGCACTCCGGCCGCCACCAGCAAGAACGCGCTTTCTACGAGTGTAGACACTGCTCCCTGGCTGGGGAACGAGCGGTTGCCGACGCAATTTACCTGTTGGAAGCATTGACGTAAGGTAATCCATTGAATTTATATAGCCCCCCTGGCCCTGGTGGTGGCCGGAGACACCCGTCTCTCTAGGAAAGGGCTTTCATGTCATGACGACCCTTGACCAACCGGCCGCTCGGCCGCCCTCGGCAGACGCACCGCCGGGCGACAGCCCGCAGCGGGCGTCCCGTCCACGCCGCCGCCGCGACATGGGCCTGCTCTGGTTCCTGATACCGGGCATCGTCGTACTGCTGCTCTTCCAGTACATCCCGCTGCTCGGCAACGTCATCGCCTTCCAGGACTACCAGCCCTACATCGGCATCATGCACAGCCGGTGGAGCGGCCTGCACAACTTCGACGTCATCTTCAACGGTGACCAGGGGTTCCTCCACGCGCTGGTCAACACGCTCGAACTGACCCTGATCCAGGTCATCTTCGTCTTCCCCGCCCCGGTCCTGCTGGCGCTTGCGCTGAACAGCCTGGTCAGCGACCGGGTCAAGAAGTGGGTGCAGAACGTCCTGTACCTGCCGCACTTCCTGTCCTGGGTGGTCGTCGTCGCGCTCTTCCAGCAGATGCTCGGCAACGACGGCATGCTCAACCTGTTCCTGCGCGCCCACGAGATGGGCAGCTGGAACATCATCGGCAACCCCGACCTGTTCAAGGGGCTGCTCACCTCCCAGGTCATCTGGAAGGACACCGGCTGGGGCACCATCCTCTTCCTGGCCGCGCTCTCCCGCGTCGACAACGACCTCTACGAGGCCGCCGCGATGGACGGCGCCAGCCGCCTGCGCCAGACCTGGCACGTCACCCTGCCCGCGCTGCGCGGCCTGGTGATCCTGCTGCTCATCCTCCGCCTCGGCGACGCGCTGAGCGTGGGCTTCGAGCAGATCCTGCTGCAACAAGGCGGCGTGGGAC
The DNA here is from genome assembly GCF_036014115.1 of Streptomyces sp. NBC_00448. Taxonomy (NCBI): domain Bacteria; kingdom Bacillati; phylum Actinomycetota; class Actinomycetes; order Kitasatosporales; family Streptomycetaceae; genus Streptomyces; species Streptomyces sp. NBC_00448. The sequence continues at coordinate 317,503 of NZ_CP107913.1, forward strand.
TGGACCAGAGCGAGGTACTGGACACCTACGTCTACAACAACGGCCTCATCGGCGGGCAGTGGGGCGTCAGCGCCGCGGTCGGCCTGGTCAAGGGCGTCGTCGGAGTCGTACTCGTCCTGGGCGCCAACAAGATCGCCCACTTCTTCGGCGAAGAAGGTGTCTACCAGTCATGACCACGCTCAATCCCAGCCACCCGGTGCGCAGCAGGCCGCGGCGCTCCTACAGCGCCATCCCCGGGGAGTCACCGGGGTCCCCGCCCTGGCGCGTGGCCAAGTCCCTGATCCTGCTGGTCTGCACGGTCCTGGTCCTGCTGCCGTTCCTGGCGATCGTCTCCACCTCGCTCGCGGGCGCCGACCAGGTGAACAAGGCCGGGGGCTATGTGATGTGGCCCCACCACATCACCTTCACCGCGTACCACGCGCTGCTGTCCGGCGGCATGGTCTCCAAGGCGATGCTCGTCAGCGTCGGCGTGACCGTGGTGGGCACCGCGCTGAGCCTGATCTGCTCCATCATGCTCGCCTACGGCCTCAGCCGGCCGGGCTCCTTCGGGCACAAGCCCGTGCTCATGATGCTGCTGATGACCATGCTCTTCGCTCCCGGTGTCATCCCCAGCTATCTGATGATCAAGGAACTGCACCTGATCAACAGCTACTGGTCGCTGATCCTGCCGTCCCTGATCAACGCGTTCAACGTGATCGTACTGCGGTCCTTCTTCATGGGCCTGCCGCGCGAACTCATCGACGCCGCCCGGATCGACGGCGCGTCCGAGCTGTCGATCCTGCGCCGGATCGTGCTGCCCCTGTCGAAGGCGTCCGTGGCCGTCGTGGGCCTGTTCTACGCGGTGACCTACTGGAACGCCTTCTTCAACGCCATGTTGTACATCAACGACGCCTCCAAGTGGCCGCTCCAGCTGGTGCTGCGCACGTACGTCGTCAACAACGCGGCGATCAGCGGCGGGCAGGTCAACACCGCGGCCGGTGCGCCGCTGCCGCCGGCCCAGACCCTGCAGGCGGCGATCCTGGTGCTGTCGATCGTGCCCATCGTGATCGTCTACCCGTTCCTGCAACGGCACATGAACAAGGGCGTGATGGTCGGGGCGGTGAAGGGATGAGCGTTCACCTCCGCGCGGGCCGCGTCCCGGCCCGCCGATCCCCCCACACGTCGCGTACCGAGAGGAGACTGCCGTGACTTCGGCACTCAGCCGTCGGGGTTTCCTGCTCGGAGCCGCCGGCATCACCGCCGGGATGGCGCTGTCCGGCTGCGGCGACGGCGGGCCCGCCATCTCCCAGGCCGCGGCCAACGCCAAGGCGCAGCTTCCGTCGTACATCCCCTACCGGGGGGTGCCGACCACGATGCCCAGCAGCCCGCAGGGCATCACCCCCGGGTACCTGCACTATCCGGCGCAGCCCGTCAAGGCGTTCCCGGAGGGACCGCCCGCCGCGGGTCCGGGCATCGACATCATGACGCTGATCTTCAACCCGGTGCCGCCGCCGGTAGGGCGCAACACCATGTGGAAGGCCCTCGACAAGTCCGTCGGCTGCGACCTGAACTTCCAGATCACCCCGGTCGGCGACTACCCGGACAAGTTCGCCGTGGTCATCGCGGGCGGGGACCTTCCGGACGCGATGCTGATGCTCCTTCAGAGCGCCAACCGCTCGCCGCAGATGCTGTCCATCCTCTTCCAGGACCTCTCCGAGCACCTGTCCGGCGACAACATCCGGGACTACCCCTACCTGGCGAACATCCCCACCGCGTCCTGGGCGCCGTGCGCGATGAACGGCGGCATCTACGCCCTGCCGATGCCCCGCATGCTCTCCGGCGGCCCCAACTACACCCGCCTGGACCTGTTCAGGAAGAAAGGGGTCGACCCGAACCCCACCAGCTGGAAGGAGTTCGCCCAGCTCTGCGAGGACATCACCGACCCCAAGGCGAACCAGTACGCGCTCGGCGACCCCATCACGGCGTTCAACTTCGCGATGCAGAGCCTGCACGGCGCCAACCAGTGGGGGGAGGAGAACGGCAAGTTCACCTGGTACCTGGAGACCGAAGAGGCCAAGCAGTCCCTGGACGCCGTCCGCCGGCTCACCAAGGCGGGCACCCTGCATCCCGACGCCTACAGCGTCACGGGCAAGGTCAAGGACTGGTTCGGCGGCGGGCAGATCGCCATGAACCCCGACGCGCCCAGTTCGTGGAACGACTACTACACGACGTACGCCTCGGCCACCAAGGGCTTCGAACTCGGCGCCATGATCGCGCCGGGCTGGGACGGCGGCGCCCGTGCCCAGTGGCAGGGCTCGGCGAACTACGCCGTGCTCGTCGTCAAGAAGGCCCCCAAGCCGCGCATCAAGCAGATCCTGCGCGCCATGAACGCGCTCGCGGCCCCGTTCGGGACCGACGGCTACCTGCTGCGCAAGTACGGCGTGCAGGGCCCTGACCACACCATGCAGGGCTCCGACCCGATCCTCACCCCGCAGGGCCAGAACGAGGTCACGCTGCCCACGATCTTCGCCACGGACGCGCCGCAGGTCCTCTACTACCCGGCCAAGCCGGAGATCGTGGCCTCCCAGTACGCCTTCCAGAAGGCAGCCGTCCCGATCCTGATGCCCAACCCGGCCGAGCCGCTGTACTCGGAGACCAACGCCAAGAAGTCCGGGCTGCTGCAGACCTCCATCGACGACACCCGCAAGGGCATCATGCAAGGCCGCGTCCCGCTCAGCGAGTGGGACGGCGTGATGAAGGACTGGCGCAAGAACGCCGGCGACCAGATCCGCGCCGAGTACGAGAAGGCGTGGGAGGACTCCCACGCGTGACCCGCTCCCCCGCCGATGACCGTTTCCGGCGGGCGCCGGCCGCCCAGCCACCCCAGACCACCGGTGTGCCACCGGCCCCAGGCGACTCGGGACCGCGCCCGCTCGCGGCCCACCGGTCCTCCCGACCGTCACCGACTCCCCCAAGGTGCGTGACCCATGTATCGAAGAGCGATATCCGCCCCCTGCGGCGCCCTGCTGCTCGCTGCCTGCGCTGTGTTCCTCCTCCCCCACGACGAGGCCCACGCCGGCACCGTCACGACGCATACCCGGCCGCACGCCTCGACGGCCGGCGCGACCACACCGTTCACGACCGTCGAGGCCGAGTCCGGGAAGCTGGGCGGCGGCGCCCGCGTCCGCTCCATCAGCCCCGGCGTGCCGGAGCCGACCGCGGCCTCCCTCGAAACCGAGGCGTCGGGCTACGCGCTGGTCGAACTGAAGGCCACCGGCGACTCGGTGACCCTCACGAACACCAGCGGCATGAGCGCCAACACGCTGGTGGTCCGGGCCTCGATCCCCGACGCGCCGAACGGCGGCGGCATCGACGCGTCGCTGGACCTGTACGTGAACGGCGTGCAGCGCCAGGCGATCCCGCTCAGCTCCAAGCAGGCATGGAACTACCGTGGCGCGACCACCAACCCGGACGACCCGAACGCCGGCGGGATGCCCTACCGCTTCTACAACGAGTTCCCGCTGTGGGTCACGGGCTCGCCCATCCCGGCGGGCAGCACCATCACGCTCAAGAAGGACGCCGCCAACACCGCCGCCGTCTACGACGTCGACTCCGTCGACTTCGAGAACGTCGGAGCCGCGCTGAAGCAGCCGACCAACTCCCTTTCCGTGGTGGACTACGGCGCGGACCCCAAGTTCGGGACCGACTCCACGATCGCCATCCAGAACACCGTGAACGCCGCCAGGACACAGGGCAAGTCGGTGTGGATTCCGCCGGGCAAGTACCTGACGAACAGCCTGGCCGGCACGCCGCTGGACTTCACCGGCGTCAAGGTCCAGGGCGCCGGCATGTGGTACACCACCCTCTACCGCAAGGTCCCGCTCCCCACCCCCGACGGTTGGCGCTCGGAGATCCTGGTGGGTTCGGGCACCACGCTGACCGACGTGCAGATCGACGCCAACGCGGTCTGGCGCCAGGTACGCGGTGACGGCGGTTCGGACTACGGTATCAACGCCAGCGGCGCCGGCGGCTGGCTGGTGGACCGGATCTGGACCCGGCACACCGACGCCAACTGGCTGTCGGGCACCAACGGCGTCATCGAGAACAGCCGGACCGCGGACTCCTACGGCGACGGCTTCAACGTCAACAACAGCAACACCGCCAGCCCGGACAAGCTCGGCAAGAACATCACCGTGCAGAACAACTTCGCCCGCAACACCGGCGACGACTCGTTCGCGACGTACTCCGACGCCGGCACCAGCGGGACCGACCCGCAGGTGGACGGCACGAAGATCCTCAACAACACCGCGATCGCGCCCTGGTGGGCCAACGGCATCCGGATCGCGGGCGGCTCCCACATCCAGGTGAAGAACAACCTGGTCAACAGCGTGTCCTCGAACAACGCCATGGACATCGGGGTGTTCGGCGACACCGGCAACCCCCTGCTGTCCGCCACGGTCCGCGGAAACGTCCTGATCGGCGGTGGCGGCTGGAACGGCGTCCGGCACGGCGTGCACATCGGCTCCCCGGCCGCCACCTCGCTCTTCCCGACCGCCTACACGACCGTCACCATGAGCGACAACATCCTGCGCGGCTCCCTGAACGCGGGCCTGTCCATCGACACGGCCCGCGACCACGTGACGCTCACGAACAACACGATCGACCACCCGGCGAAGCAGGGCATCTGGATCGCCTCCGGTGTCACCGGCACCGGCGTCTTCACCGGCAACACGGTGAAGAACCTCCTCCCGGGCCAGGTCGCGACCCAGAACGACTCACCGACCACGTTCACCGTCACCGGCTGAAATCTTCCGGCCCCCGCCGCCGTCCCCTCCCCCCGTGGGGAAGGGGACGGCGGCACTGTGCGGTGGGCAGGGTCCGTGCCGCCTTACGCGGCCGGGTCCGGGGAATCCGGGTCCGGGTCGGCGGAGTCCGGGTCCGCGGAATCCGGGGCGATGCCCTGGAAGAGGTTGGCGATCAACCGGTCGACGAACTCCGCGGTCAGCGGCTGCGCGGGCAGCAGCAGCCGGTGGTAGACGGCGCCCCAGAGCTGGTCGACGATCGCCTCGAGGTCGACCCCCGCACGGATCTGGCCGGCCTCCCGCGCCCGCGTGAGGCGTGCGACGGCGAGCGCGCGGCGGTGCGCGACGTAGTGCGTGGACAGCGCCTGCGCCAGGTCGGGGTCGCCCTGGGCGGCTCCGATGATCCCGGCGACGACGGCACCGTTGCGGTTCAGCAGGTCGACGAACACCCGCAGTTGCGCGGTCAGGTCGGCCTTGATGTCGCCCGTGTCGGGGAAGGCGAGGGTGGCCTGGAACGCGTTGAAGTAGGCGTCGAAGGCCAGTGCCCCGGGCGACGGCCACCACTTGTAGAGGGTCATCTTGCTGACCCCCGCCCGCGCGGCGACCTTGGAGAAGGTCAGGGCCTGCACCCCGTCGGCGAGCAGGAGCTCGGCCGCCGCGGTGAGCGTCGCGTGGCGGACGTCCTCCGCCCTGCGCCGTCCGCGCCCCGGCTTGAGCGGGCCGGGCTCCTCGGCGCCGCGTCCCTCGGCGTCTGTTCGCTCCATCACGACTGCTCCTCGTCCGGCGTGGCCGGCCTGGTCGACGCGGCCTCGGCACCAACTATATGGACTCTCCGGCCACATGTATATGGACTCGACGTCCACATACTGTTAATGTACTCATCGTCCACAAAGACGAGAGACCCGAGAGAGAGGTCGCCATGACCACATCCGCGCAGACCACCACCCGTGTGGCGCTCGTGACCGGGGGTTCGGGCGGGATCGGCAGCGAGGTCGCGCTCGCGCTGGCCGCCGACGGCATGTCCGTGGTCGTGCACTACTCCGGCAGTGCCGAGCGCGCCGAGAAGGTCGTCGCCGCGATCCAGGAGGCCGGCGGTGCGGCGCTCGCCGTACCCGGCGACGTCGCGGACGAGACCGCGATGACCGCCCTGTTCGACGCCGCCCAGGAGCACTTCGGCGGGGTGGACGTCGTGGTCAACACCGCCGGGATCATGCTGCTCGCCCCGCTGGCGGAGATGGAACTCGACGCCTTCGACCGGATGCACCGGGTCAACGTGCGCGGCACGTTCGTCGTCTCCCAGCTGGCCGCCCGCCGGCTGCGCCCCGGGGGCGCGCTCGTCAACTTCTCCACCTCCATCACCCGGCTCCGGCCGCCGACCTACGGCGCCTACGCGGCGAGCAAAGGCGCGGTCGAGGCGATGACCCTGATCCTCGCCCGCGAGCTGCGGGGCCGGGACGTCACCGTCAACGCCGTGGCCCCCGGGCCCACCGCGACCCCGCTCTTCCTCGAAGGCAAGAGCGCGCAGGCGGTCGACCGGCTCGCCGCCGCCTCACCCCTGGAGCGGCTCGGCACGCCCGTGGACATCGCCCGCGCCGTGGCCTTCCTGGCCGGTCCCGGCGGCCGGTGGATCAACGGGCAGGTGCTGTTCGCCAACGGCGGCATCGCCTGACCCACGGGCGCCGTCCGCCCGCGACCCACACCCACGCACCACCCACCACGCACCACCCACCACCACGACCGGAGAGTCCCCATGTCCACTGTCCTCATCACCGGCGCCGCCACCGGCATCGGCAACCTCACCGCCCGCGCGGCCGCTCGCGCCGGGCACCGCGTCTACGCGACGATGCGCGACCCCGAGGGCCGCAACGCCCCCAGGGCCGGCGACCTGCGCGACGTCGCCGCCGCGGAAGGCGTCGACCTGCGCGTCATCGAACTCGACGTCAGCTCCCAGGAGTCCGCCGACGCCGCCGTGCGCACCGTGCTCGCCGACGGCGGCGGGCTCGACGTGGTCGTCCACAACGCCGGCCACCTGCTGGTCGGTTACGTGGAGGCCTTCACCGCCGAGGAGATCGCCCACCTCGTCGACGTGAACACCCTGGGCGTGCAGCGCCTCAACCGCGCCGCGCTCCCCCACCTGCGCGAGCGCGGCCACGGCACCCTGCTCTACGTCGGCAGCACCATCCCCGTCACCACCCCGCCCTTCCTCGGCCCCTACGTCGTCTCCAAGGCCGCGATGGACGCGCTGGCCCTGGTCACCTCCTACGAGGTCTCCCAGTTCGGCATCGAGACCGTGATCGTCATGCCCGGCGCCTTCACCGAAGGCACCGACCACTTCCCCAAGGCCGGCCGCGCCGCCGACACCGCCGTCGCCGAGGCGTACCGGGTCCTGGACCCGCTGGTCGCCCGCAACGAGGAGGCCACCGCGAGCCTGTTCACCCCGGGCAGCACGGCCGACCCCGTCGTCGTGGCCGAGGAGATCGTCCGCATCCTCGCCCTCCCCTACGGCGAGCGGCCCTTGCGCAGCGTCGTCGACCTCACCCACTCGAAGGTGGAACAGGCCAACGCCGCCGTCACCGAGGCCCGTACCGACTTCGTCCGCCGCATGGGCTTCGGCGAGGTCCTGGAACTGCGCCGGGCCTGACCGCCCCGGCCCCTGCGAACTGCACAAGAGAGCGAGACCCCCATGGCCGAGTCCCCCCTCGCCGCGATCATCGACCTGCTGCGCACCTCCCCGCTCGACATGGGCGGCGACCCGCACACCATGCGCCTCGTCTTCGACGAGATGATGGGCTCCCACCCCGTCCCCGAGGACGTCCGCGCCGTCCCCGGCGAACTCGGCGGCATCCCGACCGTCGACGTCACCACCGGCGGCGCGCCGTCGGGAGCGACGCTGTACTTCCACGGCGGCGGCTACGCCCTCGGGTCCGCCGCGGCAGGCGTCAACCTGGCGGCCGACATCGCTCGCCGCACCGGTACCACCGTCCATTCCGTGGACTACCGCCTCGCGCCGGAGAACCCGTTCCCGGCCGCGGTCGACGACGCGCTGGCGGCCTACCGCGGGCTGCTCGACCGCGGCATACCGGCCGAGGAGATCGCCGTCAGCGGCGAATCCGCCGGTGGAGGACTCGCCGTGGCCCTCCTGGTCGTGATCAAGGAGGCCGGCCTCCCCCGGCCTGCGGTCGCCGCCGTCCTCTCCCCGTGGGCGGACCTCACCCTGGCCGGCCGCAGCCACGTGACCAAGGCCGCCCTCGACCCGGCCCTCACCCGGGAGGGGCTCGCCACCCGCGCCGCCGACTACCTCGCCGGCACCGACCCGCGCAGCCCCCTCGCCAGCCCCCTCTTCGCCGACCTGCGCGGGCTGCCCCCGCTGCTGATCCAGGCCGGCAGCCACGAGGTCCTGCTCGACGACGCCGTCCGGCTGGCCGCGAAGGCCGCCGACGACGACGTGGCGGTCACCCTGCGGACGTTCCCGGGCGCGCCCCACGTCTTCCAGGGCTTCGCCGACATGCTCCCCGAAGGCGCCCGGGCCCTGGACGACGTCGGCGCGTTCGTCCGCGGCCGCCTCGGCCGGCAGGCCGTCTGACGCACCGGCCCGCAGACTGGGACGGCCGCCTGGTCCCAGCACAGGGGGCGTTCCCGCCCCCGCACAGAAGCAGACACAACGAGGAGCGAACCATGCGAGCCGTACGATTCCACCGTTACGGAGGCACCGAGGTGCTCGACGTCGAGGACGTCGAACCGCGAGCCCTCCAACCGCACGACGTGCTGGTCCGGATGCGCGCCGCGGGCATCAACCCGGGCGAGGCGAAGATCCGCAGCGGCGAGCTGCGCGAGCGCCTCCCGGCGACCTTCCCCTCCGGACAGGGCAGCGACCTGGCCGGCACCGTGGTGGGAATCGGCCCCGACGTCACCCGGTGGCAGGTCGGCGACGACGTCCTCGGCTGGTCCTGGGAGCGTTCCAGCCAGGCAGAGTACGTCGCCGTCCCCGAGGACCAGCTCGTCGCCAAGCCCGAGGGCCTGGCCTGGGAGGTCGCGGGCGCCCTGTACGTGTCCGGCTGCACCGCCTACGCGGCCGTCGCCGCCGTCGCCCCTCGACCGGGCGAGACCGTCGTCGTCAGCGCGGCCTCCGGGGGCGTGGGGAGCATCGCCGTCCAACTGGTGCGCCGCGCCGGCGCGGACGTGGTCGCCGTCGCCTCCGCCCGCCACCAGGACTGGCTGGAGGCCCACGACGCCACCGTCGTCCCGTACGGCGAGGGCGTCGCGGAGCGGGTGCGGCAGGCGGCCGGGAAGGCGCCGGACGCGTTCCTCGACTTCTACGGCGGCGACTACGTCCGCCTCGCCGTCGACCTCGGCGTCCCCCCGGACCGGATCAACACCATCGACTACGCGGCGGCCGCCACGTACGGGACCCGGTCGGACGCGAGCGCCGAGGGCACCAAACCCGAGATCCTCGCCGAACTCGCCGGGCTGGCGGCCACCGGGGCCCTGGAGGTCCCGATCAGCGCGGTCCACCCGCTGGCGGAGGTGCGGCAGGCGTTCGATCAGCTCGAACACGCCCACCCGCTCGGCAAGATCGTGCTCGTCCCCTGACCGGCGCCGGACGTCCGGCACGCCCCCGCGAGCCCGCGCGGGTCAGGCCGGCGGCCGGGTGGTGGTGACGGTGAACAGGCCGCCGTCGGGGTCGCGCAGTTCGGCGTAGGCACCGGAGTGCGTGCTGCCCTGGCGGATCAGGGTGCCGCCGAGACCGCGGGCGGCGGCCACGCAGGCGCCGGTGTCCGGGACGGCGAACTGCACGTCCCAGTGCGGCCGCACCGTCGGGTCCGGGTCGGCCTCGACCGCCCCTGAGCTGAGCCGGGCGACCACGGCGCCGCCGCTGCGCACGACGACCTCCTCGTGTTCGTAGTCGACGGTGCAGCCGTCCGGGCTGCCGTCGGCCCACTGCAGGACGCCGCCGTAGAAGATCGCGGCCTCGAAGGCGTCGCGGGTACGCAGCCGGAGCACCACCGGCCCCTGGTCGTGCCAGGTCTCCCAGCCCCTGGGCAGCCGCCCGTCCCACACGCCGAAGACGGCGCCGTCGCGGTCGGCGGCGACCAGGGCGCGGCCGGAGGCGAACGCGACCGGTCCGAGCGCGACGGTCGCGCTGCGCTCGCGGATGCGGCCGGCGGCTTCGTCCACCTGGGGGACGAAGAAGTACGGGGTCCAGCCGACCGCGATCTGGAGGTCGGTGGCGACGGCGCCGATGCCCGCGACCGGGCGGCCGTCGCTGAGGGCGACCGCGAAGTGGTCGCCGAGCGTGGTGTTGCGGAACTCCCAGCCCAGCACGCTGCCGTAGAACTTCTCGGACGCCTGGAGGTCGCGCGCGGTGAGGTTGGCCCAGCAGGGGGCTCCGCGGGGCGCGTCCGCGGCGGGCGCGATGGCGGTGGGCGCTGATGGGTGCTCGCTCGTCACTGTGGTGCCGTTCCGTTTCGGGGACAGGGAACTGCCGGGGGTCGGCCGGGTGCCTCGCGTCGCCTTCCCCGGTATGGCGTGATCATGCCTCGCGGTTCGCCCCGATCCGCTGGTTCCGGGCGGGCCGTGGGACGGCCGGCACCGGACCGGGGCTCGGCCGGAGTGCGGCCGTGTGCAGGACGTTACCGGCTCCGGGCGGTGCGTGACCGATCGGGGTCGGATCGGCGGCCGGCGGTCCGGACCGGGCACGCGCGCGCCCGGGTCCGGGCACGGGTGAGGGCCCGCCGGGACACGGCGGGCCCTCGTGGTGGTTCGGGTGGGCGGCACGGGGCTGACCGGGCGGGATCGACCGGGCCCGCCCCGGGCCTCAGTCGCCGTAGCCGGCGGGCTCCCGCGGCCGGTCCGGGCGGTCGTAGGCCGGCGGGCGGGCGGGCGCGGGCGGCCGCAGCGGGCCGCGCGCCAACCGGTGCGCGCCGAACGCCAGCAGCACCGCCAGCAGCCCGCCGCCCCCGGTCCACAGCCAGCGCGGCGACCACCAGGTGCCGGCCCAGCCGCCCGAGGGGGCGACGCTCGGGCCGTTGGCGGTCACCACCGGCGCCACGGAGCCGTCGACCGCCTGGCTGCCCGCGGTGCCGTCCGAGGTGGCCTCGACCTGGGCCTGCACCGGCTGACCGAGATCGGTCGAGGGCAGGTCGAGGACGGTCACCCGGACGTAGTACGCGCCGCGCAGCGGGTCGTTGGCCCACGGCTCGGACCACGAGCGGATGGTCCGCAGGTGACAGACCAGGTCCACGGAGGCCGCGTCGGCGGCCGCGGTAACGGTCTGGGTGCCGTAGCGGCAGGACTGGTGGCGGCGCAGGCCGTCGTAGACGTCGACCTGCCAGGTGGACGCGCCGTGCCGGGTGGAGGTGGTGGGGAAGGTGACGGTGGCGTGCACGGTGACGTGCTGCCCGGTGTCGGCGGGGAACTGCCAGTACAGGTAGTCGCCGGTGGACGCCTCGGCGGTGGCGTGCACGCCCTGGTCGATGACGGTGGCGGTGCGGAAGTCGGTGCCGGCCTGGGTGGGCGGCGCGTCGGACCCGGTCGCGGTGGGGGTGGGGTCCGGGGTGCCGGAGTCGTCGTCGGCGGCGGCCGGTCCGGTCAGCGCGGTGAGGGCGGCCGCCGCCAGCAAGGTGGCGGCGCCCAGCAGTCGTACGGTGCGCATCAGCGGGTCCTCCCGGTGTTCGTGCGCCAGCGGGCGGCCCAGCCGGTGAGCAGTCCGGCGACGGCGCCGACGGCGGCGAGCAGGCCGAGCAGCCACCAGCCGCGGCCGAGTCCGTAGAAGGCCACGTCGGAGGGCTGGTCCGGGCTGTGCACGAGGTCGATGGACAGCTCGACCGGCAGGCCCGGGGTGGTCTTGACGGAGGCCGGCGCGGAGAAGGAGTTGCCGATCTGGAGGCACACGGTCTCGGCCGGGGTGTCGTCGTCGGCCTTCGGCTTCGGGTAGCGGATGCCGGCCGAGACGGCGTCGGTGCGTCCGGTGCCGCCCTCGTCGTCGCGGACGATCTCCCGCCCGTGCAGGGTGACGCCGCGCAGCAGCACGCCGTAGTCGGCGTTCACCGAGCGGTCGTCGGAGACGGTGGCGGCGGCGCGCAGTTCCTGGCCGGGGCTGACCTCGACGCGGTACCAGCGGTTCTGGGAGAACGTCTCGCGGTCGGTGTACAGGCCGCGCTTGAGTACGGGCGCGGCCGCGCAGGTGTCGGCGCCCTGCACGGCGGTGGGGGTCACCGCGGTGTCGGTGCTGCGGTTGACGAGCTGCTTGACCTTGGTGGTGAGCTGCTGGCGGTGCTGCACGGTGGTGTAGGTGCCGCCGGTGGCCTCGGCGATGCAGCTGAGCTGGCTGCGGGTGTGGGTGTCGGGCACGAGCCCGAGGGTGTCGATGGTGAGGTCCACGCCCTGGGCGGCGATCTGCCGGGCGACGTCGCAGGGGTTGGCCGCGCAGGTGTCCTCGCCGTCGGTGATGAGGACCAGGCGGTGGGTGCCGTCGCCGCCCTTGATGTCGTTCGCGGCCGCGAGCAGGGCCGGGCCGATCGGGGTCCAGCCGGTGGGCTGGAGGGTGGCGACGGCGCTCTTGGCCTGGTCGCGGTTGAGGGCGCCGACGGGGTAGAGCTGCCGGGTGTCCTTGCACCCGGTCTTGCGGTCGTCACCGGGGTAGTTCGCGCCCAGGGTGCGTATGCCGAGCTCGACGCCCTGGGGCGTGGAGTCCAGCACGTCGTCGAACGCCTGCTTCGCAGCGGACATCCGCGACTGCCCGTCGATGTCCTTGGCGCTCATCGAACCGCTGACGTCGAGGACGAGTTCGACCTTGGGGGTGGCCCCCGGCACGGGCTCCCCGGCTTGGGCGGTGGCCGGCAGGAGGCCGCAGGCCAGTGCGGCCATCAGCCCGCAGGCCGAACCGGCGGCCAGTAGCTTTCGGATGATCATCGGTGGATCGTAGTGAAGGGTGGGCCGATTCCCGAAGTCGGCTGGTCAGCAAGGGCGTTGGGCGCAATCGGACGGACTTTGACGTTTCTTTACAACCCGGGCGGCGGCCGGGTCGTCTCTGCTCGCGATTCCGGACGACGGGTTCCGCGAGTCGCCCGGGGAAGCCCCGGGAGGGGCCTGGGAAGACATCCGGGGAGACAAGGAGCAGGACATGCGCAGCAGTTCACTCGCCGCGGGGGCCGCGGTGTTCGCGGTGGCCGCGCTGGGAAGCGTACCGGCGATGGCGTCCTCGCCCGTCGCGGACGCCTCCGGCACCCCGATGTGCGCCACCTCGCAGCTCAGCGCCGCCCTCGGCGGCGGCGACGCGGGCGCCGGGAACCTCTACCGCTACCTGGTGATCACCAACACCAGCGGGACCACCTGTCACCTGACGGGCTACCCGGGCCTGTCGATGCTCGACGCGAGCGGCAAGCAGATCGGCCGGCCCGCCACGCGGGACGCGCGGACGTACTCCGCGGTGGTGCTGAAGCCCGGCGCGTCGGCGAGCGACACCATCCACACCGTCAACCACCAGGGCACGTGCCTGCCGGCGTCCACGAAGCTGAAGGTCTACCCGCCGGGGAACACCGCGTCGCTGACGATCCCGGGGGCGATCACCGACTGCTACAACACCTTCGCGATCACCCCGCTCGCCGCGGGCAAGGGCGGCAACGACGGCGGCACCCCGACGGCCGCCCCGACCGCCGCGCCGTCGGCGGGCACCAGTGGCGGCGCGCAGGTGCCGACGGTGCCCTCCGGCGCCCCCGACACCGGCCTGGCCGAGACCGGTTCGCACGGCGGGAACACCACGGCGCTCGCCGCGACCGGCGCGGGCGTGCTCGCGCTGGGCGGCGCAGGCGTCACGGTGGCGCTGCGCCGCAAGGTGCGGGACAGCCGTTGAGCCGCGCGGCCGGCGTGACCGCCGTACGTGAGGGGGCCGCCGGCCGCCGGACCCGCCGCGGGAGCGCTGTGTGCGCGCTCGCGGCGGGTCTGGCCCTGCTGTGCGGGTGTGCGTCGACCTCGCCCGCGCAGACGCCGTCCGGCGGCGGGTCGGTGGCCCCGACCACTTCCGTGTCGGCGGACGACGGCTCCGGCCCGTCCGCCACCGCGCCCGCCGCGCCCGCGCGGCCGATGGCGCGCTCGGTGCCGTCGCGGCTGCGCATCCCCTCGATCGGCGTCGACACGACCGTCATGGCGCTGGGCCTGGCCGCCGACGGCGAGGTGAAGGTGCCGCCGATCGAGAAGGACGCGCCCGCGGGGTGGTTCGACGGCTCGCCGACCCCGGGCCAGCTCGGCCCCTCGGTGATCCTCGGCCACGTCACCGTCGGGTCGTACGGCGACGGGGTGTTCCTGCGCCTGGACAAGATCCGCAAGGGGGAGACCGTGTCGGTGGTCCGGGCGGACGGCTCGGTGGCGACCTTCGCCGTCGACCGGGTGCAGACCGTCGCCAAGTCGCATTTTCCGACATCCTCCGTCTACGGGAACGTGGACCGCCCCGAACTGCGTCTCATCACGTGCGGTGGGACCCGGATCAGCGGGGGCGGCGGCTACCCGGACAACGTGATCGTCTACGCCTCGCTGGTGTCCGGGTCGTGAACCCGATGGCGCCCGCCGGTCCGGCCGGCCTCACCGGGCCGGTACGGTCGGCTGGGCCCGCCGGGCCGTCACGACGACAAGCGAGGGGAGCGACCATCCGGTCTCAAGAGCGCGCGGCCTCCGAGCTGTTCGCGGCCCTGTACCCGCGGTTGGCGGGCTGGGTGCGCAAGCTGGTGGACGACGACGGGACCGCGCACGAGATCGCCTCCGAGGCGTTCACCAGGCTCTGGGCGCGCTGGACGAAGGTGGAGGAGCCCAGCGGCTTCCTCTACGTGACCGCGGCGAACCTGGTGCGCGACCACTGGCGCAAACTGGAGCGCGAGCGGCGCGCGCTGCGCCGGGTGAAGACGGAGGAAGCGGTGAAGCAGCAGCCGGGGGCGACCGACCCCACGGTGCGGATGCTGGTGCAGTCGCTGCCGGAGCGGCTGCGCGACCCGGCCCTGCTCTACTACTTCGCGGACCTGCCGGTCCGGGAGGTGGCGGCCCTGCTGGGCCGCAGGGAGGGCACCGTCAAGGCCGACCTGCACGCCGCCCGCGAACTGCTGCGCGCCAAGCTCGGGGAGCACCATGACCGGATTTCCTGACGGCCCCGCGGTTCCGGAGGGGTCCGGGCCCCCCGAGGAGTCCGGCACGCCCGGCGCTTCCGGCCCTTCCGGCGCGTCCCGCAACTCCCGTGGCTCCGGCGCTTCCGATGGCCCTGGCGGGCGCGTGGAGCGGGCGAACGGCTTCGACCGCCTCGGCGGCCTCGACGATCCCTCGGACGAGCGGGCCGGCCACGACATCGCCGGCGGTCGCGACGTCGACCGCGACCTCGACGACGGCCCGGGCTCCGGCCGCGACGACGGCACGGACCCCCTGGCGCGGCTGCTGCGGCCCGCGGGCGGCTATCTGTCCGCCCCGCCCGGCACCTTCGAGCGGATCAGGCGCCGGGCCGCACGGCGCCGCAGGGTACGGGCGCTGGCCGGCGGCACCGCGGTCGCCGCGGTCATCGCGGGCGCGCTGTTCATCACCGGAGTGGTCACCCCCGACGGCGACAAGACGATCGGCCCGCCGGCCGACCACTCCCTGGCCAGCAGCGGCCCCGCGCCCTCCGGGCGGCCGACCGCCACGCCCTCCGAGCAGCGGGCCAGCGGCGGGAGCGGCACGCGCACGCCCGCGGCGCCCACCTCGCCCACGCCGTCCGCCGGCGACACCGCCGGCGCGCCCGGCACGGTGTCCACCACGGCCCCGACGACGCCGGACACCAGCCCGCTGTGCACCGCCGCGCAGCTCACCGCGACCCTGGGCGGCAGCGACGCGGGCGCGGGCAACCTCTACCGCTACCTGGTGATCACCAACACCAGCGGGACCACCTGCCGCGTCGCCGGCTACCCGGGCCTGTCGATGCTCGACGCGAACGGCAGGCAGATCGGCCAACCCGCCACCCGCCGGAAGCTGAGCTACTCCCCCGTCGTCCTCAAGCCCGGTGGCAGCGCCAGCGACACCATCCACACGATCAACCAGCAGGGCACCTGCCTGGCCACGTCGGCCCAGCTCAAGATGTACCCGCCGGGCAGCAAGGCGTCGCTGAAGTTCGCCGGGCAGATCACCGACTGCGACGACATGTTCGAGATCACCCCCTTCACCGCGGGCAAGACCGGCAACCCGCCCTCCTGAGCCCCCCGCGGTGTCCCTGCTGCGGCGCGCTCCCGCGAAGGGGCGCGCCGCAGCGGCACGCAGGAGGCCCGCGGCGGCACATGGCGGCTTCGCGTCCACGCGCCCGGTGCGCGAAGCTTTGAAACAGGGCTCAATGCGGTAACGGCACGTGAGGACCGACAGGCCCGCCGGCCGCCCGGGGCCTAACCTGACGGTCGGGGAAGTGAGGTGAGCGAGCTGCGACGATTCCGGGCCGACCGCCGCCCTGCCCGCGAGCGCCCGCAGACCGTGCGGGGCACCCGCCACCCGGCCGGACGCCTGTACGACGACGACCGCGGCGCCGTCGACGAGACCGACCAGGCCGACGACCTCGACGCGACGGACCGCGCCCGCCGTACGGACCAGTTGGCCGCGACGGACGGCCTCGCCACGGACCACGCGGTCGGCGCTGGCGACACGGACCACTTCGGCGATGAGGCGGACGACCTCGACGACTCGGGCAGCAGCCGCCTCCCGGTCGGCCTGGACCGCCCCTCCGCCCCCCTGCCCCTGACGGTGCTGCCGTACGCCGTGATGGCGCTGGTCGCCCTGGTCGACGGGATCGGCGGGCAGAGCGTGGGCCTGCTGCCGCTGGTGGCGCTCGGCCCGGCCTTCGCCGGGCTGGTCGGCTCCTGGGTGCGTACGGCGGTGATCGGCGTGCTGGCGGTGGCCGTGGTCTGCGCGCTGGGCGCGGTGGACGGCCTGTTCGCCGAGCGGCGCGGATTCGCCGCGATCGGCGCCGTCGTCGGGGTGACGGTCGCCGCGGTGATCGCCGCTGTCACCCGGCAGCGGCGCGAGGCGGAGCTGGCCAACGTCCGGTCGATCGCCGAGGTCGCGCAGCGCGTGCTGCTGCGCCCGGTGCCGCGCAGCGCCGGCCATCTGCGGGCCGCCGTGTCGTACACCTCCGCCGTGACCGAGGCTCGGATCGGCGGGGACCTGTACGAGGTGGTGCCCACGCCCGCGGGGGTGCGGGTGATCATCGGCGACGTGCAGGGCAAGGGGCTGGAAGCGGTGGAGACGGCCGCGGTGGTGGTGGGCGCGTTCCGGGAGGCGGCGCACGACGAGAAGACCCTGGAGGGCGTCGGCGAGCGGGTGCAGCGCGCCGCGGACCGCACGCTGCGCGGGGAGAAGTTCGTCACCGCGGTCATGGCGGAGATCGACCCGCGGGGCGGCACCACGCTGCTGAACTTCGGCCACCCGCCGCCGATGGTGGTCCGCCCCGACGGGCGGGTCGACTTCCCCGAGCCGTCGGCGTACTCGCTGCCGCTGGGGCTGAGGATGCGCCAGGACGAGCCGCCGGTGCCGTTCGAGGTGGACTTCCGCCCCGGCGACCAGTTGCTGCTGTACACCGACGGCGTCACCGAGGCCCGTGACGCGTCCGGGGCGTTCTACCCGCTCGGCGAGCGGGCGCACCTGCTCGCCGACGACGACCCGCAGCAGGCCCTGGAGGCACTGCGGGCGGACCTGATCGCCCACGCCAAGGGGCCGCTGCACGACGACGCGGCGATGCTGCTGCTGCGCTACCGGGACCCGAGGGCGCGTCCGGTGCCCGCGGCGACGCCGGACGCCGCTTCCGGTTCCGCCGCGGGTTCGGGTTCCGGCTCGGACCCCGGTTCCGCCGCAGGCCCCGTTTCCGGCCCCGACGGGGTCAGCGGCAGTCCGGGTGGCCCCAGCCGTCCTGGTTCTTCGTGATCGGCTCGCCGGCCGCGTAGGGGCGGCCGCAGCGGCACCGGCCGGGGTACTTCGCCTTCAAGGTGCGCACCGACCCGCCGCCGGCCGGCTCGGCGGCGCCCTTGGTGGCGCGCGGGCCGGACCGCGCGCCGCCCTTGGCGGGCTTGCGGCTGCTCGCGGGCGCGGGCGGCGGCGCCGGGGAACCCTCGGCGCTGCCGGCGGGCTGCTGGGTGACGGCCGCCTGGCTGGCGGCGCGGTCGGCGAAGTCGTTGAGCCGGTCGCCGTCGACCTGGTGCGCGGGCACGTAGCGGAAGTCCACGGTACGGCCGGTGAGCAGGGCGTCGATCCGGACCACCAGCTCCTGGTTGGCCACGGGCTTGCCCGCCGAGTTCTTCCAGCCGTTGCGCTTCCAGCCCGGCAGCCAGGTGGTGACGGCCTTCATCGCGTACTGGGAGTCCATCCGGATCTCCAGCGGTACCGCGGGGTCGGCGACGGTCAACAGCCGTTCCAGGGCGGTGAGTTCGGCGACGTTGTTGGTCGCGGTGCCCAGCGGCCCCGCCTCCCACCTCTCGGGCTCGCCGGAGCCGTCTGCCATGACCCAGGCCCAGCCGGCCGGACCCGGATTTCCTTTGGACGCGCCGTCACAGGCGGCGGTGATGCGGTCTGCCACGCTCCGATCATGCCACCTGGCGAGGGCAGTGCGGACCCCGGCCGGTCCCGGCGCCGTCACACCGCCCTGGCGCCGGTCACTTCTGCTGGAGGTGCGCGGCCTCGGTGTGCTCGCGGACCTGCTCCGGCGTCAGGTACGCGTCGGTGTACTCGAAGTCGCGCAGCGAGGCCGGAGTGCGGGCGAGGAAGCCGGTCCGCACGAAGTCGTCCCCGGCGACCGCGTTGAGCAGCCAGTTCGTCATCACGCGGGTCTTCGCCACATTGGTGCGCAGCGCCGTCCAGTGGTAGCCGCGGGCGACGGCCTGGGCGGGCAGTCCGCGCAGTTCGACCCCGAGCGGCTTGGACACCGCGTCGCGGCCGCCGAGGTCCACGACGAGGCCGAGGTCCTTGTGCAGG
This sequence comes from Streptomyces sp. NBC_00448, assembly GCF_036014115.1. NCBI lineage: Bacteria > Bacillati > Actinomycetota > Actinomycetes > Kitasatosporales > Streptomycetaceae > Streptomyces > Streptomyces sp. NBC_00448. The sequence continues at coordinate 336,240 of NZ_CP107913.1, forward strand.
TACGGCTGGAGCGGCTGGCCGCGCAGGGACGCGATGACGTTGTCCGCCACCTTGCGGCCCTGGCGCATGGCGTGCTGCGCGGTGGGCGGGCAGACCGCGGTCTCGTCCTCCTTCGTGAGGTCGGGCACGGCGGCGGCGTCGCCGAGGGCGAAGACCCCGGAGCGATCGGGCACCGACAGCTGGGCGCTCACCGCGAGGCGGCCTCGTACCGTCTCCGCGTCGAGCGTGGCGACCAGCGGGCTCGCGACGACGCCCGCGGTCCAGATCAGGGTGCGGCAGGGCAGCACCCGGCCGTCGGTGAAGGTGACCTCCTCCGGCCCGGCCTTGGCGATGGACACGCCGAGCGATATGTCGATGCCGCGGTCCCGGAGGATCTTCTGCGCGCTGAGGCCGAGCTTGTCGCCGAGTTCGGGCATCAGCTTCGGCGCGATGTCGATCAGGTGCCACTTGATCTGGCGCGGGTCCAGCCGCGGGTAGCGGGTCGCCGCGTTGCTGGTGAGGCGCTGCAGGCACGCGGCGGTCTCGGTGCCCGCGTATCCGCCGCCGACCACGACGAACTGCAGCCGCGAGGCGCGCTCGGCCTCGTCGTGGCTGGCGTCGGCGAGGTCCAGTTGCGAGATGACGTGATCGCGGACGAACGCGGCCTCGGCGAGCGTCTTCATGCCCCGCGCGTTGTCCGCCAGCCCGGGGATGTCGAAGGTGCGGGTGACGCTGCCGGGCGCCAGCACGATGTAGTCGTACGGCTCGTCGACGATCTCGCCGGTGATCTTCCGGACCACGCAGACCTTGGCCTTGGTGTCCACGCCGATGGCGCCGCCGGGGATGATCCGGGTCCGGTACTTCTGGCTGCGGCGCAGCGACACCGCGATGGACTGCGGAGTGAGAATGCCGGAGGCAACCTGCGGCAGCAGCGGCAGGTAGAGCTGGTACGAGAACGGCGTCACGAGGGCGACATCCGCCTCGTCCGCGCCCAGTCTGCGCTCCAGCCGCCGTACACACCCCACTCCGGCGAAACCCGCGCCCACCACGAGAATCTTCGGTCGTGCCACGATTACCCTTCCCTTCTGCGGCCCGGCTGCTGTCCTTCGCCCTGCGCCTGCCCGCGGATCGCGGCCTCGCACTTCTGTCCTACCCCGCCGGCGGGTGGGCCGCCAGCGGAACGGCGGAGCCGGGGCGGGACGCGCGCTACGCGGAGGCGGTCAGCACCACGCGGCGGCCCGGCTCGGTGGGGGCGGTCCAGGCGCGCTCGACCTCGGCGAGCGGCACCGGCTGCGCCGCGGCGGTGAGCGTGCCCGCGGCGAGTTGCTCCATCAGGGACGGAAGTTCGGCGACGATGCCGGCCGCGGTGAGGGACCCCTGGCCGCTGCCCATGATCCGCAGGTTCGCCGCGCGGAGCACGAACGACGGCAGGGTGATGTCCGGCCCGGCCATGGACCCGATCTGAATCCAGTCGAGCGCCGTGCTGCGCTCGGTCCGGCGGGTGAGCAGGGCGGGGATGGCCAGTTGGGTGGGGGCTCCCCAGGTGTAGTCGATGACGACGTCGACATCGGCGGCGGCCTCGCCCAGCCGGCCGGCGGCCTCCTCCGGATCTCCGGTCAGCGCGACCACGGTGGTCGCGCCGAGGCCGGTGAGCATCGCCAGCCGCTCGGGGTCCCGCCCGGCGGCGACGACGTGCGCCGCGCCGAGGTGACGGGCGATCTGTACGGCCATCTGCCCGGCGTTTCCGGTCGCGCCGAGCACCAGCACGCTCTGCCCGGGCTTGAAGGCGACCCTGCGGCGCAGCGCCACCCACGAGGACATGGCCGGGTTCATCGCGGCCGCGATCACCACGGGGTCGGCGTCCTCGGGCAGCGGGACGGCGCGGCGCGGATCGAGGATGGCCTGCTCGGCCATGGTGCCGGGCGCGTCGTCGTCGGCCACGAAGTACACCCGTCGGCCGTCGGGCAGCCGCCCCACCGCGTCCACGCCGGGGACCATCGGCAGGCGGCCGTCGCTGGTGTAGTGGGTGCCGTTCGCGCCGGAGCGGACCCGGGGGTGCAGCCCGGCGGCGAGCACGTCCACCAGCACCTGGTCCCCGGCCGGGTCGGGGGTGGCGAACTCCTCGTAGCGGGGCGGGTGGTCGAACGAGCGGACGACGGCGGCGCGCATGGCGGCTCCTTCGGACGGGGCGGATCAGAGGTCACCCACGGCATTAGTACGCAACACAAACCAAATTAGTTTGTGCCACGTACTACGTCAAGCTACGATGACGGCATGTCCGACGACGCCCCGCCGACCACCGAGTCCGCACCCGCATCCGCCTCCCCCTCCGGGCCCGACGTGGCCGATGTGGCCGATGTGGGGATCGCGGACGGCCTGGCGCAGCTCTCCTTCCTGGTCCAGGGCGTGCTGGGGAAGGTCGCGGCCGAGTACGGGCTGTCGGTGATCCAGCTCCGCCTGCTCGGCGTGCTGCGCGACCGGGAACCCGGCATGCAGGCGCTCGCCCGGCACCTGGGCCTGGACAAGTCGAGCATGACCGGCCTGGTCGACCGCGCCGAGCGGCGCGGCCTCGTCCGCCGCACCGCCTCGCCCCACGACGGGCGCGTCGTCCTGGTGTCGCTCACCGCGGAGGGCCGCGAACTGGCCCGCACGGGCGCCGCCGACGCGAGCCGCCGCATCCACGCCCTGACCGCGCACCTCACCGACGCGCAGCGCACGCAGCTCTCCCTGCTCACCAGCGCCGTCCTCGCCGACCACTCGACGATCTGACCGAGCGTCCGGCCGCTCCCACCGCCCCCTGACGCCGCACTGCCCCCCACGTACGGGGCCGGTCGGCGCGGGAAGCGGGGGTTCAGTGCGGTGAGGGCGTCGCGCCGGCAGGCCATCGCGGGCGGACCGCCGGGGGCTACGGGGCCGGCGGACCCGGGGCGCCCGATCGGGACCGCCGGCCCCTGAGCCCCTGAGCCCCTGAGCCCCTGAGGTTGCGCCCTTGGGTTACCACCCGCGACGGTGGCGCGCGTCGCCACCGGCCCGAAGGGGCTGTTGTGTCGCGTACGGCCACCGGCCGGTGGCCGGTTGCTCGCGCAGTTCCCCGCGCCCCTGCTGAGTGGTGAACGCCTTCCGGGGCAACGGCCCGCCCGGGGAGGGGAGGACGCCCTTCTGGTTTTCGGGATCTTGCGGTCCGCGGCGGCTTGTCGCCGGGGGTACTCCTCTGCGACAAGCCCCCACCGACAGGTGGTCCCGGAGCCGACAGCACCAGGCAACCCCCGGGCGGCGGAACGTTCATCGCCCCCGGTTCACGGCTGGGCGGTGAGCACGATCTTGCCGCGGCTGGCGCGCTCTTCGAGGCGTTCGTGGGCACGCGCGGCCTGGTCGAGGGGGAAGGTGGCCTCCACGGGCACCCGGTAGGTGCCGGCCGCCACTCCGGCGGCGATCTCCCGCAGGTCGGGGCGGGGGTCGTAGCCGTGCTCGATCAGGCCGGTGAGCTGGAAGCCGTGGACGGAGCCGTTCTTCGGATAGAAGTCGCGGGTGTCGACGGTGCTGGGCCGCAGCGCCACGTTCGCCAGGGCGACGACGCGTCCGGCGAAGCCGATCTGGCGCAGGCTCTGCGCGAAGACGTCCCCGCCGACGGCGTCGAGGACCACGTCGGCGCCGCGTCCTTCGGTCAGGCGCAGCACCTCCTCGACCGCGGCGTCACCCGGGAAGGCCGAGGTGTCGATGGTGTCGTGGGCGCCGAATCCGGCCGCCCAGCCGACCTTCTCGGCGCTTCGGGCGGCGGCGATGACGCGGGCGCCGGCGTGCGCGGCGATCTGCACCGCGGCGCTGCCCACGCCGCTCCCGGCGGCCTGGACGACGATGGTCTCGCCCTTCCGGAGCCGGGCCAGCCGGTGCAGGCAGTACCAGGCGGTGACCCAGGCGATCGGGAGCCCGGCGGCGGCGTGGGCGTCGACGCCGTCGGGCAGCGGGACCACGCGGGCGGCGGGCACGGCGGCGAGTTCGGCGTAGAACCCGGGGGTGGACGCGCCCATGGCCATCACGCGCCGGCCGGGCGCCAGGTCCTCGACGCCCTCCCCCACGGCGGCGACCGTGCCCGCCGCCTCCAGGCCGAGGACCAGCGGGAGCGGGCGGGCGCGGTGGTAGGTGCCGGCGCGGGCGAGGGCGTCGGCGCGGTTGACGCCGGCCGCCTCGACCCGGACCAGCACCTCGCCGGGGCCCGGCACCGGGTCGGGCATCTCCACCGGGGTGAGGACGTCCGGGCCGCCGAAGGTGTCGATCCGTACCGCGCGCATGGGCCACCTGTCTCGTGTCGGTCCCTCCCGGCGTCGGCTCGGCGCCAGTCAGGTCTGCCGGGCCGGGGGGCGCCGGTGAAGTGGTCCCACTTTGCGACACTGCTTCAACGAGTGTCAACTGCTACCGTCGTGTCATGGCGGCGACGGATACGGCAACAGGCGTGGCGGGTACGACGGCAGGCCCTGCGGGTGCGGCCGGCGCGGCAGCTTCGGCCGACGCGGCGAGCGGTGAGAGCGGGCCGGGCTTCCGCTTCGTGGGCGGCCGGGTGTGCCTGGACTTCGTGGCCACCCTCGGCAAGCGTCACACGGACCCGGTGGAGCGGCTGCCCGAACCGGCGGCGCTGGCACGGTGGTTCGGCGAGGCCGGGCTGCTGCCGCCCGGCGCGGCGGTACCGCAGGTCGGAGCGGCGGGACTCACCCAGGCGAGGGTGCTGCGGGAGGCGCTGAACCGTCTGGTGCGTGCGGCGATGGACGGCCGGCCGTACGGCCGTACGGACATCGCGGTCGTCAACCGGGTGGCCGTGCTGCCGGACCTGGCCCCGCAGCTCGCGGACGGCGACCGGACCGGCGCCGGCGGCCCGGAGGTGCGCTGGCAGCACCGCGGACCGGTGGCGGGGGCGGCGCTGGCCACGGTGGCGCGGGACGGCGTCCTCCTGCTGGGCCACCCGGAGGCGGCCCGGGTCAAGGAGTGCGGCAATCCGGCGTGCTCGCTGCTGTTCGTGGACGACTCGCAGGCGCGGCGGCGGCGCTGGTGCTCGATGGACCGTTGCGGCAACCTCGCGAAGGTCGCCGGCTACCGGGCCCGGGCGCGCCGCAAGGAGGCGGCAGCGTCGGCGGGCGGCGCCGGACCGGAAGCGGGCCTTACGGGTTGACGAAGGACCGTCCGCCGGCCCCTCCGGACGGGATGGGGCCGGCCCGGGGGTATCGCCGAGTGTGCCCCAAAGCCGCCACGTGTTGATCTTGATGGCTTGATGGCTTGATGGCTCCACTGCGCCGACCTTCTCCGTCGCCAAGGCCGCGACGGCGCGTTCGTCGTGTTCGCCCCGCCTTCCGCGCACGTCTCAGCCCGTACGCACCCGAACGCGCTCGCACGACACCGTCCGCCCCGCCCCCGCCGCCCTGCGCTGATCTCACCGGAGCCGACCCGAGTGGCATCCGTCCCCGGGGTGGATCATCAGATCCAGGTGGGCACGTGCCCCTCGGTGTAGCGGGCGCCGAAGCCGCCCAGAGGCAGGATCTCGTCGATGGCCATGAGGTCCGCGTCGGCGAGGGTGAGGTCGGCGGCGCCGGCGTTTTCCTCGATGCGCGTCGGGCTGCGGGTGCCGGGGATCGGCACGATGTGCTCGCCCCGGGTCAGGAGCCAGGCCAGGGCCAGCTGGGAGACGGTGGCACCCTTTGCCGCCGCGAGCTCGGCGAGCCGGTCGACGGCTTCGACGTTCTTCTCGAAGTCGCCCGGCTGCCAGCGAGGATCGACGTTGCGGATGTCGGTGGCTTCGTACTGGCCGGCGGGTTTGGCGGTGCCGGTGATGAACCCGCGGCCGAGGGGGGAGTAGGCGACGAAGCCGATACCGAGTTCGTCCAGGGTGGGGAAGAGCTGCTCGACGTCCCGTTCGAACAGGGAGTACTCGGTCTGCAGGACGGAAACCGGCTGCACGGCATGCGCCTTGCGGATCGTCTCCGGGCCTGCCTCGCTGAGGCCGAAGTACCTCACCTTGCCCACGTCGATCAGCTCCTTGACGGTGCCCGCGACCTCCTCGATGGGCACCTCGGGGTCGACGCGGTGCTGGTAGAAGACGTCGATGTGATCCACGCCGAGGTAGTGCAGGCTGTTGTCGGCGACCTTGCGGATGTTGTCGGGCCGGCTGTTGAGGGCGCCGCCGATCCGCTCGCGAGGCACGGACATGTCGACACCGAACTTGGTGGCCAGGACCACGTCGTCGCGAAAGTCCCTGACCGCCTTGCCGACCAGGATCTCGTTCGATCCGGTGCCCCAGCCGTACATCTCGGCGGTGTCGAAGAAGGTGACGCCCAGGTCGTACGCGCGGCGGAGGGCGGCGACGCCGGCCTCCTCGTCGGTGGGTCCGTAGGCCATCGTCAGGCCCATCGAGCCGTAGCCGATCGCCGAGACCTCAAGGCCCTGGCTTCCCAGTGGCCGGTGCTGCATGACGGGCTCCTTTGAACAGAACTGAAAGGTTGTTCTTCCACTCGTGCAGGGTGAGGCGGCCGGAGCGCTTCACGGACCGTTGCGTCAGTGCGTTGCGGCGGTCAGTCCGGCGCGGTGGGTGCGAGTGTGCTCGGCGACGCGTCGGCCGAGGTGGCGAGCGGTGTTCAGGTCCGCGTCGTGGACCGTGGGGGTGTCGTTGAAACTCTGTGCGCCGGCCCCGAGGTAGAAGCCGAGGCGGTTGTCGTCCTGGGGGCTGGAGGTGGTGGTGTTCCAGCCCGGCAGGAGGTTCAGGCTCACCCACAGCATTCCGTGCTGGGCCGCCAGGAGCGAGAGGTACTGCAGGGTGTGCAGCTTGTCGCCGCTCATGGAGCCGGAGTTGGTGAACCCCGCCGCGAGCTTGTCACTCCAGGCGCGGGTCATCCACCGCTTGCTGCTGGCCTCGGCGAAGGCGTGGAACGCCCCCGACGCGGTGCCCATGTAGGTGGGGGTGCCGAAGATGATGGCGTCCGCAGCGTCCATCAGTTCCCAGTCGGCGTCGCTGAGGGAGGCGACGTCCACGCGGTGGACGTGCGTCCCGGCGATGGAGCGCGCACCGTCGGCCACCGCCGTGGCGATCTGCGCGGTGTGGCCGTAGCCGGAATGCGACGCGATGACGATCGAGATATCGGACATGGGTGTTCCTCTCCTGCCGCGACAGCGGCGTGTTCGGTGGTGGTGCCGGCGGACGCGAGCTGCCCGCCGCGGCGGTCGGCCGCACTGCTCCACGCGCGGGGGACCGACGGCCCCGGTCGGGGTGCGGCGCATGCCCAGGTCTCACGGGCCGGCGCCGAGCAGCATCAGCGTGGATCGTCGTTCCGCTGAAAACAGTATCACCGATAAGGCGGCGATACGAAAAATGGGATATCGTTGTTCCATGAACGAGGGACGACGCGCCGCGCGGCGCCAGGTACTGCAGGTGGCCGCCAAGCTTTTGGAGGAGGGCGGCAGCGAAGCGGTCTCCACGCGCGCTGTCGCCGCAGCCGCGGGCATCACGGCCCCCGCGCTCTACCGGATGTTCGACGACAAGGACGGACTCCTGGCCGAGCTCGCCGCCTACGGATTCGAGATGTACCTGGCCGAGAAACGGGAGGCGCTGGCGCTGACCCCCGACGACCCGGTGGCCGACCTCTACCGCGGCTGGGACCTGCACGTCGACTTCGGACTGCGGCACCCCGCGTTCTACATGCTCATGTACGGCACCGCGCAGCCCGGGCGGCGGCCCCCGGCCGCGGACGAGGCGCACGCCCTGCTGGTGAGACTGCTGGGCCGGGCGGCCGACGCCGGGTGCCTTCGGGTTCCGGTGGAGCAGGCGACCCGCGTCATCCACGCGGCGACGACGGGTGCGACGCTGGCGCTGATCGGCGAAGAGTCCTCGGAGCGGGACCTGACCACTTCGGCACGGCTGCGGGACACCGTCATCGCCTCGGTCACCACGGACTCGCCCGCCTCATCCGGGTCGGACCTGGCCTCGCGCGCACTAGCCCTCGATGCCGCACTTCAAACCGCGCTCACCACCGGGCCCTCAACTGCGGGCGCCGGGGTACCTCTGCGAGACACGGAGACGGCTCTGCTGCGCGAATGGCTGCAGCACCTGGCAGGCTGAACCGGCCGCCCGCCTCTCCGTCCGCGACGGAACGTCACAGATCACCGGTTCTGACACAGCTTCTCACTCCCGAAGGATGCGAGGACGCCCCGATCCTGGGCAGGGCAAGGCGTCGTCAGCGTCTGCGCCGCCGAAGGCACGCCACCAAGTGGGCACCCTGCCGGCGGCTTTTGGGCTTGCCTCGCCGCCGCCCCGGCCTGGACGGCGTCCTGAACCGCGTGCGGTCCCCCGTGTCCTCGCGCCGACGTCCCCCGTCACGCCGTGGGCGCGGCGTTTCCGGCGATCAGGGTGGCCGCGGGTGCGGGTCCTGCCGCCCATCACGCGGTCGCGCTCGCCGGGCGCGGGGTGGTGGCCTTGCCAGGCGGCCACGGCGGCGCTGGTGCCGATGGGAGCGGTGGGCGTCCCGGCGGCCGTGGCGGGAGTGGCGCTGATCAGCCGCCGCAGCCCCGGGCGTCCCGGGCGCCCTGGGCGACGATGATCGGCTGAGTCCTTGACAGCGGAAGCGGTTGCTGGTTCGTTGACACTGAGACCAAACCGAACGATCGGTCGGCGCGGGGTCGGTCGGCGCGGCGATCGGCATGCCGGTCGGCGCGGAGTGACCGGAAGTGCGAGGGAGAGCGGCATGAGCGGGAGCGTCCCGGACGAACTGCTGGACCCGGCGGAGCGGATGGGGCCGGACGAACTGGCCGCGCTCCAGCTGGAGCGGTTGCGGGCGACGCTGCGGCACGCGTACGACCACGTGGAGCCGTATCGGCGGAAGTTCGACGCGGCCGGGGTGCGGCCGGAGGACTGCCGGAGCCTGGCGGACCTGGCGCACTTCCCGTTCACCACGAAGGCGGACCTGCGCGCGGCGTACCCGTTCGGGATGTTCGCGGTGCCGATGGCCGAGGTGCGCCGACTGCACGCGTCGAGCGGGACCACCGGGCTGCCGACGGTGGTCGGCTACACCGAGCACGACCTCGCGGCGTGGGCGGAGGTGGTGGCCCGCTCGATCAGGGCGGCGGGCGGCCGCCCCGGCCACAAGGTCCATGTGGCCTACGGCTACGGGCTGTTCACCGGCGGCCTGGGCGCGCACTACGGCGCCGAGCGGGCCGGCTGCACGGTGATCCCGGCGTCCGGCGGGATGACGGCGCGGCAGGTGCAGATCATCCGGGACTTCGAGCCGGAGATCATCATGATCACCCCGTCGTACATGCTGACGCTGCTGGAGGAGTTCGAGCGGCAGGGCATCGATCCGCGCAGCACCTCGCTGCGGGTGGGGATCTTCGGCGCGGAGCCGTGGACGGAGGGGATGCGGGCCGAGATCGAGGAGCGGTTCGCGATCGACGCGGTGGACATCTACGGCCTGTCGGAGGTGATGGGACCCGGGGTGGCGCAGGAGTTCGCCGAGGGCAAGGACGGCCTGCACATCTGGGAGGACCACTTCCTGCCGGAGGTGGTGGACCCGATCACCGACGCGGTGATGGCGCCGGGCGAGGGCGGCGAACTGGTGCTCACCTCGCTCACCAAGCAGGCGCTGCCGGTGATCCGCTACCGCACCCGGGACCTGACCCGGCTGCTGCCGGGCACCTCGCGCCCGGCGATGCGCCGGATGGAGAAGGTCACCGGCCGCTGCGACGACATGATCATCCTGCGCGGGGTGAACGTCTTCCCCAGCCAGATCGAGGAGATCGTGCTGCGCACCCCCGCGGTCGCGCCGCACTTCCGGATCGAGCTGACCCGGCCCGGCCGGATGGACCACATGGCGGTGAAGGTCGAGGCGCGGGCCGGCGCGGGGCCCGAGCAGCGGGCGGCGGCCGCCGCGTCGATCGCCCGCGGGGTGAAGGACGGCGTGGGGGTGACGGTCGAGGTCACGGTGGTCGACCCGGAGACGCTGGAGCGTTCGGTCGGCAAGATCCAGCGGGTCGCGGACCTGCGGGACCGTCCCTGACCGCACGCCCCCCGGGCACGCGGGGCCGGGGGCGTACGCGGGCTCGGGGGCCGTGCGGTCATAGGGCCGTGCGGTCATACGGGTGACGCGGGTCATACGGTCATGCGGCCGCCGGAGGTCCGGGCGGGGCGAGGCGGCGCAGGGCGACCTCGGCGAGCAGGGCCGCGCCGTCGGCGAGGACCGCGTCGTCGAAGAGCGCGTCAGGCGCGTGGTTGCCCGGCGCGGTGGCCGGGTCCCGGCCGGGCGGGCAGGCGCCGAGGCTCGTCATCACCCCGGGGACCTCCGCCAGCACCCGGCCGATGTCGTCGGAGACCAGCGCCGGACGGGTGGTGCGGGTGAAGCGTTCGGCGCCGAAGAGGCCGGCCACGGCCCGGCCCACCAGGTCGGCCTCGGCGGTGTCGTTCACGGTGGCCGGATAGCCGGGGGCGTACGTGACCGACACCTCCAGACCGTGGGCCGCGCCGATGCCGCGGGCGGTGCGCTCGGCCTCCTCGGCGAGCCGGGCGAGCGTGGCGTCGGACAGCGCGCGCAGCGTCGCCTCGATCGTGGCCGTCGCGGGGATGATGTTGGGCCGGGTACCCGCGTGCGCGGTGCCGACGGTGAGCACCACCGGGTCGAACGGGTCGAAGCGCCGGGCCGGCAACGCGCCGAGCGCGGTGACGAGTTCGGCCAGCGCGGGGATCGGGTCGCGGCTGCGGTGCGGCCATGCGCCGTGGCCGCCGGCACCGTGCAGGGTGACCGCCAGCGTGCCGTTGGCGGCCAGCGCGGGCCCGGCCGTGTTGCTGAAGTGACCGGCGGGCGCGGACGCGCTGGAGTGCAGGGCGTAGGCCGCCACCGGACGGCTCCCGGTGGTCTCCAGCAGCCCCTCTTCCAGCATGAGCCGCGCGCCGTCGTGGCCCTCCTCCCCCGGCTGGAACATCAGCAGCACGTCCCCCGCGAACCGGTCGCGCCGGGCGGCGAGCAGGTGCGCGGCCCCGGCCAGCATCGCGGCGTGCTGGTCGTGGCCGCACGCGTGCCGGGGGCCGTCGGCGAAGGGCAACGCGTCCAGGTCGGCACGCAACAGCACCGTGGGCCCCGGCCCCGTACCGGAGACCACGGCCACCACGGAGCTGAGCGCCGTGCCGGTGCGGGTACTCAGGCCCAGCCCGTCGAGGGCGGCGAGCACGGTCTCCTGGGTACGGGGCAGGTGCAGGCCGGTCTCCGGGTGCTCGCGGACGGCGTGCCGCAACCGGTCGAGGCCGAGCGAACGGGCCTGCTCCACCAGGTCGTTCATCAGGCGGTGCCCCGCAGTGCGGGCAGTACGGTCTCGGCGATGCGGTAGGACTCCTCCAGCAGCGGGTTGCCGGACAGGATGAAGGTGTCCACGCCCAGGTCCTGGAACTCCCGCAGCCGGTCCACGACTTGGGCGGTGCTCCCGACGACGGCGGTGCCCGGGCCCGGGCGGAACAGGCTCATGCCCGGCCACAGGTTGGCGTGCTTCTCCAACTCCCGTGCGTGCTTGGGCACTCGGCCGCCGTGCTGGCGGAACTGCCGGGCCCAGCCCTCGCCGTCCTTGCTCTCCGGGTCGCCGAGCATCCGGGTGTACGTCGCCTGGCTGGTGACGTCGAGCAGCCGGTCGGCGGCGGCCCACGCCTGCTCCTCGGTGTCGCGGACGATGAGGTGCAGCCGCAGGCCGAGCCGCAGCTCGCGGCCGTAGTGGGCGGCGCGCTCGCGCACCCGGTCCAGCTTCTCCTTCAGCAGGTGCGGCGGTTCGCCCCAGGTGAGGTAGACGTCGACGTGCTGGGCGGCCATCTCGATGCCGGGGGCGGAGGAGCCGCCGAACCACAGCGGGGTGTGCACGCCGCCCTGGATCGGGGCCAGTTCGCGCAGGCCCGCGCCGGCGCCGGTCAACTCGTAGAAGCGGCCCTTGTGGTCGAAGACCTCGCCTGCGGTCAGCCGCTTGACGATGTCCCAGTACTCGGCGCTGAGTTCGTACCGCTCGTCGTGTTCGAGTTGCAGGCCGGCCTGGCGCAGCGCTTCGGTCGAGCCGTTGACGACGTTGAAGCGCAGCCGGTCGGGGCCGAAGAGGTGGGCGAAGCTCAGCGCCATCTTGGCGAGCATGGTCGGGGAGATGAGGCCGGGGTGGACCGCGAGCAGCGGCTTGAAGCTCGGCCGGGTCTGGGCGGCGACCGCGCTGGCCAGCGGCCACACGTCGTACAGGTCGGTGGCGAACAGCGCGCCGTCGTAGCCCAACCGGTCGACGGCGACGCCCAGTTGCTGGAGGTACGCCAGGTCGATGCTGCGGCGCCCGGCGGGCTCCCAGGGGTAGGCGCCCTCGCGCGGAATGATGTACCAGAGGATCTCGGGGCTGGGCACGGTCACTTCTCCGGGGCTTCGCGGGTCTCGGCGGCGGCTGCGGTGACCGCTGCGGACGGGGCGGTTTCGGACGGGGCTGGGGTGAGGGATCGCGCGGCGACGGCGTCGAGGCCCGGGTGGCGGGCGTCCGCGACGGTGATCGGGCGGGGCAGGAAGCCAGCCGCGGCGAGGATGTCGGCGGCCTCCTGCTGCTCGGCGACGAAGCCGGCGGAGACCGGTTCGAGCTGCCAGGGCAACCCGGCCAGCGCCTCGCGCCAGTCCGCCGCGCTGCCGCCCTGGTCGGCCGCGGCGATCTCGGCGGCCTCGTCCAGGTGACCGGCCGCCCAGGTGTCCGCGGCCTGGAGCGCCCGGACGATCAGGCCGACCAGGTCGGGGCGGCTGTCGGCGAGTTCACGGCGGGTGAAGAACACCGAGCGGTCGGCGATCAGGTCGCCCGCCTCGGCCAGGGTGCGCACCCGGCCGTCGCGGCGCGCGGCGGACAGCTCGGCGCCCTGGCCCACCCAGGCGTCGATGCCGCCGTCCAGCAGCCGCGCGTGGGAGTCGGCGCCGGACCGCTGCGCGGTGATGTCGGCGCCGTAGGAAAGGCCGTGCTGGGCAAGGGACTTGGCGACGAAGTGGGTCTGCCACGAGCCGATCGCCAGGTGCACGGTGCGGCCCTTGAGGTCGGCGAGGGAGGCGATGTCGCCGTCCGCGCGGACCAGCAGGGCGCCGTGGCCCGGACGCGGCGCCGACACGGCGGCGTAGACGAGGTCGTGGCCCGCCGCCTGGGCGGACAGCGGCGGGGTGGAGCCGGTGCCGCCGAAGTCGATGGTGCCGTCGGCCAGCGCGGCCGCGGTGTCCAGGCCGCCGATCCGGTGCCAGGCGACGGTCTCACCCGACGGGCGCAGCGCCTCTTCGAGCAGGCCGAGCCGGGAGAGGTGATACAGCGACGGATTGGCCTTGTGGACGCCGATGTTGACGGTCATGCGGAGGACTCCTCGGGGGTGGTGGAACCGGTCGTGGGTTCGGTGGTGCGGGCGTCGGCGGGGGCCGTCGTGGGGGCCGGGCCGGAAGTCGCGCCCGGGTCGGCGCCGGGGTCGAGGTCCTTGCCGGCGGAGTTCTCCCCCGTGGCCGGCGCGCATGGTCCGGCGGCGGACCGGCCGTGGCCCACGCCGAGTTCGGCGAGCAGACGGGTGCGCAGGGCGGCGAACCGCGGGTCGGCACTGTCGCGCGGGTGGTCGATGGCGATCCGCTCGTCGGACGCCAGCCGGCCGTCGCGCAGGACGGCCACCCGGTCGGCCAGGCGGATCGCCTCGTCGACGTCGTGGGTGACGAGCAGCACGGCGGGCTGGTGACGCCGGCACAACTCGCCGACCAGGTCGTGCATCCGCAGCCGGGTCAGCGCGTCCAGGGCCGCGAACGGCTCGTCCAGCAGCAGGAGTTCCGGCTCACGGATCAACGCCCGTGCCAGCGCCACGCGTTGGGCCTCACCACCGGACAGGGTGGCCGGCCAGGCGTCGGCGTGCCGGTCGAGGCCGACCTCGGCCAGGGCGCGCCGGCCGGTCTCCTTGGTGCGCGTGCCGCGCGGCAGCGCGACGGTGACGTTGGCCAGCACCTTCTTGGACGGCACCAGGCGCGGCTCCTGGAAGACGACGGTCCGCGACTCCGGGACCAGCACGGTGCCCTCGTCGTGCCGGTCCAGTGCGCCGATGATCCGCAGCAGGGTGGTCTTCCCTGTGCCGCTGGCGCCGAGCAGGGCCAGGAACTCACCCTGGGCGATGTCCAGATCGAGGCCGTCGAGCACATGCCGGGTGCCGAAGGTGCGGCGCAGCCCGCGGATGCGGACGGCGGCCCGACCGCCGGTGCGGTCCTGAGCGCCGGCACGGTCCTGGGTGCCGGCACGGTCCTGGGTGCCGGCACGGTCCTGGGTGCCGGCACGGTCCTGGGCCTCGGTGTCGGCGTCGGCCTGGACCTGGGCGTGGACGGGGCCCTGGCTTCGGTCGTGGCTGTGGTCGTCGTTCGCGTGGGCGCCGACGGCGCCCGCGAGGGTCTCGCTCATCGTGCGGCCCCCTGGGTGCGCCAGGGCATGAGCAGCCGTTCCAGCAGCCGGGCGCTGCCGTCCGCGACCAGTCCGATCAGGGCGTAGATGAGGATGCAGACGGTGAGGATGTCGGTGCGGCTGTACTCCTGCGCCGTCGACATGAGGTAGCCGATGCCGGCGGTGGAGTTGATCTCCTCGGCCGCGATCAGGGCGATCACGCTGAGGGTCATCGACAGCCGCAGCCCGGACAGCAGCGCGGGCAGCGCGCCGGGGAGCACCACCTCGCGGACCAGCGCCAGCCGGCCCATGCCGAAGCTGCGCATCGCCTCCACCAGCTTCCGGTCGGTGTTGCGCACCCCGCCGGCGGCCGAGACGTACATCGGGAAGCTGGTCGCCACCGCGATCAGCACCACTCGGGCGGTCTCGCCGATGCCGAACCAGACCATGAACAGCGGGACCAGGGACAGGAACGGGATGGTGCGCAGCAACTGCATGGAGGAGTCGAGCAGTTCCTCGCCGAGCCGGGAGAAGCCGGTCAGCACGCCGAGCACCAGCCCGGCCGACGCGCCGATCAGCAGGCCGAGGCCGGCCCGGGTCAGCGAGACGGACAGCGCGTCGCCGAGTTGCCCACTCGTCCACAACTCCTTGAACGCGGAGAGCACTTGGCGCGGTGAGGCCAGCAGCGACGGGCTGAGCGTGCCCGAGGCGGAGGCCCAGATCCAGACCAGCACCAGCGCCACCGGGCCGAGCAGCCGCAGCCCCAGGCTCAGCGCGCGCGGCCGAGGCCGGACCACCTTCGGTCGCGGGGCGACCAGCCCGGGCGCCGCCGGGTCCGTGGACGTGCCGATGGCCACGCCGCTCACTTGGCGCTCGCAGCGGTCTTGTCGATGTCGAGCACGTACGGCTTGACGTCGAAGACGCCCTTGGTGATCTTCTGGTCGGCGAAGAACTGCGCGACGGTGGCGAAGTGCGCCAGCTGGGTCGCGCCGATCGGCTGCGCGGTGCCGAGCGCCTTGTCGATGGGCAGTTCGACCGCCCGCTGGGCGGGGGTGACGGCCTCCGGGCCGGAGTCGGTCTTGACGTTGAGGTACGCCTCGGGGTTCTGCTGCTGCTTCAGTCCGGCGTCGTGCAGGTAGTCGTAGAGCGCCTTGACGACCTCCGGGTGCTGGGTGGCGAAGCTGTTGCGGACCGCCCAGACGGCGTAGTTGTCCGAGCCGACCTGGCCGCCGGTGGTCAGGAAGCGCGCGCCGGAGTTGGCGACGGCCGGGATGGAGTACGTCGCCCACGTCGACCAGGCGTCCACCTGGCCGGAGTTGAAGACCGGGCCGATCTGGTTGGGCTGGAGGTAGACCCGCTTGACCTTGTCGGCCGGGATGTGCGCCTGCTGGAGGGCCTTGAGCAGCAGGTACTCGCTGGTGCCGCCGTGCCAGACGGCGACCTTCTTGCCGACCAGGTCGCTGACGGTCTTGATGTCGGAGTTCTTCTTCACCAGGATGCCTTCGCCCAACTCGTCGGGGTCGACGGCGGAGAAGAGCTTGAAGCCGGGTGTCTGGGCCAGCGCGGCGATCGCGGAGGTGATGGAGCCCTCGGCGAAGTCCAGTGCGTTGGCGTCGAGTTCCTGTGCGGCGGGGGCGAACGCGCCGGCGGTGCCGGTCCAGGCCACCTTGGCGTGCACCTTGGCCAGGGCCTTGGCGAGCGAGCCGTCCTTGCGTCCGAGGGCGAGCACTCCGGAGTTGCCGCCGTCGGGGATGCGGACGGTGATGGTCGCACCGCTGCCGCCGGCGTCCGCGCGGGCCGATCCGGTGGAGGACGAGGAGCAGGCGGTCAGGGCCAGCGCGGCGAACAGGGAGGTGGTGGCGAGGGCTAGTTGACGGACGTTCACGGAAGGTCTCCAGGAAGTGGCGGGCCGTGGTCGGCGCGGGTTCAGGGGGTGGCGGAGGCGGTGCCGGCCGCCGGCGCGACGGCATGGGTCCCGGCGGCCGGGCTCCGCGTGCCGGGCTGCTGCGGGGCGGCGGCTGCGTGCGGGGTGCCGGAGGCGGGAGCGGTGGCAGTGGTCGCGGTGGCCGTGGTCTCGGCGGCGGTCGCGGCCCGGGCGGCGCGCAACTCGCGTGCCCGGCGCAAGGGTTCGTGGTCCGCCCAGCCGGCGACGTCGACCGGTTCGGGCAGGAAGCCGTGCGCGTACAGGAACCGCTCCTGCTCGGCCAGCAGCGTCAGCCGCTCCTCGCTCAGGTCGAGTCCGAGGCTGCCGGCGGTGCCCGCGCGGTAGGCGCCGGCCACCCCGTCGGGGCCGGCCCCGGTCTCGGCGCCGAGGATGCGGGCCAGGTCGCCGGGGTGGGCCGCGGCCCACTCGGCGGCGTCGAGCAGCACGGCGAGGAAGCGCGTCACAAGGTCGGGCCGCTCGTCCAGCAGCCTTTGGTGGACGGTGATCGGCCGGGGCGTGCCGTTGTTCACCCGGCTGCGGCGGTCGGGGACGGCGTCCAGGTCGATCGCGACCTCGGCGCCGTAGCGGCGGGCGGTCTCGACGGCCACCGCGCCCTTGACGTAGACCGCGTCGACCCGGCCGTCCCGCAGCGCCGCCAACTCCCCCTCCCACTGGCCCTGCCGGAGCCCGGGCACCTCGACGAGCCGCGCGTCGTCCAGGGTCAGCCCGGCCAGTCCGAGGGCTCCGGCGTGGCCGTGCAGCGCCATGGCCCGCCAGAAGTCGATCGCGATGTCATGGCGGGGGACGGCCAGCCGCCGGCCGCGCAACTGCTCGGGGGTGCGCAGGTCGCTGTCCGCGCGGACCAGGACGGACTGCCGCTCCTCGATCCAGGTCAGCGCGATCACCCTGGTCGCCTCGCCGCGTGAACGCGCCCACAGCGCCGGGACGTTGCCGCCCTCGCGGAACAGCGCGGTCAGTTCGTGGGTGAAGTGGCTGCGGGGCAGTCCGTCGCTGCGCTCGTCGTCGGCGGCGTCGCGCAGCGAGCGTACGGCGATGCCGTCGGGGGCGAACTCGGCGGCCAGGGTGCCGCGGTCGGCGGCGATGCCGGTGGCGGTGGGGACGGGGCAGCGGGTGAACCAGATCTCGTCCGGCTCGGACATGGTTGCTCCAGGCGGCAGTTGGGCGCGGGGATGCGGCGTGCGGGGGCGGGAGACGCGGGGTGCGGACCGCCGGCGGCGGTGCCGGGGTGGTGCGGCCGGTGGCCGTACGCGGGCGGGACACCGCAACGCGGGACGTCCTACGGATGCGGCGGTGTCGGTGCGGTCAGCGACAGCTGGCGCCGCGGGACCGGCCGAGGTCCAGGTACAGCCGTGCGCACAGGGTCTGGTGGAAGGGGCTGAGCAGGCCGGACGTGGTCATCACGGGGTGCTCCCTTCCGTTCCTGGTGCGTGGCGTGCGGTCTGCAACGGAGGCTGGCACACACCCTCGGCCGCGGGCAACACTTCCCATGATGTGGGACACGCTTGTGGGCGAGAGTTCACAGCCGGAGACGTGGCGCAATGTTCTGGCAACAGTTGCCAGATGGTGGCAGCCTCCGCATGCTTAGGGCCATGACGACGGATGCGCGCACCAAGCCTGCCGACGCGCCCCCGGGTGCGCAGGCGGTCACCCGCGCACTCCGGCTGCTGCACTGCTTCCGGGACAACGCGGGGGAACTCAGCGCCTCCCAACTCGCCCGCCGGATGGAGCTGTCGGCGTCCACCGCCCACCGGCTGGCGCGCACCCTGGTCGCGGCCGGCTTCCTGGAGCAGGACGAGCACACCGCCCGCTACCGGCTCGGGCCCTCCGTCGCCGAACTCGGCCAACTCTCCCTGCACCAGCGGGGCATGCACCGCGCCGTACCCGAACTCGACGCGCTGGCACGGGCCACGGGCACCACGGCGGACCTGGCGATCCGCGGCGGCGACCACGCGGTGATCCTGGTCGGCGGCTCGGTCAACCCGGCGGCGGGCCTGGGCCTGCGCCGCCCGCTGCACTCCACCGCGCTCGGCAAGGTGCTCCTGGCGTGGGCGCGTCCGGGCGAGCGCGACCTGGCCGCCCTGCCCCCGCTGCGTGCGCACACCGACCGGACGATCACCGGACTGGACGCGCTGCGCACCGAGTTGGAGCGGGCGCGAACGGCCGGATACGCGCTCAACGACGGCGAGTCGGCCTACGGGGTGCGCACCGCCGCCGTGCCCGTCCTGGACGTGGACGGCCACGCGCACGCCGCGCTGGCGGTGCGCTCGACGCCCGACGTGCTCACCGACGCCCGCCTGCCCTGGTTCGTCGCCCGCGCGCGGGCCTGCGCCGCGGCGCTCGAAGTGCTGCTGCTGCCCCCGTCGCAGCGCCGGTCGCCGCTCGCGGACTGACCCGGTCGGAACCTGAGCGCGACGTCAGCTCGACTCAGCTCGACGGCCAGAAGATCATCTGCACGGCCCACCCGAGCAGCCCGGCCACGAACAGTGCCACCACCACCATGATCAGGGTGATCGGCAGCGCGCCCCAGCCGCGGCTGAGCGGTTCGCGCTCCGGGCCGTCCAGGTCCGAGACCCCGGACTCCGCCGGTGGCGTCTCGCCGGGCCGGGGCCGGGCGTCCCCGGCGATGCTCAGCCCCTCGTCGGCCACGTGCGGGTTGGTGTGGGTAGCGGTCGCCATGGCGGCGCTCCATCCGGTCGCGCGGTTCACGGGAAGATCCGTACGTCAGCCGCATACCCCATGAAAGCCGCACAAACCTCCGAACCCCTGCACCGGGCGCCCGGAAGGCGCCGCGCACCCGGACAGCACCACACGCCCGGACAGCACAGCGCCCGCCCACCCCCACGGAAAAGGGCCGGACGGGCGCTGCCGGAGGACGCGGTCAGTCGATGTCGACCGGCCCGTCGGAGGAGCTGTCGCGCCTGTCCTTGCCGCCGACGTGCCCGCGCAGGGTCAGCCCGGTGCCGGGCGCCTCGCCGTTCTGCTCGCCGCCGAGGTTCTTGCGGACCGAGTCGAGGATGGTGAGGCCCTGGCTGACCAGGCCCGCCGCGATCTCGCTGAGACCGTCGGCGCCGTTGAGCACGTTGACGTTCGCGCCGGACAGACCCGCCGACGCCTCCTTGACGATCTGCGGGAGCTGGTCGATGAGCATCCGGTCCAGCGCGACCCGGTCGTGCGACGCCGCGGCGGCGGCCTGGATACGCATCCGCTCGGCGTCGGCGACCGCCAGCACCCTGATCCGCTCCGCCTCGGCCTCGGCCGGCTTGACGATCTCCGCGACCAGCTGCTGCTGGCGCAGTTCGGCCGCGCGCAGCGCCAGTTCGGTCTGCGCGGCGAGCACCTCCTGCTGGGCGTGCGCCTGGGCCAGCGGCCCCGCCTGGGCGGCCTGGGCCTGGGCCCGGTCCACCTCGGCGCTGTACTCGGCCTGCACGACCGCGGTCTGCCGCGCGTACTCCGCCTGGTTCCGCGCCGCGACCTGCTGCGCCTCGACCGACGCCTGGGTGGCCTGCGCCTGGGCGATCTGCGCCTGCCGCTGGATGGCGGCCTTGTGCGGCGCCGACATCGCGTCGATGTACCCGGTCGCGCCGTCGTCGATCGACTGGATCTGGAGCGAGTCGACGGTGAGGCCGATCTTGCCCATCTCCGACTTGGAGGTCTCCAGTACCTCCTTGGCGAGCTTCTGCCGCTCGGTGACGATCTCCTCGACCGTCATCGACCCGATGATCGACCGCAGATGGCCGGCGAAGATCCGCCCGGTGAGGACCGACATCTGGTCCTGGTCGGACAGGAAGCGCTGGCCGGCGTTGACGATGCTCTCGTGGTCGTTGCCGACCTTGAACGCGATGACCGCCTTCACCGTCAGCGCGATGCCCTGCCGGGTCACGCAGGTCTCGGCGACCTCCGCCTCGCACAGCGCGAGGGTCAGGAACCGGGTCTTGCGGAAGACCGGCAACACGAACTTCCCGTGCCCGGTCACGACACGGAAGGGCGCACCTCCCAGCCCTCGGCGACCACCCGAGATCAGCATCGCCTCATCTGGCGCGGGTACGCGGTATCCCAACATCCATAGTCTCCTTCATGTCGCGCGGCTCAGCCGGTCCTTCATGAGCGCGGTCAGCCGGCCGATCCGTCGAGCCCGTCGAGCCACTCGATGACATCGACCTGGCGGCTGCCGCGGGATTCCACCACAAGCACGGTCGCACCCTTGGGCAAGGGTTCGTCCGACCAGGCGAGAAAGGCTTCGGAGCCGCCTCTGACCCGCACCAGGACCTCGCCGGGACCGGCGGGTCCGCGCGTGCCGATCAGCAGTTCCCCCGTGCAGCCGATCACGGCATCGTCCGGTGCCATCTCCGGCCGCCCCCTTGTCGTCGTGGTTGTGCGAATTCCGACCGTGACCATCCTCCCACCTGGGGCCCTCCTGGGATCACCGATGGTCGTTACGGAATACGCGTGCCGCGCCCCCGCGGTTCCAGCCGGGGACGGGCATACCGGCGCCGTCTTCCGTCCCGCTCGTACGCCGTTCGGCCGCAGCCGTCAGCCGGTCGTCGCCACGAAGTCGCGCAGCGCGCCGGCGAGCAGCCCGGGCTGGTCCTCGGGGACCAGCGTGCGGGCGTCGGCGACCTCCAACAGGCTGCCCTGCGGCAGGAGTTCGGCCAGCCGGCGGCCGTGCGCGAGCGGCATCATCCGGTCCTCGGCCGCCCACACCACCAGCGCCGGCCGGTCGAAGCCGCGCAGCGCCTCGGCGGCCTCCGTCATCTCCCCTCGGCGCGCCCCGAGCAGGTAGCGGCGCAGGTCCGCGCGGATGGCGGGATCGGTCAGCAGCGGGCGCATCCAGCCGTCGATGATCTCGTCCGGCACCGGGTACTTGCTCAGCACCCCCAGACCCGCGGTGGAGCGGCGCAGCGGCCGGGCCGCCATCATCCGCACCACGGCGTGCAGGGCGCCGGGGATGTGCGCCGCAAGGGTGATCATCTTGCCGGGTAGGCCGGGCGGGTAGTTCTCGAACGCCTCGCAGGAGACCAGCACCAGCCGGGCGATCCGTTCGCCGTGGAATGCGGCCACCTGCTGGGCGCGGCCGGAGTCGACCTCGGCGAGCGTGACGTCGCGCAGGTCGAGCCGGTCCAGGAACTCCGCGGCGAGCGCGGCGACCGCCCGCGGCGAGAGGTCCGCGTCCGGGCGCATCGGAGTGCGGTGGCTCCCCTCGGGCAGCGTCGGGGTCAGGCAGCGGTGGTCGGTGCGCAGGTCGTCGACGACCTTCCGCCACACGCTGCCGTCCTGGGCGAGGCCGTGCAGCAGGACCACCACCGGCCCGTCACCGCCGGTGTCCCCGTAGGCCAGCGTGCCCGCGCTGAGTTCGATGGTGTGCTGCTCGTCCGCCGTACCGGTCCCGGTCGTCATGCCTGTCCCCGTCCCCGTCGTCATGCCCGTCCCCTCCGCCGTGCCCGCCGTACAGGTCCCGCGCCGGGCGGGCGGCTGGAATGATCGGCGCACCCTCCCGGTTCGGGAGACTACGACACAGGTCCGCGACGGCGCGGCAGGGTCCGCGCTTTCGGCGTGCCCGGCGGCACCCAGCCATGCCAGGGTGAGGGCAGGCAGCGGGGAAGAGCAGCGCACACGGTAGGAGGCTGGATGTTCCGGGGCTTCACGGCTCCCTCGTCGGACCGGGCCGAAGAGGACCAGAGCGAGCGGGACCGCGACAGCACGGCATCGCCCTGGGCGTACATCCGCACCGAGACCGGCAGCGCCGCGGTCCTGCTGGCGGCGACGGTCGCGGCGCTGGTGTGGGCGAACGTGGCGCCGGGCGACTACGCGTCGGCGTGGGCGACCCGGCTGTCGGTGCAGTGGGGCGGCCACGGCGTCGACCTGGACCTGCGCGAGTGGGTCAACAGCGGCCTGATGACGCTGTTCTTCCTGGTGGTGGGGCTGGAGGCGCGGCGCGAGTTCGACATGGGCGAGCTGCGCGACCGGCGCAGGATCGCCCTGCCGCTGCTGGCCGGGGTCAGCGGCATGATCGTGCCGGTGGCGATCTACCTCGCGGTGAACTCCGGCGGGCACGCCGGGCACGGCTGGGGCACCGCGATGTCGACCGACACCGCGTTCGCGCTGGGCATGCTCGCCCTGCTCGGGTCGCGCTTCCCGCGCCGGCTGCACACCTTCATCCTGACCGTCGCCGTGGTCGACGACTTCGTGGCGCTGGCGGTGATCGCGGTCGCCTACAGCAAGCACATCTCGTGGACGCCGCTGGCGGTCGGCATCGGGTTCCTGCTGCTGACGGCGGCGATCCGGCGGGCCGGGGTTCGGCGCGGCGGGCCGTACGCGGTGCTCGGGATCGCGGCGTGGACGGCGTTCGTGCACTCCGGGGTGGACCCGGTGGTCGTCGGTCTGATCATCGGCCTGCTGGCGTTCGCGTACCCGGCGCCCCGCGACGCCCTGGAGCGGGCCAGCGGCCTGTTCCGGTCCTTCCGCGAGCAGCCCACGCCCGAGCTGGAGCGGGAGGCGCGGCTGGGCCTGGCCTCGGCGCTGTCCCCCAACGACCGCCTGCAGCGGCTGTGGCACCCCTGGTCCAGCTACGCGATCGTGCCGCTGTTCGCCCTGGCCAACGCCGGCATCGAGATCAACGGCTCGCTGCTGTCGCAGGCGTACACCTCCCCGATCACGCTGGGCATCCTGCTCGGCTACGGCATCGGCAAGCCGATCGGCATCGTGGGCTCCACCGCGCTGGCCACCCGGCTCAGCCGCGGCCGGATGCGCCCGCCGGTCGGCTGGGCGGCGGTGACCGGCGGCGGCACGATCGCCGGCATCGGCTTCACGGTGTCCCTGCTGATCGCGACGCTGGCGTTCTCCGGGCGGGAACTGGACGAGGCGAAGATCGGCGTGCTGAGCGCCGTGGTCTTCGCGATGCTGAGCACTTCCACGGTGGCGCTGGTGACCTCCCGGCTGCCCGAGGCGCGGCGGGCCCGGGCGCTGCTGGGCACCGCGCAGTCGGTGGTCGACCTGGCCGAGCCGGTCGATCCCGACCACGACCACGTCCGCGGCCCGCTGGACTCCCCGGTGACCGTGGTGGAGTACGGCGACTTCGAGTGCCCCTACTGCGGGCAGGCCGAGAGCGTGGTGCGCGAGCTGCTCGCCGACTTCGGCGACGTGCGCTACGTCTGGCGCCACCTGCCGCTGACCGATGTGCACCCGCACGCCCAACTCGCCGCGGAGGCCTCCGAAGCGGCCGCGCTGCAGGGCGGGTTCTGGCAGATGCGCGACCTGCTGATCACCACTCAGGACGAGCTGGGCGTCAAGGATCTGATCCGGCACGCCGACGGTCTCGGCCTGGACCTGGAGAAGTTCCGGCACGCGCTCAAGGCCCGCAAGGGTGCGGCCCGGGTCGCGCGGGACGTGGAGTCGGCCGACCTCAGCGGGGTCTCGGGCACGCCGACGTTCTTCATCAACGGCCGCCGGCACCACGGCGCCTACGACATCGCGAGCCTGTCCGCGGCCGTGGTGGCCGCGCGCGACCGCGCGGTCCTGGTGGACGGCGCCGGCCCCGGCTCCTGAGCGCGGGTTCCCGGCGGGGCACGCCGGGTGGGGCGGGTTCCCCGGGCGGGAGAGGTGCCCCGCGGCCTCGGGCCCACGATCGACGGCCGGGTGGGGCGCGGCGTCGTCGCCGCGTCCCACCCGGCCGTCCCGTGGCGGCTCAGGCCGCTCGGACCGCGTGCGGCGGCACCGGTTGCTGGTGGCCGCCGCTGGCCATCATCCGGACCTCGCCCTCGCCGCTGATCTCGGCGCGGACGATGCCGGTTTCGTCCTCGTAGACGGGGTAGCCACCCGCGCCCGAGGCGTCGGTGCGGTGTACGACGACGACGTCGTCCTCGACGGCCGGGGCCTGGAAGACCAGTTCGTAAACAGCGGGATATTCGTCCATGGGCACACACCTCCCCAGGGGCATTACTCCATTCTCCCGCGGATCGTCCGGTTCCGCCTCCCGGGGGACGTACCCTGCTGGCGTGGACATCGGCGCCGGCCCCCTGGAACGGAGCGCGGCGGACCGGCCCGGCTCCCCCGGCACCGCGGGAGCCGCGTCCGGCCCGGCGGCGCTCGCCGACGCGCTCCTTCCGCTGGTCGGGCCCGGCCGGGTCGTGGTGCTGAGCGGCGCTGGCCTGTCCACGGAGTCGGGCATCCCCGACTACCGCGGCGAGACCGGCCGGCGCCGGCGCGGCGACCCGATGACGTACCAGGAGTTCACCGGCAGCGCCGGCAGCCGCCGCCGTTACTGGGCGCGCAGCCATCTCGGCTGGTCCTCGATCTCCGGGGCCCGGCCCAACGCGGGCCATCGGGCGGTGACCCGCCTGGTGGCCGCCGGGCTGGTGTCGGGCGTGATCACGCAGAACGTCGACGGGCTGCACGCCGCCGCGGGCACGCCGGACGCGGTGGAGCTGCACGGCACTCTGCACGCGGTGGTCTGCCTGGACTGCGGCGCCCGCGGCCCGCGGGAGGAGCTGGCGCAGCGGCTGGACGCGGCGAACCCCGGGTTCCGGGCGATGACCGCGCGGATCGTCGCCGACGGCGACGCCGAGCTGCCGCCCGAGCACATCGACGCGTTCCGCACGGTGGCCTGCGCCGCGTGCGGCAGCGGCGTCCTCAAGCCCGACGTGGTGTTCTTCGGGGAGAAGGTGCCGCTGCCCCGGGTGGAGCGCTGCTACGGCCTGGTCGACGCCGCCTCGCTCCTGCTCGTCGTCGGCTCCTCGCTCACGGTGATGTCGGGCCTGCGGTTCGCGCGCCACGCGGCGAAGCACGGCACGCCGGTGGCCATCGTCAACCAGGGCCCCACCCGGGGCGACGACCTGGCGACGCTGCGGCTCGACCTCCCGCTCGGGCCGGCCCTCACCGCCCTCGCCGACCGCCTGGGCGACCGCCTCGGCGGGTGAGCGGTCCGCCGGGCGTCGTCCGGCAGGCGTCGTCCGCCGGGCGTCGTCGGATCAGCTGAGCAGCCCGGTCCGGTAGGCGGCGGCGACCGCGGCGGCGCGGTCGCGTACGCCGAGCTTCGCGTAGAGGTGCAGCAGGTGCGTCTTGACGGTGGCCTCGCTGATGAACAGCTGCCGGGCCGCCTCCCGGTTGGTCGTGCCCGCGGCGACCAGGCGCAGCACCTCCAGCTCGCGCTCGGTGAGCGTCCCGGCGGGCGTGGCGGGTTCGCGGACCCGGCCGATGAGCTTCTGCGCGACGGTGGGGGCGAGCACGGGATGGCCCTGGTGGGCGGCGCGCACGGCACGGACGAGTTCGTCGCGCGGCGCGTCCTTGAGCAGGTAGCCGGTGGCGCCCGCCTCGATCGCGGGCAGCACGTCGGCGTCGCTGTCGTACGTGGTGAGGACCAGCACGTGGACGGCGGGGGCGCGCTCGCGCAGCAGCCCGATCGCCTCGACGCCGCCCATCCGCGGCATCCGCAGGTCCATCAGCACCACGTCCACGCCGAGCGCGAGCGCCCGGTCCACGGCCTCGGCCCCGTCCGCGGCTTCACCGGCGACCTCGAAGTCCGGGTCACCGTCGAAGACACCGCGCAGGCCGTCACGTACGACGGGGTGGTCGTCGGCGACGAGCAGGCGAATGGTCACACGCCATTCTCCATGATCGACCGGTGTCCGGCGCCGGTGCGGGAAGGGCCGATGGGGCTGGTCGGGACGGGCCGCTCCGGGACCGTACGGCCGTCAGACGTCGCGCGGTCGGCGGGGCCGGGACCAGGGTCGGCGGGGCCGGGCGCCAGGGGCACCGCCGGCACGCCGGCGCTGAGCACCGTCCCGTCGCCCGGCGCGCTCTCGATCGCCAGGGAGCCGCCGACCTGGCGCAGCCGCTGCCGCATCGCGGTGAGCCCGAAGCCGTGGCCGTCCGCGCGCGGCTCGGCCCGCTCGCACGCGGCGGCGTCGAAACCGGTGCCGTCGTCAAGGACGTCGAGGACGACGACCTCGTGGGTGTAGGAGAGGGTCATCCCGGCCCGGGACGCTCCGGCGTGCTTGGCGATGTTGGCCAGGCCCTCCTGGGCGGTGCGGAACAGCGCGACCTCCAGCGCGGGCGGCAGCGGTACGGCGTCGCCGGTGACCTCGAAGCGGACCGCGATCCCGGAGGTCTGGGTCCACTGCTCGGCGAGGTCGCCGAGGGCGCCGGGCAGGTGGGCGGCGGTGTCCAGCGGGCCGGGCCGCAGCGCCTGCACCGAGCGGCGGGCCTCGGCCAGCGACTCCCGGGCCAGCCGCCGGGCCAGTTCCAGGTGCCGGGTGCGGCGCTTCGGGTCGGCGTCGAACCGGTCGGCGGCCTCCAGTTGGGTGACGATGCCGGTCAGGCCCTGCGCGATGGTGTCGTGGATCTCGCCGGCCATCCGCTGCCGCTCGTCGAGGATGCCGGCCTCCCGCGCCTGGGTGACCAGTTGGGCGTGCAGGCCGGCGTTCTCGGCCATCGTCTCGCGCAGCCGCCGGTTGGCCTCGGCCAGCTCGTCGATCATCCTGGCCCGCCGCCGGCTGCGCTGGTCCTCCTCGATGCCCTGGTAGGTGATGGCACCGGCGACGAGCATGTTGACCAGGACCAGCCCGACGTACGCGGCGACGCCCTCGCCGTGCAGGTTGCGGACGCCGCCGACCTGGCTGAGGGCCATCGCCGCCGCGTTGACCGCGATGGCCGGCGGCCGCAACCACCGTGGCAGCAGGGCCGCTTGGAGGTAGCCGGTGAAGCCGAAGAAGCCGAAGAACGGGTTGAGCAGGATCAGGCCCACGATGAAGGCCATCAGCCCGGCGTAGAAGACGATCGCCCGGCCCTGGCGCCCGGCGGGCGTCGGGTACGGCACGTCCATGAACCGCAGCCACAGCGCGGCGCCCGCCGACAGGCCCACCGCCACCCCGATGTACAGCGCGCGGTAGGGCCCCAGGCCGACCGCCAGCACCAGCGAGACGGCGAGCCCGCCGTAGGGCAGGTAGTGCTGGAGCTGCTGGAAGCGCTCGTCCTTCGCCTGCTCGCCGCCGGGTGCGGCCGGCGGGCGCACCCGCACGTGGGCGGGCGCCCGCGGGATGCCGTGGGGCGGCTCCGAGCCGTTGCTGCGCGCTGTCCGCTCCGCGTTCACCCGCTCATCATTCCCAACGGAAGGCGCGGACCGCCACCACGCTGCCGGCCACGGTGTACCCGGCCAGCACCAACAGGTGCTGCCACAGGGCCCCTTCACCGGACCACGCCGCCATCACCGCGCCGAAGGGGACGTAGCCGCCGATCTCCCGCAGCGCGTGCGGCATCTGCGCGACGGGGAAGTACAGGCCGCTGAAGAAGAAGTTCAGCACCATGACGGGCACGCCCGAGCCGCTGGCGGCGCCTGCGGTGGGCGCCAGGGCGGCGACCACCAGGCCGAGGGCGAGGACCGCGGTGCTGCCGAGGACGAAGGACGCGATCACGGCGCCGATGTCGGACGGCGGCCTGACGTGGAAGGCGAGCCGGCCGACGGCGATGATCAGCGCGACGCCGACCGTGATCAGCGCGGCCATGACCGTGAGCAGCGCGGCGAGCATCCCGGCGACCGGCACCGGGCTGACCGACAGCCGCCGCAGGACGCCCTTCTCGCGCAGGCTCGCCATGTTCATCGGCAGCATGACGCAGCCGAGGAAGAGCGGCACCATCGCGGCGATGGTCGGCACGTAGACGTCGATGACGCTCCTGCCGCCCAGGGAGTCGGAGTCGGTCCTGAAGGCGGGGATGTTGCCGAAGAGGATCACCATGCCCAGCGGGAAGAGCAGCCAGAACACGGCGGCCGGCTCGCGGAGCAGCAGCCTGGCCTGGGTGGCGGTCAGCGCGCGGAAGCCCTGGCGGGTCATGCGCGGAACGGCGGGTGGGGCGGGTGCGGACGGTGCGGTGGGTGCGGTGGCGCTCATCGGGGTGTCCTTGTCTGTGGCGGCGCGGAGGATACGGGGATGCGGGACGGCGGCGGACGGGCCAGGGCGGGGCGGGCCAGCGGGGAGCGGCGCCGGGCGGTACGGGTCTACGCCCCGCCGTCGTCACCGGTGAGCGCGATGAACGCGTCGTCGAGGGTCGCCTGCTCCACCCGCAGGTCCGCGGCGATGATGTGGCGCCGGGCGAGCAGCGAGGTGACCGCGAGCACGAGATTGCCGTCGCCGGTGATCTCGACCTGCGAGCCGTGCCAGGTCAGGGTGCTCACCTCGGGCAGTTCGCGCACCAGAGCCTCGTCGAAGCCCGTCGAGGGCCGGAAGCGCATCCGCTGGGTCCGGTCGCCGCGCGCGGCCAGCCCCGCCGGGGTGTCGACGGCCACGACCCGGCCGGCGTCGATCAGTGCGACCCGGTCGCACAGCCGCTCGGCCTCCTCCATGAAGTGGGTGACCAGGACGACGGTGACGCCGGACGCCCGGACCTGCTCGACCAGGTCCCAGGTGGTGCGGCGGGCGTGCGGGTCCAGGCCGGTGGTCAACTCGTCGAGGACGACCGCCCGGGGGCTGCCGACCATGGCCAGCGCGATCGCGAGGCGCTGCTTCTGGCCGCCGGAGAGCTTCTTGTAGCGGGCGTCCGCCTTGTCGCGCAGGCCGAGCCGGTCCAGCAGCTCGCCGATGTCGGCGGGCCGCCGGTGGAACGACGCGAACAGGTCGAGGATCTCGCGGACGGTGAGCTTCTCCGGCAGCCCGCTCTCCTGGAGTTGGACGCCGAGCACCTGGCGGAGCGCGTCGCGCGCGCGGGACGGGTCGTGGCCGAGTACGGACACGGTGCCGCCGTCCGGGGCCCGCAGGCCCGACAGGCACTCGACGGTGGTGGTCTTGCCGGCGCCGTTCGGGCCGAGGATGCCGAAGATCTCGCCCTCGTCGACCGTGAACGAGACGTCGTGCACGGCGGTGACGTCGCCGTAGCGCTTGTGGAGCCCGTCGACCTCGATGACCGTCATGCCGTGCGCCTCTTCCCGTCGGGTTCTTCCCCGGTGGACGGCGCGTGTTCGCCGTCGTGGAGAAGCCTCCCGCCGCGGCGCGGCCGGGCGGATCGACCACCGGGGCGGGGCGCGGGCGCGATGGGTGGACGCGGCCATCCACCGATCGGTTGATGCCCCGCGCCCTGAGCCGTACGGCCGTCGGGGGCGGTACGGCTCAGGGCGCGGGGTCGAGGAGGCGGGCGGTGCTGCGGAAGCGCGCCCGGTACGTCGTCGGGGCCACCCCAAGGGACTGCTGGAACGCGCGGCGCATGGACTCGGCCGAGCCGAACCCGGCCTGCTCGGCGACGGTGTCCACGGCGTCGTTGCCCGCCTCCAGCAGGGCCTGGGCCGCTTCCAGGCGGACGGACTCCGCGTACTGCCCGGGGCTCAGTCCGGTCTCCGCGCGGAAGAGCCGGCCGAGGTGGCGGGGGCTGACCCCGGCGGCGCGGGCGAGGTCGTCCATGCGGTGGGCCGCGGCGGGGTCGGCGCCCACCGCGTCCATGACCTGGCGCAGCGCCGGGTGCCGGGCCTCGCGCGGCACCAGCCGGGCGCTGAACTGAGACTGCCCGGCCGGCCTGGCCATGAACACCACGAGCTGCCGGGCGACGGCCCTGGCCAGGTCGGCGCCGTGGTCCTCCTCGACCAGCGCGAGCGCGAGGTCGATGCCCGCGGTGACGCCCGCCGACGTGGTCACCCGCCCGTCGCGGACGAAGAGCGGATCGGGCTCGACGGACACCCGCGGGTAGGCGGCGGCCAGTTCGGCCGCGAGCTGCCAGTGGGTCGCCGCGCGCCGGCCGTCGAGCAGGCCCGCCTCGGCGAGCAGGAACGCGCCCGCGCAGACCGAGGCGACCCGGCCGGAGCGGGCCGCGAGCGCCTCGACGGTGCCGGTCAGCGCGGGGTCGCCGACGGCCTGCCGCCAGTCGGCGCGGCCGGGGACGACGAGGGTGCCGAGCCGGCCGGGGAGCGCGTCGACCGCGGTGTCGGCGCCGATCCGCACGCCCGCGGAGGTGCGTACGTCGGCGCCCGCCGCGGTGACGATCCGTACGTCGTAGCGGGCGCCGTGGGCGTTGGCGGTGGTGAAGACCTCGACCGGGCCGGTGACGTCGAGGAGTTGCACCTGGTCGAAGGCGAGCACGGCGACCAGGTGGCGGGGGCGCGCGGCGGCCCGGCCCGTGGCCCTCGCCGTTCCGGGCGCACCCGGGGTTCCGGGCGCCCCCGGAGTTCGCGTCATCGGCCTCACTCCGGCCACGGCGAGTCGAGGATCGTGGTGACGAAGTCGCCGCGCGCGAAACCGGGGACGTACGCGGCCAGCACGTCGGCCTTGACGTTGCCGAAGGTGGTCTCCGGCTTGGAGCGGATTCCCTCGGTGAAGGCGGCGAGGATGCGGCGCTTGAAGTCGGGCCGGGGGTGCAGCGCGACGATCGCGGCGCGGTCGGCGGCGCTGATGTCGCGGTAGCCGATGCCGAGCACGTCGTACTCCACGCCCGCGGTGGTCAGCGCGACTTCGGGCTCCATGTGCTCCGGGATGCCGGGCGTGGTGTGCAGGGCGATCGCGGTCCACACCCGGCGGACGCTGTCCTCGGGGACGCCGTGGGCGTGCAGGAACCGGCGGGCCTCGTCGGCGCTGTCGACCTCGAAGCGGCGGCCGCTGTCGTGGAACCGCTCGCCGAGGCCGAGGTCGTGGAACATCGCGGCGACGTAGAGCAGTTCGGGGTCGAAGCTCAGGTCGCGGCGGCGGCCCTGGAGGCTGCCGAAGCAGTAGACCCGCCGGGAGTGGTGGTAGATCAGCTCGGTCGCGGTGTCGCGGACCAGTTCGGTGGCCTCGCGGGCCAGGGCGGTGTCGGGGAAGCGGACGCCTGTCTGCTCGAGGGCCTCGGTCGTCATCGGTGTCACCTGCGCAGTTCTTCGATCGGCCGGCCCGCTGGTTCGCCGGTTCGCCGGTCTTCCGGATACGGCCGGGGTCCCGGCCGCCACTCCTCCAGGATCGGCTCGAACCCGTCCGCCCGCCATGGCCGTGGCGACCTGCTCCCCACAGATCCGGACATCGTGCCACGGCCCCGGCGCGGCGAATACCAACGGCGTGTTAAGCCTTCGCCGGGGCCGGGACACCCGGGTGGGGCCGTGCTTCCATGGCGCCATGACCCCGTTGGTGAGGCGCCGCCACGTGGACTACGCGCGTGTCACGAGCACGGGCTGTCCCGGCGCGCGCTGACGCCTCCGCGCCGCCGCCCGGCAGCCGACCGCGTACTTCTTCCGCGCCCCTCCCCCGCCCTCGGGACGCACCCGGGGCGCCCGCGGGGAGTCGCGTACGTCCGGCGGCCGGCCGTCACCGCCGCCGCGCACGGCGCCCCCGCGCCCCCGCACCACACGCCCCACGCCCCACGCCCCACGCCCCACCCGCAGTGTCACCGCCCGCACGACAGCACCTGGGAGAGCCATGACCGAGCAACAGCCTGTCGACTCCGTCACCGCCGGGCACACGCCCGAGACCGCGGCCGCCGCGGCGCAGGAGGAGCCGAACTGGTCGTTCGAGACGAAGCAGGTGCACTCGGGGGCCGTTCCCGACCCGACGACGGGGGCGCGGGCGGTGCCGATCTACCAGACGTCGTCGTTCGTGTTCCGCGACACCCGACATGCCGCGGACCTGTTCGCGCTGGCGGAGCCGGGGAACATCTACACCCGCATCCACAACCCCACCCAGGACGTGTTCGAGCAGCGGATCGCCGCGCTGGAGGGCGGGGTCGCCGCGGTGGCTCTGGCGTCGGGGCAGGCCGCGGAGACGCTGGCGATCCTGACGCTGGCGAGCACCGGCGACCACGTGGTGGCGGGCGCGTCGCTCTACGGCGGGACGTACAACCTGTTCAAGCACACGCTGCCGCGGTTCGGGATCGAGGTGTCGTTCGTCGACCCGGACGACGTCGGGGCGTGGCGTGCGGCGGTGCGGCCGAACACGAAGGCGTTCTTCGCCGAGACGCTGGGCAACCCGCGCGGGAACGTGCTGGACGTGCGGGCGGTGGCGGACGCGGCGCACGCCGAGGGGGTGCCGCTGATCGTGGACAACACGGTGCCGACGCCGTACCTGCTCCAGCCGCTGCGACACGGCGCGGACATCGTGGTGCACTCCGCGACGAAGTTCCTCGGCGGCCACGGCACCACCATCGCCGGTGTGGTCGTCGACGGCGGCACCTTCGACTTCGGGGCGCACGCCGACCGCTTCCCCGACTTCAGCACGCCCGACCCGAGCTACCACGGGCTGGAGTACTGGCCGGCGCTCGGCCCGGGGGCGTACGCGATCAAGCTGCGCGTGCAGCTGCTGCGCGACCTGGGTCCCGCGCTGTCGCCGCACTCGGCGTTCCTGCTGCTCCAGGGCGTCGAGACGCTGTCGCTGCGGCTGGAGCGGCACTCCGCGAACGCGCAGGAGCTCGCGGAGTGGCTCCAGGCACGCGACGAGGTCGCGGTGGTGCACTACCCGGGCCTGCCGTCCAGCGCCTGGTACGAAGCCGGGCAGCGCTACCTGCCGCGCGGCGCGGGCGCGGTCCTCGCCTTCGAGCTGCGCGACGGAGCGGAGGCGGGCAAGCGCTTCGTGGACGCGGTGCGGCTCTTCAGCCATCTGGCGAACATCGGCGACGTGCGCAGCCTGATCATCCACCCGGCCTCCACCACGCACAGCCAGCTGGACGAGGAGCAGTTGGCGGCCACCGGCACCTCGGCCGGCCTGGTGCGGCTGTCGGTCGGCATCGAGAACGTCGCGGACCTCAAGGCGGATCTGGACGCCGGGTTCCGCGCGGCCAAGGGCGCGTCCTGACCGTGCCGGGGCGCACGGCCGCGGAGGTCCCCCTGCCGCCCGCCTCCGGGGCGTGGCGGCAGGGGGACCCGCCCGGGCGGCGCCGCTGGCACCCGCTCTCCCACCCGCTGCCGCTGGAGGCGGGCGGTGCACTGCCGGGCGTGCGGCTGGCGTACGAGACGTGGGGGCACCTCGCGCCCGACGCGTCGAACGCGGTGCTGGTGCTGCACGCGCTGACCGGTGACAGCCATGTCGCGGGTCCGGCCGGACCCGGCCATCCGACCGCCGGGTGGTGGGACGGGCTGGTCGGGCCCGGCCTCGCGCTGGACACCGACCGCTTCTTCGTGGTGGCGCCGAACGTCCTGGGCGGCTGCCAGGGCAGCACCGGCCCGGCGTCCGCGCGGCCGGACGGCCGCCGGTGGGGCAGCGCCTTCCCGTTCCTGACCCAGCGCGACCAGGTCGCGGCGGAGGCGTCGTTGGCGGACGCGCTGGGCGTCGAGCGGTGGGCGCTGGTGGTCGGCGGGTCGATGGGCGGGATGCGGGCGCTGGAGTGGGCGGTGGGCCGGCCGGAGCGGGTCGGGTCGCTGCTGCTGCTCGCCTGCCCGGCGGCGGCGAGCGCCGAGCAGATCGGGTGGGCGTCGGTGCAGCTCCGGGCGATCAGGGCGGACCCGGGCTGGCACGGCGGCGACTACCACGACGCGGCCCCCGGCGGCGGCCCGCACGCCGGGCTCGGGCAGGCCCGGCGGCTGGCGCACCTGACCTACCGCAGCGAGCCCGAGCTGCGGGAGCGGTTCGGCCGCGCCGCGCAGCACGCCGAACGCCCTTGGCACGGCGGCCGGTACGCGGTCGAGTCGTATCTCGACCACCACGCGGACAAACTGGTCCGCAGGTTCGACGCGGGCAGCTACGTGGTACTGACCGAGGCGATGAACGCGCACGACGTCGGGCGGGGGCGGGGCGGCACCGCGGCGGCGCTGCGCCGCGTGACGGCACCGACGCTGGTGGCCGGGGTGGACTCCGACCGGCTCTATCCACTCGCGCAGCAGCGGGAGTTGGCGGCGGGCATCGCGGGCGCGGACCGGATGCGGACAGTCCGCTCGCCGTACGGGCACGACGGCTTCCTGATCGAAGTGGATCAAGTGGCGTCGCTGGTCGGCGAGCTGACGGCGGGTCTCAGGCTCCCGTATCCGGATCGGGAGCAGCCGGCCCGCCGTGTGGCGAAGGGCACGTGACATGCGTTGACGTGCACATTCTGACGCCCGTACGCTGATGGTTCGTGAAGGTGTGAGGAAGCCGGTGGGAATCCGGCGCGGTCGCGCCACTGTGTACCCGGTCGCCTCCAGGGGCGTTCCGGGAAGTCAGACACTTCGCCGTCACGAAGCCCCATATGACCGAGGGACGCAGCATCCCCGAAGGAGGCACCACCGTGAGTTCTCTGTCCACCCACACGTCGTCCGACGCCACGCCGGTCGTCCTGCCCGTCTCCAAGGCCGTGCTCTGGCTGGCCGGCACCACGATCCTCGCGCTCGCCGTGTACTACTTCATCGGCGTCGACCAGGGCGCGGTCTCCGTGTTCGGCAGGGACATGCACATCCACGAGTTCGTGCACGACGCGCGGCACTTCCTCGGTTTCCCCTGCCACTGACGGCTCTCACGGCAGGCGGACAACTCGACATGGAGAAGCGACTCGTACTGCGCGGCGTGCTCGCCGGCGCGATCGCGGGGCTGCTCGCGTTCGTCTTCGCCCGGATCTTCGCCGAACCGCAGATCAACAAGGCGATCGACTACGAGAGCGGGCGGGACGCGGCGCAGAACGCCCTCGACAAGGCCGCGGGCCTGCCGGCCTCCCCGGCCGGCCCCGACCTGTTCAGCCGCACCGTGCAGGCCGACGTCGGCATCGGCGTGGGGCTGATCCTCTTCGGCGCCGCGATGGGCGCCATCTTCGCGGTGGTGTACACGGTGTGCCTGGGCCGGGTCGGCAACGTCCGGCCGCGCACCCTGGCGCTGCTGGTGGCCGGCGGCGGCTTCCTCGGCTTCTACCTGGTGCCGTTCGTGAAGTACCCGGCGAACCCGCCGGCGATCGGGCACGAGGACACCATCAAGGCCCGCACCGGGCTCTACCTGATCATGGTGGTCTGCTCGATCACGCTGCTCGCCCTGGCGGTGTGGCTGGGACGGCGGCTCCAGGAGCGGTTCGGCACGTGGAACGCCACGCTGCTCGCCGGCGCGGCCTTCCTGGTCGTGATCGGCGTGGTGATCGGCCTGCTGCCGGCGCTGGGCCATCTCGCCACCAACCGCGAGCAGTACGGCAACCACGGCACCGAGACACCGGTGCCGCTCACCGACCCGCACGGCCGGATCGTCTACCCGGGCTTCCCGGCGGACGTGCTGTTCAAGTTCCGGTTCTACTCGGTGGCCGCGCAGTTGCTGCTCTGGTCGGCGATCGGGCTGGTCTTCGGGCCGCTGGCGGAGCGGGTGCTGAGCCCGGCGCCGGCCGGCCGGACCGTCCGGGCGCCCCGCGCCGACCCGGTCAAGGCGTGACGGCGCGCGCCGTGCACGGCCACCCGGTCCCTCGGTGACATGGTGGCGCGGTGAACGACGATGACGTGAGAGCGGCCCTGGCGGAGCTGGGGCCGTTCTTCGCGGTCGAGGCGATCAAGGCGATCAAGGCGGTCGAGCCGGTCCAGGCGGCTGAGAGGGCCGAGGCGGCCGGCGAAGGCCCGGGCGTGTGGCGGTCGATGGCCGAACTCGCCGAACTGCCCGACCCGGCCGACCCGGCCGACCCGCCCGGCGGAAGCGGGG
The DNA here is from genome assembly GCF_036014115.1 of Streptomyces sp. NBC_00448. Taxonomy (NCBI): domain Bacteria; kingdom Bacillati; phylum Actinomycetota; class Actinomycetes; order Kitasatosporales; family Streptomycetaceae; genus Streptomyces; species Streptomyces sp. NBC_00448. The sequence goes on from NZ_CP107913.1 coordinate 372,063, forward strand.
TGCTGGCCGCCCGGGTGGCCGCCGTACGGGGGGTGCTGGCCGCGGGCGGCGGGCAGCCGGCGGAGGCGGTCGAGGAACGGGTGGCCGCGTCGGTGGTCCATCTCGGCCTGGTGGCGCGGCTGCTGTCCCCGTACCTGGCGCTGGCGGTGCTGTACGGGCGGGTGCCCGGGCGGGTGCGGCTGGCCGATCTGCGCTGGCAGCCCGCGCTCGGCGGACCGTACCCGCTGGCGTTGCCGCTGCCGCCCGGGACGGACCACATGCCCGGGACGGCCGCGGATCGTACAGGGGGCGTGAATCGTGCGGCGGGCGCGGACCTCGCGGCGCTCGCCGACCGGTTCTCCGCCGCGGTGTTCGAGGGCGCGGTACGCGAGGTCGAGTCGGCGTGCGCGGAGTTCCGCGTGTCGCCGCACGTCCTGCGCGGCAACACCGCGTCCGCGGTGAACGGCGCGGCGCGGATGATCGCCGCCGCGCGCCCGGACGCCGCCGCGCGGGCCGAGGCGCTGACCGGCCTGCTGCTGGAGCGCGGACGCTTGCGCGGGAGCGGACGGCGTACCCCCGGCGGGGGGTTCCGGCGGAACAGCTGCTGCCTGATCTACCGGGCGGCGCCCGGGCACGCGGGCGCGTTGTGCGGGGACTGTGCGCTCTCGCGTGTCCCCGTGCGCCCGGGATGAGCCTGGTCGGAGCGATGGGAGTACGCCGACGCCCGCTTGTTGCAAGTGAGTCGCAACAAGTAACGTGTCGCGTTGAGAAGTCCCCGTCCCCTCGCAAAGGACCCCACGTTGAGTTCCACCATCGAGGCCCCCTCCGCTCCGGGGTCCCGCCTGCATCGGATATCGGCGTCGATGTCGCGCGCCGAATGGACCCGGTTGGGCGGCATGGCCGCGTTCATCGTGGCGCTCCACGTCATCGGCTGGTTCACGCTCGCCGTGATCGTCGCACCGCACCACTACAAGACCGGCACCGGGGTGTTCGGCGTCGGCATCGGGGTGACCGCCTACACGCTCGGGATGCGGCACGCCTTCGACGCCGACCACATCGCGGCCATCGACAACACCACCCGCAAGCTGATGGGCGAGGGCAAGCGGCCGCTGTCGGTGGGCTTCTGGTTCTCCCTCGGCCACTCCTCGATCGTCTTCGCGCTGGCCTTCCTGCTCTCCATCGGCATCAAGTCGCTCGCCAACCCGGTCGCGCAGGACAACTCCGGCCTGCACGACGTCACCGGCTGGATCGGCACCACCGTCTCGAGCACGTTCCTGTACGCCATCGCGCTGGTCAACCTGCTGATCCTGGCCGGGATCTGGAAGGTCTTCCGGCGCATGCGGCACGGCGAGTTCGACGAGGCCGCGCTGGAGGACCAGCTCAACAACCGCGGCTTCATGAACCGCCTGCTCGGCCGCCTGATGAAGTCCGTCACCAGCCCCTGGCAGATGTACCCGATCGGCCTGCTCTTCGGCCTGGGCTTCGACACCGCCACCGAGATCGCGCTGCTCGTGCTGGCCGGCTCCGGCGCCGCCTCGGGCCTGCCCTGGTACGCGATCCTCTGCCTGCCCGTCCTCTTCGCCGCCGGGATGTGCCTGCTCGACACCATCGACGGCTCGTTCATGAACTTCGCCTACGAGTGGGCGTTCTCCAAGCCGGTCCGCAAGGTCTACTACAACCTCACCATCACCGGCCTGTCCGTCGCCGTCGCCCTCATCATCGGCACCGTCGAACTCCTCGGCCTCGTCGCCGACAAGGCGAACCTCCACGGCGCCTTCTGGGACTGGGTCGGCGGGCTCGACCTCAACATCGTCGGCTACGTCATCGTCGGCCTGTTCTTCCTCACCTGGGCCGTCGCCCTGACCGTCTGGAAGTTCGGCAACATCGAGGAGAAGTGGTCCACCGGGCTGCGCGCCACGGACACCCCCGCGGAATAGGGCGTGGCGGCCGGACCGGCAGGTCGGCTACGGTCGGAGCCCGGCCGCGAAGCGCCGGGTCCCAGGGGGGGTTGATGCCGCAGTGACCGGGTTCGACGGCAATGGGTTCGACGAGAGCGGGTCCGACGAGAGCGGGCGCTCGATCTGGTCGGGGAGGGCCGTCGCGTACGCGGAGTCCTTCGCGGCGGTGTGCGCGTATCCGATCGGGGACCTGCTCGACGCCGTCGGGGCCGGTCCCGGCGTCCATCTGCTGGATGTCGGCACCGGGTCGGGGAACGTCGCCGCGGCGGCGTACGCGAGGGGCGCGCGGATCACCGCCGTCGACGCCGAACCGGGCATGGTCGAGCTCACCGCGCAGGCGGTGCCGACAGCCGACGTCCGTGTCGCCGAACTGCCGTCCTGCCCTTCGCCGACGCCACCTTCGACGCGGTGACCGCCAACTTCGTGCTGGACCACGTCGGCCGGCCGCGGCGCGCGCTGGCCGAGCTGAACCGGGTGACCCGGCCGGGCGGCCGGATCGCGGTGACGGTGTGGTGCGTGCCGGCCGGGAGCGGGCAGGCCCTGCTGGGACGGGCGACCGAGGCCGCCGGCGTGCGGCGCCCACCCCACCGAGCGGTGCTGCCGCCCGAGACCGACTTCCCGCGCACCGAGCGGGGCCTGCTGGACCTCCTGCCGGCCGCCGGCCTCGCCCGCCCGTCCTGCCGCACCCTCGCCTGGGACCATCTGACCTCCGCCGGGCAGTGGTGGCAGGGCGCGGCGTCGGGCGTCGGCTTCACCGGTCACCTCATCGCCGCCCAACCGGCCGCGACCCGGGCGGAGATCAAACGGCACTTCGATCTGCTCAGTGCGGGGTTCACCACTCCCGACGGTCGGCTCGCCCTCCCGCACCAGGCCCTGCTCGCCGGCGCGACCGCCCAGCCGGGACCCGTACCGGTACCCCGGACCGGTTGACCGTCCCCGGCCGGGCCGTCGCCGGGCCGTCTCTCACGGAACCGGCCCTGTCGCCCCACGCGTCTTGTGTGCCATGGCTTCCGACCAGCAGCAGGACCACGCGGGCGGGTCCGAACGCGTCCGGCCGAAGTCGCCCGCCACGCCCACCACCCCCGCCACGCCCGGCGAGCCCGCCCTTCCCGTCCCCAAGAGCCGAGCGGACGCCCGGGGCGAGGAACTGGTCGGAGAGGCCACGGAGGGCGGGCCGATCATCGTCGTCACCGCCATCGCGCTCAAGCGGCACGTCCACGACGCCCTTGCCCAGCGCCTCGGTCCCGGTCACATCCTCCTGGACATCCGCCACGCCGGACCGGACGCCGACATCGTGCTCATCCCACCTGCCAGCGCCCAGCTCCTCGGCCACCTGCGCCGGCAGTTCCCCCAAGCGCGCATCCTCGCCACCGAGTTCACCGACGACAGCTACGGCGCCGATTTCCGGGGCCCCATCAGCCGCATCCTCGACAGCGACATCGACGGGTACTTCATGGCGCCGACCCTCGACGACCTGGCGCGCGTCACCCACAGCGCCGGCCGAGCCGTTGCCGGAGCCCTCGCCGGCGGCACGGGAAGCGCCTCGCGGCGTCCCGTCGACTTCCTTGCGGCCAACCGGCGCCTTCTGCTGGAAAGCGGCCACGCGGTCGATCCGAGCCCCGCCGATCCGGGCCAGGCCGATCCGAGCCCCGCCGAACCGGGCCAGGCCGATCCGGGCCAGGCCGACGCCCCGGCGCAGGGCGGGGTCACGATCGATCTCGACGCGTGGGCCCGCACGCTCGAAGGCAGCGCGCCGATCCTGGCGGGCCTCGCGTGGCCGCTGATCCTGCAGTTCCTGCGGCAAGGTGTGCCGGTCACCGTCGTCGGCGGCCCGCCCGGGAGCTGGACAGCCCGGGCACGCGCGGCAGGAGTCCAGGTCCGTCCCTCGTCTCGACGGCTCCCCGGCTGACGTGCGGGCGCCGGGAACCTGGTGCCGGGGCAGGACCCACGAGTCTCACAGGGGGTTGAGGCGCGCCTTGAGCAGGCAGAACTCATTGCCCTCGGGGTCGGTCAGGACATGCCACGACTCCTCCCCCGTCTGGCCGATGTCGGCCGGGCGCGCGCCCAGCCCCAGCAGGCGTTCGAGCTCGGCGTCCTGATCCCGGTCGGTGGCGTTGACGTCGATGTGCAGCCGGGACTTCCCCGGCTCCGGCTCGTCCCTGCGGCTGAGGAAGATCGTCGGCTGCGGACCGCCGAACCCTTCGCGCGGCCCGATCTCCACCGAGCCGTCGTCCTCGCGATCGAGCACGACGAAGTCCAGGACCTCGCACCAGAACCGCGCCAGCACCTCGGGGTCGCGGCAACCCAGCACGAGTTCACCGATACGACACGCCATCACGCAACCTGCTCTCAGCCGGGAACCGCGGGGGAACCGCCGGGGAACCCTCTCGCCCACCCGTGGGCGCCCGGCGGAAAACAACCCCGCGACCGTACCGGACGGGCCGAGCGCGGGCGAAGCGATTTCGGGCCCCCCGTCCGCCAGGACGTCGGTGCGGCCGATACGAGGGCGGAGAACGCGGTCAGGTGAAGGTGATGACGCTGCGCCCGTGGGCGGTGCCCGCGTCCATCGCGTCGAGCACGGACGGCGCCTGTTCGAGGTCGACGGTGCTGATCTCGGGGAGGATGCCGTGCTGTGCGGAGAACGCCAGGGTGTCCCGCAGGTCATGGGGCGAGCCGGACGGGTTCGCCACGATGTGCAGCCGGTTGAGGATCATCAACTGGGCGGGCGGGGAGAAGGGTTCCGTGTTGTAGCCGCACAGTACGAGAGTGCCGTCGGGCGCCAGCCCGCTCATCGCCGCGACGGCGGGCGCGTTGGAGGGTGCCGCGTTCAGGACGACGTCCGCGCCGCCGTCCCACGCCCGCAGGGTCTCGCCGGGGTCCTGGTCGTCGGTGGCCACGAACAGCTCCGCGCCCAGTGCCTTGGCGGCGTCCTCACCGCGCCGCGACCGGGCGACCACCGCGACGCGGGCGCCCATCGCCACGGCGTAGCGGATCGCCAGGGCGCCGATGCCGCCGGCACCGACCACGGCGACCCTCGACGAGGCGGTCGCCCCGCCCTGCCGCAGGCCGTTGAAGGCGGTCAGACCCGCACACATCAGCGGTGCGGCGGCGACCGGGTCGAGGCCCGCCGGAAGGGGCGTGGCGAACCCCTCCTTGAGGACGGTGTACTCGGCGTACCCGCCGTCGACCACCACCCCGGTGATCCGCTTGCGCGGGCACAGGATCGGCTCGCCGCGCGCACAGTAGTCGCAGTGCCCGTCCGAGTCGTGGAGGAACTGGCCCCCCACAGCCGTCCCGACCTCGGGCCGGCTCACCCCCGGGCCGAGCGCCGCCACCACCCCGCTGATCTCGTGCCCGGGGACGACCGGGAACGCGGCGAACGGGTACTCGCCCTTGAGGAGGTTGAGGTCCGAGTAGCAGATGCCGCACGCGGTGACCTTCACCAGCAGCTCGCCGGGTCCGGGTTCGGGGACGTCACGCGTGGTGAGGGCGAGCGGTTCGTGAACTCCTGTCGCAACAGCGGCACGCATCAAATCCTCCAGAGATCCAGCCAGTCCGCCGGCCCGCGACCCTCCGCGGCGCTCCGCGGGCCCTTCACGGTGGGCTTCAGCCCGGCACCGGAGATCCCGCGCAGCCGTTCCCAGGCTAGAACGGACAAAACGGGCACGCAATGCTGAAGGGAGCCCGCCACCGGGCCCACCCCCTCGCCGCCCGCTTCCGACCCCACCGCGGGGTCACGGCGGTGCCCCGGACCACGCCCCTGGCACCGTCCCCGCGCCCTGCAGCGCGATACCGCACGAAACCGGCCGGCCGACGATCCGCGGATCGTCGAGGTCGCCGACATCATGGAGCGCTTGATGATGCGCGCGGTGGAGGCCGGCGAGGTGGGTGCCGACGACGGCATCGACGACCAGTTCGTCGACCTGCTGGACTCAACCATGGTCGACTCCTCGCCGCACGCCGCACGGCTGTTGGCGATCCTGGAGGAGCGGGGCTGGAGGGGCTGGACCCGCATCGAGCGAGTGCCTGCCGACAGACTCAACACTGAGCTGCCGCCATCTTGAAGGCGGTTCAGGGTCCTGGAGTGACGCTACTTGGGGTGCACGTGCCGGCCGGGGGTGGCCGTCTGCCTCAGTGAGGAACTTGGACACTTCGAAGATCAGCCGGTGGCCGTCTTTCCATGCGGGCGCCAACCCGAACGCCGGGACGAACCCCCGGATCAGGTCCCACCCGCTCCACCTCTTCCGGAGACGCGACCGTCGGCGGTGCCGTGGGGATATTCGCTGGCGCTGCCCATGTGCCTGGATGCATCGTGCGTCCTTGGGTACTCCGAGGCAGGGTGGACGGCGTGAAGACGAGACTGCGCGTGTTGCGTGTCGGCAACCGCAGATGCGCATGGACGGCCGCGATCGGCCATGTGCAGGGCGATAGCGACTGCCACCGGGTCATCCGCTTGCGTGTGTGGGGCTCCGGGAAGAACGGCCGAGTGCTGCAGGTGGACCTGCTGTCGAAGACCCCGTCGGGACCCTGGGGCGCCTGCGCGACGGACGGCGCCTATCCGACGTCCCGCGATGCGCGGGCAGTCGTTGAATACGCGCTGGCCCACGGATGGGAGGCCGACGAGGTCGGAGGGAGGTTCCTGCTGACCGAGAACGAGCATGCCGCAGCATTCGAGCTCGCCGACTTCTTGATCACTGATCGAGTTCGGGACCCGGACGCGCCGGACCCGAGCGCGCGGGTGCTTGCGCTGCCGCGCGGTGAGTCTGCTCGGTGACCGCGCCGGACGTCGGCTGCACGAGGCGATCACGGTGGTCCGGGCGGCTGGTCGTCGCGTCACCGACCGGGCCTGAGTGACCGTGGCTCGAAGATGGACGATCTCCGCGTGCTGGGCCGAGAGCCGGGCGAGTGCCTGGACGCGGAGTTCGGCGAGGTCCCCGTTCGCGTTCTCCGACGCGAGCAGGCGTGCCTTGAGCCCAGCCACCGGCCCCGACAGGTAGTGCGCGGCCGCGATGTGCAGCGCCTTCCGCAGCGTCGAGGTCGTCACCGCCGGCCCCACCGGACTCGGCCAGCCCCCCAGGATCCCGGGGCAGGCGCTCCGAGGGCCGAACCGGCGGTGCAGGTCCTTCACACGCATCTGGCACGGCTCCGAGGCCCGCACCCCGGAGATGTAGATCAACTTCGACATCACATGGTTCCTGCACGCCACCGCCTCCTTGCGGGCGTGCGCCAACTCCCGCCGCCGGCCGGCGAGGAACTCGCCGACCGCCCGCGTCGACGGCGGCACCCGCGGGACGAAGTCACCGCGGTGTGCGTGCCGGTTGAACGGGTCGATCGGCGACTCGACCGCCGCCCCGAACCGCCGGAAGATCTCGCGCGCGTAGCGCTGCTCCCGGAACGCGAAGAAGCGGTCGGTCCGGTTCGGCGGCCTCGGGGAGGAGAGGGGAATCGTCGGGACGCGCGGGCGCCGCCGATCGACGAATCAGCCGCGCTCGGGGGATGCCTCGCGCAGGTCGATCGAGGAGGACGCGAACTCGCCGGCGAGACTCAGCGCCTCCTCCTCGCGTTCCTCGGTGGGGGTGAGCCGGCTGCTGCTGGTGCGGGGAATGCCGAAGAGGGCCAGCAGCGCGGCGAGCAGGAAGAAGGCACCGCCCAGGCCGAAGGTCCAGACGAAGGCGCTCTCGGTGGGGAGCGAGACCGGCCCGGTGGGCAGGCGGTGGGTGGCGACCTGGCTCGCGAGGATCGTGACGACGAGCGCGCTGCCGATGGCGCCGCCCACGGTGCGCATGATGGAGTTGATCGAGTTGGCGACCCCGGTCTCGTGCGGGCCCACGTTCATGACCAGGAGCGTCGGCATCGACGCGTACGCGACGGCGATGGCCGCGTTGCAGATGATGACTCCGACGATGACCTCGGCGGTCGTGTCGTGGAGCACGGCCAGCAGCGCCATGCCGACCAGCCCGATGACGCAGGCCAGCAGCAGGACCAGTCGCGGGCCTATTCGGGCGACGAGACGGCCGGCCAGCGGTCCGGTGAACATCGAGACGATCGCACCGGGGAGCATGAAGACGACGCTGGTGCGCAGGATCGACGCGGTGAAGCCGTACCCGGCGACCGCGTCCGGGGTCTCCACGAAGTAGGTGATCCCGAGGAAGACGCTGAACATCGCGAAGCCGATGCACAGCGCGGCCAGGTTGGTCGCGAGGACGGGCCGGCGGACCAGCAGGGCGAACGCGACGAGGGGTTCGCGGGTACGGCGCTGCAGGACGATGAAGCCGGCCAGGATGACGACCGCGGCGACGAAGAGCCCGATGACCTTGACCGAGCCCCAGCCCCACGCGTGCCCCTGGGACAGCGGCAGGAGCAGGCAGACGAGCCCGACGCCCAGGACCGCGGCCCCGCGGTAGTCGACCCGGCCGCCCTGGCCGGGCAGCCGCGGGATCGCGATCGCGGAGAGCACGAGCACCACCAGGGTCATACCGACGCAGAGCCAGAAGATCCGCCGGTAGTCGGCGCCGCCTTGTGTCAGCAGGCCGGTCGCGACGAGGGCGATTCCGCTGCCGACGCCCAGCGCGGAGGCGGTGATCGCCATCGCGCCGGTCAGCTTCTCCTTCGGCAGCGCCTGGCGCAGGACGCTGATCGCGAGGGGGAAGAGTCCAAAGCTCGCGCCCTGCAGGACGCGCCCGGCGATCAGCAGCTCGATGCTGTGCGTGACCGCCGCCAGGACGCTGCCGGCCAGCGTCACGACCAGCGCCGCGAGGATCACCCGACGGTGCCCGAAGACGTCGCCGAGCCGGCCCAGCAGGGGCGTCACGGCGGAGGCGGTGAGCATGGTCGAGGTGGTGACCCACCCGACGGCGGTGGCCGACGCGCCCAGTTGCGTACCGATCTCCGGCAGCACCGGGACCACGAGCGTCTGGATCATGGAGAGAAGGAAGACCGCCGCCGCCATGGTCACGACGACGAGGCGCGCCGGGACCACTGGTTCGACCCCGGCCGAGGTTCGTTCATCAGGCATGGGGAGCACAGTAACGCGCGGACTCGACGGATGTCGATTATTGCCGACGACCGTCGACAACACAGGACGGGAGGCTAGGATCGGGGCATGGCATCAGACACCGGCGTCCGTCCGGCCAGGCGGCGCGGCCGGCCGAGCAAGGGCGAGATGCGCGAGGAGCGGATTCTCGACGCGACGCGGCGCCTGGTCGGCGAGCGCTCGATGGCCGACATCACCATCGACGAGATCGCCGCCGCGGCCGGCATCTCCCGGACCAGCTTCTACTTCTACTTCCCGACCAAGCAGGCGGTGCTCGCCGCGCTGATGGACCAGGTGTGGGAACGCCTCGGCCAGACGCACGTGTGGTTCGGCAGCAGCGGTCCCAGCCCGGACGAACTGGGCGAACAGCTCCGGCGAGTGGCCGGGATCTGGCAGGAGAACAGCAGGGTCCTCGCCTGCGCCATGCCCAGCGGGTTCGCCGGCGGTTACCCCCCGATGGAAGAGCTCATGGGCCGCGCGAAGCAGCGGTTCGTGGACGGCGTCGCGGAGAAGATCCGGCGCGACCGGACTGCCGGGCACGCCCCCGAAGGCATCGACGCCGCCGTACTCGCACGCATGGTGTCGGTCGTGCGCGACCACAGGCTCGCGGAGATCGTCGAACTGCCCGAGGACGAACGGGAACGCGCCGTTGACGACCTGGCCGGGGTGATCCTCCGGATGATCTACTGACCCGCCACCGTCCGTCCGGTCCACGCGCGTGACCGAGCGACCGCGTGACCGCGCGGGAGCGACGGGAGCGACGGGAGCGACGGGAGCGACGGGAGCGACGGCCGATCCCGACCCGCCGCGGCTGACGCGAACCAGAGGGCGTCGGCCCTGTCGCGGCCGCGGGCCCCGGAAGCACACGTCGTCGCCCCGGGGTACGGCGCTCCGCCGGTGACGCCGAGTCGCCGCTCCGGATGCGGGCGTCCGCGGCCTCCCGCAGGATGGCAGGGGCGCCGGCATCCCAGGGCGCGTCCGCGAAGTCCCTGCCCCGACGCCCCGTCCTCGGTCTTCCGGAGGACGACCCACCAGGCCGGAGCCGGAGCAGCGCGGCACCACCCGGCGCCGGTGGTACGCGCGTCACCCGGCACGTCCCGTCCGTGCTGCACGGCATCGACTTGTCGCCGGCGTCGGACGACGGCCGCGCACCGACCTCAACGCCTCTCCGCGGACGGGGAGTCGAGTACTCGGGCGGCGTCACCGGACCGTACCGCTCCCCCGCACCGCTCGACCCGCGGCGCGGCGCCGCCCGCGCTGATCGGACCGGCCGCGGCCCGACGCCCTTCACACGGAAAGAGGCACCCATGGACATCACGATCGTCGGCGCGGGCAAGATGGCCCGCGGCATCGGCACGCGCGCCCTGGCGGGCGGCCATCGGGTCCGCCTCGTGGACAGCACCCGGGCCAAGGCGGACGCTCTCGCCGCCGACCTCGGCGAGGGTGCGAGCGGCGCCGACTTCGACGCGCTGGACGGCGCCGACATCGTCGTGCTCGCCGTGCCGTTCGAGGCGGCGAAGACCGTGGCCCGCGAGCACGCACAGGCCCTCGCGGGCAAGGTCGTGGTGGACATCTGCAACCCCGTGAACTTCTCCACCTTCGACTCGCTCGTCACCCCGCCCGGCGAGGCCGCCGTCTCCCTGATCGCGGCCGAGGCGCCGCGGGCCCGCTTCGTCAAGGCGTTCAACACGACCTTCTCGACCGCGCTGGTGGCGGGCGAGGTGGGCGGGCTGCCCCTGGACGTCTTCATCGCGACGGACGACGACGCGGCGCGGTCCGCCGTCACCGAACTCGTCAGCAGCGGCGGACTTCGCCCCGTCGACGCGGGCCCCCTGCGCCGGGCCCTGGAACTGGAGGCGTTCCAGTTCCTGCACATGACGCTCCAGGACCGGCTCGGCCTGAACTGGTCCAGCGCGATCAAGATCCTGCCGTAGCCCCGAGTCGACCGGGCTCCCGCGGGGCTACTCCCGGGTCGCCATCAGGACCGTGGCGTCCAGGTCGGCGTCGTGGGCCGTGGTCGCGGTGAAGCCGCCGGCGCGCAGGGCCCGCAGGGCGGGGGGAACCTGCGGCTCGCTGGTCTCGGAGAGCAGCGTGCCGCCGGGGGCGAGCCAGGCGCGAGCGGAGCGGGCGACGCGGCGCAGCAGGTCGAGCCCGTCGGCGCCGCCGTCGAGCGCGAGCGGCGCCTCGTGGTCGCGCGCCTCGGACGGGAGGAGGGGGATGTCGCCGGTGGGGACGTAGGGGACGTTGGCGGCGAGCACGTCCACCCGCCCGCGCAGGTCGGCGGGGAGCGGCGCGAAGAGGTCCCCTTCGTACACCCGCCCGCCCGCGCCCGGCAGGTTGCGGCGGGCGCACCGTACGGCCGCGGGGTCGAGGTCGGCCGCGTGCAGTTCCACCCCGGGGACGGCCGCGGCGAGCGCGGCGCCGACCGCTCCGGACCCGCAGCACAGGTCCAGCACCACCGCGCCCGGGCGCAGCAGGGCGGCGGCGCGGGCGACGAGGAACTCGGTACGCCGGCGCGGCACGAACACGCCGGCGTCGACCTCGATCCGCAACCCCGCGAACTCGGCCCAGCCGACGACGTGTTCGAGGGGCAGCCCGCCGGCGCGCCGCGCCACCATCGCGGTCAGCTCGTCCGGGGTCCGGGCGGCCGCGAGGAGCAGGCTCGCCTCTTCCTCGGCGAAGACGCACCCGGCGGTGCGCAGTGCGGTGACGACGTCGTCGGTGTGCGGCCACAGCGGTCGCGGGGAGCGGGCGAGGGGTTCCGACATGCGTGGGGTGCCTTTCGGGAAGCGTGCTGCGCTCCCCCGGCCGTGCCGGCGCCGCGTGACGTCGACGTCAGTGCGCGCGGCCGTACGGTGGGAGCGACCGGTGTGCGGTGCTGCGGTTGATCGGTCCCACCTCCTCGGCTCGTCGCGGGGCGCGCTGCAGCGCCGCGCCCAACCTACCGTACGACCGCCTACCGTACGACCGCCGCGTTGACGGTGTGCAGGGCGGCGGTCGCGGCCTCGGCGGTGGGGTGCGGCCAGCCGTGCACGGTGATGGTGGCGCGCTCGCCGGGCAGCAGCGTGGTCAGGCCGCGGTCGGCGGTCGCGGCCGGGCCGAGCCGGTCTGCCTGCAGCAGCAGGTCGCGCAGCAGCGTGCGGGCGGTGACGGTGATCTCGACCGCGGGCGCGGCCCGCTCCGGACCGCCGGCGCCGTCCCCGCGGACATCCAGCTCCAGGTCCCAGCGCGGTCGCGGGTACGCGAAGTCCTTGTCGCGGGCGGGGAACCAGTACGCGCGCAGCCCGTCGGCGCCGGAGCCCGCATCGGGATCGGCATCCGCATCGGCGGTGAGGAGTTGTGTCGTGCTGCCGGCCGCGGGCCGGAGCTGCTCGGGGACCGGGAGGTCTGCGACGGTGCGGGCGGCCGCGGTGAACGGCACCCGGGCCTCGGCGAGCACCTCGCCGTCGACCGAGACGCGGCGCAGCAGCACTCCGTCGGACCACTCCTGCCCGGCCTGGTTGACCACTGCGAGCACCAGGGCGCCGTCCCGCTCCTGGAAGGTCAGCAGCCGGTCGGCGTAGAGCCGCTTCAGCTCGTGGTGGAGCGGCTTGGGCCGGCCGTCGCCGTCGATCGCGGCCCACGAGGTCACCGGCCAGCAGTCGTTGAGCTGCCAGACGATCGTGCCGGCGCAGCGCGGCCAGTGCGAGCGCCAGTGCTCGACGCCGGTGGCGACGGCCCGGGCCTGGTTGACCTGGGTGAGGTAGTGCCAGGTGTCGAAGTCGGCCGGGACCGGGAAGTGGCGGGCCAGGCCCCGTTCGAGCTTGCCGTTGCCGTCGCCGGCCTTCTGGTGGTGCAGCATGCCGGGCGAGTCGGGTGCGAGCGGCTCGTCGCCGATCGCGCGGCGGACGGTGGCGTGGGCGGGCGGGGCCTGCCAGCCGAACTCGGCGACGAAGCGCGGGACGCTGTCGCGGTATTCGGTGTAGTCGGTGCGGTTCCACACGTCCCAGGAGTGGGCGGTGCCGTGGTCGGGGTCGTTGGGGTGGTGCTGCCAGGAGCCGGACCAGGGGCTGCCGGGCCAGTACGGGCGGGTCGGGTCGGTCTCGGACACGATCCGCGGCAGCACGCCGAGGTAGTAGCCCTCGCCCCAGGAGTCGGTGGCCAGTTCCGGCTCCCACTCCCAGTCGCGGAAGCCCCACAGGTTCTCGTTGTTGCCGTTCCACAGCACCAGCGAGGGGTGCGGGGCGAGGCGGGCCACGTTCTCCCGCGCCTCCGCCTCGACCTCGGCGCGCAGCGGCTGCTCCTCGGGGTAGGCCGCGCACGCGAAGAGGAAGTCCTGCCAGACCAGCAGCCCCAACTCGTCGCAGGCGTCGTAGAAGTCGTCGCTCTCGTAGATCCCGCCGCCCCACACCCGGACCAGGTCCACGCCCGCGTCGACGGCCTGCCCCAGCCGGGTCCGGTAGCGCCGCGCGTCGATCCGGCTGGGGAAGACGTCGTCGGGAATCCAGTTCACGCCGCGCGCGAAGAGCGCGGTGCCGTTCACCACCAGGGTGAACGCCGATCCGTGCGCGTCGGGCGCGGTGTCCAGCTCGACGGTGCGGAAGCCGATCCGCCGCTGCCACGCGTCGAGCGGGTCGGCGCCGTCCAGGACGGTCACCTCGCAGTCGTACAGCGGCTGTTCGCCGTAGCCGCGCGGCCACCACAGCCGGGCGTCGGGCACGTCGCAGGCGACCGTGAGGTGGTCGGTGCCGGGCGCGGCGGTGGTCTCGGTGACGGTGTCGCCGACCCGCAGCCGTACGGTCAGCGGCCGTGCCGTGCCGGAGGGGGTGCGTTCCAGGTCGATCCGCGCCTCGACCCGGCCGGTGCCCGCGTCGACGGTGGCCAGCGGGATCACCCGGGCGAGCCGGGCGGTGGACCAGCGCTCGACGCGCACCTGCTTCCAGATCCCGGCGGTGACCAGCGTCGGCCCCCAGTCCCAGCCGAAGGAGCAGGCCATCTTGCGCAGGTACTGGAACGGCTCGGGGTAGGCGTTCGGCCGGTCGCCGACCAGGGCGCGGACCCGTTCGGCCTCGGTGTAGGCGGAGGTGAAGGCGACGGCCAGCGGGGTGCCGCCGGTGGCGTCCGGCCGGCCGGTGACGTCGAAGCGGTAGCCGCGGTGCATGTTGCGGGTGGTGCCGAGCACGCGCCCGCCGAGCCGCACCTCGGCGACGGTGTCGAGCCCGTCGAAGACCAGGTCGGTGCGCTCGTGGCCGGGCCCGTCGAGTGGCGGCAGCGCCGTTTCGTACGTCCAGTCCGCGCGGCCGACCCAGGCCACCTCGGTCTCGTTGCGGTCGAGATACGGGTCGGGGATCACCCCGGCGGCCATCAGGTCGGTGTGCACGCAGCCGGGCACCTGCGCGGGCACGCTGCCGCGGTCGGGAAGGCGCAGCTCCCAGCCGTCGGCGACCGGCGTGATGTCCTTCATGCGTGCTCCCTGCCTGCTGGTCCGTCGGCGCCGGAGGACGGCGCGGATCAAACGGTAAAGCACGCCGAACACGACATGACAGAGGGGGCACTTGGCGAGCGGGGGGCCGCGCGCTGAACCGCTCCAGCCGCGGCGGCGCCGCCGGCGCGGCTACCGGCCGGCGACCGGGCCGCCGCCCGCCCCACCCGTACGGCGTGTACCGCCCGGACTGCCCGGACCGCCTGCCCCGTCGTGGTCGGCCGCTCCGCCGCGGTCGGCCGGCGCGCCGCGGTGGCGCAGGGCCAGCGCCAGGCAGGTGGTGGTCGCGGCGACGGCCGGCGCGGCGACCAGCCGGGCCCACGAGGTGTGCGCCAGCGGCGCTTCCGCGGCGAGGAAGACCAGCGCGCAGGCGGCCGCCGTCACCAGCGCGGTACCGGGCTCGGGGCGCCCGGTGGGGGCGGTGGCGCCGGTGGTCCAGGCGTCGGTGAGCAGCAGGTAGGCCAGCAGCAGGGCGCCGACGCACGCGCCGAGCCACACCGGCGGGTCGGTCACGGCGGCGATGACGATCGAGGCGGCCGCCAGGACGGTGCAGCGGCGTCGGGCCGCGAGCGCGGGCCAGCGCATCGAGGTCTGCGCGGGCCGCTCGTCGACCATCGGGCTCGCCCACCAGGCCAGGGCCGCGGCCACCACCACCAGCGCCACCATCAGCTTGGAGCCGTGCACGGCGGCCGGCGGGTCGCAGGCGGCCACCACGAGCGCGGTGCCCACGCAGCGGACGGCGAGCCGGGCGGCACGCGGGCCGCCCGCCATACGGCTCATCGGGAACCTCCGTGGATACGGGTGCGCAGCAGCGGCGCCAGCGCCAGGTCGAGGGTCTGGCCCGGCTGGTGGGCGATCAGCGCGATGCCGCGCTCGGTCAGCGCGAACCGGATCGCCTGGCGGTTGGCCCGCCACAGCCGCAGCGCCATGGCCGCGTGGTCGTCGCCGGGTTCGACCTGCGGGTCACCGGAGGGGATCTCCACGACGACCATCGGGTTGGCGCCGGCCCGGATCTGGTGCAGCGCGTCGAGGATGCGCTGGTCGGTGAGCGGGGTGAAGATGTAGACGAGCGCGCCCTCGGGCAGCGCGCGGGGGGCCAGCCGGATCGGTCCCGCGCCCCGGTGGGCGAAGTCCTTGCGGACCTCCAGCACGCTCTCCACGATCCGGTAGAAGTACCCGTCGCCACTGCCGGGTTGCAGCCACCGCGTGGTCCCACCGACCGCCACCACCCCGACCCGGTCGTGCGTCCGCAAATACGCCCGGACCAGGCCGGCCGCCGCACGGAACGTCTCGTCCAGCGACGACAGCCCCGTCGCGGGATCACGGATGTCGCCCAGGACGTCGAGCATCACCACGGTGTCAGCGGCACGCTCCGCGGCGAACTGATGCAGTTGCAGCGACCCGCGCCGCGTCGTCGCAGGCCAGTTGATCCGCCGCTGCCGCTCCCCGCGCACGTACGGATGCACCCCGATCACCTCGATCCCCTCCCCCCGCTGCGGCGACGCGTGCTCCCCCAGCCGGGTCGGCAACCGCACCGGAATCGGCGTGAGCCCCGCCGCCGCCGGCAACGGAAAGACCGCCACCTCACCCAGATCCACCCGCACCGTGCGCCGCGCCACACCCCCCGCGTCATAGAGATCGACGTCCACCGTGCCCAACGTCCACCGCCCCCACCGCTCGGCGGTGAACCGCAGTTCCAGATGGGCCGCACCCACGGTCAGCGCGTCCAACCGCACCCCCGGCCCGAGCATGACCCCGGGGTCGAGCCGGCCGACTGTACCGTCATGGGCCACCGCGATCCTGGCGACGACCTGCTCGCCCTCGAAGCAGCGCCGCGCGTCGACCCGCACGGTGGTCTCGACCCGCCCCGGGCGGGGGCCGAGCGGCAGGGACACCGCGAGCAGCGTCAGCGGGATCGCGGCGAGCGCGAGCACCCACGCGTGCCCGCTGACCAGGGCGGCCGCCAGGCCGACCACGGCCACGGTGCTCCAGCCCAGGGCGCGTTCGCCGACCCGCCAGCCGCGCGGCGGCTCGGGCGGCGCGTGGGTGGCGGCGCCCTCCCCCGCCTGCGCCCTGCCGCCGAGGGCGCGTTCGACGGCCCGCGCGCGCCGGTCCGACGGGTCCATACGGGCCCCGGTGCCGGTGGTGCCGGGCGCGGGCGGGCCGCCGGGCGGCGCCGACCCGGTCACGACGAGGCGGTGGCTCGGGGCAGCGTCTGCGGCGCGGGCACAGTCGCGACGATCTCCCGGATCACCTCGTCCGCGTCGATCTGCCGCACCCACAGCTCGGGCTTCAGCGTCACGCGGTGTGCCAGCGCCGGCACCGCGACCGACTTCACGTCCTCCGGCGTCGCGTAGTCCCGCAGCGCCATCACCGCCCGGGCGCGCGCCAGTTGCACCAGCGCCAGGCCGCCACGCGGCGACGCGCCCACCTGCACGTGCTGGTGCGCCCGGGTCGCGCCCACCAGCGCCACCACATACTCCAGCAGGTCGTCGTCGACCTCGACCCGCTCCACCGCGGCCCGCATCGCCAGCACCTCGGCCGGCCCCGACAGCGGCCGCAGCCGGGCCTCCGGCGCCGCGCGCGCCACCCGGGCCCGCAGCATGCCGACCTCGTCGCCCGCGGGCAGGTATCCCATCCGCACCCGCAGCAGGAAGCGGTCCAGCTGCGCCTCGGGGAGGGTGTACGTCCCCTCGTACTCGATCGGGTTCGCGGTCGCCACGACCACGAACGGGTCGGGCAGCGCCCGGGTGCTGCCGTCCACGGAGACCTGCGACTCGGCCATCGCCTCCAGCAGCGCCGCCTGCGTCTTCGGCGGGGTCCGGTTCACCTCGTCGGCCAGCAGCAGGTGGGTGAAGACCGGCCCGGCCCGGAACACCATCTCGCCCGACCGCTGGTCGTAGAACGGCGCCCCGGTCACGTCGGACGGCAGCAGGTCGGGGGTGAACTGGATACGCCGGAAGTCCAGCCCCAGCACGGTCGCGAAGGAGCGTGCCAGCAGCGTCTTGCCCAGGCCCGGCAGGTCCTCGATCAGCACGTGCCCGCCGGCCAGGATGCCCAGCATCACCAGCGCCAGCGGCTCCGGCTTGCCCACCACCGCGCCCCGCACCTCGTCCAGCACCTCGGCCGCCCGTGCCCCGGCCTGTTGCGGCGACAGCGTCACAGCGTCCTGGACGGACGATTTCTCACTACTCACAACGACATTCCTCACTTCGCGAAGGCTGGGCGAACAGGGCGGACGGGGTCAACGGGGCGGGCCGCTCGGGGGCGAGCGGGCGGAGCCGGGGGCGGCAGGCGGGAACGTGTGGACCGCGGCGACAGGTCACAGCGCTTCGAGCCGGTCCAGCAGCGCGGCGAGCACGGGCTCCGGCAGTTCGGGCTCCGGCGGCGGCTGGTTCAGGTCGATCCACGGCCACAGGTCGGCGCCGACCAGCGCGGCGGCCCGCTGCGGGGCGCGCTCCGGGTCGATGCCGTGCTTCTCGGCCAGCCGGGCCGCGAAGACCCGCTGGAGTTGCGGCCGCAGCGTGGTGGCGAAGTACACGGCCCCCTTCTCGCCGAGCGAGTGGTCCACGATCCGCTGCCACTCGCCGAGCGCGGGGGCGCGGCTGTTCAGCAGCCGGACGGCCCTGCGGTAGCCGCTGTCCTGGGCGTCGCCGCCGGCGACGTAGCGGGCGGCGACGAGCGCGACGACGGCGAGCAGCACCAGCGCGGTGCCGGCCGCCGCGACGCCGTCCGTGAGGGCGACCAGCGCGACCGCGAGGACACCGCCCGTGACGAGGGCGCCGACCACGGTGCGTGAGGACGCCGGCCGGGCGGAGGGGTCGGCCTCGGGGGCATGGGGGGCCGACCGGGCGTCGGGTGCGCGGGTCACGAGGCGGCCCCCGCCCCGGCGGCCTCGGCCGACCCTTCGGTGCCGTCCGTGCCGTCGGCCCGCCGTTCGAGCTGTGCGGCGATCTCGGACAGCGCGTCGGAGGCCCTCCGGCGGTGGCCGTCGTCCATGGGGTGGGTGGAGTAGCGGGCCTCGCGGAACAGTTCGGTCAGCTCACCGGCGGCCGGACCGGCCAGCAGACCGCCGGCCGCGGCCCGCTCCAGCAGGTCCTGCGGGCTGTCCGAGACGCGCCGGGCGACCCCGGACGCGGCGAGCGAGGTCTCCATCGCCACGTAGCAGGCGATCACCGCGGCGCGGGCGTCGTCGTTGTCGAGCAGGGCGCGTCGGCCGGAGTGCACGGCCTGGGCGAGGAGTTCCTCGTCGTCCGCCACGACGCTGAAGACGCCGCTGGGCGCCGTGTGTTCGATCCGCCGCAGCATCCGCAGCAGATACCGGACGGCATAGGCGACCGCGGCGACGGCGACGGCGATCAGCAGGCCGATCGCGAGGTGCAGCAGCCAGCCCGGGATGTGCAGCGACCCCTTGTCGGACGGGACGTGGGTGGGCTTCACCGTGCGGGGCGGCACGGTCTGGAACGAGCGCGGCCGCCCGGGCCGGTAGTCCAGACCGGGGCCGGTCCGGAAGTCGTGCAGGGCGAGCAGCAGCACGGGCACGGGCGCCGGCGCGATCATCAGAGTGTGGCGGACGACGTCCGCCAGCCGCTGCTGGGTGGCGGTGCGGTGCTCGTCGTACGGGCTGAACCGCTCGCGATAGCGCCTGTTGGCGGCGATCGCGGCCACCAGCCACAGGACCGCGACGCCGAACGCGGCCGCGTTGCCGCCCAGCGGCCCCCGGCCCCGGCTGTCCGTCAGGTTGTCCGGCCGCAGCAGCAGGGCCGCCACGCCGATGCCCGCCACCACGATGACGGCCAGGGCCACTCGGCCCCCGCCCGATCCCGTGCCGCTCGCGCCTGTTCCCGGTTCCCGCCCCGTCAATCGCAACGCCTCCCCCTCGCGCTGGGCAGCTTGGCACACCGCGCTGTGGGCGTCGCAGGCAGGGGTCGGCCCCCGCTCCCCGGTGCCCGCTCTCCCGCGTTGCGGACCGCCCGCCCCGCGCCAAGCATGGACGCATGGTCGACACGGCTCCGTTCGACGTGATCAGCGCGGGTCTCGCCGAGGTGCACGGGCAGTTCCTGCCGGTCACGGACGGCGAGGTCGCGTCGTACATCCCCAAGCTCGCGCTCGCCGATCCGAACGACTTCGGGCTGGCGCTGGTGAGCATGGACGGACACCGCTACCAGGCCGGGCGCTCCCAGGTGCCGTTCTCGATCCAGTCGGTCGCCAAGCCCTTCGTGTACGCGCTGGCGCTGGCGGAGCTGGGGCTCGACGAGATCCACCGCTGGGTGGGCAACGAGCCGAGCGGCGACGCGTTCAACGCGATCAGCCTGGAGCGCGGCACCGGGCGCCCGGCGAACCCGATGATCAACGCGGGTGCGATCGCGACCACCGACCTGGTCCCGGCGGACAGCCCGGAGGAGCGGTTCGCGCGGGTGCTGGAGGGCCTGAGCGCGTTCGCCGGGCACCGGCTGGAGGTCGACGAGGAGGTGTACCGCTCGGAGTCCGCGACCGGCGACCGCAACCGCGCCCTGGCCTACCTGATGCACGCCGCCGGCTCGCTGCGCACCGAGCCGCGCGCCGCGGTGGAGACGTACTTCCGGCAGTGCGCGGTCCGGGTGAATACCGTGGACCTGGCCGTGATGGCGGCGACGCTGGCCACCGGCGGCGTCAACCCGGTGACCGGAAGGACCGTGGTGCCCGAGCGGGTCGCGGTGCAGGTGCTTGCGGTGATGGCGACCTGCGGGATGTACGACGCGGCCGGCGACTGGCTGGTACGGGTCGGGCTGCCGGCCAAGAGCGGCGTGTCGGGCGGGCTGGCGGCGGCGAGCCCGGGCCGGTTCGGGCTCGCCTGCTACAGCCCGCCGCTGGACCCCACCGGCAGCCCGGTGCGGGCGGTGGCGGCGCTGCGCGAGATGTCCCGGCGGCTCGGGCTGCACCTGATGCAACCGCCCGCGCCGGGCCCGCCCACGGTCACGGCGTGCACGACGGCGGAACGCTGGCCCCCCGCCGCGGACCGCCCGCCGCGGGAGCGCGAGCTGCTGGCCCGGGAGGCCCGGCGGATCGCGCTGGTGGCCGCGCGCGGCGAGCTGGACTTCACGGCGGTGGAGCGGGTGCTGTACGCGCTGGCGTCGGTGGCGCCGGACCGCCCGGGGTGGCTGGTGCTGGACCTCGCCGAGGTGATGTGGGTACGGCCGACGGCCCGGACGATGCTGACGGCGGCGCTGGCGCGGGTCACCGCCGCCGGGCACCGGGTGTGCGTGGTGACCGGCGCGGAGCCGTACGGGCACGGCGAGCTGACGACGGGCGCCGAGGTGCGCGGAAGCCGGGCGGACGCGGTGGCCTGGGCCGAGGACGGGCTGGTCGGCGAGTCCGCTGGGCTGCGGAAGTCGACTGATTGATATATCCAGGAAAGGACAGAAGTGGAAGACAACCGTAAGACGACCAGACGGTTCGGGGGCCGCGTCCGCGGCTGACGGCGCGACTGCACGCCCCCAGCCGTACGCGTCCGCCCGCTCCGGCCCCGCGCGCGTCCCACGCGCTCCGTCGCCGCCCGCGTCCTCGCCAGCCGCCGGAAAGGTCCGCCCATGCCCTCCATGCACCAGCCGCTGACTCCTGCCGCGCTCGCCGAACTGCGCCGGCCCCGCAAGTACCCGGCGGTCTCGGTGCTGCTGCCCACCCACCGGCGCGAGCCTGACAACGCGCAGGACGCCGTACGGCTGCGCAACCTCCTGGAGGAGGCGAAGAACGCGGTGCACAGCGACCCGGAGGTGGCCAGGGCGGACCGGATCGACGTGATCGGCCAGCTCGACCAGGCGCTGGCCGAGGTGGACCTGGTGTACGCAGAGGAGGGGCTGGCGATCTTCGCCGCGCCCGGCGAGCACCACGTGTGGTCGCTGGAGCGGTCGGTGCCGGAGCGGGTGCTGCTGGCGCAGACGTTCCTGACCCGCAACCTGGTGGCGGCCTACGCGGCGAACCAGCCGTTCCGGGTGCTGGCGCTGTCCGCGGACGTGGCCACGATGTGGAGCGGCGGGCGGCAGCACACGCCGCGGCAGGAGAAGGGACCCTTCCCGGTGCGGCGGGCCCCGATCGACTTCGACCCGGAGCGGCAGGAGCGGATCGGGGACACCCCGAGCATCTTCAACGACGAGGACACCCGGGTCTTCCTGCGGGAGGTCACCGAGGCCGTGGCGGCGGCGCAGGCGGCCGACCCGCGGCCGCTGTACCTGGTCGGCGAGCCGGAGGCGATCAGCGCGCTGGACGAGGTCGGGCCGGTGGCCAGGGACGCGGTGGCGCACGTCGGCCACGGCGGTCTGGCCCAGGGCCCGGGTGAGGCGCTGGCCAGGGCGGTCGCCGACGCCGACCGGGAGCGCGACGAGCGGGCGGTGGCGGCCGTGCTGGACGACCTGGACCGGGCCCGCGGCCGCAAGGAGTTCGCCGGCGGCGTGGACGAGGTGTGGCAGTCGGTGACCGAGGGCCGCGCCTCGCTGGTGGCGATCGAGGACGGCTACCGGACCACGGTCAGGGACGACGGTGAGCACCTGGTGCCGGCCGGTGCGGAGGAGCACGGCGCGCGCGACGACATCGTGGACGAGATCGCCGAGCAGGCGCTGGACACCGGGGCGCGGGTGCGGTTCGTCCCCGACGGGCACCTCGCGGACTCCGGTCACATCGCGGCGGTGCTGCGCTACTGACCGGGCCGGGCGAGGGCGCCCGGCCGGACCCGGCTCGACCCGGCCGGTGGGCGCCGGCGGGCGCTGGCCCCACGGCTCCGGAAGGAGTCCGTTCGGCAGTGTCAACTGCCGCTCCACACCTATACGATGAGGTTCCGGTTCACGGCGGGGGCGGTGGAATCAACACATGGTTGACGGGGACGGGGCGGCGCCCGGGGCGGCGACCCTGGCAGAGAAGATCGACGCGCTCTTCCGCGTGGTGCGCAGGCCGGACCGCGAGGCGTACACCCACGAGGAAGTCGCACGGGCCTGCCGGGAGGCGACCGGCGAGAGCTTCTCGACCACCTACCTGTGGCAGTTGCGCACCGGGCGGCGGACCAACCCGACCAAGCGCCATCTGGAAGCGCTCGCGCAGTTCTTCCAGATTCCGGTCGCGTACTTCTTCGACGACGAGCAGGGCGCGCGGATCGCCGCCGAACTGGAGTTGCTCGGCGCCCTGCGGGACGCCGGAGTGCGCAGTGTCGCCCTGCGGGCGGTGAACCTCTCACCGGAAGGCATGGGCACCATCAGCGACATGATCGATCTGATCGCCAAGCGCGAGGCCGAGCGGAACTCGCCGTAGCGCGGGGCCGTTCCGCATCGTCAGGGAGTGCGGCGGGAGGGGTCCGGGACGCGGGGGTTCCGGGGCCCGAGGCAATCGGGGTTCGAAGGAAACCGAGCGAGACGGGACCCGAGGGAAGCAGGGTTCCGGACAGGCGGGACCGTTCGGTGCCGGGACGCGGGGGTCCCGGCACCGGCGCCGGGGGTCCCGGAGTTCCGGTCAGTGCGCGGCGTCGGGCATCGGCGTCACGCGAGCGGCGGTCGCCGGTGGCGATGGGGGTGATGCACGTGAGAGCGCGGGCAACCACACACGGCGTGCTGTGGGACAAGTACCGGCAGGCCATGGGCGACACCGTGCTGCCCAGACCGTTCGACGAGCTGGCGCTGATCGCGCGGCTCGCCGCGCGGCGCGGGAGGCCGATCGAGCTGATCCCGGTCGACGCGTTGCCGAACCTGCCGTGCGGGCTGCTGATGGTCACCGACCAGGCCGACTGCATCGTCTACGCCACGGACACCAGCACGCTGCACCAGCGGCACATCCTGCTGCACGAGGCGGCCCACCTGGTGTGCGGGCACGACCGGGTCGAGCCCGGCCCCGGGGCCGGGGGCGGCGATGTCCCGCCGGGGTCGCGGGCGCTGCTCCCCCACCTGCCCGACGCCCTGGTCCGCCGGGTGCTGGGCCGGACCGTCTACAGCGAGCCGCAGGAGCACGAGGCGGAGTTACTGGCGTCGCTGATCTGCTCACGCGTCGCGCGCGAGGCGGACACGCCGCAGCTCGCGGAGGGCCAGCAGCGCCGGCTGGGGTCGATGTTCGGCGCGCCGCCCGCCCGGGGCGGGGCGCGTGGTTGACACCGGGACGTACGGCGCCGGCGGGCTGCTGATCGCGTTCGCCTGCTACCGGATGGTGGTCGACCGGCGCGGCGAGCCCGACCCCGCGATGCGGTACATCGGCTGGTTCGCGATGTCGATGGGCGCGGCGCTGCTGGTGCTGGCGCCGGCCTCGGTGGCGGCGCTGGACCGGTTCGCGCCGGTGCCGCGGGCGGGGGTGCTGCTCGGCGCCGAGCTGAAGATGTGCGCGCTGACCGCGCTGGCGCTGATCGCCCGGGCGCTGGGTGAGCCGGGACACGGCACGCAGCGGCGGCTGACCTGGCAGGCGCTGGCCACGGCCGTCGCCATGGCCGCGCTCTTCCTCCCGGCGGGCCTGCGCGACCAGGACGGCACCGGGTTCGTGGACGGCACCTCGGACCGCTGGCTGCTGGCCGGCTACGACCTGCTGTTCGTGGTGTACTCGCTGCGCTGCCTGGCGCTGTTCACCACGCTGCTGGGCCGCCACGCCCGCCGGATGCCGCCCAGCGCGCTGCGCACCGGGCTGCGGCTGATGCAGGCGAGCGGCGCGGTCGGGGCGCTGTGGACGCTGCTGCTGCTCCCGGACGCCGCGCACGTCCTGCGCTGGGGCCGACAGGACACCGCGGAGGACTTCGGGTCGGCGGTGCTCGCGGTGGCCTGCGTGCTGCTCGCGGTGGGCGGGGCGACCGCCACCACGTGGCGCCGGGTGTTGACCGCGCCGGTGCGGCTGGTGCGCGCCGCGCGTGCGTACCGGGCGCTGGAGCCGCTGTGGTCGGCGCTGTACGAGGCGCACCCGGGGATCGCGCTGCGGCCGTCGAAGGCGGGTCGGCGCCGCACCGGGAAGCCGGCGCTGCGGGACATGCAGTTCGCGCTGTACCGGCGGGTGATCGAGATCCACGACGGCCGGCTGTCGCTGCGGCCCTACTATCCGGCCGACGTCCGGGCCTGGCTGGCCGAGCGGGGCGCGGCCGGGGCGCCGGCCGTGTCGGGTCCGGCCGCGATGGCGGCGCTGCCGCCCGGCTGTGCGTCGTCGGACGCGGTGACCGAGGCGGCGGCGCTGGCGGCGGCCGTGGAGGCGCGCCGCGCGGGGCTCCAACCGCCGCCGCGGCGGGCGGCGTTGACGGCGGCCGCCCTGCCGCGTACCGGGACCATCGACGGGGACGTGGCCTGGCTGATGGTCGTCGCGCAGGCGTTCACGGCGCTGACGGCGGCGGGCCGGCCGCCGGTGGAACGCCGGACATGAAAGCGCCCCGGCCGGGACGGGGGGACCAGGCCGGGGCAGTCACGAGGCGATGCGGAGCGCACGCCAGGCGCGCCCGATCACAAAGTTAGTTTAACACTCAATGAGCGTAGTCGAATCCACGGGGGGTCGGCGAGGTCCGCATCGGGGTCGCGGCCGGCACCGAGGCGTCCTCGGCCTGCGCGTCGGCAGCCGCCTCGGCCTCGGCGCCCGCACCGGCCTCCGCGCCCGCACCGGCCGCGCCCGCACCGGCCGCACCCGCTCCGGCCGCGGCCGTGGGCAGCGCCTCGGCGGCGGGGCGGCCCTCGCCCAGCAGGTCCCGGAACTTCAGGCCGTCGGCGGGCAGGTCGCGCCGCCAGGCCATCGCCACCAGGGGCGCGAACAGGGCGAGCCCCGCACTCAGCGAACTGGTCACCGACAGCCGCACCAGCGTGCCGTCGGCGTGCGGCAGCAGGTCGAAGCCGTAGAGCGGGACCTGGGTGCCCAGCGGGCCCCACATCCGCTGACCGCGGAACGCTATCCGGCGACCGGGCTCGAAGTCGGCGCAGACCAGCCGGTGGAACCGGCGCCGGCCCGGGAAGCGGTAGCGGTAGACCGCGTTGACCCCCGGCTGTACGTACGCCGACGCGACCGAGGACACCCCCGAGCTCCACAGGGCGAGGTTGCGGGCGTCGGCGAGAAAGTCGAAGACCTCCGTCGGTGTACGCCGCACGAACACGTTCGTGGACACGCAAGGCATCGCAAACCTCCCCGGTAGCGGCGTGGGCGGCTGCCGTGCGCGGGCGCGGACCGATGAACGGTTCGTGCGCCGGACGGGCGGTCGCCTGCTTCACTCCTCTTCCACAGCGTGCCCCGCAAAACCGCCCATGTCGTGGCAATGGGACCAATCGAGTGAGAACGCTACGTGCACGGGGGTGATCAAGCGGTGCCGAGGACCGATAGCCTGACCTGGTGGAAGAGCAGAAGTTGCCGGCACGTTTCGAGCGCGGCACCGACGGACCGAAAGTGATCGTCGCCGGGCTCGACGGCTCGGATTCCTCCTGGCGGGCCGCGGCGTACGCCGGTGGTCTGGCCCGCCGGCAGCACGCCCTGCTCGCACTCGTGTACGTGCAGCCCTACATCGCCGGCGGCGCCGCGCTCGGCGTGCCGGTGTCGGAGGCGGACACCGGGATCGCGGAGCAGCTCCTCGCCGACATCCGCGACTCGGTGGAGCGGATGCGCGGGACCTTCACGGTGCGCTGGGAGTTCCACACCTTCCGCGGCGACCCCTACAACGGCCTGGCGATGGCCGCCGACCAGCTCACCGCCGATGCGGTCGTGGTCGGCGCCTCGGAGCGGGCCGGGCACCGGCTGGTCGGCTCGGTCGCGGTGCGCCTGGTGAAGTCCGGCCGCTGGCCGGTCACGGTCGTGCCGTAGCCCCCTCGCCATGACCCCGGTCGCACGCGGGCGTGCGACCGGGACCCGACCGGCATGCCCGGTCCGCCCCCTCGGCCTCCCTCAGCAGGCGGCCTGGGCGGGCGCGTACTTGTAGCCGACCCGGCGGACGGTCACGATGCTGCCGCGGTGCTCGGCGCCCAACTTCCGCCGCAGCCGGGCGATGTGGACGTCCACGGTGCGGCCGTCCCCGACGTGGCCGTATCCCCACACGGTGGTGACGAGCTGGTCGCGGGAGTGCACCCGGTGCGGGTGCGCGACCAGGTGGGCGAGCAACTCGAACTCCAGGTAGGTCAGGTCCAGCGGGCGGCCGTCGACGGCGGCGGTGCGGCGCTCGCCGTCGATGAGCACCGGCGCGACGGGCAGCGCCGGCCCGCCCCGCTGCTGCTCCACCACGGTCTCGACGACCGGCTCGACGGCGTACTGGTACGGGTCGGCGGCCGGCACCGGCTGATCGGCGTGGGCCCGGTCGGCCGGGACCAGCACCAGGTAGCCGACCATCGGGGCACCACCGGCCACCGCGGGCAGCACGTGCCCGGGCGCGGGCAGCCAAGTGGCGCCGGGCGGAAGGAAGTCGGGGGCGGGCGGGACCTCGTCGGGCCGCACCGCGCGCAGCCGCTGCCGGGCGGCGGGCGGCGCGGGTACGGCGGCGGGTGCGGACGGGATGTGCGAGACGTTCGACATGGTTTCGGCTCTTTCGCGCGATGGGTCGGGAGGACTCCGTCGTGCGCGGGACCGGAAACGTGCTGGTGCCGACGGCAACCGGCGCTGAGGCCGGAAGCGGTGCGAGGTCAGCGGGCGACGTGGTTCCGCGCGGGGATCGCGCGGCAACACCAGCGGTCGAAGTGGTGCTCCTGCCGGGACGGCCAGAAGGGCTCGAGGTCGTCGCGACCTGTCCCGGGGTCAGTGATGCTGGCCATGACCCTATTGAACCAGACCCCGCGCTCCCGGTGTGAGGGTCCGGCAGGGTCCGCGACGTGTCCGCGGTCACGCTCCCGGCGCCACGCCCCGCCGTCCGCACCCCACTCGGCGGTCGCGGTACCGCCCGGGGCTACGCTGAGGCGTCGAGCTGAAGGAGTCGCCATGCAGATCCACCACGTGCTCACCACCCTGGCGGTCAACCAGTCCCCCGGACCCGGGCCGGTGATGCGCACGTTCATCGTGGTGTCGGTCGTCGGCGCCGCGTTCCTGGGCTGGTTCCTCCTCCGCGGCTACCGCGACTAGCCCCTGCGGGCGGCCGGGCCCCGTCCCACCGGGGGGCCACCGGTCCGTGCGTTAAGGGACCTTGCGGTCGGTGGGTGGTTGGTCGCGCAGTTCCCCGCGCCCCTTGGAGTGCTGCGGCTCCCTCCGCGTCAACCACGGGGGAGCCGCACATATCAAGGGGCGCGGGGAACTGCGCGACCAGCCACCGCGGACCGCAAGGTCCCTCTGCCCTCAGCACCGCCCACCCCGGAGGGTCCGGCACCCCAGGGAGCACCCTCAGCGGATCGGCACTCCAGCGAGGGTGCGGGCGATGACGAGCCGCTGGATCTCGCTGGTCCCCTCGAAGATCGTGTAGATCGCGCTGTCCCGGTGCATCCGCTCCACCGGGTACTCCCGGGTGTAGCCGTTGCCCCCGAGGATCTGGATCGCCTGCGCCGTGACCTTCTTCGCGGTCTCGCTGGCGAACAGCTTGGACATGGAGCCCTCCGCCGAGGTGAACGGGCGGCCGGCGGTGGCCATCCAGGACGCCCGCCACACCAGCAGCCGCGCCGCGTCGATCTGCGTGCGCATATCGGCGAGTTGGAAGGCGACGCCCTGGTTGTCGATGATCGGGCGGCCGAACTGCTCGCGGGTCTTGGCGTATTCGAGGGCGTAGTCGTAGGCGGCGCGCGCGGTGCCGACCGCCATCGCGCCGACCGCCGGGCGGGACGCCTCGAACGTGGCCATCGCCGCGTTCTTCACCCTCTCTCCATCGCCGGACTTCGCCCGCTCACGGGCGCGGGCCAGCCGCTCGTCGAGCTTCTCCTTGCCGCCGAGCAGGCAGTCGCCGGGCACCCGGACGTCCTCCAGCACGACCTCGGCGGTGTGCGAGGCGCGGATGCCGTGCTTCTTGAACTTCTGCCCCTGGGACAGTCCGGGGGTGCCGGGCGGCACGATGAAGGAGGCGTGGCCCTTGGTGCCGAGTTCCGGGTCGACCACGGCCACCACCACGTGCACGTTGGCGATGCCGCCGTTGGTGGCCCAGGTCTTGGTGCCGTTGAGCACCCACTCGTCGGTGGCCTGGTCGTAGACCGCGCGGGTGCGCATCGAGCCGACGTCGGAGCCGGCATCCGGCTCGGAGGAGCAGAAGGCGGCCACCTTCACGTCGGCGGCGTCGCCGTACATCTGCGGCACCCAGGTGCCGATCTGCTCCTCGGTGCCGTTGGCGAGCACGCCGACGGCGGCCAGGCCGGTGCCGACGATGGACAGCGCGATGCCCGCGTCACCCCAGAACAGCTCCTCCATCGTCATGGGGATGCCGAGGCCGGTCGGGTCGAAGAACTGCTGGGCGTAGAAATCCAGCGAGTACAGCCCTATCTTGGCGGCCTCCTGGATGATGGGCCAGGGCGTCTCCTCGCGCTCGTCCCACTCGGCGGCGGCCGGGCGCATCACGTCGGCGGCGAAACCGTGAATCCATTCGCGCACGGACTGCTGTTCGTCGTTGAGTTCGAGCGTGAAGTCGCCCATGGTCCCCTCCACGTACTGGTTACTTGCGGTAACAGCAGTCTGTTACCGTGCGGTAAGGAATGTCAACTCACCGAGCGCCGAGCCGTGGAGTGCCGCGGGGGTGTTACGTTGCGCGCATAAAGCTGCAGTACACGAGCAGTGCAGACGAGCAGTGGACCCATGGCGCCCGGTGACACACGAGCGCGGCGAACGACCGGGAGGCGCACGGTGGACACCGGGCATCGGCAGGATCAGCGGACCGCCACCGAGCGCCGCCGTACCGAACTGCTGGAGGCCGCCGAACGCGTGGTGCTGCGCGAGGGCCCCGAGGCGTCGATGAACGCGATCGCCGCGGAGGCGGGCATCACCAAGCCGATCCTCTACCGGCACTTCGGTGACAAGTCCGGGCTGTACCGGGCGCTGGCCAAGCGGCACACCGACGCGCTGCTGGCGACGTTGCGCACCGCGCTGGACTCCCCCGGGGACCGTCGCGACCGGGTCGAGGCCACCTTGCACGCGTATCTGTCCGCGATCGAGACCCGGCCGCAGGTCTACCGGTTCCTCATGCACCCGGCGGAGACGCCCGCGGCCGACGGAGAGAAGGGGTTCGACGTCGGCCGCCACCAGGTGCCGCTGCTGCGGCGGATGGGCGAGGACCTCGGCGACGTGATCGCCGAGCGGCTCGACCTCGGGCCCGACACCCGGCAGGTCGCGCGGGTGTGGGGGCACGGGATCGTCGGGATGATGTACGCCGCCGGCGACTGGTGGCTGGGCGAGCGGCCCTGCTCCCGGGACGAACTCGTACGGACGCTGGCGGATTTGCTGTGGGGTCGGCTCACCCTCGCGGGTGACCGCGCCGGCAGCCGCGGACTGTAGGACGCCCCTGGCCCCCCGGACTGCCCGGTCCCGTCGGTCCAGGGACCACCCGCCGGTGGGTGGCGAGTGGGGGCACCTCCCAGGCGAAGCTCTGGGGGAGCGCCGTTCTGCCCCCGGCAGCTTCGCCTGGGAGGCGCCCCCGGCGCCCACTTACTGGTGCACGCCTTCCGCGGCCTGCCCCCGCCGGCCCGCGGCCGGGCTGCCGCGTCGACCGTCGCGGCGGTCGTCTCCCCCATCCGGAAGTCGATAGGCTGGGCCTGGCCAGCTCGGCCGAAGTCGAGGAGGAAGCACCCACGATGGCAGGCAACTCTGAGCCGCTGACGCCGCGGGCGAAGCTCGCCGTGACGGCGGGCAGGGCCGCGGCGGCGGTCTCCCGCGCCGCAGGCAAGGGCAGTGGATCGGTGATCGGCGGCAAGGTCGCGCTGAGGTTCGACCCCGACCTGCTCGCGCGCCTCGCCCGCCACCTGGACGTCGTATTGGTGTCGGCCACCAACGGCAAGACCACGACGACCCGGTTGCTCGCCGAGGCGCTGCGCGCGGGCGGCCCCGTGGTCTCGAACGCGCTGGGCGCGAACATGCCGGCCGGCATCACGTCGGCGCTGGCCGGCGGCTCCGACGCCAGGTTCGGCGTGATCGAGGTGGACGAGAAGTACCTCGCGGGCGTGGCGCGGGACACCACCCCGAAGGCGATCGCGCTGCTCAACCTCTCCCGGGACCAGCTGGACCGGGCCGCCGAGACCCGGATGCTCGCCGAGAAGTGGCGTGAGGGGCTGGCCGGTTCCGAGGCGATCGTCGTCGCCAACGCCGACGACCCGCTGATCGTGTGGGCCGCCTCGTCGAGCCCGACCGTGGTGTGGGTGGCCGCCGGCCAGGAGTGGAAGGACGACGCCTGGTCGTGCCCGTCCTGCGGCGGGGTGCTCCAGCGCCCCTCGGACGACTGGTTCTGCTCCGAGTGCGGTTTCCGCCGCCCGACCCCGACGTGGGGGCTGTCCGGCGACCACGTGGTCGATCCGTACGGCGTCGCGTGGCCGATCCACCTCCAGCTGCCCGGCCGCGCCAACAAGTCCAACGCGGCGGTGTCCACCGCGGTCGCCGCGGCCTTCGGCATCGACCCCAAGGTCGCGCTGGAGCGGATGTACAAGGTGCAGGCGGTCGCCGGGCGCTACGACGTGGTCACCTACCAGCAGCGCCAGGTGCGGCTGCTGCTGGCGAAGAACCCGGCGGGCTGGCTGGAGACGTTCTCGCTGATCGACCAGCCGCCGGCGCCGGTGATCCTCTCGGTGAACGCGCGCGGCGCCGACGGCACCGACACCTCCTGGCTGTGGGACGTGGACTACACCCGGCTGGCCGGACACCCGATCATGGTGCTCGGTGACCGCCGGCTGGACCTGGCGGTGCGGCTGGAGGTGGCCGGACTGCAGTTCCGGGTCTGCGCCGACCTGGACGAGGCGGTGCGCAACGCGCCGCCCGGCCGGATCGAGGCGATCGCCAACTACACCGCGTTCCAGGACCTGCGCCGCAAGGTCGGAAACTGAACGGGCAGGCGGGCCCCGCGGACGACCCGTGGTCGCCGCAGGCCCGATCCCGACGGACCCGAGGAGAAGCACGCATGAGTGATTCCAGCCTGCGCCTGGTGTGGGTCTACCCCGACCTGCTCAGCACCTACGGCGACCAGGGCAACGCGCTGGTGGTGGAGCGTCGCGCGCAGCAGCGCCGGGTGCCGGTCACCCGGGTCGACGTCCGCTCCGACCAGCCGATCCCGACCTCCGGCGACATCTACCTGATCGGCGGGGGCGAGGACCGGCCGCAGCGGCTGGCGGCCGAGCGGCTGCGCCGCGACGGGGGGCTGAACCGGGCGGTGGCCAACGGCGCGATCGTCTTCTCGGTGTGCGCGGGCTACCAGATCCTCGGCCACGAGTTCGTCAACGACCTGGGCCGGCCCGAGGCGGGCCTGGGACTGCTGGACGTGGTGAGCACGCGCGGCGAGGGCGAGCGCTGCGTCGGCGACGTGCTGGCGGACATCGACCCGCAGTTGGGGCTGCCGCCGCTGACCGGCTTCGAGAACCACCAGGGCGTCACGCACCTCGGCCCGACCTCCCGGCCGTTCGCCCGGACCCGGGTCGGCCGCGGCAACGGCACCGGCGACGGCACCGAGGGGGCGTTCAACGACACGGTGTTCGGCACGTACATGCACGGCCCGGTGATGGCCCGCAACCCGCACATCGCCGATCTGCTGATCAAGCTGGCGCTGGACGTCAACGCGCTGCCGCCGGTCGACGACCAGTGGTACGACGCGCTCCGCGAGGAGCGGATCGCCGCGGCCGTGCAACCCGCCTGACCCGTACCGCGGGCGGTGCCGGAGCCGGCAACGGTCCGGCACCGTCACGCTGTGATGAGGCGACCTGCTGTTGGGGTAATCGTCAGATGTCCGAAGTGCGGTCGCCGTGGAGGCGCGGACGGCGCGATCGGTAAGCTGGGCCCGATCCATCCGGACGACGGGGTCCGGCCGTCCGGTTGAGTTGCAGGAGTAGCGAGCGATGCGTATTGGTGTCCTGACCAGCGGCGGCGACTGCCCCGGGCTGAACGCCGTCATCCGGTCCGTGGTGCACCGCGCCGTGGTCGACCACGGTGACGAGGTCATCGGCTTCCACGACGGGTGGAAGGGCCTGCTCGAATGCGACTACCGCAAGCTCGACCTCGACGCCGTCAGCGGCATCCTGGCCCGCGGCGGCACCATCCTGGGCTCGTCCCGGGTGCAGCCGGCGCATCTGCGCGGCGGGGTGGAGCAGGCCCGCGGCCATGTCGCCGACCTCGGCCTGGACGCGATCATCCCGATAGGTGGTGAGGGCACCCTCAAGGCGGCCCGGCTGCTGTCGGACGCGGGGCTGCCGATCGTCGGCGTGCCGAAGACGATCGACAACGACATCTCCTCCACCGACGTCACCTTCGGCTTCGACACCGCCGTGACCGTCGCCACCGAGGCACTGGACCGGTTGAAGACCACCGCGGAGTCGCACCAGCGGGTGCTGATCGTGGAGGTCATGGGCCGGCACACCGGGTGGATCGCACTGCACTCGGGCATGGCGGCCGGCGCGCACGCGATCGTGGTGCCGGAGCGGCCGTTCGACGTGCAGGAGCTGACCGACGTGGTCGGCAAGCGGTTCGAGGCGGGCAAGAAGTTCGCGATCGTGGTGGTCTCCGAGGGCGCCAAGCCCCGCGAGGGCACGATGGACTTCACCTCCGGCGCGACCGACGTCTACGGACACGAGCGGTTCACCGGTGTGGCCAACCAGCTCTCGGTGGAGTTGGAGGAGCGGCTGGGCAAGGAGGCGCGCCCGGTGATCCTCGGCCACGTGCAGCGCGGTGGCACCCCCACGGCGTACGACCGGGTGCTCGCCACCCGCTTCGGCTGGCACGCGGTGGAAGCGGTGCACCACGGCCGGTTCGGCATGATGACGGCCCTGCGCGGCACCGACATCAACCTGGTGCCGCTGTCGGAGGCGGTCGAGCACCTCAAGACGGTGCCGGCCGAGCGGTACACCGAGGCCGAGTGCGTGCTGTGAGCCGTACGCCCCGCCTGTCCTCCTGAACACGCCGCGGCCGCCCGCCGCGACCCGCTGTTGACGCCCCCGGTCGGATCGACGACCGGGGGCGGTTCTAGTCTGGTGCGGGCACATCGGGTGAAGGAGTGACAGATGGATCACGGCGGTTCGGCCTTGCTGGCCATGCCGGGAATGCCGGGCATGGACGCGGACCTTCCGCCGTTCACGCTCGGCCGCGGGATGGCCTTCGGCGGGGACCCGTTCTTCCTGGTGCTGTGCGTGGTGCTGCTCGCGCTGTACGGCTGGGGGGTGATCCGGCTGCTGGCACGCGGCGACCGGTGGGCACCGAGCCGCACGATCTCCTTCGTGGTCGGCGTGCTGACCGTCGGCCTCACGATGTGCACCAAGCTCAACGACTACGGCATGGCGATGTTCAGCGTGCACATGGTGCAGCACATGGTGCTCAGCATGCTCTCGCCGATCCTGCTGCTGCTGGGCGCGCCGGTGACCCTGGCGCTGCGGGCGCTGCCGACCGCCGGGAGCGGCCGCACCGGCCCGCGCGAGCTGCTGGTGAAACTGCTGCACAGCCGCCTGATGCGGGTGGTCACCCACCCGGCGTTCACCATCCCGCTGTTCGTGGCGAGCCTGTACGGGCTGTACTTCACGCCGATCTTCGACAGCCTGATGCGCAGCCAGGCCGGGCACATCGCGATGATGGTGCACTTCCTCGCGGTCGGCCTGGTGTTCTTCTGGCCGATCATGGGTGTCGACCCCGGGCCGCACCGGCCGGGCTATGTGATGCGGATGCTGGAGCTGTTCGCGGGGATGCCGTTCCACGCGTTCTTCGGGATCGCGCTGATGATGGCGAGCCAGCCGATGGTCACCACCTTCAAGCACCCGCCGGCCTCGCTGGGCGTGCACCCGCTCAGCGACCAGACCGCCGCTGGTGGTATCGCCTGGGCGTTCAGCGAGATCCCGTCGGTGGTCGTGCTGGTGGCCCTGCTGTTCCAGTGGTACACCTCCGAGAAACGGCAGGCGCGCCGCACCGACCGGGCCGCCGACCGCAACGGGGATGCGGAGCTCGTCGCGTACAACGCCTACCTGGCGTCACTGCAGGCGCGCAGTCGCGGTTGACCGAAGGGGGGCCCGTGGATGGGCGGACAGGTGCGGGTCTCGGAGGGGGCGCTCGAGCTGCCCGGCGGGGCCACCGTACGGTTCATGCGGACGCTGCGGCTGCCGGAGACCGGCACCCATCCACTGCCGCCGGGGCTTGGCGGCTTCCCGCTGCGGTGGGCCGCGGACTACCCGGATCAGGCGCCTGAGCAGTGGCTCGGCCACGGCGGGGTGCTGCTGCCGGTCTTCCAGCGCGAGGCGGTGTGGCTGAGTTTCTCCGCGTCGGCGCCGGTCGCCCTCCAGGTGGGGGTGGGCCAGGTGTGCGCGGTGTCGGGGCGGCCGTGGAGCGACCACCTGGCGCAGGACCCGCAGAACTACGTGGTGCTGCCGCGCCAGCCGTGGCTGGACGGCATCAACTCCGGGCGGGGCACGATCCGTCAGCTCGTCGCGGTGCCGCCGGAGCCGGGGGCGGTCACGGCGCCCCGCGGACCGGCCGCGGAGGACTGGGTCGGCGTGCAGTTGCAGGTCTTCGAGCTACGGGCCCGGGTGCGGGCACGGTGGCAGG
Source organism: Streptomyces sp. NBC_00448 (assembly GCF_036014115.1). Classification (NCBI taxonomy): domain Bacteria; kingdom Bacillati; phylum Actinomycetota; class Actinomycetes; order Kitasatosporales; family Streptomycetaceae; genus Streptomyces; species Streptomyces sp. NBC_00448. The sequence goes on from NZ_CP107913.1 coordinate 407,053, forward strand.
CCGCGCAGCGGGCGCGGGCGGTGCGCGGGCGCGATGTGGCGGGGTGGGGCGAGGTCGGCGGGGCGCGACCGGGCCGGTTCGGGCCGGCGCCGGGGGTGCCGCTCGCGGCGCCCGCGGCGGAGGCCGGGCCGGGCGAGCCCGCGGGGCCGACCGTGACCGCGCCGGGCCTCGGGGCGGGCGGCCGGATGCGGCAGGAGGTCTACCGGGACCCGCGGCCGCTGGACGACTGGGAACGCGAGCCCTCCGGCCGGGTGTTCGTGCATCTGGCGACGGCGGCGCAGTGGCGGCGGATCACCGGGGAGCCGGCGCCCGCCTCGCCGGTGGACCGGGCGGCGTACGCCTCGGCGGGGCTGCCGTGGTTCGAGCACTACGACGCGGACGCGGCGGACATGGCGGCGCCCGCCCCTGGGCGGACCGCTCGCCTCGGGGACGGGCAGGGGCAGGCGGCGGACCGGGAGCGGTAGCCGGCCGCCGCCTTCCTCACGCCCCGCCCGCGCCGCCCATGGACCGGGGCACTCCTGACCCTCCCGGCTCGGCGTCCTCCCGCGGAGAGAGCCGCACCTGCACAGGGACGCGGGAAACTGCGCGACCAGCCCACACGGACAGGTGGTCCCCGAACCGGCAGAACGGGCTACCCGGGCGGGTCAGGGGCCCTCCTTACCGCTCCCACGGCCACGTGGCGTCGCGGCCGCGGCTGAGCAGGTCGACCATCGTGAACAGCTTGTCCGAGAACCCGCCGATCTCGTACCGGTTCGGCGTCGCCGTGTCCAGCGCCGCGGGGGCGTACCCCGCGGTGTTCACGCCGAACACGGGCACCGCGGCGGGCACCGCCGTCGACACGGTCACGCCGCACGCGCCGGTGCCGGGATGGGCGAACGCCTGCATGTCCGAGAAGAGCACCACCCGGTCGTGCCGCCGGTACGCGGTCTTGAGCGCGGTGACCGTCTCGGTGCCGTGCCCGACCTCGCCGACCCGCGCGCAGAACTCGTCGGCCTGCCGCAGCACGCTGCCTCCGCGCCGCAGCCGGTGGCCGAACACGCCGGTGGCGAAACCGGCCAGGTCGACCTCGCAGCCCCGCGCGGCGAGCGCGACCGCGAACAGCGCGCCCACGTCCACGTGCCGGACCAGGCTGCGTTCCGTGACCGGCTGCCGCATCGACGCCGACGTGTCGACCAGCACCAGCGTGCGGCCGGGCAGCGCCGGCACGTTCGCGGTCGAGGCGAGCAGCGCCCGCTCCAGCGCCGGACCCCACCGCAGCGACGGCGCGGCGCGGTACGCGGACAGGAAGCGGTACGGGAACTGCCGGGAGCGGCGCACCTGCACGGGGTCGGCGAGCCGCGCCGCGACCTGCTCGGCGACGTGGTCGGGCACGCCGGCCTCGTCGAGGTTGCGCAGGTTGCGGGTGAGCGCCATCAGCCCCATCCGCGGCAGGATCGCGGTCCAGGCGGCGGCGTCCATCGCGCCGAGCGAGGAGAGCTGCTCCCACGTCATCCCGGCCGCCCCCAGCCGCGCCGGGTCCGCGAGGAAGTACGCGCGCCGCTCGGCCACCGGCTTCGCCATGGCCGCCCGGTAGGCGGTGAGCACCGGCAGCCGGTCCGTGACCCGGACGCTGTCGCGCTTCCAGCGCCGGTCGGCGAGGTAGTCGAACAGGTCGGCCTGCCAGGGGCCGGCCGGGCGCGGCTTGGCGAGCGCCACCACGTCGGCCATCCGCCAGGCCGCGGCCACCCCGTCGTACTTCAGGGCGGCCTGCTCGGTGTAGAGGCGGGCGACGGCGTCGGCGAGGCCGCGCTGCACACCGCCGGGCAGGGTGACCTTGCCGGTGCGGGCCTTCCAGTAGGCGAGGAACTCGGCGGGCTCGTCGGCGCGCAGCAGCGCGGAGTCGACCAGGGTCCGTACGGACACGGTCGGTTCGACGTCGGTGCCGGCCCGGCGGGCCAGCGCGGACTCGGCGGCGACCACGACCGCGGCCGACCGCATGTTCAACTCCCGGCGCAGGTAGGGCACGAAGCGAGCCACCCAGTCGGGGTCGGTCTTGGTGGCGGCATGGACCAGCCGGCGGAAGCGGTCGTCGCGGTCGCCCGCGGACTCGTAGAAGCTGTCCTCGCCGACCATGTGGGTCGCCGCGAAGAGGAAGAGGTCGCTCTTGGCGTCCCGGGTGAAGCCGGCGCCGCCTTCGTGCGTGCGGGTGCGGCCGGTGGTGGCCACCGGGCCGGTGGGCGCGCGGCGGCGCGCGGCGAACTTGCTCATGGTGCGCGTCTCCTGACGTGGTGTCATCGCATGGTGCCGTGACGTCGTGACGGTCCCCCGGTGCGACCGCGGCCGGGCAGCACGAAGCCGCTGAGGGCGGTGCGGGTGGGGGCGTACGCCGGACCGGCGGGTGGACCCTGACGGGTGCCGCGAGTTCCTGTCGCACGGGCGTTCTGTGGTGCTCTGCCACTGAGCTACCGGCCCTGGATGGTGGGCCGGGCGGGAGTCGAACCCGCGACCTCCCCGTTATGAGCGGAAGTATGCCCGTGCTGCGCTTCGCGGCGCTTTCCACTGTAGGCAGCCCAGCGGGCCGGCGCACCGCGATTTCCACGGCGCGCGACCGGGTGACGGCCCGGACGCCGGCGCGGGCATCCCCCGGGCGCGGGCCGGTGCGGGCGGGTTGCGCCGAGGGCGAATCCGCGCACGGCGAAACGCCCTGGTCCGCCCGGGCCCGGCGGCCGTAGCGTCGCGGCATGACAGGAACTGCGTTCGTCCTCGGAGCATCAGGACAGATCGGCCGGCAGGCGGTACAGGCGCTCGCCTCGGACGGCTGGCAGGTGACGGCGGCCTCGCGCGGCGGCGGCACCGACGCGGGGTGGCCGCCCGGTGTCCGCACGGTCCGGGTGGACCGCGCCGACACGGCCGCGCTGGCCGCCGCGCTGGGTGACGGTTGCGACGTGCTGCTGGACTGCGTCGCCTACGACGCGGACCACGCACGGCAGTTGCTGTCCCTCGCCGACCGGATCGGGTCGGCGGTGGTGATCTCCAGCGCCGCCGTGTACAAGGACCAGCAGGACCGCAGTTTCGACACCCAGGACGAGCCGGACGGCTCGCCGCGCTATCCGGTGCCGCTGCCCGAGACGTGGACGACGGTCGACGCCGGTCCGGCGACGTACGGCACCCGCAAGGTGGAGCTGGAGCAGACGCTGCTCGCAGCCGGCGGCGAGCTGCCCAGCACGCTGCTGCGGGCCGGCGCGATCCACGGCACCCACAGCCCGCTGCCGCGCGAACTGTACTTCGTGAAGCGTGCGTTGGACGGGCGCACGGTGCGGGTGCTGCCGTACGGGGGCAGCAGCCGCTTCCACCCGGTGCACGCGTCGAACATCGCCGAGCTGGTCCGGCTGGCCGCGCGCACGCCCGGCTCCAGGGTGCTGAACGCGGGCGACCCGCGGGTGCCGACGGTCGCGGAGATCGGTGCCGCGATCGACGCGGTGCTGGGCCGTACCACCGAGACGGTGCTCGTCGACGGCCCGCCTCCGGCGCCGACCGTGGGCAACCACCCGTGGGGGCTGCCGCACCCGATGGTGCTGGACATGTCCGCCGCGGAACGGGAGTTGGGCTACCGCGCCGTCACCACGTACGAGGACTCGCTGCCGGAGACGGTGGCCTGGCTCGCGCGGGAGCTGGAGGAGCACAACTGGAAGGAGCGGTTCCCGCTGCCCGCACGGCTGTCGGACGAGGGCGACGAGTGGTTCGACTACGCGGCGGAGAACGCCTGGCTGGCGCAGCGGAGTTGAGCGCGTAGGTCAGCGGAGGGGGTCCGTGAGGAGGGGCCGTGCGGTGCGGCCAGGTGGTGCGGCGGGTGGGCCCTCCGCCTTGGACGGTGGCCCGGGACACCCGGGCCACCGGCGGCCGCACGTTCGGGCGCTGACGAGTTCAGGCGCTCACGCGTCACGGTCGCGGCCGGTGCCACGACCCCTCCGACCGTCCATGTGGCGGCCCAGGTTCCCCATACGCTCCATATGGCGGCTCATGTGCTCCATCCGCGCCTCCATGTGCCGGGTCATGTGCTCCATGCGCTCCTCCACGTGACCGCCCATCTGGTGGCCGATCCACCAGGCCCACTTCGAGCCGCGCATCACCCGGACATGGCCGAACACCGAGCGCCCGGTGATCCGCACCACCGGGCCGTCGTCCTCCCTGCCCTCGCGGCTCCCGACCTGGGACCGCTTCCCGAACAGCGCCGACCCGGTGTCGTAGACGTTGGCGTTGTCCGGGACCAGGATCTCGACCTTGCCGAAGAACGACCCGGCCTCGATCACCACCTCACGGCGGGTGAACATCGCCTGCCGCAGGTCGATCACGATCGCGCCGAAGCGGGCGCGGGCGACGGTGTACGGCGGCACCGGCCACGGCCCCGAGCGCCGCACCTTGGCGAACAGCGCCTCGATGGGCGCGCTGTCGCCGGGTGCGGCCGGGGAGACGCCGGGCGTGAGGGCGGGCAGGTCCGCGGTGATCGGGACGAGTTCGCCGCGGGTGCGCGCGGCGTACACCGCCTCCAGGCGCTCTGCGTGCTCGCCGACGTCGATCCGGCCGGCGGCCAGCGCGTCGCCGAGCAGGGCGGCCGTGTGGTCCCGCTCGTCGTCCGAGACCCGCAGGTGCGCGTCGTCAGCCGCACCGTCCGACTCGTGCGACTGCCGTGGCGACCGTTCGGACACGAGGGACCTCCTGGGGGACGGAACGGAACGCCACTCACGCTATATCGCGTCTTGCGGGGGGTGCAAGGCGGCGGCCCGCCGTATCGCGTGACGGCCGAAAAGCTCGCACCCCGCGTCCTCGCCGTGGTCCCGGGACACCCGATAACGGATCGCGCGGGAGCGGGCTTTGACCGTACCGTGCCGGGGCATGAGCGCACGACTGCGGAACATCGCCCACGAGAACGAGCGGATCGTGACCGAGGGCGGTTACACCGGGCCGGACGGCCGATGGGTGGATCTGGCCGAGCCGGTGGCGCGAGCCGCCGACGGCACCAGGATGTACGGGCCCGAGCCGGTCGAGGTGCCGGACACGGTGGCCCGCGGCACCGGCACCCGCTGCACGGTCACGCCGGAGGGCAGCACCCAGGCGGCCCGGCGGCTGGTGGCCGAGGGCGGCGGCGCGGTCGCGGTGCTCAACTTCGCGTCCGCCCGCAACCCCGGCGGCGGCTACGTCAACGGCGCCCAGGCGCAAGAGGAGGCGCTGTGCCGCGCCTCCGCGCTGTACCACTGCCTGCTGCGCGCCCCGGAGTTCTACGCCCACCACCGCGAGGTCCGCGACACCTTCTACAGCGACCGGGTCATCCACTCCCCCGGTGTGCCGGTCTTCCGCGCCGACTCGGGCGCGCTGCTCGCCCGGCCGTACCTCGCGGGCTTCCTCACCTGCCCCGCGCCGAACGCGGGCGTGATCGCGCGTACGATGCCCGAGCGGGTGCAGGAGATCGGGCCGGCGCTGGCGGCGCGTGCCGAGCGGGTGCTGGAGGTGGCCGTCGCGAACGGCTACCGGCGTCTGGTGCTCGGGGCGTGGGGCTGCGGGGTGTTCCGGAACGACCCGGCCGTGGTCGCCGGTGCCTTCGCGGCGCTGCTCGGTCCGGGCGGGCGGTTCGCCGACTCCGTCGACGAGGCGGTCTTCGCCGTGCTGGACCGGCGCGAGGACTCCCCCACCCGGGCGGCGTTCACGGCCGAGTTCGCGTAACGGCGCACCCGCACCACCATCACGAGCACCACCACCACGAGCACAGCGAGCGGGGACATGAGCGAGCAGGACACGCAGCGGCAGGACATCCACGGGGCGGGCGACGGGTCAGGGACCCACGAAACCCACGAGACCTACGACCGGTTGATCGCGCTGCTGGACGAGCAGGGCGCGCAGTACCGCACCATCGACCACGAACCGGAGGGCGCCACCGAGGTGGTGAGCGCGCTGCGCGGCAACTCCCTTGCGCAGGCGGCGAAGTGCATCGTGGTGATGGTCAAGGTGGGCAAGAAGGTGACGCGTTACGTCCTCGCCGTGGTGCCGGGCGACCGGCGGGTGGACCTGGGCGCGGTGAAGGCGCTGCTGTCGGGCACGTACGTGTCGTTCGCGTCGCGGGACATCGCCGAGCGGCTGGCCGGGAGCGTGAGCGGCACCGTGCTGCCGTTCTCCTTCGACGAGAAGCTCGAACTGGTCGTCGATCCAGGGCTGTTGGTCCACGACGAGATCTACTTCAACGCGGCCCGGCTGGACCGCTCGCTGGCGCTGAGCACGAAGGACTACGTCCGGGTGGCCGCGCCGCGTACCGAGCCGATCGCGGGGGAGCCGGCGGCCGAGCAGCCCGCCGCGGGCTGAGGGTCGCGACGCGCGGCGCGGCTACGGCGGTCCGCCGGCGGTCGACCGGGCCTCGACCGGCGTTCACGTGGCGCCGAACCGCCGCAGGTAGCCGTCGAGCAGGGTCCGCAGGTGCCGGCCGTCCGGGGCGATCGCGGTGACGAGCCGGGCGGGCCCGGCCAGCGGGGTGAGGGCCGCGCGGCCGTACTCCGCGGGCACATCGACGAGTTCGGCCGCGTGGTCGCCCAGGTCCGGCCCCACCAGGAGGAGTTGGCCGACCGCGCGGTGGCCGCCGAGCACGGCGGGGCCGTCCCATCCGGGTGCGGCGCCCGGGCCGAAGGACAGTTCCTGGTCGAGCAGCGGGCGCCCTTCGTACTCCACGGTGAGGCGGGTGGCGAGGCGGCCGCTCGGCTCGTCGTGGCGGCCGAGGACCTGTTCCTCCCGCAGCACCAGCCGTGCGCCCGCGGCGAGTCGGGCCCGGGTGGTCATCGTCAGGTCGCTGCCGCGGGCGGCGATCAACGGCTCCGGCAGCCAGCGCAGTTCGGCGCCCGCGCCGACCGTGAGACGTACGTCGTAGCGGGCCCGTTCGCCGCCCCGGCCGGGCAGCGACACGGTGGCCGCCGACGCGCCGACGGTCAGCCGCGCGCCCGCCGCCGCCTCGGCCTCGATCCGCAGCCGGTCGCCGCCGAGCGGAGCCGTCATCGCCCCCACCACGGTGACGTGGGCGCCGGCTCCCCCGGGCGGCCCGGTCCTGCGCAGCGCCAGCGGCCCGTCCCCGGCCAGCAGCGGCAGCACGGTGCCGCCGCGCCCGTCCGGCACCGCCCGCATCCGCGCGACGGCGGTCACTCCGCGCGCGGCCGTATCCGTGCTGCCGGCCGTGTCCGCTGGGGCTGCCGAATCCGCCGTGTCCGCCACCGCCGTAGGCGCCGCCGTCACGTACGGACCGCCGCCCACGCGGCCAGGCGCTCGCCGACCCACGCGGCGATCGGGGCCACGCCGCCGGGCTTCTTCACGGAGGTGAACACCACCGGCAGCTCCCTTCGTTGCGCCGCCGCGTCGGCCGCCATCCGTTCCAGGTCCGCGCCGACGTACGGGGCGAGGTCCGTCTTGTTCACCACCAGCAGGTCGGCCGTGGTCAACCCCGGACCGCCCTTCCTGGGGATGTCGTCCCCGCCCGCCACGTCGATCACGAACACCTGGGCGTCCACCAGGCCGCGCGAGAAGGTCGCCGTCAGGTTGTCGCCGCCCGACTCCACCAGCACCAGATCCAGTGGGCCGACCGCCTCCTCCAACTCCTCGACCGCCTCCAGGTTCGCCGAGATGTCGTCCCTGATCGCGGTGTGGGGACACGCCCCCGTCTCCACCGCCACGATGCGCTCCGCGGGCAGCACCGCCTCCCGCACCAGGAACTCCGCGTCCTCCCGCGTGTAGATGTCGTTCGTCACCACCCCGATCGCCACGGAGTCGCGCAGCGCCCGGCACAACGCCGCCACGGTCGCGGTCTTCCCCGAGCCCACCGGCCCCCCGAACCCCACCCGCAGCGCCCGCTCCCCCGCTCCCGCCTCCACCGACGCCGTGTACCGCTCCGGAAACACCTCAGGATGATCCACGTGCATGCCGACCTCTCCTCCACTCGTCACCGGCCCGCCCCAAGAGGAACGAGCACCACCGCACACCCATCCGCCCCCGCGGTGCGGCGACGCAGGAGCGCGGGGAACCGCGCGACCAGCCACCCACCGGCGGAAGATCCGGGCACCCGCAGCACCGGGCAGCCCGGGCGGACCCGGCACCCCCCACCGTCGCTCTCATGACGCGAAGAGCCGCACGGGCCACGTGACATGCGCCTCCGCACCAAGGTCGAGGAGGGGCGAGGAAGCAGCGGGAAGGGCGCCGAGCCCCTCCCGCAAGGCTCGCCGGGCGGCCTCCTCCGCGGCGCCCGCCACCGCGTCCACCTCACTCCCGAGCCGCCCCAGAACGCGTACCGCGTGAAACGGATCGAGCCCGAGCAACCGCACCGCGGCGAACGCGGGCGTGCTGACGCAATCGTAGGCGGCGGCCTGCGCGGCATCGGCCGGCCGCAGCCCCGCCGCCGCGGCGGCGAGCCCGAGCACGACCGGCTGATGCGCGCCGCGCGGGCGCGCCGCGGCGAGTTCGTCCAGCGCGGGCGCGGGCCACACGGCCCGTACGGCCCGCAGGAGTTGGCGGCCCAGCCGCCGGGAGACCGCCCGCAGCGCCGCGGAGGGCGTCCGCGCGTCGGCCGCCTCGTCCAGGCCGAGCGGATCGGCCCCGGCGGTCGCCGCCGCGGCCAGTGCGGCGGCGACCAGTCCTGTGGTGTGCAACCGGCCCCTGCAGAAGTCCGCGAGCGTACCCGCGTCCCGTACCCTCCCCTCGGCCACGGCTGCCTCGACACCGCCCGAGTGGGCGTGGCCGCCGGCCGGGAAACGGCCGTCGGCGAGCAGCAGCAGCGCGGCGCGCGTGCCGGGACCGTCAGCGCCGACAGGACCGTCAGAACGGTCAGGACCGTCAGAGCCGCCGGTTGCGGATTCCGTCGCCATCATGCCTCAGAAGAGGAAGTACCGCTGGGCCATGGGAAGTTCGACGGCGGGCGCGGGCTCCACCGTCTCCCCGTCGATCCGCACCGTGAACGTGTCGGCGTCGACCTCGACCCGGGGCAGCGCGTCGTTCTCCCGCAGGTCGGCCTTGGTGACGGCGCGGGTGCCGCGGGTCGCGGTGAAGGACTTGGCCAGGCCGAGGCGTTCGGGCAGCGCGTCGTCGATGGCCGCCTGGGTAACGAAGTTGACGGAGTTCGCGGCGGGCGCGGCGCCAACGCCGCCGAACATCGGCCGGGGCAGCACGGGTTGCGGGGTGGGGATCGACGCGTTGGCGTCTCCCATCTGCGCGTAGGCGATCTGGCCGCCCTTGATGACCAGTTGCGGCTTGACCCCGAAGAACGCGGGCTGCCACAGCACCAGATCGGCGAGCTTGCCCGCTTCCACCGAGCCGATCTCCGCGTCGAGGCCCTGGGCGATGGCGGGGTTGATCGTGTACTTGGCGACGTAGCGGCGCGCGCGGTGGTTGTCGGCGGGGCCGTCGCCGGGCAGTGCGCCGCGGCGGCGCTTCATGACGTGCGCGGTCTGCCAGGTGCGGGTCGCGATCTCGCCGATCCGGCCCATCGCCTGGGAGTCGGAGCTGATGATGCTGATGGCACCGAGGTCGTGCAGCACGTCCTCGGCGGCGATCGTGGAGGGGCGGATGCGGGACTCGGCGAACGCGAGGTCCTCCGGGACGGCCGGGTTGAGGTGGTGGCAGACCATCAGCATGTCGAGGTGCTCCTCGACGGTGTTGACGGTGTGCGGGCGGGTCGGGTTGGTGGAGGACGGCAGCACGTACGGCTGCGAGACGACGGTGATGATGTCGGGTGCGTGCCCGCCGCCCGCGCCCTCCGTGTGGTAGGCGTGCACGCCGCGTCCGGCGATCGCGGCGAGGGTGTCCTCGACGAACCCCGCTTCGTTCAACGTGTCGGTGTGGATGGCGAGTTGGGCGCCGCTGTGCTCGCACACGCGCAGGCACGCGTCGATCGCGGCCGGCGTCGCGCCCCAGTCCTCGTGGATCTTGAAGCCGACCGCGCCGTCCCGCAACTGCTGGTGCATGGCGGGCTGGTTGACGGTGTTGCCCTTGCCGAGCAGCCCGATGTTGACCGGGTACGCCTCCAGCGCGGCGAACATCCGGGCCAGGTGCCAGCCGCCGGGGGTGATGGTGGTCGCCTTGGTGCCCTCGGCCGGGCCGGTGCCGCCCCCGACGAGGGTGGTGACGCCGGAGGCGAGTGCCTGGTCGATCAGGGTCGGCGAGATGAAGTGGACGTGCGCGTCGATGGTTCCGGCGGTCAGGATGGCGCCGTTGCCCGCGATGATCTCGGTGTCGGGGCCGATGACCAGGTCGGGGTGGACCCCGTCCATCGTCTCCGGGTTGCCCGCCTTGCCGAGCGCGGTGATCCGGCCGCCGCGGATGCCGACGTCCGCCTTGACCACGCCCCAGTGGTCCAGCACGACGGCGCCGGTGATCACGGTGTCGGGGGCGCCCTCGGCGCGGGTGGCACGGCCCTGGCCCATCGACTCGCGGATGACCTTGCCGCCGCCGAAGACCGCCTCGTCGCCCGCGGTGCCGGGGTGGTCGGAGGTGCCGGGCCCGCCCGCGAGGTCGCGTTCGACCTCGATCAGGAGGTCGGTGTCGGCGAGGCGGATACGGTCGCCGGCGGTGGGTCCGTAGAGGTCGGCGTATACGGCCCGGGACAGTTCAGGCACCGGCGGCTCCGCTCTGCTCGTCCAAGGGCCCGGCGGTCTCGCCGCGCAGTCCGGCCACGACGCGCTGCCCGGCGACGGGCACCAGCTCGACCTCGACCGGGATGCCCGGCTCGAACCGGACGGCGGTGCCCGCCGCGATGTTCAGCCGCCGGCCGCGAGCGGCGGCGCGGTCGAAGCGCAGCGCCGGGTTGGCCTCGGCGAAGTGGTAGTGGGAACCGACCTGTACCGGCCGGTCGGCGGCGTTGAGCACGGTGAGCCGGGTGACCGGGCGGCCGACGTTGAGCGGCACGGCACCGGCAGCGGTCAGGATCTCTCCGGGGATCACGGGCGCCGCCCCTCAGACGATCGGCTGGTGGACGGTGACGAGCTTGGTGCCGTCGGGGAAGGTGGCCTCGACCTGTACCTCGGGGATCATCTCGGGGATGCCGTCCATGACCTCCGCCCGGCTGAGCACGGTCCGTCCGGACGCCATCAGCTCGGCCACCCGCCGCCCGTCGCGGGCGCCTTCGAGGATGTGCGCGGTGATCAGCGCGACCGCCTCGGGGTGGTTGAGCCGCAGCCCGCGGGCGCGCCTCCGCTCGGCCACGTCGGCGGCCACATGGATCAGCAGCCGCTCCTGCTCATGGGGGGTCAACCGCACAGCCGCACCTCACAGTCTCCGGGCCCGTGAGGCTAGTTCGGCGCGGTTTCGAACGCGTTAACAGCTGTTACGGGCGGCGGTCGCCCGGCTGCGGGCCGCGGTGCTCGGCGGCGATGCCGAACCGGTGGCGTTCGCCCGTGGCGGACGCGCGGCCGCCCAGCGTGGAGACCGTACTGATCACCTGGTCCTCGGCCTGCTCGTCGAGTTCCCGCAGTCGTTGCAGGTCAGCGGCGGAGACCAGGCCGACCAGGGGCTTGCCGTGCCGGGTCAGCACCACCTGCTCGCCGCCGTAGACCACGCGGTTGATCAGTTCGGCGAGCTGCGCGCGGGCTTGTGTCACCGGGACGTCATGGGTCATGCTCCCCATCATAACGAGATGTACGTCCTGTACATTTTGACCTGACGGCTTGATGCCGCGACCGACGTCCGCGCCGGCCCCCGCTCCCACCCCGGAACCGGCGGCAGAGCCGGCGGGCGCCGACGCGGCACCTACGGAGGTGTGCGATGACCGACCACACGACGCCCGCGACCCCGAGCTTCATGACGCACCTGGCGTCCGCCTCTCCCCTGACTCCCACGGCCCGTTACGTGCTGCCCGAGTTCACCGAGCGCAGCAGCAACGGCGTCCGCACGATGGACCCGTACTCCAAGCTGCTCCAGGAGCGCATCGTCTTCCTGGGCACGCAGATCGACGACACCTCGGCCAACGACGTGATGGCCCAACTCATCCATCTGGAGAGCGCCTCGCCCGACCAGGACATCAACCTCTACATCAACTCCCCCGGCGGCTCCTTCTCGTCGATGACCGCCATCTACGACACGATGCAGTTCGTCACCTGCGACGTGGCGACGGTCTGCATCGGGCAGGCCGCGTCGGCGGCCGCGGTGCTGCTGGCGGCGGGCGCACCGGGCAAGCGGATGATCACACCGGGGGCGCGCATCCTCATCCACCAGCCCTCGCTCGGCGACGTGGTGCGGGGCGACACCTCGGACCTGGAGATCCAGGCCAACGAAATGCTGCGCACCCGCGATCAGTTGGAGGCCCTGCTGGTCCGGCACACCGGCCAGCCGGCGGAGCGGATCTCCGCCGACCTCGAACGCGACACGATCTTCGACGCGAAAGCGGCGGTCGCGTACGGGCTGGCCGACATGCTGACCACCAGCCGCAAGGCCGGCAACGGCTCGCGCGGCACCGGCCCGCGGTGAGCCGGCGTGGCGCCCGAACTCCCGCCGCTGCCCGCCCTCACGCGCTCCGAGGGCGAACTCATCGACTGCTATCTGGAACTGGTCGACCTGCTCGGCCGGATCAACCCCTCCCGCACCACTGACACCTACTCGGCGCTACGGGCCGCGCAGGCACTCGTCAGCCGGGCGTTGGCGATGCGGGACGCGCTCACGGTGATGCACCTGCGCGGCGAGACGGACCTGCACCACGCCACCCTCGGCCGCGCCCTGCGGGTACTGGACGGGGAGCGGCGGGCCGCGCGGGTCGCGGTGGCACCCGAGCCGGCGGCGGACCCGGGTGGCAGCGGCGGCCCGTCGGCGTAGACCACGGCAGCGCGCCGTCGGCGGCACGCAGTCGGGCCGCACCGTCGGCGGCGCTACGGAGGCGGCAGCACCGCGGAGGCGGCGCGGTCGCACACACCCGGCCGAACCCGCCCGTCATCACCGCGTGTCACCGTTTTCCGCGACACGACCGCCGGTCGCATCAGCCCATTGGCGTATCGGAAGTTCTCGTGGCAAACGGGTGCGCGATTGCGCGTGTCGGCTGGACTCCGGCTTCGCCGGTACCGGTCAGCGCAGTTCAGAGGGTACGGCGGGGGTACGTGAGCAGCTCGCGGGGGCGGCGGTTCACCCGGGTGGATGCAATGTGATGAAGCTCACATCGCGCGTTTCTGTCCCGGCGCCGCCCCGTTGTGTGCGTAACCATCCGTGGTGACGACAAGCCCCCGCCGCCGTGGCGGGGCGGTCCGTGCGGATGCCCAGTCCTGCCGACGCGCGGATGCCAGGTCGACACGAGTGCAACGGCAGGAGCGGAGGACCCAGCACGACGGGTCGCTCCGGCGCCCACCGGTCTCCGGCGGGCTCCGGAGCACCCTTGGGGTGAAGCCGCTTGCATGCGGCCGGGCATCTTCGCCAGCCCGAACCCGACAGGTCATCCTTCGCAGGCTGATGACGAAGGGTTGCGCATGTGCACGCCCAACCGCATCTGCTTTCGGCCGGCCACTTCCCGGCTCTCGCGGCTCGGAGCCGCCTCTCTGCTCACCGTAGCGGCCGTCGCCGTCCCGATCCTGCTGCCGGGCAACGCCCAGCGGGCCGACGCCGCCACCATGGCCGCCAGGGCGCTGAGCATCGCCGCGTCGAAGAAGGGCTCGCCCTACCAGTGGGGGGCCACCGGGCCGTACCGCTTCGACTGCTCGGGGCTGACGCTGTACTCGTTCAAGCAGGCGGGCGAGCAACTGCCGCGCACCGCCGCCGCCCAGTACAACCGCACCACGCACATCTCGGCGGGTTCCCGCCGGGCGGGCGACCTGGTCTTCTTCCACAGCGGCTCGTCCGGCGCGTCGGTCTACCACGTGGGGATCTACGCGGGCGACGGCAACATCTGGCACGCGCCGAAGACCGGCAGCACGGTCCGGCTCGAACACATCTGGACCAGCGGCGTCTGGTACGGACGGGTGAACTGACGCCGCCCGGCGGCCGGGCACTCGGCCGCACGCTCACCGTGCCCCCGACGGTCGACGCGGCCCGGGCCCCGGGCACCCTCCACGGTGGCGCGAGGGTCCAGCCGAGCCCAAGTCCGCGCCCAGGCACGAACCACGCGCCCGCCCGTGCCCGCCGCGCGCCTACGGCCCCACCCGCTGACGCCTCGTCATATCGCCGTGGCCCGGCCCCACCCGCGGGACACCCGCCAGGCCGCCGTCGCTCCGCCGGCCACTGCCACGGCGAGGAGGACCGCGATGCCGGTGAGGGTACGGCCGGTGTCGCCGACGGCAGCGTGCCGCAGACAGTCGTCCCCCCAGTAGCCCGGCGAGGCGGGGCCGGACGCGCGGACCCACCAGGGCAGGGTGCCCGGAACCGGTCTGAGCGCCTTCCCCGTCACCCGTGCCCGGCGTGATCCGCGTGATCCGCGTGATCCGCGTGCTCGGCGTCATCGGCGTCGGGGGCGCCGCCCATCATGCGGAGCATCCCGGAGCCGCCGGTCCGGAAGAAGGGCACCAGGAGGGCGGCGGCCAGGACGAGGAAGGCGATGTTGAGGAAGGAGGTGTAGTTCCATCTGACGCCCTGCATGGGGATCTTCGCGTCGGCCTGGTCGGGGATCAGGCCGAGGCCGCCGAAGAGGAGTTCGACGACGTATCCCGCGACGACCATGGCGAGGTAGAAGGTGCCGAGGACGAACAGGGCCATGCGTGCGCCGTAGTACTTCCGGTAGATGTTCAGGATCGGCAGGATCAGCAGGTCGGCGAAGATGAACGCGACCACCCCGCCGAAGCTGATGCCGCCCTTCCACAGCACCACCGCCAACGGCACGTTGCCGATCGAGCAGACGAACGACGCCACCGCGACGAGCGGCCCGATCAGCGGTCCCCACAGCTTGGACGCCAGCGGGTGGCCGGAGAAGAAGAAGGCCCGCCAGAAGGAGTCCGGCACCCAGGCCGCGATCGCGCCGGCGATGAGCAGCCCCACGACCAGGTCGCGCAGGATCGCCGCCCATTCCATGACGAACACGTGGGCGGTGGCGGTGACCCCCTCGCGGGACAGCAGCCGGCGGGCGAACGAGCCCTCCGCCCGTACGGACATGTCCATCGCGGCGTGGCCCTCCATGGACCCGGCCACGCCGCGCTCGGCCTGCTCGCGTGCCTGGCGCAGCAGGCGGTCGCGCAGGAACAGCCGGAACAGCACGGCGAGCAGGATGATCATGACGGGGCCGCCGATGAACTCGGCCAGCGTGAACTGCCAGCCCATCAGCAGCGCGAGGATCACGCCGAGTTCGACGACGAGGTTGGTGGAGGCGATCTCGAAGGCCATCGCGGCGGTGAAGTCGGCGCCCTTGCGGAACAGCGAGCGCGCCAGCGCCACCGCCGCGTAGGAGCAGGACGAGGAGGCGACTCCCAGGCCGGTGGCGACGGCGAGGGTGCGGGGGCGGTCGTCGCCGAGCAGCGCGACCACCGTGGACTTGCGGATGATCGCCTGGACGACGGCGGACAGGGTGAAGCCCAGGATCAGCGCCCAGGTGATCTCCCAGGTCATGGAGCCCGTGATGGACAGCGCGTGCAGTACGGCGTGCATGGACGAAACCTTCCCTGCCGGGTGCTCCTTGAAGGGCGGGCCGGAGCGAGGTCGCGGGGCGGCCCGGAGGCGTGGGTGGGGGCCGCCAACAGGGCGGCCCCCACCGGTTCAGCCGACGCCGAGCGTCAGTGCGGCGGTGTGCAGGGTGCCGGCGGTCCGGAACTGCAGGAAGAGCCGCCAGTCGCCGGCCGAGGGAAGTTCCGCGTGGAAGGACAGTTGCGGCCCGCCGTGGTCACCGTCCACCCGCGCGGTCGGGTGCAGGTGCGCGAACGCGCCGTCGCCCTGGTGGAAGGCGGTCAGGTGGGCGTACGAGTCCAGATACGGCTGCAGGTCGGTGACGGGCTTGCCCGCCTTCGTGATCGTGACGGTGAGCGGGTGCTCCATCCCGGCCATCAACTCGCCCGCGACGCCGACGGTGTAGCCGTCCACGCGCACCGACGGCGCGGGCGCGGGCAGCGCCGCCATGGTGGCCGGCCCCGGCACGGCGACAGTGCGGGACAGGACGAACGCCCTGCCCGTGCCCGGGCCGCCGCCGGGCGTGAAGGACGCGAACATCCGCCAGGCGCCGGGCTTCAGCTCGGCCAGGTCCGCGGTCCACGTCCCGGCCGCCATGACCGGATGCAGGTGCTGGAAGCCCGTCAGGTCCGAGCGGACGGCATAGAAGTGCAGGCGCTTGGTCTGATCGACCGCGAAGTCGGTGACCGGCCTGCCGTCCGGCCCGGTGACCGTGAACCGGTAGGCGCCCGGCCGGCCCGCCGGGAGCGTCCTGGTCGCGCTGGTCAGCTGGTACCCGTCCATGGCGGCGGACAGGCCGTCGCCGCCGGCCATGTGGTCCATGCCGGGCATGGTCGGGCCGTCGTGGGCGGAACCGACGGACGAGGGCGTCGCGGCAGCCGTGGACGGCGCCGTCGATCCGGCCGGGGTCGAGGCGGCGTCGCCGGAGGAGCCGCACCCGGCGAGCGCCAGCGCGAGTACGGCGGCCGCGCCGGCCGCGAAGAGGGCGCGGTGGTGTGCGAAGGGACGGAGGAAGGAGGACATCGGGAGGTTCTTTCCGGAGGGGCGCGCCACGACGGGCGCGCGGAGCGAGCAGGACGCGTCGCCGGAACCGGCACAACCGCCGTTCCGGCACGGCCTGCTCAGGTCCGCGCGATGCCCACCCGAAGCAGCAGGTCGCGCCCGCCCGTTGGCGGTCCGCGCCGCCACCTGCGGCCGACCGGTGCGGCGCGGCCGACCAACACCGGTACGGCGGCCACCGTGACGACGGCCGCCGACGCGTTCACCGGCAGCGGGCCGCGCCCGCGGGCCGGGGTGGACACGCACTTCTCCCCGTGTGCCATGACCGGCGCCGCCGCCCGCGCGCCGTGGTCGACGGCACTGCCGGAGCGCGGCGCCGTCGCGGGTCCGCGAACCGCCATCGGACCGCCGGAGTCCGCGTGCATGGCGGCGAGCGACGTCACGTCACCGTGGCATCCTTCGGCGGCGGTTGACGGGGCGCCGTGCATGAGGAACAGGCCGGCCAGAACGGCGCAGGCCAGCAGGAGACGGGCGATACCCCGCCGACCGGCCACCCCCACGCCTGCCATCACCCGTTCCCTTCCCGCTCGACGTCCCGCGCCACGCAGCCGCCGGACCACCCGGCCGCTGCGCCGCTCCCACCCCGACCGTATACCCACACGGGGTATACGGCGCGGGCGCCCCGGTCAGTTCGCCGGGACGAGCTCCGGGCCCTGGGGCTCGGGGGCCGGGACGAGACGCCAGGGGGTGTAGAAGGGGTTGCGCACGCAGCCGGAGAGGACCTCGCTCTTCGTCGCCTTGTCCACCGGGCAGGCACCGACGACGAAGCGGCGGTCGATGCCGCCGGCGAAGGCCACTTCGTGCTGGCCGGCCCACTTGTGGGTGTCGCCGATCGTGGCGTTGACGTCGATCCCGCCGGGTGCGTCGATGTAGTAGTTGTACGCGGACTTCCACTGCTTGTAGAGGTCGTGGTCGTAGCTGGTGCTGACGTACGGCGACGGCTGGTTGACCTCGACGTAGGCGGCCAGGTCGTACTGCCCGTCCTGCGGGGCCTTCGGCTGGAAGCCCTCGTGGAAGACCACGGCCGGCGCCCGCCCGTCCGCGCGGTACAGCTCGCCGCAGGTGCGGCGGTAGGTCGGCGGGTCGGGGACGATGCGGTGGACGTCGACGCTGCGGTCGGCGGCGGCGAAGAGCGGGTCGTGGACGACGGGGCAGAAGTCCGCGGCGGCCGCGGGCGCTTCGGGAGCCCGGGTCGGAGCCGCCGTCGCCGCACCGGAGGACGTCTGGGTGGCGAGAACGGCGGTGAGGGTCAGCGCGCCGGCCGCGGCGAGCGACCGGACTCGGTTCATGATCATGGACGTAGCGTGCCGGTCACGGAAGCCGGGACCGCTGAACGTCACCCGATCGTAGGCGCGTCCGCACGTCGCCGAAACCGTACCGGTGCTGTTTCAGAGCGGAGTTGACGTGAAGTCAGCGCGGCATTGACGCGCCGGCGCCTCGCCGCGGGGGAGCGGTCCCCGCCAGGGGCCTGCCAAGGACCTGCCAGGGACCTGCCAGGGACCGCTCCCCCGCCGGGGGCGAGAATGCGGGGATGGCCCGACCCACCGAACTCGCCCGCCTGCTCGCCGATGTCGCGCGCGGCGCCTTCCCGCCGCCCGACGGCACCGTCGCGTTCGTGCCGCAGCCGTCGCCCCGGGATGCCGGGGTGATCGCGTTCACCGCGCACAGCGTGGTGTTCGCGGACGTGGACGCCGGGCCGGACGACCGGGAGGACTCCGGGGCCGCGCTGCGGGAGCTGCTGCCGGCCGGCGACCTGTCCGCGCCGCTCAACCCGCCCTTCCTGAGCACGCTCACGGCCCGCACCGGCCGCCCGGTCAACAACATCGACGTCCTCGCGGTGGCGGGTCCGCTGCCGGGTCCGCCGCCCGGCCCCGCGCTCCTGGAGACCGCCGACCGCTCGCACCCCCGGATCGTGCGCGCGCTGCGGCACCGCGACAGCGTGCGCGCCTGGACCGTCCCCGGCGCCACGCTGCTGCTCGGCCGCGGTGTGGCCGGCCGCTGGGAGACGGCCGTGGAGGTCGAACCCCGGGCCCGCGGCAAGGGTCTCGGGCGGTCGCTGGCCGTGGCCGCGCGCCATCTGGTGCCGGACGGCGCCCCGGTGTGGGCGCAGATCGCCCCAGGCAACGCGGCGAGCCTGCGCGCCTTCCTGGCCGCGGGTTTCACCCCGGTCGGCGCCGAGGCCCTGCTGGTGCCGGCCCCGGACCCGCTGCCGCCGCACCCGCACCCGTACCCGCCGCACCCGCCGGCCCCGGACCGGACCGACGCGTGAGGCGCGCGCCGACGGCCCGGAGGCTGCTGGTCAGAGCACGGGGATCGCCCAGGGGATCATGATCCAGACCGTCTTGCCGCCGTCGCAGGTCGGGATGATCCGCAACGTGCCGCCGGACTCGGCGACGAGGTGGCGGACGATCGCCATGCCGCGCCCGTTGTCCTGCTGGACGGCGCCGGGCAGGCGCTGCGGCCAGCGCGGGTGCGAATCGGTGACGCCGATGTGCAAGTGCTCGCTGTGCTCCAAACGGATGTCCACGGTGAAGTTGGGTGACAGGCCGGAGGTGTGCAGCACCGCGTTGGTGGCGAGTTCGGAGACGACCAGACGTACGCAGTCCAGGGTCGGCGCGTCGGGCGGCAGCCCCCACTCGGCGAGCCGTGCGCACACGTAGGCCCGCGCCGCGGACACCGCTACGGGGTCACTCGGCAGGGTGACGGATGCTTCCTGAAGGTCAGCCATGGTGACGCTGTTCCCTTTCTCGCCGGGTCCGGACGCCGGCGCGGACGGAGGAGTCCGTACGTTCCGGGTCCGGATGCGGCTGATTCGCGCCAGAGTGTCATCCATCGTGCCGCCATTAGGACCGGCGAGCGCGCTATGCATATATCTGTCGCTCAAAACGGTGAACTCTGCTACGTGAGAACGCATTTGGTCGGCACACTGTCGTATCGCGGCGTTCGCGACGGACGACGACCGCACCACTTCAGCCCAGGAGGCGCGAAACATCATGGAACGAGTCCCGGCCGTACGCCGGCGCCGGCTCGGCGAGGAGCTGCGCCGGCTGCGCGATCTGGCCGGACTGACCAGCGGGGAAGCGGCCCGGCTGGCCGGCTGGCACCAGTCGAAGGTCAGCCGGATCGAGACCGGCCGCAGCAGCGTGCGCCCCGAGGACGTGGAGGTGCTGCTGAGCGTGTACGCGGTACGCGACGGCGACCTGCGCGACCTGCTGGCGACGCTCGCCGGCCGCGGCTACCAGCGCGGCTGGTGGCACGACTTCCGCGACGTGCTGCCGCCGGAGTACCGCGACTTCATCACCCTGGAGACGGGTGCCAGCCGGGCCCGCTCGATGGAGAACAGCGTGGTGCCCGGACTGCTCCAGACCCCGGCGTACGCCCGCGCGCTGACCCGCGACGTGATGCCCCAACTCACCGAGCGCGAGGTGGACGCGCTCGTTGACGTCCGGATAGCCAGGCAGGCCGTCCTGCGCCAGGACCCGCCGCTGGAGCTGTGGGCGGTGCTCGACGAGTCGGTGCTGCGGCGGTGGGTGGGCGGCCCGGAGGTGATGGCCGAGCAACTGCTGCGGCTGCGCGAGGCGATGGAGCTGCCCCAGGTGCGTCTGCAAGTGCTCCCGTTCGCGGCCGGCGGACACCAAGGAGTGACGAATTCTTTCGTCATCTTCTCATTTCCGCGCATTGCCGATCTCGACGTGGTGGTTGTCGACCATTTGACGAGTAGTCTCTACGTCGATCGGAAAGAGGACATCGCGGCGTACGGAGCAGCGTTCGCCCGATTGAGTGGCCGCGCTCTTCACCGGGAGGAGTCGGCTGAAATGATCAACAGCATTCGTAAGGAGGTTTCATGACAACGCTGCCCCGTTTTATTTCCTCCAGCGAGACGCTCGGCGGCGCTAGTTGGCGGCGCAGCAGTCACAGCACCGCGGCGAACAACTGCGTGGAGGCCGCCAGGCTCCCCTCGGGTCTGACCGCGGTCCGTGACTCCAAGGACGTACGCGGGCCCGCGCTGCTCTTCGCCCCGCAGGCGTGGAGCGACTTCGTCCGGGATCTGGCCGACGGCGGGCCGCTCAGCGCGGTGGAGCGGCCCGGGCGATGACGTCGACCGCGCGGCGGACCTGAGGGCCGGTCAGGTCGCACCGCGCGGTCAGCCGCAGCCGGGAGACCCCGTCCGGCACGGACGGGGGGCGGAAGCAGCCGACCGCCAGGCCCTCCTCCCGGCAGCGCGCGGCCCAGGCGAGGGCGTCGTCCGGCGAGGGCGCGCGCACGGACACCACGCACGCGTCGGGCGCGGTGGTGTCCAGGCCGTGCCCGGTCAGCAACCGGTGGAAGTCCCGAGCCACCTGGCGGGCGCGGGCGGCCCGGTCCGGCTCGCGTCGCAGCAGCCGCAGCGCGGCCAGCGCGGCGCCCGCGGCGGCGGGGGCGAGTCCGGTGTCGAAGATGAAGGTGCGGGCCGCGTTGACGAGGTGCTCGATCACGGCGGCCGGCCCGAGCACCACCCCGCCCTGGGCACCGAAGGACTTCGAGAGGGTGGCGGTGCACACCACGTCGGGCGCTCCGGCGAGCCCGGCGGCATGGGCGCTGCCCCGGCCGCCGTCGCCCATGACACCCAGGCCGTGCGCGTCGTCGAGCAGCAGCGCCGCGCCGTACGCGCGGCAGGCGGCGGCCAGTTCGGGCAGCGGCGCCGCGTCGCCGTCGACGGAGAAGACCGCGTCGCTGACGACGAACGCGTTCCCGCCCGCGCCGTCGGCGGGGCGCTCGCCGCTGTCGCGGCCGCCGAGCGCCTTGCGGACCGCTTCGGGGTCGGCGTGGCGGACCACCTCGGTCCTGGCCTTGGACAGCCGGCAGCCGTCGATCAAGGAGGCGTGGTTGGCCGCGTCGGAGACCAGCAGGGTGCCGGGGCCGGTGAGCGCGGTGATGGCGGCGAGGTTGGCGGCGTAGCCGGAGGCGAAGACCAGGGCGGCCTCGAACCCGGTGAACGCGGCGATCTCCGCCTCGAGTTCGGCGTGCAGCGCGGTGCTGCCGGTGACCAGCCGGGAGCCGGTGGAGCCGGCGCCCCAGCGCAGGCAGGCGTCGGCGCCGGCCCGGACCACCTCCGGGTGCCGGGTCAGGCCGAGGTAGTCGTTGCCGGCCAGGTCCAGCAGCGGCGAGTCGGCCGCCCGGGGCCGCAGTTCGCGGCGCAGGCCGGCGGCCCGCCGCACCCGGTCCTGGGCGGTGAGCCATCCGAAGGGTCCGTCGGCGGGTCCGTGCTGCTGAGAAGTGCTGTCCACGCCAGCAACGTACTGGGTGAGCGGCCCGATACCGGGTGTGGTGATGCACACATACCCGGCCGCTGATGTTGTGCGGTGCGCCATTGGCCGGGCCCGCCGCCGTACGCGAGGATTGCGGGCATGGATCTGCTGACGGCACTGGTGGGCAAGGGTCTGCGGCGCGAGCCGCCGACGCGGGACGAGGCGCTGGCGGTGCTCGCGACCTCCGACGACGAACTGCTGGACGTGGTGGCCGCGGCGGGCCGGGTGCGCCGGCAGTGGTTCGGTCGCCGGGTCAAGCTCAACTACCTGGTGAACCTCAAGTCCGGCCTCTGCCCGGAGGACTGCTCGTACTGCTCGCAGCGGCTCGGCTCGCAGGCCGACATCCTCAAGTACACCTGGCTGAAGCCGGACGAGGCGGTCGCGGCGGCCACGGCGGGGGTGTCGGGGGGCGCGAAGCGGGTGTGCCTGGTGGCCAGCGGGCGCGGGCCGACCGACCGGGACGTGGACCGGGTGTCGAAGACCATCGAGGCGATCAAGGACGGCAACGAGGGCGTGGAGGTGTGCGCCTGCCTCGGGCTGCTCTCGGGCGACCAGGCGGAGCGGCTGCGGGCCGCGGGCGCGGACGCGTACAACCACAACCTCAACACGTCCGAGGGCACCTACGCGGACATCACCACGACGCACACCTACGCCGACCGGGTGGACACGGTGCGGCAGGCGCAGGCGGCGGGGCTGTCGGCGTGTTCGGGGCTGATCGCGGGGATGGGCGAGAGCGACGCGGACCTGGTGGACGTGGTGTTCTCGTTGCGGGCGCTGGACCCGGACTCGGTGCCGGTCAACTTCCTGATCCCGTTCGAGGGCACCCCGCTGGCCAAGGAGTGGAACCTCACCCCGCAGCGGTGCCTGCGGATCCTGGCGATGGTGCGGTTCGTCTGCCCGGACGTGGAGGTACGGCTGGCCGGCGGGCGCGAGGTGCACCTGCGCAGCATGCAGCCGCTCGCGCTGCACCTGGTCAACTCGATCTTCCTCGGCGACTACCTGACGAGCGAGGGGCAGGCCGGGCAGACCGACCTCGACATGATCGCGGACGCCGGCTTCGAGGTGGAGGGCGCCGAGACCACCACGCTGCCCGCGCACCGGCGCTCCGACGAGGCGCGCACGGCGGCCGGTTCGGGCTGCGGGTCCCACGACACGGCCTGCGGATCGTGCGAGCCCGGCGAGCCGGCTACGGCTACGGCTACGGCTACGGGCCAGCCTGCCGGCACGGCGTCGGGTTCAGGTGCGGGCACGGGCGCGGGTCCCCGTACGGACCTGGTCGCCGTGCGCCGGCGAGGCGCGGGGACGGACCTGCCGCCCAATGCCTGAACCGCTGCCGGTGGACGTGCTGCTGGACCTGGACCGGCGGCACGTCTGGCACCCTTACGGCCCGATGCCCGGCCGCCAGGAACCCCTGGTGGTGGAGTCGGCCTCGGGCGTACGACTGCGGCTCGCCGCGCCCGCTCAGGGCAGGACCGAGCTCGTGGACGGCATGTCGTCCTGGTGGTCGGCGATCCACGGCTACCGGCACCCGGTGCTCGACGAGGCCGCCCACGCCCAACTGGACCGGATGAGCCACGTCATGTTCGGCGGGCTCACCCATGAGCCTGCGGTGCGGCTGGCCGCGCGGCTGGTCGAGATCACGCCGGAGCCGTTGCGGCACGTCTTCCTCGCGGACTCCGGCTCGGTGTCGGTCGAG
This sequence comes from Streptomyces sp. NBC_00448, assembly GCF_036014115.1. Classification (NCBI taxonomy): domain Bacteria; kingdom Bacillati; phylum Actinomycetota; class Actinomycetes; order Kitasatosporales; family Streptomycetaceae; genus Streptomyces; species Streptomyces sp. NBC_00448. The sequence continues at coordinate 430,651 of NZ_CP107913.1, forward strand.
GTGGCGCTCAAGATGTGCCTGCAGTACTGGCGTTCGCTGGGGCGGCCGGGCAAGCGGCGGCTGCTCACCTGGCGCGGCGGATACCACGGCGACACCTGGCAGCCGATGTCGGTATGTGACCCGGATGGCGGTATGCACCATCTATGGTCCGGGGTGCTACAGGAGCAGGTCTTCGCGGACGCGCCGCCGCCCGGGTTCGACACGGAGCTGTCGGCCGCGTACGCCGCCCACCTGCGCGAGCTGATCGGGCGTCACGCCGACGAGCTGGCCGCGGTCGTGGTGGAACCCGTCGTCCAGGGCGCGGGCGGGATGGCGTTCCACTCCCCCGCGTACCTGCGGGTGCTGCGGGAGGCGTGCGACGAGCACGACGTCCTGCTCGTCCTCGACGAGATCGCCACCGGGTTCGGCCGCACCGGAAGGCTGTTCGCGGCCGAGCACGCGGGGATCGCACCCGACGTGATGTGCGTCGGCAAGGCGCTCACCGGGGGGTACGTCTCCCTCGCCGCGGCCCTGTGCACCTCCCGGGTGGCCGAGGGGATCTCGCGCGGCGAGGTGCCCGTGCTCGCGCACGGCCCCACGTTCATGGGGAACCCGTTCGCCGCGGCCGTGGCGAACGCGTCGCTCGACGTCCTGCTCACCCAGGACTGGGCGACCGAGGTCAAGCGGATCGAGGCCGGGCTGCGGGAAGGGCTCGCGCCCGCCGCCGAGTTGCCCGGGGTGCGCGATGTCCGTGTGCTCGGCGCGATCGGGGTGGTCCAGCTCGACCACCCCGTCGACATCGACGCGGCCACCCGCGCCGCGGTCCGCGCGGGCGTATGGCTGCGGCCCTTCCGCGACCTCGTCTACGCGATGCCCCCTTACGTCACCGGGGACGAGGACGTCGCCCGGATCAGTGCGGCCATCGTCGCGGCGTCCGCCGCCGGCTGAACCCGGGGCACCCTGGCCGCCCGGGGTGCCCCCGCGCCGCCCTCCCGCAGGGAGCGGCACCCGGCGAAGAAGCGCGGGTCGTCGTGGAGTCCACGGCCGCTGACCGGCCTCACAGGTGCCGGGCCAGGTCGGCCATGTCCACCAGCGGCAGGCCCCAGCGCAGCGCGGCGATCTCCAGATCGGCCGCCTTGGCCATGGTGCCGTCGTGGTTCATGACCTCGCAGCAGACGCCCACCGGCGGCAGTCCGGCCGCCGTGCACAGCGCGACGGTGGCTTCCGTGTGGCCGGCACGCTCCGCGAGGCCGCCCGGGCGAGCGGCCAGGGGGAAGACGTGCCCGGGCCGCAGGAAGTCCGCCGGCCGGGCGTCCGGATCGGCCAACCGCCGTACGGTCGCGGCTCGGTTTGTGCGGGGTGGGGGGTGGGCGGGCATGCTGGGGGCTTTCCGAGGGGAGTGCGGGTATGGCGATCGTTGTGGTGACCGGGACGGGCACCGAGGTGGGCAAGACGGTGGCGACGGCGGCGGTCGCGGCTGCTTCGCTGGCTCAGGGGCTGAGCGTGGCGGTGCTGAAACCCGCGCAGACGGGGGTGCTCGAGGGCGAACCCGGGGACGCCGCGGAGGTCGCGCGGCTGGCCGGTGAGGTGACGGCGGTGGAACTGGCGCGCTACCCGGAGCCGTTGGCGCCGGCCACGGCGGCGCGGCGCTCGGGGCGGGCGGCGGTGACCCCGGAGGAGATCGCCGAGGCCGCGGCGAAGCTCTCGGCCGTGCACGACGTGGTGCTGGTGGAGGGCGCCGGGGGGCTGCTGGTGCGGTACGACGAGAAGGGCTCCACGCTGGCGGACACGGCGTCGCTGCTGCACGCGGGCGTGCTGCTGGTCGCGCCCGCGGGGCTGGGCACGTTGAACGCGACGGCGCTGACCGCGGAGGCGATGCGGGCCCGCAAACTCACCTGCCTCGGTGTGATCATCGGCAGTTGGGCGAGCGAACCGGGCCTGGCCGAGCGCTGCAACGTGCTGGACCTGCCGGAGTCGGCGGGGGCGCCGCTGCTGGGCGCGTTGCCGCAGGCTGCCGCGTCCCTGTCGCCGACGGCGTTCCGCGCCGCGGCCCGTGACTGGCTCGCTCCGCAGCTGGGCGGCGTGTGGGACCCGGCCGCCTTCGCGCACGTCTACGGGCCTCCGCAGCCCGCCGCGCAGGGGTAGGCCGGGGTGGAGCGGGGCGGGGGCTTGTGGCCCGGTCCGGATCGGCGCCCCGGCGACACCCTCAGCCGGTCCAGGCGCGCAGCTCGCGGGCGATCCGGTCGACGCCGACGCCGCCGTCCTTGACCAGGCGGGCCAGATCGCGGACCTGCTCGGGCGACGTGGTGACCTTCAGCCCCTCCGCGACGAGGTAGGCGTAGGCCACGGCGGTGGCGAACAGCGCGTTGGACCGCTCCAGGGCCGGCACGTGCAGCAGCAACTGGAGCAGTGCGGCCGCCCGCAGGTGCTCGTCTCCGTAGACGGGGCGGCCGAATATCTCGGCGCGGTGCCGGCTCACGGCGGCGACGAGCGCGCCCCAGTCGGTGACCTGTGGGTCCCCCGGTGTGTTGTGTTCGGCGACCATCAGCAGCCAGGCGAGGTCGATCCGCAGGGTCAACGGGCGCCTTCACCGGTGGGGGGCGTGCTGCCGAACTCCTCGTCGAAGACCGCTTCGTACCGCTTCATGAAGTCGGCCGCGGCCTGGACGAAGGCCCGGCCGTTCTCCCCCTCGTCCTGCTGGACGAGTTCCTCGATGTAGCGGTTCACGCTGATGCCGCGCTGCGAGGCGCGTTCCCGCGCCGTCTCCGCGGTGGCTTCTTCCACCCGCACGTTCAACTGGGTTTTCGCCATGCGACCACGCTAGCGCTCGGGTGCTAGTAGCGGCAAGAGCGCTCTCCGGGATCGCCCGGACCGCGCAGCCCGGGCGCGTCGCCGGCGTGTCCTCCGCGTGTCTCGGATCGCGAAATCCTCCGGGGCGCGGCGAGCCGGGCTGGTTGGCTGAGGCGCATGAGCGATCTTCGGATACGACCGGCAGTTGTCGCGGACGCCCGCGCCGTACTGGCCTTCTGGCAGGTGGCCGCGGAGGGCACCAGCATCAGTGACGACGAGACGGGCGTGGCCGGGCTGATCACGCGGGACCCCGAGGCCCTGCTGCTCGCCGAGCGTGACGGGGCCCTGGTGGGGACGGTGATCGCCGGGTTCGACGGCTGGCGGTGCCATCTGTACCGGCTGGCCGTTCACCCGGATGCCCGCAGGCAGGGTGTGGCCCGGGCACTGCTGGAGGCAGCGGAGGAACGGTTCCTCGCGCTCGGGGGGCGGCGCGGCGACGCGATGGTGCTGGTGGCGAACGAACGGGCGCAGCACGCGTGGCGGGCCGGCGGCTACCTGCCGGAGGAGCAGTGGCGGCGCTGGACGAAGTGGTTGGGCTAGCGCCTGGCTTGGGCGGGCCCCCGGCTACCCCGTACTGTCGGCTCAGGACCGATCCCCCGGTGGGGGGCTTGCCGCGCCCCTTGATCGGGCACCCGGGCGCACTTTGCCGGGTCTGTGTGGGTGCGGGTGGGCGGGGGCTGGTTGATCATGGGGGGTGAGGTGTTCCGATGATCGAAACGCTCCTGGTGGCGGTGGCGCTGCTGCTCACGTTCGTGTGCGGTGTGTTCGTCGCCGCGGAGTTCTCGTTGACGACCGTCGAGCGCGGCGAGCTGGAGCGCGCGGCGGCGGGCGGGGAGCGCGGGGCGGCGGCCGCGCTGGCCGCGGTCCGTTCGCTGACCGTGCAGTTGTCCGGTGCGCAGCTCGGCATCACCGTCACCGGGCTGATCATCGGCATGTTGGCCGAGTCGTCGGTCGCGAAGCTGCTGCGCGGGCCGCTGCGGGCGGCGGGGTTGCCCACGTCCGGGGCGGCGTCGCTGGCGCTGGTGCTGGGCACCGCGCTGTCCACGGTGGCGCTGATGGTCATCGGCGAGCTGGTGCCGAAGAACTGGGCGATCTCGCGGCCGCTGGAAGTAGCGAAGGCGGTCGCGACGCCGCAGCGCGCGTTCAGCACAGCGTTCGGGCCGCTGATCCGGCACCTGAACAACACCGCCAACCGGGTGCTGCGCCGGATGGGCCTGGAGCCGGCCGAGGAGCTGGCCTCCGCGCGCGGCCCGCAGGAGCTGCGCGCGCTGGCCCGGCACTCCGCGAAGGCGGGCGCGTTGGAGCCGGACACCGCCGAGCTGTTCGTCCGGACCATCGGCCTGGCCGACCTGACCGCCCAGAACGTGATGACGCCCCGGGTGCAGGTCACCGCCCTGGAGGCGCGCGCCACCGCCGAGGACGTCGCGAACGCCACCCGCGCCACCGGGCTGTCCCGCTTCCCGGTCTACCGCGGCACCCTCGACGCGGTGATCGGCACCGTGCACATCAAGGACGTTCTGGCGGTCCCCGCCGACCGCAGGCCCCGGGTGCCGGTCACCGAGCTGCTGCGCGAGCCGCTGCTGGTCCCGCACTCCCTGGCCGTGGACCGACTGCTGGACCGGTTCTCCGCCCGCCGCTCGATGGCCGTGGTGATCGACGAGTACGGCGGCACCGCGGGCGTCGCCACGCTGGAGGACATCGTGGAGGAGGTGGTCGGCGAGGTGCGGGACGAGCACGACCCGCTCGAAGCGCCCGACCTGCTCTTCCTGCGCGAGGACCCGCTGGGCCGCCGGATCTACGACGCGGACGGCGCGGCCCGTACCGAGGACCGGCTGGAGCGGATCGGGCTGCACGCGCCCGACGGGCCGTACGAGACGCTGGCCGGGCTGGTCGCCCAGCGGCTCGGGCGGATTCCGGAGCGCGGTGACGTGGTCGAGGTGGAGGGCTGGCGGATCGAGGTGACCGACGCGAGCGGGCGGCGCGCGGCGCGGGCCCGGCTGGTGTCCCCGCCGAGCGGGCCCGGCAGCGACGCCGCCGGTACGGCCGCCGACGGGACGGGGGCCGCGCGGTGACCGCCGTCCAGCTGGTGGTGGGCCTGCTCACCATCGTGGTGAACGCCTTCTTCGTCGGCGCCGAGTTCTCGATGATCTCGGTGCGCCGCGACCAGATCGAGCCGCGCGCCGAGGCGGGCGACCGGCGGGCGCGGCGGGTGCTGTGGGGCCTCGAACACGTCTCACCGCTGCTGGCCGCCGCCCAGCTCGGCGTCACCGCCTGCACGCTGGTGCTCGGCATCGTCGCGGAGCCGGCCATCGAGCACCTGCTGGAGCCGCTCTTCCATGCCGCGCACGTGCCGGACGGCGCGGCGCACCCGGTGTCGTTCGTGATCGCGCTGGCGGTGGCGACCTATCTGCACATGCTCTTCGGGGAGATGGTGCCGAAGAACATCACGCTCGCCGACCCCGTGCGGTCCGCCCTGCTGCTGGGCCCGCCCCTGGTCGCGCTCACCCGGGCGCTTCGTCCGCTGATCTTCGCGATCAACGCCCTCGCCAACGTCGGGCTGAAGCTGGCGCGGGTGGAACCGCGCACCGAGATCGCCGCGGTGTTCTCCGACGACGAGCTGTCGCGGATGGTGGTGGACGCGGGCGCCGCCGGGCTGCTGGACGAACGGGCCGCCGAGCGGCTGCGGGACGCGCTGGAGCTCGGGCGGCGGCCCGTCGGCGAGATCGTGGTGCCGCCGGAGCGGGTGGTGCGCGCCCGGCTCGGCATCACCGCGGAAGAGCTGGAGGCCCTGAGTGCCCGGTCCGGCTTCTCCCGTTTCCCGGTCGCCGACGACGACGGGCGCGTCCTCGGCTACCTCCACGTCAAGGACGCCCTCGACGCCGAGCCGCGCGACGAGCCCTTCCCCCGGTCGGCGCTGCGCCGGATCACCCGCGTCGGCGCGGCCACCCCGCTCGACGACGTCCTCACCGCGATGCGCGCCGGCCGCGCCCACCTCGCCGCCGTCGTGGACGCCGACGGGCACGGGGTCGGCCTGGTCACCATGGAGGACGTCCTCAAGGAGCTGGTGGGGCGGGGCCGGCCCTGACCCTCGGGCACCCGACCGGCGCGCACGGCAGTTCCGGCGTGCCGCGCAATGCGCATTCCCGACTTTCGATCTACCCGACTATTGATCAACCCGGCTGACCTGTCGGCGAGGCCGCTTCGGAAAAGGCCTGGTGGATTGCCATTCTTCCACTACGGCCGATGACCGGCCGGCGTCGATTGCGGGGAGTGATGAAGTGACGGCTGGCAGCACCGCGGAGCCGGTCGGCGTCGACGATTCGTACGAGGACGAGGTGCCGGCCAGGCGGAAGCGCCCGGGCAGCGTGTTCGTGAGTTGGGCGACCACCACCGATCACAAGACCATCGGCACGATGTACCTGGTGACGACGTTCGCCTTCTTCCTCATCGGCGGCATCATGGCACTGCTGATGCGGGCCGAACTCGCCCGCCCCGGCCTTCAGTTCCTGTCCGCGGAACAGTACAACCAGGCGTTCACGATGCACGGTACCGTGATGCTGCTGCTGTTCGCGACACCGCTGTTCTCGGGATTCACCAACTGGATCATGCCGCTGCAGATCGGCGCGCCCGATGTGGCGTTCCCGCGGCTGAACATGCTCGCCTACTGGCTCTACCTCTTCGGCTCGCTGATCGCGGTCGGCGGATTCGTCACCCCGCAGGGCGCGGCCGACTTCGGCTGGTTCGCGTACTCGCCGCTGTCCAACGCGATCAACTCGCCCGGCATCGGTGCCGACATGTGGATCATGGGCCTGGTGATGACGGGCTTCAGCACGATCTTCGGCGCCGTCAACTTCATCACCACGATCATCTGCATGCGCGCCCCTGGCATGACGATGTTCCGGATGCCGATCTTCTGCTGGAACGTGGTGCTCACCTCGCTGCTGGTCCTCTTCGCCTTCCCGGTGCTGGCCGCCGCGCTGCTGTGCCTGGAGGCCGACCGGAAGTTCGGGGCACACGTCTTCGACGCGGCCAACGGCGGCGCGATCCTGTGGCAGCACCTCTTCTGGTTCTTCGGCCACCCCGAGGTCTACATCATCGCGTTGCCGTTCTTCGGGATCATCACCGAGATCATCCCGGTCTTCTCCCGCAAGCCGATCTTCGGATATCTGGGGCTGGTCGCGGCGACGATCGCCATCGCCGGCCTCTCGGTGACGGTGTGGGCGCACCACATGTACGTCACCGACTCGGTGCTGCTGCCGTTCTTCTCGTTCATGACCTTCCTGATCGCGGTGCCGACCGGTGTGAAGTTCTTCAACTGGATCGGCACGATGTGGAGGGGATCACTGAGTTTCGAGACGCCGATGCTGTGGTCCATCGGCTTCCTGATCACGTTTCTCTTCGGCGGGCTGACCGGTGTCATCCTGGCGTCGCCTCCGCTGGACTTCCACGTCTCGGACTCCTATTTCGTGGTCGCGCACTTCCACTACGTCGTCTTCGGCACCGTGGTGTTCTCGATGTTCGCCGGATTCCATTTCTGGTGGCCGAAGATGACCGGCAAGATGCTCGACGAACGGCTCGGGAAAATCACCTTCTGGACGCTGTTCTTCGGCTTCCACGGGACTTTCCTGGTCCAGCACTGGCTGGGTGTCATCGGAATGCCGCGCCGCTACGCGGACTACCTCGCGGCGGACGGCTTCACCACGCTGAACACGGTCTCCACGATCAGCTCGTTCCTGCTCGGCATGTCGATGCTGCCGTTCCTCTACAACGTGTGGAAGACGGCGAAGTACGGCAAGAAGGTCGGGGTCGACGACCCGTGGGGCTACGGCCGTTCGCTGGAGTGGGCGACCTCCTGCCCGCCGCCGCGGCACAACTTCGTCACGCTGCCCCGGATTCGCTCCGAGTCCCCCGCGTTCGACCTGCACCACCCGGAGATCTCGACCCTCGACGACGCCTCGCACCGGCCCGACCGGTCCATCACCGTGCCGCGGGGCGACACCCACCAGTAGCTGCCGACGACCGGACGGGACCAACGCGTGGGCGCGGACAGGAACGACCACTCAGGGCTCGACCGGATCGAGGGCTACCTGCTGTGGAACGCCGAGCTGGCGCAGGCGCGCCGCGAGGCTGCCGGTTTCACCGCCCATCTGCCCTGGCTGACCACCGCGCAGCGCGAGGAGGTCGAACGGGTCTATGTCGCCGACCGGGTGCGGCTGTCCCGCCAGACGCTGCGGCGCGTCATCGACCGCGCCGCGGAGCTGCGCGGCGAGTACAGCGAGCGCTACGCGTACCTCAGAAGGCGCTGCGTGGCGGCCGCCGTGGTCGGCGCCGGGGCGACGGCCGGCGCCCTGGGCGCCGCCGCGTACCTGACCCGCTGACGGCACACGCCGGCGGCGCCGGGGGCGCCGCCACCACCGCGTTTCCCGCCGGTAGGATCTGCGTGCCATGCAGACGCCAGCCACGTACTCCAGCCTCGTCGCCGTCGGGGACTCCTTCACCGAGGGCATGTCGGATCTGCTGCCCGACGGTTCGTACCGCGGGTGGGCGGACCTGCTCGCGGCGCGGCTGGCGGCCGCGTCCCGGGAAGCGGGCGGCGAGGGCGTGCGGTACGCCAACCTCGCGGTACGCGGCAAGCTGATCCGGCAGATCTCCGACGAGCAGGTGGACGCGGCGGCCGCGATGCGCCCGGACGTGATCACACTGGTCGGCGGGCTCAACGACGTCCTGCGGCCCGGCTGCGACGTGGCGGCGGTGTGCGAGGTGCTGGAGAGCTGCGTACAGCGCCTCGCCCCCGCCTGCGACCGCCTGGTGCTGATGCGCAGCCCGATCAGGCGGGGCCCGGTGGCGACGCGGTTCCTGCCGCGGATGGTGGAGCTGTTCGACTTCGTGGAGTCGCTGGCGGCCGCGCACGGCGCGGTCGTCGTCGACCTGTACGGGGCACAGGTGCTGGGCGACGCACGGATGTGGGCCGAGGACCGGCTGCATCTGACCGCGGAGGGCCACGAGCGGGTCGCCGAGGCGGTCTGGCAGGCGCTCGGCCTGCCCGAGCAGGCGGAGTGGACCCGCCCGCTGCCGCCGGAGGTGCGCGCCGGCTGGACCGCCCGCCGCGTGTCCGACCTGCGCTTCACCCGCGCCCACCTGCTGCCGTGGATCGGCCGTCGCCTGACCGGGCGGTCCAGCGGCGACGGCCGCAGCCCCAAGCGCGCCGAGTTGCTGCCGTACGACCTGCCCGGCGCCGCGCCGTACGCCCCGCGCGCCGCGCGCACGGTCCCGAGCGGCGAGGGCTGACCGTACGGGACACCCCGCGCGACCAGTAGAATCTCCCCACGTGACAGCCAAGCCGCGTATCCCGAATGTCCTCGCCGGTCGCTATGCCTCCGCGGAGCTGGCCGCGCTGTGGTCGCCCGAGCAGAAAGTGGTGCTGGAGCGCCGGCTGTGGCTGGCGGTGCTGCGTGCCCAGGCGGACCTGGGCATCGAGGTGCCGCCGGGGGCGATCGAGGACTACGAGCGGGTGCTGCAGCAGGTCGACCTCGACTCGATCGCGGAGCGCGAGAAGGTCACCCGGCACGACGTGAAGGCCCGGATCGAGGAGTTCAACGCGCTCGCCGGGCACGAGCAGGTGCACAAGGGCATGACCTCGCGCGACCTGACCGAGAACGTCGAACAGCTGCAGATCCGGCTGTCCCTGGAGCACGCGCGGGACCGCACGGTCGCGGTGCTCGCCCGGCTCGGCCAGCTCGCCGGGCAGTACGGCGAGCTGGTGATGGCGGGCCGCTCGCACAACGTCGCGGCGCAGGCGACCACGCTCGGCAAGCGGTTCGCCACGGCGGCCGACGAGCTGCTGGTGGCGTTCGGGCGGGTCGAGGAGCTGCTGGCGCGGTATCCGCTGCGCGGCGTGAAGGGCCCGGTCGGCACCGCGCAGGACATGCTGGACCTGCTCGGCGGGGACAGCGGCAGGCTCGCCGAGCTGGAGCACCGGGTCGCCGAACACCTGGGCTTCTCGCGGGCGTTCAGCTCCGTCGGCCAGGTCTACCCGCGCTCGCTGGACTACGAGGCGGTGACCGCGCTGGTGCAACTGGCAGCGGCGCCCTCGTCGCTGGCCAAGACGATCCGGCTGATGGCCGGGCACGAACTGGTCACCGAGGGCTTCAAGCCCGGCCAGGTCGGCTCCTCGGCGATGCCGCACAAGATGAACACCCGCTCCTGCGAGCGGGTCAACGGCCTGATGGTGGTGCTGCGCGGCTACGCCTCGATGACCGGTGAGCTCTCCGGCGACCAGTGGAACGAAGGCGACGTGTCCTGCTCGGTGGTGCGCCGGGTGGCGCTGCCGGACGCGTTCTTCGCGTTCGACGGGCTGCTGGAGACGTTCTTGACGGTGCTCGACGAGTTCGGGGCGTTCCCGGCGGTCGTCTCGCGGGAACTGGACCGCTACCTGCCGTTCCTGGCCACCACGAAGGTGCTGATGGGCGCGGTGCGGGCCGGGGTGGGCCGGGAGGCCGCGCACGAGGCGATCAAGGAGAACGCGGTCGCGTCGGCGCTGGCCATGCGCGAGCAGGGCACCGAGCGCAACGAACTGCTGGACCGGCTCGCCGCCGACCCGCGTATCCCGCTGGACCGGGCCGCGCTGGACGCGCTGATGGCCGACCGGCTGTCGTTCACCGGCGCCGCCGGCGATCAGGTCGCGGAGGTCGCTCGCCGGGTCGAGGAGGTCGTCAAGGCGTACCCGCGCGCGGCGGCGTACCGGCCGGGGGCGATCCTCTGACGCCGGGGGAACTGGCGCAGGCCCGCACCCGCACGCTGCGGGACGTGGTCGGGCCGGGGTTGCACGTGCTGTTCTGCGGGATCAACCCGGGGTTGATGTCGGCGTACCGGGGCGAGCACTTCGCCCGGCCGGGCAACCGGTTCTGGCCGGCGCTGCACGCCTCGGGTTTCACCCCGCGCCGGTACGCGCCCGCCGAGCAGGAGGACGTGCTCGCGCTCGGCTTCGGGCTCACGAACGTGGCGCCGCGGGCGACCGCGCGGGCCGACGAGCTGACCGCGGAGGAACTGGTCGCGGGCGGCCGGGCGCTGACCGCGAAGGTGGCCCGGCACCGGCCGCGATGGCTCGCGGTGCTCGGTGTCACCGCGTACCGGGTCGCGTTCGCCGACAAGCGCGCCGTGGTCGGGCCGCAGGAGCGCACGCTGGGCGCCACCCGGGTCTGGGTGCTGCCCAGCCCCAGCGGCCTGAACGCGCACTGGACGCCGGCGGCCCTGGCCGAGGAGTTCGCCCGGCTGCGCGTGGCGGCCTTCGCCGAGGGCCCGGCGGACACGACCCCGGAGCCGGACACGGACGCGGGCGCCGCTGCGGCGGTGGCACCCGGGGCCCGGCTCAGGAGCCGCTGAACTCCCCCCGCGGGGGCCGGAGCAGGCGGTCCGCCGCCTCCCGGAAGCCGGCCACCAGCGGGCTGCGGTCACCGGCCCGGGTGGCGACGACCACCTGGCACGGCTCGATGCCGTCGACCGGCACCACCGCGAGGTCGTCCCGGTCGGCGCAGCGGCGGTCGTAGGCGGGCACCGGGGCGACGGAGCGCCCGTCCGCGACGCCTTCGAGCTTGTCCTCGAAGGTCTCGGCGGGCAGCGGGCCGAGCGGGGCCGAACCGCCCTCCGGATGCGGGTTCAGCCGCCAGAAGACGGTCCAGGCCGCGGCCATGCCCGCGCAGGCGATGAGGGGCTCCCCCGCGAAGTCGTCCGGGCCGACCGACTCCTTGCCGGCCAGGCGGTGGTCCGCGGGCACCAGCAGCGCGCGCGGCTCGTCGTAGAGCACGCTCACGCTCAGGCCGTCGTCCGGGATGGGCAGCGGGGTGCGGGCGACGAGCACGTCGACCTTGCGGTCGGGCAGGGCGCGCGTCTCGTTCCAGTCCAGGTGCCGGGTGCGGACGTGGGCCTCGGGGAACCGGCGGCGCAGCTCTCGCACCGCGGCGGTGACGACGAGGTCCTCGACGTATCCGACGGTGACGGTGTGGGCCCGTGCCGCGGAGCGGGCGGTGCGCGTCGCCTGGCCCGCGGCGAGGACGATCGATCGCGCGAAGTTCGGCGGCCGTCCACGCCCGCACGCCGCCGCCCCCTTCCGGGTGCGCCGTCACGCCGCCACGGTCTCGGGCGCCTTGAGCGCCTCGGCGAAGAACCCGGTGAGCTTCTCGACGGCTGGGGTGACGGTACTCGTCGCGGTCGTAGAGGTCGACGTGGTCGGCGCCGTCGATCCAGAACAGCTCCTTGGGCTCGCGCGCCTGCTCGATCGCTCCGACGGTGAAGTGGTCGGAGACGGCCTCGGTGCCGGCGATCATCAGCAGCGGGCGCGGCGCGATGAGCGCGACCAGCCGGAACGCGTCGAACTGGGTGAGCAGGTCCAGGCTGCGCGCCGCGAACCAGTTCTCGGTGCGGGGGTGATGGGCCCGCTCGGTGCGGTAGTAGTCCCAGCCCTCGTGGATGTGGCGGGTGATGCTCTTCTTCACCTCGCCGCGCTCGGGCTCGTCCTCGGGGTGGATCTGCTGCCTGCGGACCTCGCCGTCGCGTGCCTCGCCGGTACGGGCGGCGGCGGACAGGTCCAGCATCGCCGCGAGTTCGTCGGGCGTCCGGGTGCCGCCGAGCCCGTCGCGGAACCAGCTCCCCTCGTCGGCCGCGCTGACGGTGCCGACGGCCCTGATCCGGTGATCGGTCGCGGCCGCCGCGGCGACGTACCCGCCCGAGGCGCAGATGCCGAGCGCGCCGATCCGCTCGGGGTCGACCTCGTCGCGGACGCTGAGGAAGGTGACGGCGCTCTTGATGTCCTCGACCCGCTGCGCGGGGTCCTCCAGGAAGCGCGGCAGGCCCTGGCTGTCGCCCCAGTGGGCCGCGTCGAAGGCGAGGGCCACGAAGCCGGCCCGGGCCAGCCGCGCCGCGTAGAGGCCGGCGGTCTGCTCCTTCACGCCGGTCATCGGGTGCGACACGACGATCGCCGGACGCGGCCCGGCGGCAGCGGTGTCGGGGGTGAAGAGGTGCCCGGCCAGGGTGAGACCGGCGCTGTCGAACGTCACATCGATACGCATGGGGTGGTGCTCCACATCCCTTGGCGAAACGGGACCGCGGCGACCCGCGGAGCCCGGTGGCCGTCGTGGCCACACGCTCCACCGTCACGCCGCGGGATGCCCGGTGCCAGGGAGGGGTGTGCCTAGGGAGTCCGGTACCAGGCACCCCGACGCGTCCGGGAGGAGAGTGGCGGTATGGACCGCCACCACGAACCCGGAGACGGCAACGAGCTGGGCGGGTTCCTGCGCGCCCGCCGTGCCGCCCTCGATCCGCGCCGGGCCGGGCTGCCGCACCACGGCGGGCTGCGCCGCGTGCCGGGACTGCGCCGGGAGGAGCTGGCGCAGCTCGCCCACGTGAGCTTCGACTACGTCGTCCGGCTCGAACAGGGGCGTACCCGCAAGGTCTCCCGCGCCGTCCTGGACGCCCTGGCGGACGCGCTGCAGATGACGCCGGACGAGCGCGACTACCTCTTCGGCCTCGCCGACATCTCCCCGCGCAAGGCCGCCCGTGCCCCGGGGCTGCCGGACGTGGCCCCGCGCCTGCGGCAGCTCCTGGACGACATGCACGACGTCCCGGCGATGGTCATCCACCGGCGGATGGACGTCCTGGCCTGGAACCGCGCGGCGGCCGCCCTGCTCACCGACTTCGCCGCGCTGCCCCCGGCCCGGCGCAACATCATCCGCCTGACCTTCCTCGACGACGCCTTCCGCGCGCAGTACGTGGACTGGCCCGTGGTGGCCCGCGAGTGCGTCGCGGTGCTGCGCATGGAGTCCGGCCGGCACCCCGACGACCCGGACCTCGGCGCCCTGATCGCCGAGCTGAACGAGAAGGACGCGGACTTCCGCGCCTGGTGGGCCGACTACCGCGTGGCCGGGCCCCGGCAGTTGACCAAGCGCATCCGCCACCCCACCGCCGGCGAGCTGACCCTGGACGTCCAGCAGTTGTCCGTCGACACCGACGCCGACCAGTTGCTGGCCGCCTACACCGCCCACGACGCGAAGTCCCGTGACGCGCTGGACTTCCTCCTGCGGTGGTCCGGCGGACCCCGCCCCGCGCGCGCCTCGTCGCAACCCTGATAACTTCGCCGCGCGGACACCGACGCGACCCGATGCCGGCCGGCATCCGGGCTCCGCTGCGCCGGCGTCCCAGCAGGTCGTACGGTGTGCGGCGGTGGCACGCGGCAGGCCGGTGCGGGGCCGGCCGGGCGTGGTCGGGCGCAGTCGGGCGGAAGGGTGCCCGGCGGCACTCGCCGGGTGGCTCCGCGCCGGGTACGATCCGCCACACACAGGTACAGGCTGGGAGGACACACCTTGGAGCGCCTCACCGGTGGGGACCCGTCCCTGCTCCGGCGGATCAACTCCGCGGTCGTCCTCCACGCGTTGCGCGGAGCGCAGACCCCCACGCTCACCGAGCTGGTGCACACCACCGGGCTGTCCCGCCCGACGGTCGAGGGCGTCATCGAGGGACTGACCGAGTCGGACCTGGTGGTCGAGGTCGCCCCGGAGCCGGGCGACACCCGCAAGCAGGGCCGGCCGGCCCGCCGGTTCCGCTTCCACGCCGAGGCCGGGCACCTGCTGGGTGTCGAGATCGGCGCGCACCAGGTGCGCGCGGTGCTGTCCGACCTCAGCGGCCAGGTGCTGGACACGCTCGGCCACGACGTGGCGGAGGCGGCCGGCGCCGACGACCGGATCGACCGGGTCCGCGGCACCGTCGCCGACCTGCTGCGCAAGGCCGGCGTGGCGCGCAGCACGCTGTGGGCGGTGGGGGTGGGCAGTCCGGGCATCGTGGAGGCGGGCGGCGAGGTGCGGCTGGGCACGGCGCTGCCGGGCTGGACCGGGCTGGCGCTCGGCGAGCGGCTGCAACGCTCCTTCCGCTGCCCGGTGCTGGTGGAGAACGACGCGAACCTGGCCGCGGTCGCCGAGCACTGGAAGGGCGCCGCGGTCGGCACGGACGACGTGGTGTTCGTGCTGGCCGGGCTGAGCCCGGGCGCCGGTTCGCTGATCGGGGGGCGGCTGCACCGCGGTTTCGGTGGCGCGGCCGGGGAGATCGGCGCGCTGCACCTGCTGGGGCGCGAGGTGACCCCCGAGCACCTGCTGTCGACCACCGGGACCCCGCTGCACCCGCTGGACGAGCCCGCCGTGGAGCGGGTGTTCGCGCTGGCCCGCGAGGGCGACGTGCAGGCGAAGGACGCGCTGGACCGGTTCCTGCGCCGGCTGGTGCACGACGTGGCCGCGCTGGTGCTGGCGATCGACCCGGAACTGGTGGTGGTCGGCGGCTGGGCGGCCGGTCTCGACGGCGTACTGGAGCCGCTGCGCGCGGAGTTGGCGCGTTACTGCCTGCGGCCGCCGAACGTGGTGCTGTCCGCGCTGGGCCAGGAGGCGATCGCCACGGGGGCGCTGCGGCTGGCGCTGGACCACGTGGAGGAGCAGTTGTTCGCGGTCGAGCAGACGTCGCTGCCCCGGCACTGAGCGGACTCGGCCGGTCGGGGCGGACTGACGGCCGGCCAGGGTCGGTTACGGCGTATTGCGCGCGGCGTCCTGCGCAGGGCGCCGGTACGGGCCCGGGACGCGCGGCGCCGTACGCGCACGACCGCGGCCCGCTCCCGTGGTTCACGGAAGCGGGCCGGGGGTGGAGCGCGGGCGGGCCGGGTACGGGCCCGGCCGTCAGGACGCCTGGCGGCGGCTGCCGGGCTGGTCGTGCAGCACTTCCAGCGCGCCGGAGTCGCCGAAGGTGAGCCGGCAGGTGTCGGCGCGGTACGTCGCGACGGAGGCGGCGGCGACACGGCCGGCCGCGTAGTAGCGGGTGGTGACCACCAGGACGGGCGCACCGGGCAACCGGTCGAGCTGCTTGGCGTCCTCGGCGCGGGCCGAGCCCAGCTCGACGGAGCGGTCCTCGCCCTCCAGCTCCAGGACGTGCAGTTCGCGCAGCACCGCGGGGCCGTGCTCGGCCGGGGTGAGCAGCGTCGACAGCCCGGGCACGGACGCGGACGGCACGTAGAGCAGTTCGGTGGCGACCGGCTGGCCCTGGGTGACCCGCTCGCGGCGGACGGTGTGCACCGCCTCCTCGCGGTCGGTGCCGAGCAGCGCGGCGATCGCGGCGGGGGCGGCGGCCTCGACACAGCCCACGGTGTTCCAGGCGTCGCGCACGGCACCGGGCCACACGTTCGCCGACGGGCCGACGGCCACGCCGATCCTGGGCGGCGCCACGGTGGTGCCCACGCCGCGCCTGCGCTGGAGCCGGCCTTCCAGCTCGAGCTGTTCGAGCGCCTGGCGGAGCGTGGCCCGCGCGACGCCGAAGCGCGCGGCGAGGTCACGCTCGTTGGGCAGGATCTCGCCGACCTCGAACTCCGAGTCGAGGGCGTCGTTCAGCACGGTCTTGAGGTGCCAGTACTTCGGCTCCTGCACCGCTTCGAGCTGCGTGGTCCCCACCCTGTCCTCGCAATCGCCGTGGTCGTGGCCGCCGGACCCTGCCGGGGTCACACCTTGTTACGCCTTGTTAAGCCTTGTTTCCGAACCAGTGTTTATTAAAGGTCCTTGCACTACTAGGACGATAGAGGCGCGTCGCAAACTTGGTCAAGACCAATCCTCGAACCCACCCATGCGTGGCGGAACCGGATACATGTGACGTTCATACGATGTTGACGGTGTGCTGCAATAGCGTTCGTGATCTCCGCGGGACAGAGCGGGGACGGTGTACGGCCGGGCGGAGTGGGCGCCGAGGGCACGACGCCGCACGGCACGGACACAGCACGAACACAGCGCGACATGACGAACGGCACAGCGAGGAGCAGGGCGATGGTTCAGGTCACCGTGGTCACGGGTGGCAGCCGCGGCATCGGGGCGGCGGTGGCGCTGCGGCTGGCCGCCGCCGGCCACCAGGTCGCGATCGGCTACGAGCGGGCCAAGGACGCCGCGGAGGACGTGGCCCGGCAGATCCGCGCGGGCGGCGGCACCTGCCTGGTGCACCAGGTCGACACCAGCGACGAGCAGCAGGTCGACACGTTCTTCGGCGCGGTGCGCGACGAACTCGGCCCCGCCACCGGCCTGGTGAACAACGCGGGCATCACCGGCCCGCTCGGCCGGTTCGCGGAGACCCCGGTCGAGGTGATGCGCCGGGTCGTCGACGTCAACGTGATGGGCGCGCTGATCTGCGCCCGCCGCGCGGTGCTGGACATGTCCACGCGGTACGGCGGGGAGGGCGGCGCGATCGTGAACATCTCCTCGGGCGGGGCCACGTTGGGCAGCCCCGGCGAGTACGTGCACTACGCGGCGAGCAAGTCGGCGGTCGACGCGATGACGGTCGGCCTGTCGAAGGAACTGGCCGAGGAGGGCGTGCGGGTCAACTCGGTGCAGCCCGGGATGATCGTGACCGACATCCACGCGGCGATGGGCGACGCGCAGCGACCGTGGCGCAAGAGCGACCGCATCCCGATGCGGCGCCCCGGACAGCCGGAGGAGGTGGCCGGCGCGGTGGCGTGGCTGCTCTCGCCCGACGCGTCGTACACCACGGGTGCGGTCCTGCGGGTGACGGGCGGGCTGTAGCCACCGGGGGCGGCGGACCGAGCGGGCGGCACCGGCGGCGGGCGGCCCGGGCGGCGGCGTATCGGGCGGCGTACGGACCGGGCGGTGTACTGACCGGGCGGCGGGGCAACCCACCCGCTCCGTACGCCTCCCCCACCGCGTCGAGCCGCTTCCACGGTGATCTTTCCGCGGCACAAGTGTTGACCTGAGCATGGCCGAAACCCGACGGTGATACGGGGTAACCCGGGGGTAACCCGCGCGGCGCTTCGCGGGGGCACAATCCGGTTGCCCCGCAACCGACTTCGGACAACTTCAGAGGAGCACCATGCCCGGTTCCGTCGCCGACGACGCCGTGAAGCCCGCACCCGCGCCGCCGCCGGCCAACCACCTCCTGGAACGGTGGTTCCGGATATCCCAGCGGGGTTCCACGCCCGGGCGGGAGGTGCGGGGCGGGCTCGCGACCTTCTTCGCGATGGCCTACATCCTGGTGCTCAACCCGATCATCCTCAGCGGCAGCAAAGCCCACCCGGTGCTGGACAAGTACGGCCACAGCCTCTCCCCGGGGCAGGTGCTGACCGTCACCGCGCTCGTGGCCGCGGTGATGACGGTGATCATGGGCGTGGGCGGCAACCTGCCGCTGGCCATCGCCACCGGGCTCGGCCTCAACGCCGTGGTGGCCTACCAGCTGGCACCCAAGATGAGCTGGCCGGACGCGATGGGCCTGGTCGTCCTGGAGGGCCTGCTGATCTGCGTGCTGGTCGTCACCGGCCTGCGGCAGGCGATCATGGAAGCCATCCCGCAGGCGATCAAGAAGGCGATCGCCGTCGGCATCGGCATGTTCATCGCCTTCATCGGCCTGGTCGACGCCGGGTTCGTCACCCGCATCCCGGACGCGGCCAGTACCACCACCCCGGTGCAGCTCGGCGGCACCGGCACCCTCACCGGCTGGCCGGTCCTGGTCTTCTGCGTCGGCGTCCTGCTCACCATCTCCCTGGTCGCGCGCCGGATGCGCGGCGCGATCCTGATCAGCATCGTGGTCATGACGATCGTGGCGCTCATCGTCAACAAGATCGCGGACATCCCCGACCTGGCCTGGGGGCTCAACCCGCCGACCGTCCCGCACAAGGCCGTCGCCACCCCGGACTTCGGACTGGTCGGCCACTTCAGTCTGTTCGGCGGGTTCCGCGACGCCGGTGTGGTGACCTGCGTGCTGTCGGTGTTCACGCTGGTGCTGTCGGACTTCTTCGACGCGATGGGCACGATCGTCGGCATCTCCAGCGAGGCGGGTCTGCTCGACAAGGAGGGCCGGGTGCCGAACATCGGCCGGGTGCTGTTCATCGACGGCGCGGCGGCGGTCGCCGGCGGCATGGCGTCGTCGTCCTCCAACACCGCGTACGTCGAGTCGGCGGCGGGCGTCGGCGAGGGGGCCCGCACCGGGCTGGCGAGCGTGGTCACCGGGGTGCTGTTCGCGCTGGCGCTCTTCCTGTCGCCGCTGGCCGGGGTGGTGCCCTCGCAGGCGGCGGCGCCGGCGCTGGTCGCGGTCGGCTTCCTGCTGATGGCGCAGGTGCGCACCATCGACTGGACCGAGTACGACACCGCCATCCCGGCGTTCCTGACCATCGCGGTGATGCCCTTCACCTACAGCATCACCAACGGCATCGGCGCCGGCTTCCTGTCCTACGTCGTGCTCAAGACGGCGCTCGGCAAGATCCGCGAGGTGCACCCGCTGGTGTGGTGCGTGTCGCTCTTCTTCCTCGCCTACTTCGCGATCGACCCGCTCCAGCAGGCGTTCGGCGTCAAGTAGCCCGGCCCCGGCGGGCGGTCCGGCCGGAACCGCGGTCCTGCGGACGAGCGGCCCGACGGCCGTACGGAACCCGGCATGCCCGCCGGGCCCGCGCCCTCCCCCGCGCGCCGTCCGCGGTCCGCCGGAGGAGGGGGCCGGCAGACACGCGGACGGCCTTCGAAGCTCCGACCGGGACGGGGGCGCCCGGTCGGAGCCGCTGGCCGGGCCGGTGCGCGCACCGGCCCGTACTGAGACAACTCCCCCCATCCCGGCGGAGTTCCCGCCCCGCGCGCATAAATGCGAACTGGGTTTCCGACCTGTGCGCCGCGCCGTTCCCGCACCGCTCCGCCGCACCCGCGACCGGCCCTCCCGAGCCGCCCCGGCCCGCCCCCGGTCAGCGCCGACGCGCCGCCGGAACCGGCTCCTCCCCGCCCGCAGGCCCGTCCACCGCCGTACCGGGGGCCTCCCGCAGCGCCGAGCCGCCGCCGGAACCGTACGCCCGCCCGCGTACCCCGCGTACCCCGCGCAGCGCGCCCGAGCCGACCGCCACGCCCGCCGCGACCAGCGCGCTGCCGGCCAACTGGCCCACCCCCAGCGTCCCGACCGAGACCACCGGCGCGGTCAGCGCCGCCGAGACCGGGATCAGCCCGGAGAAGAGCGCGGCCCGCTCGGTGCCCAGCCGCTGGAACCCGGCATACCAGCACACGAACCCGATCACGGTCGCGACGACCGCCTGCCAGCCCAGCGCCAGCGCCTCGGGTCCGGTCGGGGTACGGAACCCGTCGCCGACCGCGGCGAGCACCGCGGCCTCCACCGCGGCGAACCCGCAGACGCAGGTGGACAGCAGCAGCGGGCCCAGCGGCCGTACCAGCGGCGCCGCCAGCAGCGCGAAGCCCACCTCGCCGCCCAGCGCCGCCACCGACCAGGCCAGGCCCCGCCCGTCCGTGCCGCCCCAGCCCTGCACGGCGAACGCGCCCGCCGCCACCAGCACCGCTCCCCCGGTGACGGCCGTGCCCGGCCGGCGTCCCGCGGCCAGCGGGACCAGCACGGCCACCACCACGGGCGCACAGCCCACCAGCACGCCGGGCACCGCCGGTTGCGCGGTGCGCTCCGCCGCGAGCACCGACAGGTTGAAGCCGACCATGCCGACCGCGGCGACGGCCGCGACCAGCGCCCACTGGCGTACGCCGAGCGCGCGCAGCCGGCCGCTCCCACCGCGGCACGCCGGGCCGGCCAGCAGCAGGAACGCGGCGCCGTAGCGCAGTGCCTGGCCGCCGGCGTGCGGGTAGTGGACGAGCGCGCCGCCGGCGGTGAAGGACGCGCCCACCAGGACGCAGGCGACCGCGGCGAAGAGCGCGCCGCTGCGGGAGGAGGAGTTCATACCCGGACCGTACGGACGCGAGGCGGTCTGCTTTAAGGTCCACTTTCATGGGAAGTAGGGGGACCACTTCACCGGCGGGCGGTGGGTCCGGCGATGCGGCGGGCGATGCGCCGGCCGATCCGCCGGGCGCGCGTCCCGAGGGCATGGCCGCGTGGGAGGTGCTGCTGCCGTCGCTGGACGTCGCCCCGCGCGGGCGCGGCCGGGCGCTGCAGTCGGCGCTGCGGGAGGAGGTGCGCTCCGGGCGCCTGGCGGCCGGGGTGCGGATGCCGTCGAGCCGGGCACTGGCCGCCGATCTGGGCGTGTCGCGGGGCGTGGTGACCGACGCCTACGAGCAGTTGACCGCCGAGGGCTATCTGACCGGCCGGCAGGGGGCGGGCACCTGGGTGGCGCGGACCTCCGCCGGCCCCGCGGTGCCCGTGGCGAGCGGCTTCGCCGAGGACGACCGGGGCGGCCCCGCGGACCTGCGGCCGGGCCTGCCGGACCTCTCGCTCTTCCCGCGGGCGGCGTGGTCGGCCGCGCACCGCAGGATCGTGGCCCGGCTGCCGCACTCCGCGTTCGGCTACCCCGATCCGCGCGGCCTGCCGGAGCTGCGCCAGGCGCTGGCCGAACTGCTCGTACGGCGCCGGTGCGTGGCCGCGGAGCCGGACCAGGTGATGGTGGTCTCCGGGGTGGCGCAAGCGCACACCCTGCTCGGTATGGTACTGCGGGCCCGTGGCCACCGGGCGGTCGCGGTGGAGGACCCGGGCAGCCCGGAACTGCGCGAACTGCTGGCCGCGGTCGGCCTGTCGGCGGTGCCGGTACCGGTCGATCCCGACGGGCTGCGGGTCGACGCGCTGGCCGCCACGGGTGTGCGCGCCGCGATCGTGACGCCCTGCCACCAGTTCCCCTCCGGGGTGGCGTACTCCGCGCCCCGGCGCGCCGAACTGGCCGGCTGGGCGCGGTCGGTGGACGGCCTGGTGGTCGAGGACGACTACGACGGGGACTTCCGCTACGACCGGGCGCCGGTCGGCGCGCTCCAGGGACTCGCGCCCGGCCGTGTCGCGTACACCGGGTCGGTGAGCAAGTCCCTCGCGCCGGGGCTGCGGTTGGGCTGGCTGGTGGCACCGCCGGACGTGGTCGCGGAGGCGGCGGCGCGCAAGCGGACCATGGACCTGGGCAACCCCGTCACCGAGCAGGCCGTCCTCGCGCACTTCCTCACCACCGGGCAGTACGACCGGCAGTTGCGCCGTTGCCAGCGGCTCTACCGGCCGCGGCGGGACGCCCTCGTCACCGCCCTGGCCGAGCACCTGCCGGGCGCCCGGGTCGGCGGCATCGCCGCCGGGCTGCACGCGATCGTCACGCTGCCGGCCGTTTACGGGCCGCAGGAGCGCTTCCTCGCGCGGGCCGCGGCGGCCGGTATCCGGCTGCGCCCGCTGTCGGACTACCGCGCGGCGCCCGCCCGGGACGCGGCCACGGCGGACGCGCCGACCGCGCCGGCCCCGGACGAGGTCGCCCTCGTGGTCGGCTACGCGCACCTGTCACCGGAGGCGATCAGCCGGGCGGTGCGGGCGCTGGGCACCTGCGACGGCGGCCGGGGCGCCGGCGCCCGGCGCGGGAACCCGAAGGCGGCGAAGCGGTTCATACGATGAGTTAACCGAAAAGAGCACCCCTTTACCGTCCGGTCACGGTGTGTTCGTGATCGCGCAACACGCGTTCGGCATGGTTGCCGTATGCCGCATCCGACCTCCTCTGCCTCCGCACGGCGCCGTCACAGGGGCCGTGAACTCGCTTTCGTGGCCGCGTTGTCGGCCTTGACGGCCGCCGCGGGCCCCGTGGCCGACATGGTGGGCGCCGGCCCGGAGGGGAGAGCGCTGGCGATCGCCTCGGCGGGCGGGCTGCTGGTCGCCGCCGGCCTGGGCACGTGGTGGCGCGGCCGCGGCTTCGTACGGCTTGCGCCCGGCGCGCCCGCCCCGGCCGGCGCCTCCCCCGCCCCCGCCACGGACACAGCCGCGGACCCTGCCTCGGACTCCGCCCCTGCCGCGACCGCGCTGTGGCGGATGCGCACGACCGTGCGCGACGCCCCCGGCACGCTCGGCGCGGTGTGCACGGCCCTGGCCCGCCACCGGGTGGACATCGTCACCCTCCAGACGCACCCGCTGGCCGACGGCACCGTGGACGAGTTCCTGCTGCGGGCGCCGGCCGCGCTCCCGGCGGCCGCCCTCGCCGCATCCGTCGCGGACGCCGGAGGCACCGACACCTGGATGGAGCGGGCCGACGCCCACGACCTGGTGGACACGCCGACCCGGATGCTCACCCTGGCCACCCGCACCGCGCTGGACGCCGCCGAACTGCCGCTGGCGCTGCGCCAGCTCTTCGGCCGCTGCACGATCAGCTCGACGCCCGCCGGGCAGCTCGACGAGCGCATCGACACGCGGATCGACGGGCAGGAAGTGCGCGAGGAGCCGGCGGAGCAGGACGGACGGACCGCGGCCGCCCGCTCCGGCGAGGACGCGCCGACGGTGATGCGGCTGCGCGACCCGTCCGGTGGCGTGATCACCGTGCGCCGCGAGCACCTGCCGTTCACGCCCACCGAATTCGCCCGGGCACGCGCCCTGGTGGAGCTGGACGCCCGGCTCGGCGTGCGCGTGCCGCACCGCCGCGACGTCCTCACCCTCCCCGCAGGCCAGGAGATCAGCCTGCGCCGGGCCCACCCCGAGGACCTGGACGCGGCGCTCGCGATGCACGAACGCTGCTCGCCCGGCACCCTCGCCCAGCGCTACCACGGCCCCGTCGGCGACGCGGACCGCTACCTCACCCACCTGCTCAGCCCGCGCTTCGGCCAGTCGCTCGCGGTCGAGACCGCCGCCGGCCGGCTGGTCGCCCTCGGCCATCTGCTGTGGGACGGCGAGGAGAGCGAGGTCGCGCTGCTCGTCGAGGACGCGTGGCAGCGCCGCGGCATCGGCGCCGCGCTGCTGCGCAGGCTCGTCGAACTCGCCGCGCAGGCGGGCCGTGAGAGTGTCTACGCGGTCACCCGCTCCACCAACACCGGGATGACCGCGGCGATGCGGGAACTGGACCTGCCGCAGGACTACCAGGTCGAGGACGGCACCCTCGTGATCACCGCCACGCTGCCCGCCTCGGCCGACGGCACGCCCGCGCCGCTGCCCTGGACGGCGATCGACCGCCCGGTGTGACGCGTACCGCGGCAGCGGACACCCGCGTACGAGGCGGCCGGTGGCCGCGGCGACGCCGTGCGCACACCCGCCAGGAGCCGCCGGGCGGCGGGGAGTCGGTGAATCCGCCCGCCGCCGGGCGGATCACCTGCCGTCATGAGCAGGCGAAGCGACAGCGCCCGGTACCGCGCGACCAACCCAGGTGACGCCGCGCCACCCGGCATACGAAGATGGCCGCATGTCGACTCTCACCAGCAGCCCACTGCCCCGCCAGGTCGCCGACGCCTACGTCGACGACCTGGTCGCCCTCGACCCGTCCCTCGGTACGTACATCGGCGCGCCGGGCAGCGCCCGCCGGCTGCCCGACCACTCGCCCGCCGGCTCGCAGGCGCTGGCCGACCTGGCGCGGGAGACGCTGGCCCGGCTGGCCGAGGCCGAGGCGCGGCCCGGCGGCGACAGCCCGCAGGAGCGGCGCTGCGCGCGCCTGCTCCGG
Source organism: Streptomyces sp. NBC_00448 (assembly GCF_036014115.1). NCBI lineage: Bacteria > Bacillati > Actinomycetota > Actinomycetes > Kitasatosporales > Streptomycetaceae > Streptomyces > Streptomyces sp. NBC_00448. The sequence goes on from NZ_CP107913.1 coordinate 454,853, forward strand.
GACCGGCTCTCCGCCGACATCGAGATCCACGAGGCCGGTGAGCACCTGCGCGCGGTCAGCAACATCAACTCCCCGCTGCACGCCATCCGCGAGACCTTCACCTTGATGCCGACGGCGACGGCGGAGGACCACGCCGACCTCGCCGCGCGGCTGCGCGCGGTGCCCGCCTCGGTGGCCGGTTACCGCGCGTCGCTGGAGGAAGGGCTGGCCCGCGACCTGCACGGCGGTCCCAAGCAGGTGGAGACCGTCATCGAGCAGCTCGGCACCTGGGTCGGCGACGGCGCGGCGGGAAGCTGGTTCGCCCAGCTCACCGCCGACGGCCCGGCCGAGCTGCGGGCCGAGTTGGACGCCGCGGCGGGCGAGGCCACGGCTGCCTTCACGCAGATCCGCGACTGGCTGCGCGACACGTACGCGCCGGCCGTCCAGGACGCCTCCGACACCGTGGGCCGCGAGCGCTACGCCCGCTGGTCCCGCTACTGGAACGGCGCCGACCTGGACCTGGAAGAGGCGTACGCGTACGGCTGGTCGGAGTTCCACCGGCTGATCGCCGAGATGCGCGCGGAAGCGGGCAAGATCCTGCCGGACACCGACCCGTGGCAGGTGATGCGCCACCTCGACACGCACGGCACCGTCATCGAGGGCGTGGAGGAGGTGCGCGAGTGGCTGCAAGGCCTGATGGACGAGGCGATCCGCGCGCTGGACGGCACCCACTTCGAACTCGCCGAGCGGGTCAAGCGGGTGGAGGCGCACATCGCCCCGCCCGGCGGCGCCTCGGCGCCCTACTACACCGCGCCCACCGAGGACTTCAGCCGCCCGGGCCGCACCTGGCTGCCGACGATGGGCCACACCCGCTTCCCGATCTACGACCTGGTCTCCACCTGGTACCACGAGGGCGTGCCGGGCCACCACCTCCAGCTGGCCCAGTGGGCGCACATCGCCGACAGCCTCTCCCGCTACCAGGCCACCATCGGCATCGTCAGCGCGAACGCCGAGGGCTGGGCGCTGTACGCGGAGCGGCTGATGGACGAACTCGGCTTCCTCACCGACCCGGAGCGGCGGCTGGGCTACCTCGACAAGCAGATGATGCGGGCGGTGCGGGTGATCATCGACATCGGCATGCACCTGGAGCTGGCCATCCCCGACGACTCGCCCTTCCACCCCGGCGAGCGCTGGACGCCGGAGCTCGGCCACGCCTTCTTCGCCGCCCACAACGGCAGCCCCGCGGAGATGATCGACAGCGAGGTGATCCGCTACCTCGGCATGCCCGCGCAGGCGATCGGCTACAAGATGGGCGAGCGCACCTGGCTGGCCGGACGGGCCGCCGCCCGGGCCGCCCACGGCGACGCGTTCGACCTCAAGGCATGGCACATGGCCGCGCTTTCGCTGGGTTCGCTGGGCCTGGACGACCTCCTCGCGGAGCTGTCCGTGCTCTGAACCCGTACGGCGCGGGCGGGTGCGGGCGGGTGCGGCGGTCCATGATCGGCGGGGCCGCCGCACCCGCCCCGCCGGGGTGCCGGCACCGTTGCGCGAGAGGCCCTGCCGGGGCGGGTGACCAGGGCGTAGGGTGCCTGGGAGGGGGTCATCACGTTCTTCGCGCACACCTTCCGCGGTCCGTGTGCGCGGGTGCCGGCTCCCGCTTCCTTCCGTTGGCGACAAGGCGGTTCGGCCCGATGACTCTGCACGCTTCCCACGACGCCGGCAGCCTGGTGCTCACCCAGGGCCGGCTCATCCTGCGCGAGCAGCTTCCCGGGGAGGCCGCACTGCTGGCCGACGGCAAGCCCGGCACGCTCACCTGGATCGACGGGGTGCCGGGCGAGGGCACGATGAGCGCGGCCTCGATGACGGTCGCCGCGGCGAGCGCGGGGGTCTACCGGCCCGGCTGGGGGCTGTTCGCGATCCAGCGCGCCGACGACCTGATCGCGGTCGGCGGTGTCGGCTTCCACGGCCCGCCGGACCGCGGCTCGGTCGAGATCGGCTACGACCTGTCGGAGTCCGGCCGGGGCCAGGGATGGGCCACGGACGCGGCCCGCGCCCTGTGCCAGTGGGCGCTCGGGCAGCCGGACGTGGTGCTCGTGCTGGCCACCACCGAGCCCGGCAACCGGGCCTCGCAGGCGGTCCTGGAACGCATCGGGTTCGTCCGGGTCGCGAACCGCGGGGACCTGTGGGCGTACGAACTCCGGTTGATGCCGGTGTGACGGCGCTGAAGTGACGGCGCCGGTGCGGCCGGACGGGCTCAGCAGCCGCAGGCGCCGGCGGCCAAGGGCGCGGTGAGCGGATCGGCGTCGCGCCGGGCAGGGCCGGCGGCGGTCTCGTAGCCAAGGCCCTCGCGGGTCCAGTACTCCATGCCGCCGAGCATCTCCTTGACCTGGTAGCCGAGTCGGGCCAGCGCGAGCGCGGCACGGGCGGCGCCGTTGCAGCCCGGGCCCCAGCAGTACACGACGACGGGCCGGGCCGGGTCGAGGAGGTCCGCGGCGAGCCGCGGGATCTGCGCGGTGGGCAGGTGCACGGCGCCGGGGACATGGCCCTGGTCCCATGCCGCGGTGCTGCGGGTGTCGACGAGGGTGAAGCCGGGGTCGCCGCCGTCGGTGAGCGCGGCGGCGACGTCGGAGACGTCCGTGTGGAAGGCGAGGCTCGCGGCGAAGTGGGCGGCGGCGTCGGCGGGCGCGGCCGGGGGCACACCCAGCACAGGACTTGCGGCGGGGGCGGGAGCGAGGACGGGGGCGGGGGCGGGGGTGTCCGTGGTTGCGGTCATACCGGGAAATCTACGGTCCGCGGCCCGCCCGCTGAAGGCGGAATCCCCGGTGCTCTCGTTGATCGGCCGGGCTTTCCCTGGTAGTTCTGGGGCATGACCACGATTTCCCTGGACGCGACGGACTGGCGGCTGCTGGCGGCCCTGCAGCAGGACGGCCGGGCGAGTTACGCGGAGCTGGCCCGTATCGTCTCGATGTCGCCGAGCGCGGTCACCGAGCGGGTGCGGCGGCTGGAGGAGGCCGGGGTGATCTCCGGGTACGCCGCGGTCGTCGACCACGAGCGGGTCGGGCTGCCGGTGCTGGCGATGGTCCGACTGCGCTACCCGACCGGCAACTACAAGCCGTTCCACGACCTGCTCGACACCACCCCCGAGGTGCTGGAGGCGCACCACGTCACCGGCGACGACTGCTTCGTGATGAAGGTCGCGGCGCGGTCGATGCGTCACCTGGAGGAGGTGACCGGGCGGATCTCCGGGCTCGGCGCGATCACCACGAGCGTGGTGTACTCCTCACCGCTGGCCCGCCGTCCGCTGGTGCTGTGACGGCGCCGGGTCCGTGTGGGGCGGCGCGGCTCACTCGCGGTCGGCTCACCCGCGGTCGGGTCCGCCGGGTCCGGCCGGGCGGAGGGCGTAACCGGTGAGCAGGGCGGTCAGGATGTCGGTCAGCCTCGGTTCGACGTCGACGATGGAGTGGGACAGCTCGGGGTCGGTCTCGTAGAAGGCACGCAGCCGGGTGCCGGGGGCGGCCATCTGCCACAGGGCTCCGGCCATCGAGGTGGCGGTCGTCACCACGCCGCGCGCCTGGTCCGCGTCGAGCCCTGCGAGGGCGCGGAGCTTGGCGCCGACGTTCTCGACCTCCGCGACGGCGCGCGTCTTGAACGTCCGGACGGTGTCGGTGGAGACGTTGCGCTCCAGGTTGAGCGGGGTGTGCGCCAGCAGGTCGCAGAAGAGCGGGCGGGCCACCAGCGAACCGGCCAGCGCGCCGGCGATCGAGCGGGCCGTCTCGTCCCACTGCGGCGCGCCGGCGTCGGGACAGGGCGCGATGGCGTCGAGGAGGTCGCGCACCGCGGCCGACCAGTCGCGCCAGGCGGTGCCCGCCAGCCGCAGGAAGATGTCCTCGCGTGTCTCGAAGTAGCGGAGCATCGCGGACTTGTGCATGCCGACCTCGTCGGCGATGGCGGTCATGGTCACCTCCCTGACGCTCTTGAGCAGGGCGAGGCGCGACGCGGCAGCGAGGATCTCGCTCTCGCGGGCGGCCTTGGCCTCGGGGCTGCGCGCGCGCAGGAAGTCGGCTCTGGTCATGAATCCCTCCTCGTGGCCATGGCCCATCGTAACGAAACCAGGTTTCAGTAATATCACATTTCTGGGACCAGGCAGCCAGGACGACGACCTCAGGAGAATTACCACAACCAAGTTGCACTAATAGCGCAACCGTGTTTCGGTAGAGGTATGGATACACACACCGACACCTGGTTCATCACTGGTTCCTCGCGCGGCTTCGGCCGTCAGCTCGCGCTCGCCGCGCTGGCCGCGGGCGACAATGTCGTCGCCACGGCTCGCAGGCCGGAGCAACTGGACGATCTCGTACGGCAGTACGGCGACCGTGTGCTGCCCGTCGCGCTCGACGTCACCGACCGGTCGGCCGCGGTGGCCGGCCTGCGGGCGGCGGTCGACCGGTTCGGCAGGGTCGACGTCGTCGTGAACAACGCCGGATACGCCAACACCTCGGCGGTCGAGACCACGCCCGAGGACGACTTCCGCCGTCAGTTCGACACCAACTTCTGGGGCGTCTACAACGTCTCCACCGCCGCGCTGCCGCTGCTGCGGGCGCAGGGAGGCGGCACGGTCGTGCAGTTCTCCTCGATCGGCGGCCGGGTCGGCAGCACTCCCGGTCTCGGGTCCTACCAGGCGGCCAAGTTCGCCGTGGACGGCTTCACCCGGGTGCTCGCGGCGGAGACCGCGCCGTTCGGCATCAGGTACCTCGTGGTGGAGCCCGGCGGCTTCGCGACCGACTGGGCCGGTGCCTCGATGCAGGTCCCGGACGTCCCACCGGAGTACGACGCGACCGTGGGCGAGATGGTGCGCCTGTTCAGCGGTTCTGTGGCCCAAGAGGGCGACCCCAAGCGCGCCGGTGAGCTCCTGGTCCGCGTCGTCAAGCACCCCACCCCGCCCTCCCACCTCGTCCTCGGCGCCACTGCCGTCCAGATGGCACAGGACTACTCCCGCGGGCAGCTGGAGGAGGTCGCCACGTGGGAAGCGGCCAGCCGGTCGGCCGACTTCGACCAGGACCCGGTCGAACTGCCCGCCCCCGCACAGGAGACGGAGGACCGGTCATGACGCGGTTCCCGGACAAGGTCGCGCTCGTCACCTGCGCCGGAACCGGCATGGGCGCGGCGACGGCACGGCTGCTCGCCGCCCGCGGCGCGGCCGTCACCCTCGTCGGCCGGCGCGCCGACAAGCTCGAGGACGTCGCCCGGCAGATCAAGGAGGCCGGCGGACAGGCGCTCCCCGTCACCGGCGACGTCAGCAACGCCGAGGACGTCGAGCGGGCGGTCGCCCGGACCGTGGACTCGTTCGGCGCGCCGCACTACGCCGTCAACAACGCCGGGGTGACCGGCAACTTCATCCCCACCGCCGACATGCCCCTGGACGCCTGGCACAACGTCGTCGCGATCAACCTGGACGGCCTCTTCTACGGCCTCAAGTACCAGATTCCGGCGATCCTCGACGCCGGCGGCGGCGCGATCGTCAACGTCTCCAGCGTGTTCGCCGACCGCGGCGGCCCGACCGTCGAGTACTCCGCCGCCAAGCACGCCATCCGCGGTCTGACCCGCACCGCGGCCCAGGAGTACGCGGCCCGGGGAGTGCGCATCAACGAACTCCAGCCCGGCGTCATCGACACCGAGATGACCCAGGCCGACCCGGACGGCACCCAGCAGGTGGCCGAGCGCGGCATCCCCATGCGGCGCATCGGGCGCGGCGAGGAGATCGCCACCGCCGTCGCCTTCCTGCTCTCCGACGACGCGTCCTACATCACCGGAGCCCACCTCGCGGTCGACGGGGGGTTCCTCGCGTAGCCGGCACCCGGCGCGCTCCCCAGGCGGCCCGCCCGCTCCGCGCGGCGGGCCGCCCGCCCACGGCCCGCGCCTCCGGCACCGTCGCGCAGCATCTTCTCCTCAACCGCCATGACGGGCCGGATGGGAGACCTGACCGCACGGCTGGCCGATAGGTCACGCGGCCAAGGCAGCCTGCCATCGGCCCGCTGGGCGTTCACACGGGCGGCCCGACGGCCCGGGTCAGCTCGCGGTGGTGTGCAGCCGGACGCTGGAGCCGTCGCGGTCCTTGACCACCCGGAGCTGGACGGGGATACGGTGCCGCAGGTCGGCCACGTGGCTGACGATGCCGACGGCCCGGTCCCGTTCGCGCAGCCCGTCCAGCACGTCCAGGACCTCGTCGAGGGTCTGCTCGTCGAGGCTGCCGAAGCCCTCGTCGATGAAGAGGGTGTCCAGTCGCATGCCGCCCGCCTCGTCGGTGACGACGTCGGCCAAGCCCAGCGCCAGCGCCAGCGACGCGAAGAACGTCTCGCCGCCGGAGAGCGTCGCGGTGTCCCGTTCGGTGCCGGTCCAGGCGTCCACCACCATCAGGCCGAGGCCGGACTTGGCCCGGTTACCCGCGCGGGCGTCGCTGTGCGCGAGCGTGTAGCGGCCCGCCGACATCCGCTGGAGCCGTACGCCCGCGGCGGCGGCGACCTGCTCCAGCCGCGCCGCCAGGACGTAGGTCTCCAGCTCCATCCGGTACCGGTTCTCCGCCGAGTTGCCCGCCGCGAGGTCCGCCAACCGCTTCAGCCGGTCGAACTCCGCCCGGGCCGGGGCGAGTTCGCGGACCCGCGCGGTGGCGATCCCGGTCAGCCGGTCGAGTTCCCGGCACCGGGTGGCGGCGGCGGACTCCGCGGACGAGGCGTCCCGCAGCCGGCGGTGCGCCTCGTCCGCGATCCGCTGCGCGCGCTCGGGGTCGGCGGCCGGCAGCGCCGCGGCCGCGGCCGGTTCGGGAGCCGCCAGGGCCGCCTCGATCGCGGCCTCCTCCCGCTGCCAGGCGGCCACATCCCGCTCGGTACGGGCCAGTTCGGCCGGCGCGAGCAGCGCCGACGCGGCCTCCGCCGGCGACCCGAACCCGGCCGCGGCAGCGGCCTCGCTCACCGCGGACTCTGCCTCGGCCAGCCGCCGCTCGCCGTCGGCGCGCTCCCTCGCCGCGTCGACGGCCCGGTCCAGTACGGCGATCCGCGCGCTCAGCCGCGCGTGCCGGGCCCGTACGGTGGCGTGGCCGGCCCGGGCCTTGGCCAGCTCGGCGGTCAACCGCCGGTGCTGCTCGTCGAGTTCCTCGCGCCGGGAGGTGCGGGCCGCGGTGCGGCTGAGCGCCTCCTCGCGCTGCGCGGTCCGCCGGTCGCGCTCCTCCTCCGCGCGGGCGAGCGCGCGTCGCGCCTCGGCGAGGTCACCGGCACCGCGCACCGCCGCGGCGTGCTCGGCCGCGGACTCCGCGTAGGCGGCGGCGAGTTCGGCGTGCGGCGCGGCTCCGGCGGCGGCGTCGGCCGCGTCGAGTGCCGCACGCAGCCGGGCCGTTGCCTCGCCGGCCGCCGCATACGCCGAACGGCGCCGCTCGTAGGCCGCGTTCGCCGCGTCCTCGTCGGCCGAGGTGACCCGCAACCCCGCTTCGGGCCGCGCCGGGGCGGGGTGCTCCTGGGCGCCGCACACCCGGCAGGGCTCCCCGTCGACCAGGCCGTCGGCCAACTCGGCCGCGATACCGGCGATCCGCGCCTCCCGCGCGTCCTGCCACGCCTCGCGGGCCTCGGCGGCCCGGTCCCGTGCCTCGCGCGCGGCCTCCTCGGCCCGGGCCGACTCCCGTGCCAGCCGGTCCCGTTCGGATGCGGCGTCCCGGCGCGCCCGCGCCGCCTCGACCCTCCCCGCCAGCCCTTCCGCCCGCGCGGCCGCCTCCGCCGCCGCCTCCACCCGCGCCTGGAGCCCGCCGCGCTCCCCCGCCCAACGCTCCAGCCACGCCTGCGCCTCGCGCACGGCCCCTTCGTCCGCCCGCTCCTCCCGCGCCAGCATCTCCCGGCGCCGCCCGATCTCCTCCAAACGGGCCTCGGCCTCCCCCGCTCCGGCCAGCCCGCCCAGTTCCTCCCGCAACTCCCCCACCCTGCGGGTCATCACCTCGACCGAAAGCCGTGCGCCCGCCGGCGCTCCCTGGGCGCCAAGCGCCCCGCCAGGCCGCTGTTCTCCCACGCCGCCGCCGTGCCGGGCCGGATCGGACCTGAGCCCCTCATCAGCGGCCGACGTCCGCCCACTTGTCCCCGAGCTGCCTCGCGTCGCCCCCGCACCGACCCAATCGACGCCCGACCCCGACTCTCCTGGACTACCGGGCCGAACGGGCGCGGCGCCGCCTCTCTGAGTGGGAAAGGCGTCCGAGCCGCCGCCTCGGGGCAGCTCAGCGTCCGGTTCCGCCGACGAGACGTCCACGGGCTCGACCAGGAGCTCTCCCGCGGCGGCGAGTTCGGCGGCGGCCGCGCGTTCCGCGGTGAGGGCGTCTTCGTACTGGGCGGCGGCCTTGTCGTGGAGCCCGAGTGCGGGGTCGACGGTGAGGGCGCTCCGGGCGCGGTCGAGGCGGCCGCGGACTGCGGTGCGGACCGGACGTTGCCTGGCAGCGGCCGACTCGTGGTCGAGGGCTTCCCGGTGGCGGCGTTGCAGGGCGGCCAACTCGCGTGCCGCGGTGGCCGCTTCGGCGGCGGAGCGATGCGCGTCCTCGCTGAGGAGTACGGCCGTGCGCGCGATGGCGTGCCGCTCGCGGGCGTCGCACCGCGCGAGGGCGGCGTCGGTCAACACCCCCGCGCCGAGACCGGGTTCGGAACCGGAGTCGGCACCGGGCCCGGGTTCGGCGTCGCCGTACCCCGCCGCCTGCCGCATCCGCGCGGCGAGTTGCCGCAGTCCGTCGTCGCCGGCGGCGAGCCGCCGGTCCGCCTCGTTCCTGCGGTCGCGCAGCCACTGCTCGACCGCCTTGAACCGGCGGGTGTCGAAGAGCCGTCCGAGCAGCGCGGCCCGCTCCACCGCGCCCGCCCGCAGGAACGTCGCGAACTCGCCCTGCGGCAGCAGCACCACCTGGCAGAACTGCTCGCAGCTCATCCCGACGAGTTGCCGGACCTCCTCGCCGATCTCCTGGTGCGACTTGGAGACGCCCTGCCACGCGCCGCCGATGTGCTCGCGCAGCAGCGTGACCGCCTTGTCGACGGTGGTGCCGGTGCCGCGCTTCTTCGCCCGCACCTGCTCCGGTCGCCGGGTGATCTCCAACCGGCGCTCGCCGAGAGTGAGTTCGAGCACCACCTCGGTCGCGGTGCCGGAAGCGGCGTGGTCGCTGCGCAGCCGGTTCGCGGGCCGGGCGCCGGGCACCTGCCCGTACAGCGCGTAGCAGACGGCGTCCAGGACGGAGGTCTTGCCCGCGCCGGTTGGGCCGTGCAGCAGGAACAGCCCGGCGGCGGACAGCTCGTCGAAGTCGACCTGCTGGGTGCCGGCGAAGGGGCCGAACGCGGTCAGTTCGAGGCGGTGCAGGCGCATCAGTCGCGCTCCGCCTGTACGGCGTCGGCCCGTACCGCGTCGAACGCGGCCCGCAGCACGGCGCGTTCGGCCCGGTCGGGGGCGGTGCCGCGGACGTGTGCGACGAAGTCCTCGGCGATCTGCTGGTCGGTGCGCCCGCGCAGCCTGCGGGCGTAGGAGGCGAGCGGGTCTTCGGTGTCGCGGTCGGGGTCGAAGGCGAGCGCGAGGATGTACGGGAAGCGCTTGGCGAGCGCGGCCATCGGCTCGTGCGGGCGGTACGGGTCGGTGAGGGTGGCCTCGACCCAGGACCCGGTGTGCGGTTCGAGCGCGGGGTCGGCGAGCAGGTCGTCCAGGCGGCCGCGCAGGCGGGCGAGCGGGCGCGGCACCGGAGTGTCGAGGCGCCGCGCGGTGACGGCGCCGTCGGGATCGAGATCGACCAGCCACATGCTCTTGTGGTGGTGCTGCTCGGAGAAGGAGTAGGCGAGCGGCGAACCGGAGTACCGCACACGGTCGTTGATCGTCTGGCAGCCGTGCAGGTGGCCGAGCGCGACGTAGTGCGCGCCGTCGAACAGCTCGGCGGGCACCGCCTCGACGCCGCCGGCGGTGATGTCGCGCTCGCTGTCGCAAGGGGCGGCGCCGGTGACGAAGGCGTGCGCGACGACAACGGCGCGGGTGCCGGCCGGGCGGGTGGCGAGATCGCCCCGCACCCGGTCCATGGCGGCGCCGAGCACCGCGGTGTGGTCGGCCCGCTCGGCGCCGAACTCGGCACGGACCAGGGCGGGTTCGAGGTAGGGCAGGCCGTAGACCGCCACGTCGCCGTGTGGCGGGTCGGGCAGCAGCACCGGGTGGTGGCAGGTCGCGGGATCGGTGCGCAGGTGGACGCCGGCGCGGTCGATCAGCCCGGCGCCGACGCCGAGCCGCCGGGCCGAGTCGTGGTTGCCCGAGGTCAGTACCGTCGGCACGCCGAGGTCGGCGAGGGCGTGCAGGGCCTCGTCGTACAGCTCGATCGCGGCCAGCGGCGGCACGGCCCGGTCGTAGACGTCACCGGCCACGATCACGGCGTCGACCTGCTCGGTGCGCGCGGTGGCCACCAGGTGGTCGAGGAAGGTCCGCTGGGCGTCGAGCATGCTCACCCGGTGGAAGGACCGGCCGAGGTGCCAGTCCGAGGTGTGCAGGAATCTCACGCCACCGCTCCGAACCGCACCCGTCCCCCTCACCGTCCCGGGCGTCCGCCCGCAGACCAGCACCGTACTACCGATCACTCCCGCCCCCGGACGGCACACCCCGATCGGCCCGGATCGCGCCGCGCCGACGCTTCCGCGCCGCCCGCTTACGCCCCGCCGGTCAGCGGACGTCCACGTACGCGCTGCCCTCGGTGGCGCAGGTGGAGGTGCCGGACGTGGCGTCGGCCAGCCAGGAGCGGAAGGCGGCGACATCGGGTTCGGGGACGCCGAGGTGGAAGGTGACGGCGGCGCCGTAGACGACCTCGCGCACCGCGTGGCCGGCGGCGCGCAACTCGTTCTCCAGCCGCCCGGCGCGCTGGTGGTCGGCGGTGACGGTGAGCAGCGCGAGCAGGCGCCGTTCGACGGTGCCGGTCGCGTCGAGCGCCGCGGAGACCGCGCCGCCGTACGCGCGGGCCAGGCCGCCGGCGCCGAGCTGGACGCCGCCGTAGTAGCGGGTCACGACCGCGACGGTGTCGCGGACCTCGCGGCCGAGCAGCACCTGGAGCATCGGGGTGCCCGCGGTGCCGCCGGGCTCTCCGTCGTCGCTCGCCCGGTGCAGGCGGCCGTCGGGGCCGATGACGTACGCGAAGCAGTTGTGCGTGGCGCCCGGGTGCTCCTTGCGGACGGCCCGGACGAACTCCTCGGCGGCCTCCTGGCTGCCGGCCGGGGCCAGCGCGCAGCGGAACCGCGAGCGTTTGATCTCACTTTCGTACACGCCCGGGCGCGCCACCGTCAGATACCGATCTACCACCCGTTCAGCCTAGTGCGGGGGGAATCATGGTGCCGGGTGGGGCGTTGATCTGGCAGGACGTGCGGGGAAGCGTGCGGGCGGGCTGAGGCGAGGGGTTGGTGAGCGGGGATGTACGGGGACGCGGAGACGGTGCGGAAGATCCTGACCGACAGCGGTGACACCTGGGCGGTCGTCGGGCTGTCGAACAACACGTCGCGCGCGGCGTACGGCGTGGCGGCGGTGCTGCAGCGGTTCGGCAAGCGGGTGGTGCCGGTGCATCCGAAGGCCGAGACGGTGCACGGCGAGCAGGGGTACGCCAAGCTGGCGGACATCCCCTTCCCCGTCGACGTGGTGGACGTCTTCGTGCACTCCGCGTGGGCCGGTGCGGTGGCCGACGACGCGGTGGCGGCCGGCGCGAAGGCGGTCTGGTTCCAGCTCGACGTGATCGACGAGAAGGCGTACGAACGGGTGCGGGCCGCGGGCCTTGACATGGTCATGGACCGATGCCCGGCGATCGAGATACCGCAGTTGTGACAGGGCCCTCGGTGAGAGGGCCTGCGACCACGACCCCTGGCCCGGTTCAGCCGCCCAGGCCGTCGAGCACCACCGCGCCGGGCAGCGACGCCAGCACCTTGCCGGGCACGATGAGCTTGCCGCGCCTGGCCCCGCTGCCGATCACCAGATAGGGCGCCTCCGCGACGGCGGAGTCGATGAGCAGCGGCCAGTGCGCGGGCAGCCCGACCGGGGTGATCCCGCCGTACTCCATGCCCGTCTCGCTCACGGCCGTGTCCATCGGGGCGAAGGACGCCTTGCGGGCGCCGAGGTGGCGGCGGACCGTGCCGTTGACGTCGACCCGGGTGGTGGAGAGCACCACGCACGCGGCCAGCGTCAGCTCGGTGCCGCGCTTGCCCGCGACCACCACGCAGTTGGCGGACTGGTCCAGCAGGTCCTGGCCGTAGGCGGCGACGAAGTCCGCGGTGTCGGCCTTGTCGGGGTCGGTGTCCACATGCACCATCTGCGCGGTCACCGCCGCGGCGACCGGCGGGGGCAGCAACTCCCGTCGCTCTGTGGCGGGATGGGCGTCCTCGAATGAGCCGATCGGTGCGCGCATACGGGCAATCTAGCAAGGCCCGCGCGGCGGTCGTGGGCGCGTGTTCACGGGCGGAGGGCGGGCGGTGGCGGCGGGCGGTGCCGTCGGCCACGGCTGGGCGGCGCGCAACGGGCCTCGGGCGGTGCGGTCGCCGATGGGCGGGCCCCGGGCGGTGCGAGCGAACAGGGAGACCACGGGCGGCGGCGGGCGGTGCCGTCGGCCATGGGCAGGCGGCGGGCCACGGGCGACGGAGTCGGCTACCGGCGGGCGGCGGGCAACGGGCGGGCGGCGGTGCGTTCCGATGTGGCGGGTCCGGCGGGCCCGGCGGGCCCGCGGGTCGGCGATCAGGCGCGGGCGGGTGCTCGGGGGCCGGCCGGCCGCTGAGCGACGGTACGTGCCGACCGGTCACCGAGCTGGCGTTCAGGTGCCGGCGGGGGCTTCGAGGCCGGGGAGGTCGAGGCGTTGCTCGGGCGGCACCCCGTCCGGGAGCGGTGACGGTGCGGGGGTGCGCAGGGGCGGTTGCCAGCCGGTGTCGGGTGCCCAGCGCCGGACGATCCTGGCCGGGGCGCCGGCCACCACCGCGTGGTCGGGGATCTCGCCGCGGACGACGGAGCCGGCGGCCACGACGACGTTGCGGCCGAGCCGGGCGCCGGGCAGCACCACGCTGTCCACGCCGAGCCAGCTGCCGGAGCCGATCTCGACCGGCGCGGAGCTGGGCCACTGCTCGCCGATCGCCTGGTCGGGGTCGTGGTAGGAGTGGTTGGTGCTGGTCACGTAGACGTTGGGGCCGCAGTAGACCTTGTCGCCGATGATGATCGGGGCCATCGCGACGATGTGGCTGTCGCGGCCGATGACGACGCCGTCGCCGATGCGGATGACCGGGTCCGGGCCGTAGTCGATGTCGGCGGGGGCCAGGCCGACGGTGAGGGTGACCTGCTCGCCGATGATGCAGCACGCGCCGAGGTGAATCCAGGGTTCGCCGAAGACGGTGCCCTGCGGGAAGGCGAGCCGGGTGCCCCAGCCGATCCGGCCGAAGCGCAGCAGCCCGGGGCGCTCCGCGGTGACCGCGCCCGCGTTCTGCACGCGGTGCCAGGCGCGGTGCACCAGCCGCGTGGTGGCGCGCCGGCGCCAGGCAGCGGCACCGGACAGCAGGGAGAAGAACACGTTCTCGTTCTCGGGCACACGGCCACCGTATACGGTGCCGCTGGACAGTGGTGGAGCGGCGCGGGATCGGACGGAGCGGGGATGAGCGAGTCGGTGGAGCAGGCGGGCGCGGCGGATTCAGGGGGTGCGGCAGGCGGACAGCGTGGAACGGCCGGCGGGCCGGGCGAGGGCGCGCCGGTCGGCGGTGCCGGAGCGCTGGTCGCGGGCGTTCTCGGCCGGGAGCCGCGGCTGGACCCGACCGCGTACACCGCGCCGACCTCGGTGGTGCTGGGCGATGTGCAGCTGGGCGCGCGGGCGAGCATCTGGTACCACGCGGTGCTGCGTGGCGACGCCGAGGAGATCCGGATCGGCGCCGGCTCCAACATCCAGGACAACTGCACGGTGCACGCCGATCCCGGCTTCCCGGCGGTCGTCGGCGCGGGCGTCACGGTGGGGCACAACGCGGTGCTGCACGGGTGCGTGGTCGAGGACGGCGTACTGGTGGGGATGGGCGCGACAGTGCTCAACGGGGCGCGGATCGGCACGGGTTCGCTGGTGGCGGCCGCGGCTCTGGTGCCGCAGGGCATGCAGGTGCCGCCGCACTCGCTGGTGGCCGGGGTGCCCGCGAGGGTCAAGCGGGAGCTGACCGGGGAGGAGCAGGAGGCGCTGCGGATGAGCGCGGAGCACTATGTGGCGCTCGCCGAGGCGCATCGGGAGGCCCTGGGCTGAGCGGCGCCCCCGGACGCGGAGCCCGGTCGAGTCCCGGTCGGAGCCGCTCGGCTTCCGGTCGGCACTCCGGCGCTCCCCGTACGGCGCCGCCCATCGCGCGGGCGGCTACTCGCCGGACTGGGCGACGGCGACCTCGCGTTCGGTGTCCGTCTCCTGCTCGGCGTGCGCCTTGGCGGCGCGGCGCCGGACGTAGAGGAAGGAGCCGATGCCGAAGAGGACCGCGATGCCGAGGCCGACGTAGCCGAAGCGGGTGAGCCAGGGCTCGGCGACCACGCCGACGTAGTAGATGATCGCGGTGATGCCGCCGGCCCAGACGATGCCGCCGAGGGCGTTGGCGATGAGGAACTTGTGGTACGGCATCTTCAGGACGCCGGCGAGCGGCCCGGCGAAGATCCGCAGCAGGGCCACGAAACGGCCGAAGAAGACCGCCCACATACCCCAGCGGTGGAAGGAGCGTTCGGCGGTGGCGATGTTGGCCGGCGAGAAATGGCTCGGGAAGCGGCGGCCGAGCCAGTCCAGCAGCGGTCTGCCGCCCTTGTGCCCGATGGCGTAGCCGATGGAGTCGCCGACGACCGCGCCGAAGATCGCGCAGGCGCCGACCACCCAGGGGCTGACGTGGCCCTGCGAGGACAGCAGCGCCGCCGTCATCAGTACGATCTCGCCGGGCAGCGGGATGCCGAGGCTCTCCACCCCCACCACGAGACCGACCATCAGATAGACGGCGATCGGCGGAATGCCGTCCAGCCAGTCCTGCACGTGCACAGCAGGTCCCTCCCCGGGGTGACGGTCGAACGCGCGCCCGCAGCGCGCTCCTGTGAAGCGTAACCGACCGAAAGGACATGCTGTCCGCTCAGCGGTGTGCCCCCGGCCACCGATCCCCGGCCACGCGACCACCGATCACCGTCCGCCCGGCCCCGCCGAACCCCCCCCGCCCCCGGGCCGCCGAACACCCGGGCTCCGCACCGCCGGACCCGTGGACGGACCCCGGACGCACCCCGAACCCGTGGACCTACCCCTCGGCGAATCGCCGCCGCCGGACCCGAGTCACCCCACCGGCCCCCGGGCCGGCGGGCTCTCAGCGGTTGGGGCGCAGGGTCCAGATGACGGTCATCCGGCCGGTCTCGGCGCCGTCCTCGCGGGTGAGCACGACCTCGACCGGGAACTCGGGGCGCTGTCCGGCGTCGAGTTCGGCGACGACCTCGGCGGCGGGCCGGCCGAGCGTGGCGGTCGCGCGCACCTCGCCCCGGGCGATCTTGGCGTAGGTGACCTCGACCCGCACCGGGAGCGGGACGGCGCGGCCGAGTTGGTCGCCGAACGCGCCGATCACGACGGCGCCGGACGCGGACTCGCCGACGGTGAACATCGCGCCCGCGTGCGGCCCGCCGACGTGGTTGCGGTAGTCGGGGTGGTCGGGCAGCGACACGACGGCGCGCTCGGCCGTGGTCTCGATGTACCGGAGGTCCAGGGTGCGGACCATCGGCACGGTGGACGTGAGGAGTTCGCCTATGTTGGGCAACGTGTCGGACATGGACCGATGTTACCAGCCAGTATCGCGGTCCGCCGTGGAACCCGCGGGCCCGCTCCCCTAGTGTTTCCAGCCATGTGGCCAGGAGACCAGCAGCACGGGGGACAGCAGTACCCGCAGGGCAACCCCCCTCAGAATCCGCAGCAACCGCAGCCCTCCCAGGGACCGTACGGGCAACCGCCCAACCCGTACGCGCAGCCCGGGTACCAGCAGCCGGGTTACCAGCAGCCCCAGCAACCTCCGCAGCAGCCCTCCCAGCAACCCCCGCAGCCCGGCTACCAGCAGCCGCCGCCGACCCCGCCGTACGGTCAGCCCGCACCCCCGAACCCGTATGCGCAGCCCGGCTACCCGCAGCCCCAGCAGCCCGGACAGCCGCCCGCCGGCGGCTACCCGACTCCGCAGGCGTGGGGCCCGGGCGGGCCCGGCGCCCCCGGAGGCCCGGGCGGGCCCGGCGGGCAGCCGCCGGAGAAGGACAACCGGAAGCTGACCATAGGCATCGCCATCACCGCCTCGCTCGCGGTCATCGCTGCCGTGACGGTCGGCGCCGTCTACCTCACCGGCAAGCACGACAAGAAGGACGACGCGAAGGGGCCCGCCACGCCCACCGCGACGACGCCGGCGAAGCCCACCGCCACCCCCAGCCCCTCCGACAGCGCGACCGACGGCACCGACGACGACAACCCGCGCAACGGCGGCGCCGAGGTGAAACCGGTCATCCCCGGCTGGAAGGTGGTCCGCCGCGACCAGCGCAACGTCGCCTTCGACGTGCCGCCGGACTGGAAGGTCGACACCCAGGGCATGAGCCTGATCTTCACCGACGACAAGGGTGCCGCGCAGGAGGCGATGGGGGCGCCCGCCCACTACAAGTACGACTGGTGCACGTCGGGCCACGACAGCGCCGACCGCGCGACCGTCGGCACCAAGGGCGGCAACGGTGCGAAGAGCCTGAAGAACGCCGCCGACAACGAGGCCGAGGCGTGGGCGTACTGGGTCTACCAGACCAAGGGCAAGGGCACCTTCTCCAAGGCGAAGGACAGCAAGGCGTTCAAGAACGACCACGGCATCACCGGCTGGCAGTCCGAGGCCACGGCCACCAACGTGGTCAAGGCCGACAAGTGCACGCCGCCCAGCGGCATCGCCTACACCGTCGCCTGGCTGGACCCCTCCCAGAAGACCCCGACACCGGTGGTGTGGGTGCTCTACGCCGACACCGGCGTCCCCGACCAGCTCTCGCAGTCCATCGTGGACAAGATCAAGAGCACCATCCGCCCGCTGAAGCAGTAGAAGCAGGAGAAGACGGAGGAGACGGAAGCAGGCGAGACCGGCCCGGCGCGGCAGCGGCGGGGCGGAGTGGCACCAGGGCGGCGGGGCGGCGGCGGCACGGCCTGCGGGGTGGGCGCGGCACGGGAGCGCCCGCCGGCGATAACCGCTGGCGCGCCACCCGGGCGTTCCTGGATAGTGCCCGGGTGAAGCGCACCGGCCCCCGCCCCCGCCCCGGCACTCCCCGTGCCCTGCTCGGCAGGCTGCCGGCACTCCCCCAACCGCCCTCCTGGGCCGGCCGGGACTTCCGGCTGCTGGTCGGCGCGTCGTTCATCGCCAACCTCGGCAACTCCGGCGCCACCATCGCCGCCGCCTACGCGGTCATCGTGCAGGGCGGCAGCGCCACCGACGTCGGCCTGGTGATCGCCGCCCGCACGCTGGCCCTGGTCGTCTTCCTGCTGGTCGGCGGCGCCATCGCGGACCGGCTGCCCCGGCACCGGGTGATGGTCAGCGCGAACCTGGTCAACGCCACCTCCCAGGCCGCGTTCGCGGTGCTGGTGCTCACCGGGTCTCCGTCGCTGTGGATGATGGCCGCGCTGGCCGCCGTGGGCGGCACCGGACAGGCGTTCTTCTCGCCCGCTTCCGAGGGCATGCTCCTGTCCACGGTGGACCCCGGGCACGCGGGCAAGGCGTTCTCGGTCTTCCGGCTGTCGATGAACGGCGCGAGCATCGGCGGCGCGGCCCTCGGCGGCGCGCTGGTGGCGGCGGTCGGCCCGGGCTGGGTGCTCGCCGTCGATGCCACCGGCTTCGCGATCGCCGCGGCCATGCGCGCGAAGCTGCGCACCCCCGTGGTGGAACGGCCCGCCGAGTCCGGCGGGATCGTCCGTGAACTGCGCGAGGGCTGGCACGAGTTCGCCTCCCGCCCGTGGCTGTGGGGCATCGTGCTCCAGTTCGGGGTCGTCAACGGCTTGGAAACCGCCTCCGAGTCGGTCTACGGTCCGCTGGTCGCCCGCGAGCACCTCGGCGGCGCCGGACCCTGGGGACTCGCGATCGCCGCGGGTGGTGTCGGCACGGTCTGCGGCGGCGTGCTGATGATCCGCTGGCGCCCGCGCCGGATGCTGCTCGCCGGCACCCTCGGCGTCTTCCCGCTGGCGCTGCCCGCCGCCGCCCTCGCGATCGCCGCACCGCTCCCGCTGCTGTCGGCCGCCACCTTCACCGCCGGTCTCGCGGTGGAGGTCTTCGCGGTCGGCTGGATGCTGGCCCTGCACCAGGAGATCCCCGAGGACAAGATGTCGCGCGTGTCGGCCTACGACTGGCTCGGCTCGGTCTCCCTGACCCCCGTCGCCACCGCGCTCGCCGGCCCGGCCGCGATCACCTTCGGCCGGACCCAGTCGCTGTGGGGCTCCGCCGCGCTGATCGTGCTGCTCACCGGCGCGGTCCTGCTGCTGCCGGACGTACGGCGGCTGGAACGGCGTACGAAGGTCACGTCGGCACCGGTCGACCACCCCGTCGACGACCTGCCCGCAGCCGAGCCGCTTCCGTTCCCGCTTCCGGCCGGCGCCAAGCCCGTCGCGGAGAGCGTGGACGGGCTCCCCGACGCGACCTGATCCGTCCACGACACCACCGCACACCGCGCCGTGCGGCCCTGCCGCCCCCGCCACCCCCGAGCCGGCCTTCGCGGGCGGAACACGCTCCCGGGTCAGCCGATCGTGAAGGCGCCGCCGGGCGGCTCGGGCGAGTCGGCCGCCTCCGCGTCGTGCACCGGCGCGCCCGGAAACGCCCGTACCGCCTCCTCCGTCCCCAACACCCGTGCCGGGAACGGGTCCGCGGCGCACCGCCGTGCGACCACGTCCGCCGGCAGCGGGCCGCGGGCGACCGCGAGCACCGCGTTGCCGTACCGGCGCCCGCGCAGCACCCCCGGCTCCACCAGCACGCACACCTCCGTGTCCGGGCCGAACGCCGCGCGTACGGTGGCCAGTTGCGAGCCGAGGAAGGCGAACGGCGCGGCGTCGGCGAGGTTCGCCACGTACAGGCCGCCCGGGCGCAGCACCCGTGCCGCCTCCGTCGCGCACTCGACCGTGGTCAGGTGCGCGGGGACCCGCGACCCGCCGAACACGTCCACCACCAGCACGTCGGCGCTCGCGTCCGCCCGCCCGGCCAGCCACTCCCGGGCGTCCGCGACATGGGTACGGACCTCCGGCGCGTCCCACGGCAGGTACTCCGCGACCAGCCCGGCAAGGCCGCGGTCCGCCTCCACCACGTCCTGCACCGCCCCCGGCACGGTCCGCGCGAACCTGCGCGGCAGGGTCAGCGCCCCACCGCCGAGGTGCACGATCCCCACCGGCGCCTCCCGCGTGTCGCACACCGCCTCCACGACATACGCGACACGCCGTACGTACTCGAACTCCAGGTGCTCCGGGTCCGCCAGATCGACGTACGACTGTGGCGCGCCGTCCACCGTCAGCAGCCACGCCCGCGCGCGGTCCACATCCGGCAGCAGCTTCGCCTCCCCGAAGTCCACGGCCCGCAGCACCGGAATCGCTTCACCTTCCACCGGCCCATCCTCTCCCACCCCCGGGGCCCGCGGGGACGCGGGGAACCGCGCGGCAGCCCCCGCCGACCGGACAGGGCAGGACGGGGCCGGGCGGGCGGACCCGCCCGGCCCCGTCCGGGGACCGGTCAACCCAGGGACGTCACCGTGCCCGCGCCGACCGTGCGACCGCCCTCGCGAATCGCGAAGCCGAGCCCGGGCTCCAGCGGCAGCGCACGCCCCAACTCGACGGCGATGTCGGCGGTGTCACCCGGCAGCGCCATCCCCTCGGACCCGAGCGACACGTCGCCGACCACGTCCGCGGTGCGGATGTAGAACTGCGGCCGGTACCCGGTGGCGACCGGCGTGTGCCGCCCGCCCTCCGCCGCCGGCACGAAGTAGACGTGCGCGGTGAAGCGGCGGTGCGTCGTCACGCTGTCCGGCGCCGCGACGATGTCGCCGCGCCGCACCTGACCGCGCTGCACCCCGCGCAGCAGCAACGCCACGTTGTCCCCCGCCTGCGCGGACTCCATCGGCTTGCCGAACGTCTCCAGGCCGGTGACGACGCTGGTGAGCGCCTCGTCGTCGACGCCGTGTACGCCGACCCGGTCGCCGGGCCGTACCACCCCGCGCTCGACCGCGCCGGTGACGACGGTGCCGCGCCCGGTGATGGTGAGCACGTTCTCCACCGACAGCAGGAACGGCGCGTCGACGTACCGCTCGGGCACCGGCACGTAGGTGTCGACGGCGTCGAGCAGCGCCCGGATCGCGGCGGTCCAGCGCGGCTCGCCGGCCAGCGCGCCCAGCCCGGAGACGCGGACCACCGGGAGCGTGTCGCCCGCGAAGCCGTGCGCGCTGAGCAGTTCGCGCACCTCCAACTCGACCAGGTCGGCCAGCTCGTCGTCGGCCGCGTCGGCCTTGTTGAGCGCCACCACGATGTGCCGCACGCCCACCTGGCGGGCGAGCAGCACGTGCTCGGCGGTCTGCGGCATAACGCCGTCGAGCGCGGAGACGACGAGGATCGCCCCGTCCAGCTGGGCCGCGCCGGTGATCATGTTCTTGACGTAGTCGGCGTGACCCGGCATGTCGACGTGCGCGTAGTGCCGCGTGCCGGTCTCGTACTCGACGTGCGCGATGGTGATGGTGATGCCGCGCCGCGCCTCCTCCGGGGCCCGGTCGATCCGGTCGAACGGCACGAAGGTGCCGTTGCCGTCGTCGGCGAGCACCTTGGTGATGGCGGCGGTCAGCGTGGTCTTGCCGTGGTCGACATGACCCATGGTGCCGATGTTCAGGTGCGGCTTGGTGCGGATGTACGCCTGCTTGGGCATGGGAAGACTCTTCCTCGACGGTCGCCGCGTGCCACGCGGTGACCGGAAGGGGGAAGGCGGTGAGCCGCCTCACGGACCCCGGGCCGTACCGACCCTCCCCCTGCGGGGTCCGCCGGATACGTCGTACCGGGGAGGGTCAGCTTCGTGCGCCGTCGAATGCGCCGTCGAGGAGTGCCGGCCGTGCGGCGGCCGCGGCCTGTGCGACCGCTGCGACCGATGCGTTCCGGGCAGCCTCCAGCGCGACCGCTGCTGCGGTGGCGTCTGCGAGGAAGGCGGGCCGGAACATGCGACGATCATGCGCCGCGGGACCGCCGTCCGTCGAACGGTTTTCCGCCCCGCGCCCGCCTGTTGGGCCGCCCGTCCCGGCGCCGCCGCCTCAGTCTCCTCCCACCTGCGTGAACCGCCGGGTGACGCAACCGTCAACGGTTCTTCATCCGCTGGTGACGTACGGGAATTCGCAGCGTGGGACACTTTGTTCCGTTGATGAACTTAACCTGCGTCTCCCCGCCCCACCCGTCCCCGCCCCGTCCTGCCCACCCCGTCCTGCCCCACCCCGTTCCGCTCCCGTAAAGGACCCCTCCATGCCCCTGGCCATCCTCGCCCTCGCGGTGAGCGCCTTCGGCATCGGCACCACGGAGTTCGTGATGATGGGCCTGCTGCCCAACGTCGCGGGCGACCTCGGTACCTCCGTGCCCACCGCCGGCTACCTCGTCTCCGCCTACGCGCTCGGCGTCGTCGTCGGCGCCCCGCTGCTCACCGCGCTCGGCTCCCGTATCCCGCGCAAGCGCATGCTGCTCCTGCTGATGGGGCTGTTCACCGTCGGCAACCTCGCCTCCGCCGTCGCGCCGGGCTACTGGACGCTGCTCGGCGGCCGGTTCCTCGCCGGGCTGCCGCACGGCGCGTTCTTCGGGGTCGGCGCGGTCGTCGCCTCGCGGATGGTCGCCGAGGAGCGCCGGGCCCGCGCGGTGGCCGCGATGTTCCTCGGGCTGACCGTCGCCAACATCGTCGGCGTGCCCGCCGCGACCGCGCTCGGCCAGCACCTCGGCTGGCGCGCGACCTTCGTCGTGGTCTCCGCCATCGGCCTCGTCGGGCTCGCCTCGCTCGCGCTGCTGGTCCCGCGGCTGCCCGCCGAGGAGCACGTCGGCGTGGGCCAGGAGATCCGGGCGCTGCGCGAACCCCAGGTCGTACTCGGCCTGCTCACCGCGGTGTTCGGGTTCGCCGGGGTGTTCGCCGTCTACAGCTACCTCGCCTCGATGATGACCGAGGTCACCGGGTTCGCCGACTCCTCGGTCACCCTCCTGCTCGCGCTGTTCGGCATCGGCATGACGCTGGGCGCCCTCGCCGCCGGCCCGCTCACCGACCGCGCGCTGCGCCCCACCCTCTACGGTTCGCTCGCCGCCCTCGCCGTCGTCCTGGTCGGCTTCCACTTCGCGGCCCACTCCAAGGTCGCCGCGCCGATCGCGGTCGTCGTCCTCGGCGCGGTCGGCTTCATGACCACCACGCCGCTGCAGATGCTGGTCATGAACAAGGCCCGGCACGCCCCGACCATCGCCTCCGCCTCCAACCACTCCGCGTTCAACCTCGCGAACGCCGGCGGCGCCTGGCTCGGCGGCGTGGCCATCTCGGCCGGCTGGGGCTGGACGTCGCCCACCCTGGTCGGCGCCGTCCTCGCGGTGGCCGGGCTCGGTATCGCCGTGACCGCGGGTCTGCTCGACCGCCGTGCGGAGGTGACGGCGTCGGAGGTGATCGCGGAAGGGGGGCCGCGGGCGCTGCGGGAGGTGGAGGAGCCGGCCTGACCCGGCACTCCGGGGGCAATGGCCGGCCCCCACCTCGGTTAGGCTCGGCAAATGGCAGAAGCCGAGCCGGACTTCACGCCCGCGCCCTCCGGACCAGATGTCCGCGACGCCCGCGAGGCCCGCGACGCCCGCGATGTGCGGGGTGGGCGGGGTGTACGGGGTGTACGGAGAGCCGCGGCGCGGGCCGTGGTGCGCTGCTCGCGGCTGATGCTCTCGCCCTGGGCGCGGTTCGGCGTGCTGGTCGCGGTGCTGGCCGTCGGGATCGCGCTGGCCGTCGCGTGGCAGCCGCAGCGGCTGCTGACCAGGGGCTGGCCACCCCAGACCTCGGGCACTTCCGCGGTGCTGGTCTTCGCGCTGGCCTACGGTGTCGCCACGGTCGTCTTCGTCCCGCGCCCTTTGCTCAACGCCGCCGCCGGCGCGCTCTACGGCATCCACGCCGGGCTGCCCGCGGCGATCGGCGGCACCGTGCTCGGCGCCGGACTGGCCTTCCTGCTCGGCCGTTTCCTCGGGCGCGACGCCGTACGGCCGTTGCTGCGCGGGCGGTTCGTGCTGTCGCTGGACCGCCAGCTCAGCAAGCACGGTTTCCGGAGCACTCTCGCGCTGCGGCTCTTCCCGGGCGTGCCGTTCGCCGCCGCGAACTACGCGGCGGCGCTGTCCCGTATCCGCCTGACGCCCTTCCTGACCGCCACCGCCGCGGGCAGCGCCGCCAACACCGCCGCGTACGTGATCGCGGGCGCCCGGGCCGCGTCGCCCACCTCGCCGACGTTCCTGCTCGCGCTCGGGTTCCTCGGGGTGACCGGGGTGGCGGCGACGGCCTACGCCCGGCGCCGTACCCGCAGGACGGCGACCGGCCCCGGTGCGGCGGTCGTACGCGCCGAAGGCGGCGGGGCCGACGTACCTCTCGCGCCCGATACGGCCGGTGTGACCAGTACGACCGGTACGACCGGCACGCCCTCCGCCGTCAACGACCCAGCGGGTTCGGCCACTCCGCCAGCGGAATCCGCTTGATCTCCAGTACCTCGCCGAGCGTGCCCCACTCGTCCTTCCCCAGCCGCGTCAACGGCCGCAGCGCGTGGACGTCCGGCAGCCCGTCCACCATCACGGCCTCCGACACCACCGCGTACACCACCCGCCCGAACACCACGGTCGAGTCCCCCAGCCGGAGCGTGCTGTGCAGCTCGCACTCCAGCGCCACCGGCGACGCCGCCACCCGCGGCGGCTTCACCCGCGCGCTGGGCTCCCGGGCGATCCCCACCGCGTCGAACTCGCTCACCCCGTGCGGAAAGTCCGTCGCCGTCGCGTTGATCTGCTCGAACAGGTGCTCCGGCGCCAGGTTCACCACGAACTGCCCGGTCTCCTCCACATTCCGCACCGAGTCCTTCCGCCCCACCGACGTGAACTGCACGATCGGCGGGCTCACACACGACACCGTGAAGAAGCTGTGCGGTGCGAGGTTGTCAGAAACCCCGTCTCGGTCGGTCGTCGACACCCACGCGATCGGCCGGGGCACGACCACCGAGGTCAGAAGCCGGTAGAACGCGTTGCGGTCCTGCTGGGCGGGATCGAAGTCGATACGCATGGGCCCAGTATCCACGCGCCCACCTCCGCCCCCACCAGGGGATCGCGGCCTGACCAAACCTGTGCTTCTCCGGAAGGTGCCCGGTATCGGACGACCGACGCACCGAAAGCCGAGCCCCATGTCCACGACCACCCCGTCCCCGTGGGACGACCTCACCATCCCCCCGCACGCCCGCAAGCGGGGCATCACCCTCAACCTCTACGACCAGCTCTCCGCCTACGTGCCCCAACGTCCCGGCGCCTACCTGCGGATCTCCAGCGACCGTTTCGGCCTGGAAGCCGGCGTGGAACGCCAGAACGACGACGCCGAAGACACCCGCGCCCGACTCGGCTGGGCCCCGTTCGCGAAGGTCTACCTGATCGACAACGTCGCCTACGGTCTGGAGCTCGCCGGACGCGGTAAGAAGGAGCGGCTGCGCATCGCGGCCGACCTACTCGCGCTGACCGGGCTCAAGGGTTTCGAGGGCTTCTACCCCGATCAGCTCTCCGCCGGCATGAAGCAACGGTTCATCATCGCGCGCGCCCTGGCCGCGGACCCCGACATCCTGCTCCTGGACAAACCGTTCTCCGGTCTCGACGGGCAGACACGCGAGAGCATGCGGGCCGAACGGCTCAAGATCTGGGAGGTCGTGCGGGCCCGGAAGGCTCCTGGCGACGAGCAGTGACCTGAGCCGGTCGGCTGCTTCCCCTCCTCGCGCAGACGAAGGGAAGCAGCCGACGGGCTTCTACCGCGGGTTGTCACGGCACGAGGTCACCTGCCGCCGCGGCCCCCGCTGCCGCCCTGGCCGCCGGACCGGCCGCCGCTTTGACCCTGGCCTCCGCTCTGGCCCTGACCGCCGGACTGGCCCTGGCCGCCACTCTGCCCGCCGGACTGGCCCTGGCCGCCGCCGGTGAGAACGGCCTGCGGGAGGTACAGCGGCATCGAGTCCTCCCACTGGCTGTCGGTCAGCATCGTCTTGCCGGAGCCGTCGGCGTTCATGACCATGACCATGCCGTACGGCTGGAAGGTGTTGTCGTACAGCGCGGCCTCCTCCCGGAAGCCGTACATCCCGGTGTTGTAGAGGATGCGTCCGTCCGGGTTCCAGACCGCGTGGCCGTCGTTCGCGCCGCTGCTGGTCAGGACGGTCAGGCCGGTGCCGTCGGGCTTGATGGTGCAGACGTCGAAGTTGGTCGGCGCGGTCTTGCGGGTGAACAGGATGAGGCTGTCGTCCGGGGACCAGTCGGGCAGGTTGTCGGACTCGGTGGTGAGGACGGTGGTCGTCATGGTGGTGAGGTCGAGGACGCGCAGGCCGTTCTGCGCGCCCCACACCCGGTAGACGAGCTTGGTCCCGTCGGCCGAGTAGCTCGGGAAGCCGGAGTTGGTGGAGTTGTCGGTGAGCGCCTGCGCGCCGGTGCCGTCGCTGCGGACCCGCCAGATCGCGGCCGTCATGACGGCGCGCTCCTGGAACCAGCCGCCCAGGCCGAACGCGAGCCACTCGCCGTCCGGCGACCAGGTCGGCCGGAACGCGCCGGCCAGGCCCTCGGCGACCAGCGTCTGGTCCAGGCCCGAGGTGGTGGTGTCGAAGACCACCTTCTGGTCGGTGCCGTCCGGGTTCATGGTGACGACATCGGACATGGCCGCGCCGAGTTGCTTCTGGGTGATCGCCAACTTGCCCTGGAGCGACAGGGCCGGGAAGACGTCGCAGAAGCGGTAGTCCCAGTCCGCGTCCCAGCTGTAGAGGGTCTCGTCGAGGGGTCGGACGGTGAAGTCCTGCTTCTCGTAGATCACCGACTTCCCGTCCGGTGACCAGCACGGTGAACGTACCCCGGCGCGGGTGAGGTTGGGGATCGAGCCATTGACGTAGACCAGGCCCTCGTCCGCGCCGTTCTTGAGCAGGTAGCCGATCTCGGTGTTGGTGACGTACTGCGGCGAGACCTTCAGGTTGGCGCCGGAGGTGTGCTCGACGCGGTCGGTGCCGGTGGCGAGGTCGACCGAGACGATCTGCGACTCGGCGATCCCGATGTCCTCCGGGCGGTGAGCGTCCCAGGTGTTCTGCACCGTCATCTCGTAGTAGACGATCCGCTGCCCGTCCGGGGACCACTTGGGCGAGCCGAGGCAGTAGCCGGGCTTGGTCGCCAGCTGCCGGAACCCGGTGCCGTCGGGCTTGATGACATAGATGCTCAGTTCCTGGGTGTGCTCCCAGCCGGTGCCGTTGTCGTGGCCCATCCACTGCGTGTTGCGGTCGCTGGAGAACGCGATCCACTGGCCGTCGGGCGACCAGACCGGGCGGAAGTGGCCGTCGGGGCTGCTGGGGTCGCCGGCCAGCGCCGCGGTGCCGCTGAGGTTGGTGAGCGCGCCGGTCTTGGTGTCCATCAACCAGATCTGCGACAGGTGGTCCGCGGAGCGGGTGGAGGAGAAGGCCAGGGTCCGCTTGTCCGGGGACAGGGTGGCGCTGTCGTACACCGCGGGGCCACCGATCACGGAGGTGACACCGACGCCTTGGCCCGAGCCGTTCAGGCTCGCGGAGTAGATGTTCGCGTTGCCGTCCCCGGACCGCTCCGAGGTGAAGTAGATCGTCTTGCCGTCGGGCGAGTAGTTGGCGTGCCGGTCGAACGCCGCGTCGGTGCCCGACAGCAGCTGGCGCTCGTTCGACCCGTCGGCGTTCGCGATGTACAGGGTCGACTTCGACGGCGCGATGCGGTTCATCAGCATCACACCCTTCTTGCCGCTACTGGCTGCCGCCACGGCGAAGGACGGCTTGGGCAGCAGCACGGCGCCGGCGGTGGCCGCGCTCGCGGCCAGGAACGCGCGACGCCCTATACCCTTTTTCTCGGATGATCCCATTTCTCTTCCAGCTTCCGTCGATTGAATGATCGGGCTTCACCTTGAGTGGACATGCCGGGGCAAGAGAGGATCTGCCGAATCCGGCATGACCGCCGGACCATGAGAGACCGCCGGAATACGGGTGGCCCTTTCCCTGGGCCGGCGGCCAACCACTCGCTACCAGAACCGGGTTGACCCGTGTTTTCCTGGAGGCCGTGCGGGACGCTACTCCGCACCTGAATCACCGTCAATGAAACGGTCGGATTTATTGCGCCGGGCGAACCATCCACAGGTTTTCACACGGACATGCGGAAAACCGCTCGGGACCACTTCGTGAGCGTGATTCGAGCAGGCGGAAGGAAATTACTTTCTTGGTTCAGGAAAGGCGAATGGCCGACAGGGACGAATGCACCCGAACGTTTCGGCGCCACTCCCTCGCCGGCACCGCAGCTGCAGCGACCGCGGGAACCCCTGCACGGCGGGCGCGCTTCCGGGGTGCCCGCGCAGTGACGCGCGAGCACCCGGGAAAGCGGTGTCAGGGGCGGAAGAAGGTGATGGAGTCCGGGTTGGGCACGGCCAGAGAGGTGCCGGTGTCCGTGAGCCTCCCGGAGTGCTGGTCGATGCCGAACACGTTGACGGTGCTGCTCGCCTCGTTGGCAACGAGCAGCCACCGCCCGCTCGGATGGACCGTGAAGCCCCAGGGCGTGGTGCCTCCGCAGGGGACGCTCTGGAGCGTGCTGAGCAGGTCGGTCCGCGGGGCGACGGCAAAGACCATGAGCGAGTTCTCGCCCCGGTTGCCGGCGTAGACGAAGCGGCCGTCGGCGCTGATCGCCAGGTCGGAGGCGCTCTTCGCGCCGGTGAAGTCGGGGCCGTCGAGGGCGACTGTCTGACGTTGCGTCAACTCACCGCTGGCCGGGTTCCACTGGAGGGTCTGGAGGTCCGAGCTGAGTTCGCTCAGCAGGTAGACGGTGCGGCCGTCGGGGTGGAAGGCGACCCGGCGCGGACCGGAGCCGGCCGCCGTCGCGTAGGCGTACGGGCCGGCCGGGCCGCCCGTGGACAGGGTGCGGGTCTCCCGGTCGAAGCGGTAGACGAAGACGCGGTCGGCGCCGAAGTCCGCGACCAGGGCGAACCTGCCGCTCGGATCGACCTCCGCGTGGTGCGGATGCGGGCCGGCCTGCCGGGGGTTGGGGCCGGAGCCGGTGTCCTGCGCGAGCGAGGCGGGCGGGGCCAGCTCGCCGGTCCGGGAGATCGGCACGGCGGCGGTGAAGCCGTCCTCGAAGTTCGTGGCCAGCAGGGTGTTGGACGGCTGGTCGATGCCGATGTACGACACCCCGCCGCCGTTCAGGCCGGTGCCGCCGGTGGACAGCTCACCGGTCTTCGTCAGGGCGCCGCTCGCCGGGTCGATCCGGAAGGTGTCGACGACGCCGCCGACCGCCATGGTCGCCACGTACAGGATCGGCAGCGTCGGGTGCGTGACCGCCCAGTCGGCGTTGGCGTCGCCCACCGGCCCGATCGGCGTCAGGTCGCCGCAGCCGGGGTCGAACCAGGCCCCGTAGATCTGGGTGCCCTTCCAGGTGTTGAAGTAGACGAGTTCCCGCGTGGCGCTCCTGGGCGCCGCCGCTCGCCTGGCCGGAGCCGCTGCCGCGGAGGGCATCGCGCCGAGCAGCGGCACAGCCGCGGCGGCACTGACGGTGGCCGCCAGCGATCCCAGGACGAAGCGGCGGGAAGGACCTCCGGATCTGCCGGCGACCGGGTCGGCCGGAGTGGGGCGGCCGGAGTGGGGCGTGGAAACGTCTGTCGAGTCAGGTCTGGAACCAGACATGTCGAGAGTGCTCCTTTGCATCTCGAATGCACGTGAAGGGAATGCTCGGCAGCCCGGGGGCCGCTGATTGACAGGCGGGAAGTCGTCGTGACAAGGGACCTTGGTGTTACGGGCGCGGGCCCGACGCGTGGCGGGTGGCCAGGCCGAGCCGCTTGAGGGCGTACTTGTCCAACTGGCCCAGGATGCCGTTGAGGATCAACGTGATCGCCATCAGGACGATCAACCCGGCGAACTCGGTCGCGGCGTCCAGGTTCATCGCGGAGGTGAACAGCTCGTGGCCCACCCCTTCGGACGAGGCGATGAACTCCCCGCCGATGACGCCGAGGATGGCCAGCGGACCGCCGGTCTTGAGCGCGGCGAAGAACGGCGCGGCCAGCGTCGGGACGGTCACGTAGCTGAGCACGTGGTGCTTGCGGCCGCCCATCACCTGAATGATCTCCACGAGTTCGCGCTCCCGCAGCCGCAGCCCCAAGTAGAGGTTGTAGAAGACCACGAAGGCCACACCGGTGGCGGCGATGTAGATCTTCGACCAGGAGCCGATCCCGAAGAACAGCACGAACAGCGGGGCCAGCGCGATCTTGGGGACGCCGTTGACGGCCGCGACCAGCGGCTCCATCACCCGCCCGGCGAGCGGGAAGGAGCCCAGCACCAGGCCCATCACGGTGCCGATCGCCACGCCGATGCCGAACCCGACCACCACCTCGAACGAGGTCGTCTTGATGTCGGTCCACCCCTGCGACGAGCCGAGCAGGTGGTGAAGCGCCGTCCACACGTCGGTCGGTTTGCTCACCGCGTACTCCGGGATCACCGGACCGCTCATCACCTGCCACAGGATCAGGCAGAGCGCGATCACGGCGAGGCGCAGCACCACCACCAGGACGGTGCCCCGCCACCGGCCGGCCTCCTTCTTGCCGGTTGCCGCCGGAACCTTCGTCCCGACCTTCTTTTCCGCTATCTCACGGGTAGCAGTCACCACCATCTGCTCCTTCCAGTCTCTTCAGCCGCCAGCGGGCAGTGCTACGGCAGGTACTTGTTGGTCCAGTTGTCGGAAGTGACCTTCGCCTCCTGGGTCAGTGCCCCCAGCGAGTTGACGAACGTCACTGTCTTGGTCCAGTCGGCGGCCGTCATCGTGTCGCTCTTGGGCCACCCGACCTGGGGGAGGCTGGCCTTGATGACCGCCGCCGGCACGCCGGGCAGCGCCTTCTGTGCCACGGTCTGCACGGTGGCCGAGTCGATGTTGGCGTTCATGTAGGCCGTCGCCTGCTGCACCGCGGTGGCGAACTTCTTGGCGATGTCGGCGTGCTGGGAGAGGTAGCTGTTACGGCCGACCACGACCTGTCCGTACCCGGCCTCTTGCTCGGACCAGGCCGTCACCTTGATGGAGTCGGCCACCACGACACCGTCGCCGGTGCCCTGGATGGCCAGCGGAGTCGGCTGCGAGGTGACGAACCAGTCGATCTGGTTGCTCTTCAAGGCGGCCTTGTCGGCGGCCGGGCTGGGCAGCGACACCCACTTCACCTTGCCGGCGTCGACGCCGTACGCCTTGAGGAAGACGCTCGCCTCGCCCTTGGTGTTCGCCGAGCTGGAACCGCCGGTCGAGCCGTCCAGGGCCTTGGCGACCTGGGCCGCCGGAGTGTCGGCGGTCAGCCCGTGCGCCTTGGCGAACTTGGTGCTGACGATCAGGCCGAGCGGGTTGCCGCCGCCGTCTGCCGCGATCGCGGTCTCCGGGACTTTCTTGCCGATCGCCGACACGAAGTCGGTGGGGCTGTCGTTGAGGAACTGGATCGAGCCCGATTCCAGCGCGGAAGTTCCGGTGGCGGCGGTCGTGGTGACGTACTTGACCTTCAGCTTCTGCTTGCTGAAGTAGCCGTTGGCCTCGGCCAGACGGATCGGCATGTCGAAGATGTTGCCCGCGACCCCGACGGTGACCGTGGTGGTCCCGTCGGAGTTCTTGGAGGTACCGCCGCCTCCGCACGCGGTGAGTGCCACCGCGCAGAGCACCACGGCGCTGCCCGCCGCGACAAACCGGGCGCCGGCCCGGGCCCTGGTGCGCGTGGGCCCCGCGCTGCCGTGCTCCGCCCGCCCGGTGGTTCTTGCGGTGGGGCTTTCCGCGTCGTGCTGGGTCATGAGATCTCCTGTCACCGTGATTGTCTGACGTGGAAGAAGCGCTTCCACTACGCGAGTCGGATCGGGTGCGCCACGGGGATCAACCCGGAACGCGTTCCGTCCGACGAGCCCACCGTCGCGTTTCGCTTGACCGCCATTGCGCATGATGCTCTTTCGGTTATCGGATAGCTGAACTCGTCGCTAGCCGAGGACGAGTGCGTGCCGAGCGGTGGCGACGTGGTGGCGCATCGCTGCGGTGGCTGCCTCGGGGTTTCGGGTCACGATGCCGAGAAGAATGGTCTGGTGTTCTTCGACCGACCCGGTCCTGGGATGTTGGGCGGAGACATTGCGATATTGGCGCATCACGAGGGGGTAGAGCAGGGTGTCGTAGGCGCGGGACAGTGTCATCTGATGGGCGGCGGCCTTTACCTGCTGGTGGAATCGGCGATTTCCCTGCGAATACGCTGCCTGGTCGCCTCGCGCCCGGGCGTCCGTCATTCCCTCCAGGGTGGCCCGCAGTTCGCGGATCTCGTCCTGGGTGGCCCGCTCCGCGGCTTTTCCGGCCAGCGCGGATTCGAGGGTCTCGCGCGCCTCCAGAATGTCCTTCGCCTCTTCAGGGGAGAAGATCCTGGTGCGAACACCGCGGTTGACCTCGCTGGTGAGGTATCCCTCCTGCGCCAAGCGGACGAGAACGGCCCGCATGGTCCCTCGCGAGACGTTGCACATCCTGGTCAGGTCGGCTTCGGTCAGTCGCGTGTTGGGCTCGATGCTGCCTGACAGCAGCAGCGAGCGCAGTTCGTCGTACGCCTGGCTGTACCGGGTCGCGGATGCCCTGGTGTCGTGGGTGATGCCGTTGTCGCTCTGCACCATGATCGCCTACGTGTCTAGAAGGGGAGAGGCGCCCGTATCCGGTCCGGTGAGTGGCGGGACGCCCGCGTGCCAGGCGGTCAGTCGTGGACCACGCCGAGGCCGGGGTAGAGGCGGCGGGCCGTGCCGGCGAAGATGTCGGCCCGTGCCTGTTCTGGCAGGTCGGCCAGCACGGTCTCGGCGAGCTTGCGAAGTTCGGGCAACGACTGCTCCGCCGCAGGGCAGTTGGAGCCCCAGGCGATCCGGTCTGCGCCGAAGGAGTCGATGACCGGCTGGAGGAAGTCAGCGGCCTTGTCACCGGCGTCGTGGAGCCGTTCGAGGTTCCGGTGGGTCAGCTTCAGGTGCAGGCCGGGGTTCTTCGCGAGAGCGGCGATCTCCCGGCCGGCCTCCGCGGGTGAGGAGGCGATATCGGGGTAGCCCATGTGGTCCAGCAGGACGCGCACCCCGGGGAACCGCACCAGCACCGAGATCAGGTGCTTCGTCGCGGGCCCGTGCCGCATCTGGAGGCAGACGGTGACGCCCAGTTCCTCGGCCGACCGCCAGAAGTCGTACGTCTCCGGTGTCGCGAACCACTGTCCCTGCTCGGGTACGGTGCTGCCGCTGGTGAACAGCCGGACCCCGGCGAGACCCCCGTCTCCGACCAGGTCCGCCAGGCGCGCGCCGGCCCCGGGCTTGAGCGGGTCGAAGGTGCCCACGGCGACGAACCGGCCGGGCCACCGCTTGCGGCTGTCCAGGACGTAGGAGTTGTCGTACCCGTAGGCGGTGGTGGCCTGCACCAGGACGGCCTGGCGTATGCCGGTGTCGTCCATCCGGGAGACCATCTCCTCCGCGGTGACCGGCCTGGAGGCAGCCCACTCGGACTGCTTGCCGCCGATCGGCGCCCGCGGGTAGACCGCCAGGTCCTGCGAGATGATGTGACAGTGCGTGTCGACGATATCCATGTTCGTCCGATTTCCTTCGCCTTGGGATGTGCTGGCAGTCGCGGTACGCGGCCCCGGGCCGGTGTCCGGGGCGGCGTCGGCTCAGGCGCCGGGGTAGTCGCCTTCGGCGAACAGCCGGCGGGGTTCGCTGGGGAAGTCCGCTTCGAGCAGACCCTGTTCCCGCGAGTAGCGCACCAGGGCCTGGAGGGTGGCCTTGTTCGCTTCGAAGCCGTAGGGGATCGGGTCGCCGCCGACCTGCCGGGCCTGCCGGCCCAGCCGCGGCAGTTCCGTCCACTCCGGGTCAGCGGCGACCTGTCGCCGCTTGCTGTCGGCCAGCGCCGCGTAGAGCGCCGTGGGCAGGTCAGGATCGTCCTTGACGAGATCGGACCGGAGCGCGACGACCGAGTGCAGCGGGTAGATCCCGGTGCGCAGGTACCAGTCGGCACCGAGCACGTCGGCGTCGGCGAACAGCGGATACGGGCCCTCGTCGGCGGCCGCGTCACCGGAGGCGGTGGCTTCGGTGGCGGTGGGTTCGGCCGTGGCGGTCCAGCCGGCCTTGGGCGCGCCGGCCCGCCCGGTACCGGCGTTGCCGGTGAACGCGGCGTCGATCTCGCCGGCGCGCAGCAACTCGCCCAGTGAGCGGCCGTCGGTGACCCGTTCGACGTTCGCCGGTGCCCGCCCCTCAATATGGTCGTCGTCGTCGACCACCCAGGTGATCTTGTCGACGTCCACGCCGTACTCGTTGCTCAGGACCCCGCGCACCCACACGCCGGTGCTCACGGTGTAGGCGCGCACCCCGACCCGGCGTCCCTCCAGGTCCTTCGGGACGCGGATGCCCGAGTCGGCGGCGCACTGGATGTCGCCGTGGTGGAAGCGGCGGTTGAGGAAGACCGGCACCGCGGTGAGCGGCACGTCCTCCTGGAGGGCCATCAGGTAGGAGACCGGGGCGAGTTCGCACACGTCGAACTCCAGGTCCCTGATCATCCGCCGGTAGGCGCCGATGATCGGCCTGACCCGTACCTCCTCGACGTCGTAGCCGTTCACCGGGATGCTGCCGTCGACCAGCGCCTGGGCGTGCCGGTAGTTTCCGAGGGCCACCGAGAGCTTTGCCATGACCTGCCTTCCAATCGGATAGGTGCGTGCGAACGTGGTGCCGGGGTGCTTCTTCAGCCGCCCAGGCGCGCGGGGGTGACGCCGAGGGCGACGCAGGACTGCTCCAGCAGCTCCTCGAAGTCCACCGGTCGCGGGAGCACTTCCTGTTCCAGCGCGTACCGGGCGGCCAGGCTGACCGGCCCGCGCAGCGCCTCGAAGCCCACTGGGTTCGTCCCGCCCGGGTCCTTCGCAGCTGTCTCGCGCATCGCGTCGTACATGGCGACGATCGCCGCGGAGTGCTCCGAGGCCGCTTCCGCGGTCACGCCGATCACGTGGTTGAGGGGGAGGAATCCCCGGTCCGCGGTCCACTGCGCGCCGACGTCGAGCGCGTCCGGGACGGCCGTGCGGATACGGTCGTCGGCCGGGAGCTCGTTGCCCATGACCCCGTAGTCGAGGCGGCCGTCGAGGAAGTCCGCCTGCAGCTTGGCCCCTTCCGGCGCCCGCCGCACCCACGACGGGTCCTGGTAGGAGTCGACGTGCCCGGACTCGTACACCGTCCAGTCCACCTTGCGCAGGTCCACGCCGTACTGCTCGGTGAGGAAGCCGCGCACCCACACTCCGGTCGTCTGGCTCCAGGAGCGGACGCCGACGCTGCGGCCCTCGATGTCTTTCACCGACAGGTTGCCCATGGTGACCAGGGTCTGGTGCTGGGTGCGGCCGAGCGTGGTGACCGGAAGCAGTACCACCGGCTTGTCGTAGGCGACGGCCTGCAGCAGCGTCACCACTGCCAGTTCGCACACGTCGACCGCCTGGTCGTTCACGAAACCCCGGGATGCCTTGTGCACCGGCTTCACGTTCTGGCGCTCGATGTCCGCCCCACGTTCCCGGGCCGCGCCCAGCGCTGCCGCCGCGAGGTCGTCCCGGCCCACAACCAACTTCATCTTCGACTCCTTCTGCTTCACGTCTGGTCCGCCTCGGTGCCGTGTCGGTCCTGCTGCCCGTGCCCGTCGCCATGCCCGTGCCGGTGGTGCCGCTCGTGGTGCTGGCGCAGCAGGTCGGCTCCGTAGTCGTTGCCGTTCGGGGTACGGACCACGGTGTGGATGTGCCGCCGGGTCGGCACGTCGTTGTCGAACATCACGCCGGCCTGGTGCTCGAACTCGATGAGGATCACCGGGCTGTGCACGCGGTAGTAGAAGGCGCTGTCCGGGCCGCCGTCGCCGATCCAGGAGAAGTAGGTCTCCTCCCGGCGGGCGAGCACCTCCTCCATCCGGCCCCGGGCGTGGCCGCTGCCGGCGCGGCCGACGTACAAACCGACCATCTCGGCGGCCAACTCGGCTTGCCGGCCATTGAGGTCGCTGAAGAGCAGCCCCTGATAGTTGAGTTCGTAGTTGTCCCGGAAGGCACCGACGAACAGGTCGGGCGGCAGCACCTCGCCGGTCACGGCCTGCTCGCGCTGGCGCCCGGTCAGGCTGTCGAACAGCTCCTGCCCGATGGTCTCCTCGCGCCGGAAGACATGCGTGCCGGCGTACTTTCCTGAGGTGGCGTGGACCGGTTCCGCGCCGAGGAAGGTCGGGGTGAGCACCATCTGGTCGCCGACGAAGGCGCAGTTGACGTTGACGTGGTGGCCGTCGAGCTGCCAGCCCCACGGCTCGGAGCCCTTGCCGGGGTCGCCGTAGACGGTGAACCAGTACAGCCACTCGTTGAGCAGGTCCTCCTCGCCGCGCAGCTCGCCGATCGTCAGGTTCAGGTGCATCAGGTCGAGGACCTGTGCGAAGCCGGAGTCGCTGAGGCTGAACCGGATGACGTCGAGCGCCAGCCGCCTGCCCTGGTCGTCGAGTTCCTCCAGGCACACGCCGTGCCGCAGGAAGTAGCGGGCGCCGTTGGCCCAGTGCCGCCAGGTCACGTCGTCCATCGGCCGCCGGCCCTCGGCCAGCTGGTCCGGCTTGAGGGCGGCGAGATAGTCCCCTCCCGCGCGGCGCACTCCGCTGACGTCCACGCCGGTGGTGTGCAGCGGGAACAGGCCGGGGCGTACGCCGGACACGTCGGCGACGCCGCGGAAGGGCTCGTCGGCCGCGCGCCTGCGCCACTCCACGCGTTCCAGCAGGTCCGGTGTCCAGACCTCGGGTTTGCGCGTGGGCGCCTTCGGCCGGTACCGCAGTCCGTCCGTGTTCACTGCTGCTCCATCTCGTCTCCGTGGCCGCTCGTTGCTTCGGCTGCGTCACGCGTCAAGGAACGGGGCCTCCTTCTCGATCCGGTCGACGTCGATCCCCGAGCGCACGACCTGCTGCTCCAGGGCGTAGCGGGCGCCGATCTCGACGGCCGTCCGTAGCGGCTCGCTCCAGCCGGCGGCGACCACGCGGCCGGCCGGTGAGTCGTCGCGCTCGTCCGCGGTCAGCCGGATCGTCTCGCGCAGCGCCCGCACCAGTGCGGCGACCGCTTCGGGGTGCCGCTTGGCGACTTCGTTGCGCACCACGACCATGTGGTTCACCGGCACGGTGCGGTGCCGGTCGATCCACGCCTGCGCGGCGGCCGGCGCGTCCGGCAGAACCGGGACGAGTTCGACGCCCTGGGTGCCGATGGCGCGCGGGCCGAGCACCGCCGCGGCCACGTCGCCCTCGCGCAGCAGGTCGGCGACCTTGGCCGCCTTCGACCGCTGGACGTTGTCCGGCTCGCGGTACTGCGCGACGTGCGGCTCCTCGGTGGTGACCCAGGTGACGTCCGACGGCTGCACGCCGTAGTCCTCGCGCAGCACGCCGCGCACCCACAGGCCGGTGGTCTGGCTGTAGGAGCGCACCCCGACCCGGGCGCCGGCCAGTTGCCGCGGGGAGAGCGCCGGCCCGTCCGGCAGGCGGGTGAGCGAGGCGTGGTGGGTGCCGCCGATCATCGCCACCGGCAGCAGTGTGATCGGCACGCCGGCCTCCCTGGCCTGGAAGTACGTCGCCAGCGCCATCTCGCAGACGTCGTACTCCAGGTTCCTGACCATCCGGGCGAAGGCGGAGTACAGCGGCGACGCGGTCACGTAGTCGCACTCCACCCCGGGGACCGGGACGGTGCCGTCCTTCAGCGGCCGGGTGTGCGGGTAGTCCCCCAGCAGGACCGACAGGGAGGTCATCACACGTCCTCGCCGTACTGCAGCCGCCGGTAGGGCACGCTCAGCACGTTCCGGGTGATCCGCACGTCGACCACGGTCGGGCGCGGGTCGCGGACGAACTCCGCGAGCGCGTCGCGCAGTTCGCCGGCGGTACGGACGGTGGCGCCGGCGCCGCCGAGCGCGATCGCTACCGGGCCGAGGTCCGGGTTCGGGATCACCGCGAGCTGCGGGTCCAGGCCCTTCGCCTTCGCCTTGTGGAACTCCGCGCCCAGGCCCTCGTCGTTCATCACCACCACCAGCACCGGGATGCCGTACCGGCAGGCGGTCTCGAACTCCGACAGGTGCATCAGGAAGCTGGCGTCGCCCTCCACCACGAAGGCCGGGCGGCCGCCGTCGGCCACGATCGAGCCGATGGTCAGCAGCGGGGCCTGGCCGATCGCGCCGAACATGCCGTAGTTCGACAGCACCTCGCGGGAGCGCTGGAAGAGCATCGTGCCGAAGTCGGTCTGGTGACCGCTGCCGAGCACCAGCCCGATCTCGCGCGGCAGCGCGGCGTCCAGCACGCGGATCGCCTCGCGCGGGTCGAGCCGGCCCGGCTCGGTCTCGTAGCCGGACGGCTCCGCCAGCGCGTCGGCGAGCCGGCGCCGCACGTCGTCGGTGTGGAAGCCCTCCACCTGCAGTGAGCGCTGCTCCAGAGCCTGGTTCAGCTCGGCGAGCGCGGTGCGCGCGTCGGCCCGTACATAGCACTCGGCGGCCCGGCCGTTGCCCATCACCACGTTCTGCGCGGTGTCGATCTGCACGTAGGTGGCGTCGGGGAAGAGCAGGCCGTGCTCGGTGGTGTAGTGGTTCAGGCTGGCACCGACCGCGATCACGCAATCCGCCTCCTGGAGCAGTTCCATCGCGACCTTGTTGCCGTAAAGCCCGGAGATCCCGACGTGGAACTCGGTCGCGTCGCACAGCCAGTTCTTCGCCTGAAGCGTGGTGGCCAGCAGCGCCCCGGTCCGCCGCTGGAAGCTCAGCAGTTCCTCGCCGGACTCCGAGGAGCGCGCGCCGCGTCCGGCGATGACCACGATCCGCTTGGCCGCCTGGACGATCGCCGCGGCCTGCTCCACGCGGCCCGGGTCCGGCAGCAGCCGCGCGGTGTCGATGAGTTCGGTGGACGGGACGTACGGGCCCGCCTCCTCGTACTCCATGACCTGCACGTCGATCGGGGCGCTGAGCATGATCGGCCGGGACTCGGTCCTGGCCAGGTAGAAGGCACGCTGCACGGCCTCCTCGGCGAGTTCGGGCCGAGAGACGTGGACGAAGCCGCACTCGATGGCGGCGGCGAATCGGCGCTGGTCCAGGTACTGCACGGCCGACTCGTCGCCCACCGGCGTCTCGCCGCAGAACGCGACCAGCGGGGTACGGGCCCGGGCCGCCACAATCATCGAGGTGGCCAGCTGCGCGGTGCCCGGGCCGCTGGTGGTGGTGACCACCCCGGGCCGGCCCGCGGTGCGCGCCCAGCCGTCGGCCATGCCCAGGCCGGAGCCCTCGTGCCGCACCTCGTACAGCTTCACGCCGCGGTCGTGCAGGGCGTTCATCCAGTGCATGTTGGCGTCGCCCATCATGCCGAAGACGTCGCTCGCGCCCTCGTTGACGAACGCCTCGGCGAGCGCCTCGTAGACCTTCACTTGCCGGACTCCTTCGCGGTGGTGGCGGACGTGCCGGCCGGGCCCGAGCCGGTGGGCACGGGGGACGGGGCGGACGCGGGGGTGGGGGCCGGGGCAGTGATGCCCCTGGCGGCCAAGACGGCGGGCAGCCGGGAGAACACCCGCAGCGCGTTGCCCGCGAAGATCGCCTGTCGGTCCGGCTCGCTCAGCGACTCCAGCGAGTCCAGCAGGTAGCCGGTGTCGTCGAACCGGTGCCCGGTCTCCGGGTCCACCCCGCGGACGGCGCCGATCATCTCCGAGGCGAAGAGGATGTTCTGCGCGGGGACGACATCCACCAGGAGCTGCATGCCGCGCTGGTGGTACACACAGGTGTCGAAGAAGACGTTCCGCAGCACCGCCTCCTCCAGCGGCGGCCGCCCCTGGTCCTGCATGAACCCGCGGTAGCGGCCCCAGTGGTAGGGAACGGCACCTCCGCCGTGCGGGATGACGAGCTTGAGCGTCGGGAAGTCCTTGAACAGGTCCGACTGGCACAGCTGCATGAACGCCGTGGTGTCGCCGCCGAGGTAGTGCGCGCAGGTGCCCTGGATCGCGGAGTTGCGCGACATCGCGACGTGCACCATCGCGGGGACGTCCAGCTCCACCATCTTCTCGTAGAGCGGGTAGTAGACCTTGTCGGTCAGCGGCGGCGCCTGCCAGTAGCCGTCCGACGGGTCCGGGTTGAGCAGGCAACCGACGAAGCCCAGTTCCTCCACACAGCGCTGCAGTTCCACCGCGCTGCGGCGAACCGAGGAGGCGAGCGCCTCGCCCGGGGACTGCGGCAGCTGGCACACCCCGACGAACCGGTCGGGGAAAAGCCCGCACACCCGGGCGATCAGGTCGTTGCTGACGTGCGACCAGGCCAGGCTGGTCTGCTCGTCGCCGTAGTGGTGCGCCATCTTGCCCGCGCCCGGCGAGAACAGCGCCAGGTCGGTGCCCCGCTCCTTCTGGAGCTTCAACTGCCCGTTCTCGATGGCCTCGGTGATCTCGTCATCGCTGATGCGCAGTTCGGCGGGCGACACCCGCGCGCCCGATTCCTCGAACGCCCGGATCTGCCGCGTGCGCCACTCCCCCAACGCGGCCGGGGCCGTGGTGAAGTGGCCGTGACAGTCGATATGCATGGAAACTCCGAAACTCAACATGCCGAGCGCCTAACCGCGCGTACGGCGAGGGGCGGGACCGCGGGACACGGGACCGTGGATGTGGAATGCGGCGCCGCCGGAACGCGGCGCGGGTACGTGCGGCTCAGTCGCGGCCGGTCAGCGTCCGACCCAGCTCCAGGCCGGGGTAGGTCCGTACCGGCATGGACATCAGGAACCGGTAGCCGTCGTCCAGTACCTGCTTGACGTTGTCGGCCGTCACATGGGGGTGGCCGACCGGGACTCCACGGGCGGCGCAGATGTCGAGGATGCGGCGCTTGGACTCCCGCATCAGCGGGTGGTCGTACTGACGGGGGATGCCCAGCTCCTGGCTCATGTCACCCTCGCCGATGATGATCAGGCCGATACCCGGAACCTGGTCGAGGATGTCCGGCAGGTTCTCGATGGCGAGCTGGTCCTCGATCATGAGGGCCACCAGGATCTCGCCGTCCGGGTCGAGCGGCCAGACGTCCGCCTTCGCGTAGTACTCCGCGTTGGAGATGCCCCAGTAGCGGGCCGCGGCGGCCGGGCTGTCACCGCGCAAGCCCGCGGGTTCATGGCGGGGGCGGTCGGGCAGCCGCGGGTAGCGGCAGGCGGCGACCGCGTTGTACGCCTCCTCGACCGTGGAGATGTGCGGCCACACGATGCCGTACGCGCCCAGGTCGAGCGCCTGCTTGGCCTGCCACTGCCCCTTCTCGCCGCCGTTGACCGGTATCCGGACCAGCGGGGTGAGCGCGGGTGCCACGCTGTCGGCGCCGAAGATCTGCCGCCGGTTCAGCAGGTACTGCAGGCTGTCGCGCAGCGCCGGGACGTCCCAGGGCTTGTGCTCGGTCTCGAACACCAGGGCGTCGTACCCGGTGGTGCCGAACTCCAGGGCGGCGGACGGGTCGGCCGCGGCGAACGACGCGAAGACGTGCTGCCCCGCTTCGAGGGCGCCGATCACCTTATTGAGCCGAGGCATTGCCACTGCCGACCTCCTCGGTCTGCGTCGTCTGCTGCGGTTGAGGGGATGGAGCGCCGGGGGCTTCCGTGCCGGAAGCCGACGGTCGCGCGGGCGGCGACTGCGGTGACCGCGACGGCTTCTGCTTGCGGCCCAGCAACTTGCCGAACCAGGCACGCACCCTGCCCAGCCAGGTGCCGCTCGCCTCCTGGCCGGCGGGAGCGGCGGCGGGTGCGCCGACGGGGGCCGGAACGGTGGAGCCTTCCGGAGCACCGGAGCCGGCCGGTGCGGCAGCGACCGCGGCTTCGGCGGCCTCGGCAGCGGGCTCTCCGCACAGGGCGATGAGTTTGGCGGTGAAGTCCTTGGTCATCCGGGAGACCACGACGCCGGCGCCCGACTCGACCAGCGAGGCGAGCTTGCCGCTGAGGGTCACCTCGCCGTCCATGAGCACCCGCGCGCTGCCAGGCTCCGCACCGTCTACCACGCGGAAGGTCGCATCGCCGCGGAAGCGCGTCGCCCCCTGCCCGTCGCCCCCGCGGGCCGACAAACGGCCCTCGAACTCCCCCGGGTCCAGGTCCAGCGTGATCCGGGCCGCGAACTTCACCCGGATCGCCCCGAACTTGATCACCAGGGCCCCGTCGAACGACCCGTCGTCATGAGCCTCGCCGAGTTCGGCCCCGGCGATGCACGACACGACGTCCGAGGGGCTCGACACGACCTCCCAGACCCGGCTGCGCGGGCTCGGGACGTCGATCTCTTCCTTGATCGTTATCACTGCGGTTCCTTACGCGGAGGCGCCGGACAGGTCGATCTCCGACTTGAACAGGCTCCACAGGTCGTTGTAGAGCTCGGAGAACTCACGCGACTCGACCAGGGAGCCGATGTCACGTGGCCGCTCGAAGGGCACGTCCAGGACACGGCGCACCGTCCCGGGCCCCTTGGACATCACGATCACCTGGTCGGCGAGGTAGAGCGCCTCGTTGAGGTCATGGGTGACGAAGACGAGCGTGCCTTCCTGCTCCTCCCACAGGTTGAGCAGATCCTGCTGGAGCTTGAGCCGGGTGATGGCGTCCAGCGGGCCGAACGGCTCGTCCATCAGCACGATGGACGGGTCGTAGATCAGCGCGCGGGCGATGGCGACACGTTTCTGCATGCCGCCGGACAGCTCGCGCGGGTAGTGGTCCTCGAACCCGGTGAGGCCGACCACCTTGATCCAGTGCGCGATCCGCTCATTCCGCTCGTCCTTGGGGACCCTCCGGAACTTCAGCGCCAGGCCGATGTTGGCCTTCACGCTGAGCCAGGGCAGCAAGTTGGCCTTCTGGGTCACGTACGCCGCTTCGGAGTTGACGCCGGTGACGGGTTCGCCGTTGAAGTGG
The DNA here is from genome assembly GCF_036014115.1 of Streptomyces sp. NBC_00448. Taxonomy (NCBI): domain Bacteria; kingdom Bacillati; phylum Actinomycetota; class Actinomycetes; order Kitasatosporales; family Streptomycetaceae; genus Streptomyces; species Streptomyces sp. NBC_00448. The sequence goes on from NZ_CP107913.1 coordinate 496,956, forward strand.
ACCTCGCCCCTGGTCGGGCCGAGCAGTCCGGCGGCCAGGTTGAGGATCGTGCTCTTGCCGCACCCGCTCGGTCCGATCACCGCAACGAACTTGCGCCGCGCGACCCGGAACGAGACGTCCTCGATGGCCGGTTGGTGACTCCCGGGGAATTCCAGGGTCACGTCCTCGAAGCGGAGCGCCTCCGCACTGGGGTCTTGCTGGTTGGTCGACAACTCTGTCTCCTTGACCGGCTACGGGAGAGGCGATCCGGCACTCGTGTGTACGGCGTCCGAGCAGCCCCGGCGGTGGATGCCGCTGGCTGCGGCTCGGCTCCCTCACGGCAGTCCGGTGCGCGCGGCACCCACGCTGAAGTGGGAGCACGCAACCCGACTGACGGATTGTCCAACAACTTGCGAGCGACCGTAACACCGCCGAATCGTCAGCTCAAGAAGGGTGCACGAAAATCCTTGGTTCGGATCATGCGGCCGCATCGGGGATGTTGCCTTCTGTTGAACAAAACGACGGGCCGTCCCTCCGCCGACTCCTCGCAACCGAATCCGCTCAAGGCGCCGCCCGCCGCGACGCACCGATCCGAGTCCTTCCGGAGACGAGGCAGCCTGGAAGCACCCCGCCCATCCGCCGGCTTCGACGTGGCGACGTCGGCCCCCGCACGCGACATCGTCGGGCAACGCCTCGGGCGGCTTCGTACGGAGCCGCCCGACCGCACGTTCACCGGCAGGCCCGAACGCATTCCTTGTACAGGCCACTTGTGGCGGCATCGCGGCACCACTACGGTCGCTCACCGACTCGCCGACATCCGGACGCCCTCCGCGCCCACGCATCGCGTCCGTCACTCACGCCACACACCTCATGACGCCGAGCCAGTACGGCAGTCCGTCGGCGACCGGAGTGGACGAATTCCTGCGACCGCCGAACATCCGCCGGCATTTCGCCAGCAGGAACCCGACCCGCCGCCCCTGCTTCCGGGACGAGCTCCCGGAAGCAGGGGCGGGAGCTCTGCCACCCGCGGGCAGCAGACGCGGTCCTGGCGGGAGCCGGTCGTCGGATCACCACCGGAAGGCAACGACAGCACACGACATTGTCGAACAATTCTCTCCACCACTCGAAGGCCAGCCCCTCTTCTGAGTTGCTTTGGAGCGGTGTTGTTGCGAGAGAGATTCGCCAGTGTTACGTTCTCCCACATATTGTACGACAATCAGCGTCTGCGTGAACCGCGACGAGCCGCACGGTCCTGCGCACGATCCGGGTACTGAACCCGCCTGCTGCGACCCGTACCGGCAACCGCCGAGAGCACTTATGCCACCGCCCCAGTGAGTGTGGCGATTGGGAGAATCCATGAGACGTCCTACCTCGGACGCCGATGACGTCGAGTCCGGCAGACAGGCCCCACGGACAGGCGAACTCACCCCGCGCACCGGCACGCCCCATGCCCACACCGACGTGATGCCCGCTCGGGCCGTCGCGATGGGAAGCGCCATGGCACTCGGCGCAGTGGCGCTGACCGCGTGCGGCGGTGCGAGTGCCGCTGATGCGTCTGGTACGACCACGGTCAGCGTCGGGGTCGCGGGCAACATCTTCGACATGCCGATCCGACTGGCGGACGCCAACGGCTATTTCGGCAAGCAGAAGTTGAAGGTCAAGTACGTGACGACGACCGCCGCCACCGGCACCGCCGCCCTCCAGTCCGGCTCGATCCAGTTCCTCAACGACAGCCCCACCGACTTCCTGTCCGCCGTCGACCGGCGCGTCCCGGAAACCGCGATCGCCGCGGACGGTGGCGGCAACCCGCTCGGGCTCATCGTCGGCACCAAGTTCGCCAAGGCGCACGGGCTGACCGCCGACACCCCGGCGGCCCAGGTCGCCAAGGCCCTGGACGGTTCCACCGGAGGCGCCAGTTCCGCCAACACCAAGGGCGAGGCAGGCGTCTTCCTCAAGGCGTACGGCGTCGACGCCGGCAAGGTCAAGTGGGTCTCCCTGCCCAGCCCGGCCGCCGACAAGGCCGCCCTGAAGACCCACCGGATCGACTGGTTCGTCACCTCCCAGCCGACCCCCCTCCAGGTCCAGGACGCCGGCGACGGCGTCGTGGTGGCCGACTCCACCAAGGTCCCGGCCTGGTCCGAGGAGCAGGCCGGGTACGGGCAGATCGTGGTCAGCCGCAACAGCTACCTCAGCCGGCACGCCGACATCGCCAAGAAGTTCGCCACCGCGGTGCAGGAAGCGACGGCGTACATGAACGCCAACCTCGACTCGGCGACCGTGCAGAACGTCGCGCACCAGGCTCTGCCCGGAGTGTCGGCCTCGGTCGTCAAGGCCAGCCTCCCGCAGGTCGAATGGCCCAAGAGCGACGCGATGAAACTGTCGGTCTGGATCACGACCCTGACGTTCATCAACTCACTGGACGCGCTCGACTCCGGAGCGGCGATCGTCTCCTCCGACAACTTCACCAACAAGTACCTGCCGTAGGGCCGTTCGCGCGTCGTCGATGGAAGAGGCCGGACCCGAAGAGGCCGGATCTCCACGCCTGAGGTTTCCAACATTGTCCAACAACTCGCAGCAGTCCGTAACGGCGTCATCACACGTCCAACGAACTGGCGAGTGTGGCCATCGTGCGCCTGCCGACACGGGCGTCAGGCGCGCTCCCGCATGAACGTCGCGAGCTACCGGGAGATACCTCGCGGTGCATCGTTGGTATTGCGCTTGGCGATGAGTTGTTGGACAATCCAAGGGGTCCCGTGGGTGAAGTGCGGAGTTGTGGGTCGATCCTTGTGTGTGTTCGGCGGACGGAGCCGAACCGCGACCGACAAGGTGGACGCCGCGACCACCGCGCACATGGTGCGGTGTCGCGTTCCCGCGGCAGGTCAAGGAGGACATGTGACGCAGAAGGAAGTCTCGCCGGCGCGGACGAACGATCGAGCGGGCACGGCCGGACCGTCTCGTCGACACCGTGCTTCGCCCCTACGCTGACCTCGGTGCCGCTCGCGAGCGGTCGCGATCAGCGCGGCCCGGGAACCTGCACGGTTTCACCGAGCATCTCCCGGCAATGTCCTCCCCTCTCACATCCATAGGCGATCATGGTGGAACAAAGCAGCAACGACGACGTCGCGGACGAGAACAAGTCGTCCGCCACCCGGTCCAGCCAGGCGTACGAGGAACTGCGCTTGCTGCTGCTGTCGGGCAGTATCGAACCGAACACCCGGCTCACCGAAGCTGACCTGACCAGGATGTTCAGCGTCTCGCGCAGCACCATGCGGGCCATCCTCGCGCGCTTGGCGCAGGAGGGATACGTCACCAGCGAGGTCAACCGTGGTGTACGTACACGGAGTTTCTCGCCCGACGAGGCCCGGGACATCCTGGAGGCGCGGGAGACCCTGGAGTCCGCGCTGGCGGGATGGGCCGCCGAGCGGGCCACCGAGGAGGAGATCGCGCAGTTGCGCGCCATCCTGGAAGAGATGGCCGACGCCCACTCCCGCGACGACCAGGTGGCGTACTCGCAGGGCAACCGCCGCTTCCACCAGCTGGTGAAGAACGCCGCTCACCAGTACACATTGGCGCGCGCCTACGACACCCTGCTGTACCCGCTGGTGATGCGCCAGTACCGCAACCTCTCCGCTCACCACCCGCGGGCCGGCTCCTACGAGGAGCACCAGGCCATCCTGCTGGCCATCGTCACCCGCAACACGGCAGCGGCCACCGCCGCCATGCGCCACCACGTGGCCACAGCCCGGCACGCGCTCGTCCTCAAGTGAGTCCCGGGCCGGTCCGCTGCGAACGCCCCCTGGGGGTCTCCGCAGTGGGACGCCCACCTCGTCTTCGTCCAGCAGAGAGCGATACATGACCGCACCAGTGGAGACCGAGTCCGGCCAGGTCGAAGGCATATACGGCCGGGACCGCTCGATCACGGTCTACCGAGGCATCCCTTACGCCGCGCCTCCGGTCGGTCCACTGCGGTGGCGGCCTCCCGAGCCGCCGGCTCATGGGCAGGAACTGCTCAGGGCAGGTGCCTTCGCACCGATGTGCCCACAGTCGCCACGCGACGCGTCCAGGGCCGGCATCGACCTGCCCATGAGCGAGGACTGCCTGTACCTCAACGTGTGGACGCCGACGAACGCGTCATGCAGCGGACCACTGCCCGTGCTGGTCTGGATCTACGGCGGGGGGTTCCGGGCCGGCACCGGCGCGCACCCACGGTACGACGGGGAGGGCCTGGCCCGCCGGGGACTGGTCGTGGTGACCTTCAACTACCGCTTGGGTGCTTTCGGTTTTCTGGCCACGCCGGAGCTGAGCGAGGAATCCGCACACGAGGTGTCCGGCAACTACGGCCTCCTCGACAGCATCGCGCTCCTGCGCTGGGTGCGCGACAACATCGCGGCTTTCGGCGGTGATCCGGGCCGGGTCACCATCGCCGGGCAGTCGGCGGGCGCCGGGACGGTCAACTTCCTCGCGATGTCGCCCTTGGCCAAGGGGCTGTTCCACCGGGCCATCGCGCAGAGCCACGTCCGCCACTCGCGCGATCCCGAGCTGCGCTACCTGGCAACCTCCTATCGGACCCTGTCCGACGCCGAGCAGGCCGGGGAGAAGTACGCACGGGAACACGGCGCGAGGTCACTCACCGACCTGCGCGCCCTTCCGTGGCAGAAACTCGTCGACGGCAGACCCGCCTTCGACACACAGGTGGACAGCGGCAGCACGGGCAAGCCGCCGCTGTTCCGCCCGGTCATCGACGGCTGGGTCCTCCCCCACGGCTACGACGGGACCTACGCCGCCGGACAGCAGAACGACGTCCCCTACCTCGCCGGCAACAACCTCCACGAAAGCGGCGCCGTCCCGGAGTCCACCTTCGCCGGCCACCGGGCGCGCAGAACAGCCGCGCCGAACCCGGGTGCCCCGCCGGTGCACGTGACGCTGGACGCCTTCGTCGCCGCGGCTCGGCACAAGTTCGGACCGATGGCCGACGAGTTCCTGCGGCTGTATCCCGCCGGCTCGGACGACGAAGCGGCACGGGCCAGCAACACGGCGGTGGGCGACAACTCCCGGATATCCACGTATCTGTGGGGCACCCAGTGGACCGAACGGGCGACCCAGCCCGTCTACACCTACTTCTGGACCCACCCGTCACCCGCCCAGGGGCAGGAGCCACGCCGCGCCTCACACAGCTCGGAGATCGAATTCGTCTTCGACAACCTCGACTCGATCAGCGCCCCCTGGACGGAGGAGGACCGCGAGGTCGCGGCGGTCGTCTCCGCGTACTGGGCCAACTTCGCCGCCAACGGAGACCCCAACGGCCCCGGGCTGCCCCACTGGCCTGCATACTCGGTCAACGCCCCGACGGTGATGGAGTTGGGAGCCCAGTTCGCGCCCATCCCGATCGCCGACCCGGCACGGCTCGACTTCTGGAAGCGCTTCTTCCGGACCCAGAAACCCTGGTGACCAGGAATTTTCCGCACCGCTGGACCACGTAGCGGCCACAGACGGCGAGTCTCAAGGACCATCGGTGAAGACCACACCACGCACGCTCTGGTGAGTTCCAAGGCGCGCGATCGGAGTGCCCCCGAGAGGTCAGGCTGCGAGTGCGGTCTCGTAGTCGGCGGGACTGAGGTAGCCGAGGCTGCTGTGCAGTCGGTGCAAGTTGTACCAGTCTTCGATGAAGTCAAAGATCGCGGTTCGTGCGTTGGCCCGGCTGGGCCAGGCGGTCGTGTCGGGCAGTTCGCGTTCGATGGTGGCGAAGAACGACTCAGCGAGTGCGTTGTCCCAGCACTGCCCGGTGCGGTCGCCCGCCTCGACCACGACACCATCCCCACCCTGGTCAACGCCCGCACCGACTGGACCACCCACCACCCCCACACCCCAGGCACCCGCCCGTGACACCGCACACGACCAAACCGACCACTCCACCCCTCCCCGAACCACACACCGGCGAAGGCCGGTTGGCCCCCGCCGCCCAGTGCCGGCACCTTGCTGCCCGTGAGTGCGCCGGTCCCCTACACCAAGCCCGACGGCACGACCGGAAACGACCCGTACCTGAGCAAGGACTGCCAGGCGGCCTTCGCCGCGGATATCTCCACCGCCGAGTCCAAGGTCCTCCAGGCCACGCAACGGCCCTTCGACGCCGATTCCTTCACCTACCCGACGGCCGCCGCCTGGCGGACGATCCGGTGTGGGGACCGGTCGCCGGCCAGGACAAGGCGATCCCGCCGGCCTGCGAACGCTGGATGTACCGCCGCGCCAACCCACGCGGGGTCGTCGAAGTGCCCACCTCGTCCCCCGTCGCGGTGCTCGGCCACCCGAAGATCGTCGCCGACCTCGTCATGGACGCCGCCGAAGCGGTCAGCTGACGTACGTGCTCAGGAGGGCCGGCGTCCGCGTCGTCTGGCGAGGGCGTCACGGACCAGGTCGACGATGGCGGCGGTGAGCATCAGACCGGTGAGGAACCCACCCTTGCGGGGTGCCGGCGGCTCGGCGGCCGGCACCGCGAGATCCCCGGGGCCCGCCGCCGCCCGCAGGCTCGCGGAGGAACCCTCCTGGAGCCGGCCGTGCTGCTGAAGCCAGTACAGGTACCCGAAGGACGGCACCACCAGCAGGGCGGCCAGTGCGGCGACGGCGAACTCGGCCTGGGCCGCGGCGGTGGGCGCGCTGCCGGCCGCGAGGGTCAGCGAGGTGGGCAGCAGATAGGGGTACTGCGCCCACCCCCAGCCGCCGACGACGGCCGCCACCGCGATCGCGGCGGTCACCCGCAGCAGCGCGATCCGGGTGGGCCGGAACAGGACCAGGACCAGGGCCGCGGCCCCCGCGGCGACCGACAGGGCGACGAGGGGGAGCGCGTCGCCGGTCAGCCGGTCGGACACATACGTCGCGCTGTGCCGCATCAGGAGCATGTTCACTCCGGCCAGCACGCCGGTCACGACACCGGCGGCCGCCGCCCGGCGGACGAAGTACGTCACCATCCGCGGGTCCCCGCGGCGGTGGGAGTCGCCGACGAGATAGATGGCGCTGATGTAGGCACACGTGGCAGTGAAGAGGAAGCCGGTGACCAGGGCGGTCGGCGTGGTCCAGGCGGACGGCAGGTTCCCGGACGGCCGGGCCGGCACCCGGCCGGTGACGACTGCCCCGATCACCGTGCCGAGGAAGAACGGCGTGATCAGGGAGGACACCGCGAAGACCGCCCCGGCGAGCTGCCGGAACCGCAGCCGCCGAGCCTCGTGCCGGAAGGCGAACCCGACGCCGCGCAACACGATGCCCATCAGCGAGACGAACAGCGGCACGAACAGCGCGGTCATCACGGCGGCGAACGCCTGCGGGAACCCCGTCCAGGTGATGACCAGGCCGAAGATGAGCCAGACGTGGTTGCCCTCCCACACCGGCGTCAGGGACGCGTCGATGGCCGCGCGGGGGCCGGTCCCGCGCCGGGTGCCGCCGGCCAGGAGATCCCAGATGCCGGCGCCGAAGTCGGCGCCGGCGAACAGCGCGTACGCCGCGATGACCGCGACCAGCAGGACCCCGACCCCGATCGCTTCGGACGAGGCGGTCACAGCCGTGCCCTCTCGGGTTGATCGGTCGGCGGTCCGTAGGGCGTGGCCTCGGCGTCCTCCGCCGCGGGCGGCTCCGTGCGCCAGCGGTGGCCCATCAGCCACGGCACGAAGACGGAGATGCCGGTGAGCACCGCGTAGACCGCGAGGATCACCCCCAAGGTGACCGGCACACCGCGCGAGGGGGTCACCGCGTCCTGGGTCAGCAGGACGTTGTAGACGGTCCACGGCTGGCGGCCGACCTCGGTGACGATCCAGCCGCACTCCATCGCCGCGATCGCGCCGGCGCCGGAGAGCGCCGCCGGCACGAGGAACCAGCGGGTGAGCAACACCCGGCGGTGGAACCACCACACCCACCCCTGCCAGGCGCCGAGCACCAGCAGCACCGTTCCGATGCCGACCATGGCGTCGAACGCCAGGTGCAGCAGGTTGGCCAGCGGCGGGCGGTACTCCGGTGGAATGCTGTCCCAGCCCAACACCCGGGTGCTCGGCGAGAAGCCCACCAGGAGGGAGTCCGCCCAGGGCACGCCGACTCCGAAGTAGACGTGGCCGTTGCTGTAGATGCCGCCGAGCCACTCGGTGACGTAGCGGCCGGTGTGCGGGACCAGCTCCATCGCGGCGAACTTCGCCGGCTGGTCGTCGGCGACCGCTCGCGCCGCGATGTCGCCGACCGCGATCTGGAACGGTGCGGCGACGGCGCCGACGGCGAACGGGACCGCGAAGCCCAGCCGGTGGTAGCGGTCACGGCGGCCGCGCAGCAGGCCCGTCGCGTAGACGCCGGCCACGGTCAGGGCGGTCACCATGTAGGCGGCCAGCAGCATGTGCGGCACTTCGTAGCCGCTGGCCCGGTTGAACAGCACCGACCAGGGGCGCACGGAGGTGATCTGCCCGTTGTGGAGGGTGAATCCGGCGGGCTGGTTCATCCAGGAGTTCGCGGCCACCACCGCCCATGCTCCGAAGATGCCGGCGACCGCGATCGGCACCCCGGTCCACCAGTGCACCCAGGGCGGCAGGCGGGTCCAGCCGTAGAGGTAGATGCCGATGAAGATGGACTCGACGAAGAAGAAGATCCCCTCGATGCTGAACGGGATGCCGAAGGCTGCGCCGAACCGCCCCATCAGCCCCGGCCACAGCAGACCGAGCTCGTAGGAGAGCACGGTGCCGGACACCGCGCCCACCGCCCCGAGCACGCCCATGACCTTGGACCAGCGGCGGGCCAGCAGCAGCGCCACCGGGTCGCCGTGGCGCAGCCCGATCCAGTGCGCGACGAGCACCACCGACGGGAACGCGATGCCGAAACAGGCGAAGATGATGTGGAAACCGAGCGACGCCCCCATCTGGCTGCGGGCCGGTACCGCGCCGGCCAGCTGGGCCAGCCCGCCGACGGTCACCGTTCCCACCCGCAGGCGGGACGTGGCTCGCGGCCTACGGGCCGGGGGCCCGCTCCACGGACGGCGCGCACATGAGGAGGTGGGGTCCAGGTGTTGACGCCCGTGGCGTTCTTCCTGGTTGGTTGCGGCATCTCAACCCTTGGTCTCGTCGACGATGATCTCTGGGTGGTCGGTCTCCTGATCGCGTTCATCGGCGCGATCGGCATCCTGGTCCGACTGGCCGACTGGGTCCGCCCCACACGTGAATAGGCCCCCCGCGATGGCTCGCGGGCCCGACACGCCCGACCCGATCCGCCGCCTCACCCGAAGGGCCGAGTACGGTCCGCGGATTTCCCGGCGTCCTTGCTGACCACGGACCGCCGGCTTTCGAACACCGCGATGTCGCTCGGGAACCCGACGACGAGTGCTCCACTCCTCGCGAGCCCGAGGTGGTGGACCCGTGCGGGCGTGGGGTGTTCGTCCAGGCAGGCCCCCGTGCGCAGGTTCCGCAGCCGTACGGACACGTCATCGGCGGCGACAGCGAGGGGGCAACCGTCCAGCTCGATGCTGCCGGCGGGGCCGGTGAGGGACCGGCCTCCACCCGCCGGAGGGTCACCACGGCCCTGCCGCCTGCGCAGCTACGGGTGGGTGCGGCAGGCCGCCGTCCCGGTCACCCGGCCACCGGGCCACCCGCACGGCGAGCGTGCGGATCGGCCGCGTGGCCGGCCTCGGCGGCCGGGGGCGAAGCTCCGACCACCGGGCCGGTCCCACAACGTGTGGGAGTCGAAGTACCCTGATCGCCATCCTCCGCCGCACACCGCCGGGCGCGGGAGCCGCTGCCGGTGTGCGAGCGCGGGAAGAACGACCATGCACGGTCGACGCGGCGGCGCAGGTGAACGGAGCGAGCGGTATGGGCGAAGAGGTGGGACCGGCCGAAGACAGGCGGGCGCCCGGCGTGTTGGAGGGCGAGGTACTCGCGGCCCTGTGGTCGTCCGACGGTCCGGTGGCCGCGGGCGCCGTACGCAGACAGGCGGCCGGCGGACCCGCCCACACCACGGTCCTCACCCGCCTGTGCGACTGAGGACTGGTCACCGGCCACCGGCCGGCCCGCTCCTGCGCCTTGTCCCCGGTACGCGACGCGCCGGCCCACACGGCAGCGGGCATGCGCGATCTGCCGGCCCGTTCCCGGCCGCTCAGGATCTCGACGGCCTGTTCGGTGCGGCCGGACCCTCCCACCTCTGCGGTCAGCACAGGAGCTGACCCGCAGTCACCACAGGGGCGGCGACGCAGAATTCACCGCTCCGGTTCCACCGCAGCGGCAGACCCGTGTGGAAGCGGGTGCCGGCACCCCACCGCTGGACCCGCTCACCATGAGGCGTGTCCCCCCGATCGGAAGAAGTCACGTGATCACCTGGCAGCCCGCGCGATCCCGCGTTCGACGTGGTCCGAGCGCGCTCCTGGACCTGGCCGGCCCCCGGCACCCGGTCCTGCTCGCCACGGCCGCTGCCGCCGCGCTGCACCTGCTGTGGGCGCTGCTGCTGGCCAAGGACTCGGGCGACATGGCGGCGCAGTACGCCTGGACGGACTTCATACGGGCCCATCCCTGGGCGTCGTACGACCTGTCCTGGTACGGCGGCATGCATCCCGCCTCGTACAGCGTCCTGTCCCCGTACATCATGGCGGTGCTGGGCGTGCGCACGAGCGCGGTCGTCGCGGGCACGCTGTCGACGGCGGTGGCCGCGACGGTACTGGTGCGCGCCGGTGTGAAGCGGCCGCTGGTGCCGGTGCTGTGGACGGTGTTCGCCCTGTGGTGCGACGCCGTTTCCGGGCGGGTGACCTTCGCGCTGGGCGTGCTGTTCGGCCTGGTGGCGACCGCGCTGCTGTTCCCCTCCGAACTGGCCGCCCGAGGCCGCTTCTGGCGGCTGACGGCCGCCACCACGATGGGGGCGCTGGCCACCATGTGCAGCCCGGTGGCCGGGCTGTTCGTGCTGGTGGTCGCGGCGGCGCTGTTCCTGGACAAGCGACGCACGGACGCCTTCGTACTGGCCGCGGCCCCGCCCCTGGTGGTGGGGACCACCTCGCTGCTGTTCCCCTTCTACGGCGTGCAGCCCTTCGCCTGGTACCTGGCGATCATCCCGCTGGCCGTCTCGGGCGCGATCTCGCTGGTGGTCCCGAAGTCCTGGCGCTCGGTCCAACTCGGTGCGTCGGTGTACGCGTTGGGCGTCCTGGTCACCTGGGCCATACCGTCACCCATCGGCAGCAACGTGGAGCGGCTGGCGCTGCTCTTCGGCGGCACCGTACTGCTGATCGTGGCGATGGGCAGCACCAGGGGGACCCGGCGGTCCATGGCGCTGTGGCTGGCGTTCGGCGCCGTGGCGACCTGGCAGATCGTCGAGCCGGTCTATGATCAGGTGACGACCCGTGCGCTCCCCGCCACCGTCGAGCACGCGGGCCCGCTCATCTCCGAACTGCAGAAGATCAGGGCCGACCGCGGGCGAGTCGAGGTGGTACCGATGAGTTCGCACTGGGAGGCTTCCGGTCTGTCGCCCTACGTCAACCTGGCCCGCGGCTGGAACCGGCAGGCCGACGAGGAACGCAACCCGCTCTTCTACCACGGCACCCTCACCGCCGACGCCTACCGCGACTGGCTGCGCCGCTGGAGTGTCGACTACGTCATACTGCCGTCCGGCCAACCGGATTTCGCCGCGGTGACCGAGGCGAAGCTCGTCGCCACCGACCAGCCCTGGCTGCACCCGCTGTGGCAGAACGCGGACTGGCAGGTGTACCAGGTGAGCGGGGCCGAGCCGCTGGCCGATCCGCCGGCCGTGGTGGTGAAGGCAGGTCAGGCCGAGTTGACGGTGACGATGTCCCGGGCCGGTTCGGTGCTGCTGCGCATCCCGTGGTCCCCGGTGCTGGGCGTCGAGGGCGCGCGGGACGACCAGCACGGCTGCGTGACGTCGGACGGCCCCTGGAGCCGGCTCTACGCGCCGGCCCCCGGCACCTACCGGATCGGCGGCAGCTACCGGCAGATCCGCGGCACGCCGTGCGGCAAGGAGGAACTCACGGACCTGGCCGACTGGGACGGGCAAGGCTCGGGCGCGGCACACGGACCGGGCGCCGGAGGGGCCACCGGCGGGCGATGACGGCACAGACGACCAGTTGCAGCTGGTGGAACATCATCAGGGGCAGCACCGTGAGCCCCGCCCGCGATCCGAACAGCACCGCGGCCATCGGGAGGCCGTTCACCAGGCTCTTCTTCGAGCCGGAGAAGACGATCGCCACGCGGTCCGCCCGGCCGAACCCGAGCAGCGCCGACGCCGCCGCGGTCGCCGCGAGGACCACGGCGAGCAGCACGGCTTCGACCGCGAGCAGCGCGGCCAGCCGCGGCACCGTCGCGCGGAACCAGATGCCCCGTGCCATGCCCTGGCTGAAGGCGGTGTAGACGACCAGCAGCACCGACCCCCGGTCGACGAGGCCGAGCAGCCGCCCGTGCCGGGCGAGGAGCGGCCCGATCCGGCCGTGCAGGGCATGCCCGGCGAGGAACGGCAGCAGCAACTCCGCGCCGATCACCGCGAAGCGTCCCGCGGGGATCGCGACCGCCGAGCCGAGCAGCGCCGCCGCCAGGAACGGCGTGACGAGCATGCCGAGCAGGCTTGAATACGTTCCGGCGCAGATCGCCGCCGCCACATTGCCGCGGGCGATCGCGGTGAAGCCGATGGCGGACTGCACGGTGGTGGGCAGCAGGCACAGGAAGAGCAGGCCGGGATAGAGGTCGGGGGCGATGACGTCCGGCACGAGCACGCGGGCGGCGAGGCCGAGCAGCGGGAAGAGGACGAACGTGCTGCCGGTGATGGTGAGGTGCAGCCGCCAGTGCCGCAGCCCGTCGACAGCCGCACGGGAGGACAGCCGGGCGCCGTAGAGGAAGAACAATCCGGCGATGGCAAGGTTCGAGGCGGTGCCGACCGGCGCCTCGGCGGCGCCCGTCGCCGGGAGGAGCGCGGCGACCCCGACCGTGCCGAACAGCGCGGCGACGTAGGGGTCGATACGGGGCGGGCGGACCCGCCGGCGGCCGGGCGCGGTGGGCGGGCCGGGCGTTCCCGGTGGTGACGCGGTGCCGTGCATGGCGGTGACCTCGTGGCTTTCCGGCGGTCGGCGTGCGGGCCGCTGAGCGGGGTTGCGCGGGTGGCTCAGCGGGGTGCGCGGGCGGGGCGCGCGGCGCCCGGCCCGATCGTCACGCGGACGTCGTTGCCGTTCGCGGTGTCGACCTCGTCGAGTCCGTCGAGCCAGGCGCGAACGGACGAGTCGTGCTGGCCGAGCACCGGTGGCGCGGTGTGCCGGGGGGAACCTTCGGGGTCGTCGAAGTGCCAGGGCGTTCCCGGCAGTTCGATGGCCCCGAGGGTGGCGTGGTCCACCGTGATGACCAGGCCCTGCTGCCGGGTCTGCTCCCAGTCGTACACCTCGTCGAGGGTGCGGACGCGGCCGGCCGGCACGCCGGCGGCGTCGAACCTGGCGGTCCACGTGGCGACGGTGCCGTGCGCGAGTACGGCTTCGAGGTCGGCGGCCAGTTCCGCGTGGTGCAGGACCCGGTCGGCGTTGGCGGCGTAGCGCGGGTCGGCCGGGTCGAGTCCGGTGACGCCTGCGACCGCCTGCCAGAGCGCTTCGCTGCCGGCCGCGATCTGGATGTCGCCGTCCGCGCACCGGTAGAGGCCGTACGGCGCGATCGCCGGGTGCCGGTTGCCGCTGCCACGCGGCACCTCCCCCGCGACGGTCCAGCGCGTTCCCTGGAAGCTGTGGACGCCGACGACCGCGGACAGCAGCGAGGTGCGCACGACCCGTCCCCGTCCGCTCGCGCGGCGGTCGGCCAGGGCGCCCAGCACTCCGAGTACGCCGTAGGTGCCCGCCATCAGGTCGGCGATCGGCACACCGGCCTTCGTGGGGTGGCCGGGCTCGCCGGTCAGGCTCATCAGACCTGCCTCGCCCTGCGCGATCTGGTCGTAGCCGGTCCGCCCCGCAGCCGGGCCGTCGTGGCCGAAGCCGCTGATGGACAGGACCACCAGTGCCGGGTTCGCCTCCCGCAGCCGGTCGAGGGGAAAGCCGAGCCGGTCGAGCACGCCGGGGCGGAAGTTCTCCACCAGCACGTCGGCACGGCGGATCAGCCGGTCGAGCAGATCGCGGCCCTGGGTGGTGGAGAGATCGGCGGTGACCGACTCCTTGTTGCGGTTGCAGGAGAGGAAGTACGTCGACTCCCGGGTCGGCGCCGGCCCCGCGAACGGCGGGCCCCAGCCTCGGGTCTCGTCGCCCACCCGAGGTTTCTCGACCTTGATCACCCGCGCCCCCAGGTCGCCGAGGAGCATGGCCGCGTGCGGCCCGGCCAGCGCGTGCGACAGGTCGACGACCAGGCAGTCGTCGAGTGGTCCGCGACGGGGAGGTGCGGAGAGGCTCATGCCTGCGGGTCCCTTCTTCGGGTGCGTACACCTGGACGATGGCTGCCGAACCACCGTAGGCACGCCTGTATGAGGGCAACCTCCGCCGAATGCGAAAAATGGTTTACCTTGCGGCACATGGCTATCGCTGAGCTGTTGGTCGTGGAGGACGACACCGAGATCGCGTCGGAGCTTGACCGGGCGCTGGTGAGCCACGGCTATCACGTCGCGCTGGCGGCGAACGGCGGGCAGGCCACGGAGCAGGCCGGGCGCTTGCCGCCCGACCTGGTCCTGCTCGACCTGGGCCTGCCGGACATGGACGGCGTCGACCTGTGCCGCAGGCTGCGCGCCGGCCTCCCGGTGGAGACGGTGATCGTCGTCCTCACGGCCCGCACCCAGGAGTTCGAGGTGGTGGTGGCGCTCGACGCGGGGGCCGACGACTACCTCACCAAGCCGTTCCGGCTCACCGAACTGCTGGCCCGTCTTCGCGCGCACCTGCGCCGCCGGGCGACGGCGGCGGGCCCGGCGGTGATGAGAATCGGCAGCGCCCGGATCGACACGGCCACCCGCCGCGTGCACATCGGCGACCGTGAAGTACGCCTGCGGCCCAAGGAGTTCGACTTGCTGGCCACGCTCGCCCGGTCGGCCGGCACGGTGGTCAGCCGGAGTCGTCTGATGGCCGAGGTCTGGGACGACGAATGGTTCGGCACCAGCAGCAAGACCCTCGACGTCCATGTGTCGGCGCTGCGCCGCAGGCTCGCCGACGCGGACTGCGGTCCGGAGGCCGCCCGTATCACCACCGTCCGGGGCAGGGGTACCGCTACGAGACCTCGTAGCGGTACCACGGCTCCTCGGCCGGCGGCCCCTCGTCGGCTTCCGGTTCCTCGGGTGCTTCCGGGGCCTCCAGCGCGGGCAGCAGCAGGCTGAGGACCGTACGCGGCCCCGCCCGGCGCAGCACCAGCCGGCCGCCCTCGGCCTCGGCAAGGGAGCGGGCCAGCGGCAGTCCGATACCGTGCCGCCGGCCGTCGCGCTGCACCACGCCGAATCCGTCGCACCAGTCGCCGGCCGGCCCTGGGCCCTCGTCGCCGACTTCGAGCGCGATGCCCATGCCCAGGTCGGCCGCGGTCACGGTGATGGCGCCGCGGCCGTGGGTCAGTGCGTTGTCCAGCAGGGTGTCCATGATCTGGACGATCGCGGCCGCCGACGCGGTGACCGGTGGCAGACCCGGCTCGCATCGGACGGCGAGAGTACGGCCGGCGTCGCGGACCGCGTCGCGGTTGCGCTGGACCACGCGGTCGAGGAGCGAGGCGACCGCGGTGGACGCGCTGGGCCGGTGGGTGTCCCGCGACAGGCGCAGGAGATCCTCGACGGTGTCACCGAGGTGTGCGGCACGGCGGGCGGCGTCGGCCAAGGCCCGGCCGCACTCCCCCTCCGTGCACGGCTCGGCCGACTCCAGGCCGAGGACCAGTGCGGTGAGGGGAGTTCGGAGCTGATGGGAGACCGAGGTGCTGAACCGGCGCTCGCGCTCCAGCAGTTCGCCGAGCCGCCGACCCGTCACGGCCAGGGCCCGCCCCACGGCGTCGGCTTCCCGCAGCCCGGTGTGCTCGGGACGCACGGTGAAATCGCCCGCGCCCAGCGCCCGAGCGGCTGCCGTGAGGCGTTCGAGCGGTGTCGCGATCCGGCGGGCGAGCCGCCAGGCGAGCAACGCCGCCAGGGCGACGACGACCGCGCCGAGCGCGGCGAGCACCAGCCATGCCACCAGGGTGCTGTCCGCCACCGGGTCCCAGGGCATCCACACCCGGACCACCGCCATGACCGCGCCGTCGTGCAGCACCGGCGCGGCGACCTCGAGCCGCCCCCGCTCCACCCCCTGGTGCACCTGGCCGTCCCGGGCCAGAACGGTGATCGCCGAGGATGCGGGGCCGGAACCCCACACTCGGCGGCCGGACGGCCCGTACACCGCCAGATCCGTCCCGCGCGACGGGCCGCGGCGCCCGGACGGGCGGATGCGACGCTCCGCTTCACGGCCGGACATGTCGCCGGGCACGTCGCCGGACACGTCGGCCGCCGCCCAGACCGCGTCCCGTTGCAGCCGCGCCACCGCCGCATCGCGGTAGATCCGGCTGACGGCCACGGCCAGCGGCAGAGTGAAGACCATGACCGCGCACGCCGTCACGGCGATGATCGACACCAGCACCTTGCGGTGCACGGACGTGCCGCGCCGTCCGGTCACCGGGTCCGCCGGCACACCGCGGTGCCCGCGCATGCGCAGCTTCAACGCGGCCGGACCTCCTCTCGCGCGCATCCCGAACCACCGAATGGCCGAACCACCGGCCGGTCGACCCACCCGCCGGCCTGGCCGAGCGGGCGACGGGCCGACCTGCGGGTCCGGGCGACGGCCCACCCGCCGTTCCCCCGCGGCAGGAGCAATCCTGGACGCAACCGCCCGGTATACGCACGTCTCGGCGGTTTGATCGAAAACGCGCGGAGCGCCGTGGCCCGCGTCCCGCGGCGACGGCGGCCGGCCGCCGCACGCCCCGCGGCCGTCATGTCGGCCCCCGCGCGGCGCTGTTGCCGCACCCGTGGCCCGTTCCCGACCCGGTCGGAGAGGAGGCCGGTGCCGGACGGCATCTCCGTCAACCAGGCCGGCCCGGGGGCGCTCACGCTCCTCGCGATCCCCTCTCCCCGAACCCCGAACCCCGATCCCCCGCGCAGCGAACTCCCCCGCTCCCCTTGACGCTTGCCGCCCGCGGTGGAAGTATCGGCGCGCACCTGACAACGTTGTCAGAGCCTGCCCGCGGCCGGTGGCCGCACGGTGCGCTCCGAAGAACCCCTGGGACCGTTCGCGTCGAGTTGAGAGGTGTCGGGTCATGGTCGTTTTCCATCGAGTCGTCGCGTGCCTGCGGAAGAGGCCGGATTCGCCCCGGCCGCCGCGCGCCCGGCCCCGGCGCACGGCGCTGCGACTGCTGGCGGTGGGTGCGATCGCCGCGGCGGTCGGCCTGGCGCCGACCGCCGCGACATCGGCGGTCGGCGCCCCCCGCCCGCCGGACCACGTGGGCGCCGCTCCCGCGGGCGCGCCGTCGCCGTCAACGCCGTCACCGTCCTCGCCCACGAAGACCGCCGCCGACGACGCCGGTTACACCGCCGCGAATCTTCCGGACTGGGCCATCGGCCCGTTCACCCGCAGCGCGGACAATCCTCTGATGACGCCGAGCGGCAGCGGGTACGAGGCCGGCGCCCTGTACAACCCGGGCGTGCTCTACCGCGGTGGCCAGTACAAGATGCTCTACCGCGCGCAGGGTTCCTACGGCGGCCCGTCGCAGATCGGCTACGCCTCCAGCAAGGACGGCACGCACTTCGCCGAGGACACCGCCGCGAACCCGGTGATCGACTTCGGGCTGGCCGGCCAGCAGGACAAGTGCGGTCTCGAGGACCCGCGGCTGTTCGAACTGCACGGCACCTACTACTCGTTCTTCACCTCCGTCCACCCGAAGGCGGACGGCTCGTGCTACGGCTCGTACGACATCGCCGAGTCCACCTCGTCCGACGGCGTCCACTGGAGCACGCCGTGGACGGTGGAGCCGAACGCCGGCAACAACAAGGACGCGGCGGTGGTCACCGACGCGAACGGCAGCCCGAGGAAGGTCAACGGCGAGTACGTCATGTACTTCGGCCAGGGCGACACCGGCACGGACATCGCGTACTCCTCGGACCTGCGCACCTGGCACGCGAAGGGCAGCACCACCGCGCGGACGGCCGACCCGCTCGACATCCACTACCCGAAGGGCTGGCAACCGTACGAGGTGTCCGTCGCGGTCACCGGCTACCGGACCGTGGTGGGCCGGCCGGCCAACTCCGACATCGTCGTGTTCACCGCCGGCACCCTGATGGCCAACGGCCGCTGGTTCTACGCGATCAGCGAGGAGGAGTTCTCCGGCCAGGACCCGACGCGGATGCTGCACCAGCTCAGCGACGCGGTGCTCACGCCGACACCGGACGTGCCGTACGAGTGGAACGGCCAGACCCCCAAGACGGCCTGGATGAACAGCATCTTCTTCCACGACGGCCAGTGGATGATGTACTACGGCGCCGGCGACACGGTCACCGGCCTCGCCACCGCGGGGCTGCGCCGCCCGCTGCCGGCCCGCCCGGCCGGGACGCCGTTCCGGACCGGCTTCGAGCACGGTCAGCCCGCACCGGACTGGGTCGACAGCGTCGACACCTCACCCGGGGGCGGCGGGATCGCGAACGTCACCGCGTACGGCGGCGCGACCGGCCCCGAGGCCGGCGCACGCCAGGAGAACGACCACGACGGCACCAACGCGCTCATGTACTCCGGCCACGCCGCCGGGGCGGCCGACGACCACGCCTACCTGCGGCTGTTCGACCTGTCCGACCGGCCGGTGCGCGTCGGCAGGGACACCACCCTGAGCTACTGGATCTACCCGCAGGCCAACGGCCCGTCCGCCACCGGTGTCAGCGGCGACAACAGCAGTTGCGTGGCGCCGGACCTCGTCTTCTCCGACGGCAGCACCCTGCACTCCCTCCGCGGGTCCCCGCTCACGCCCGCGTCGCAGTGCGGCAAGCTCACACTCGGCCGGTGGAACCAGGTCAGCGTGGACATCGGCAAGGCGGCCGCGGGCCGGAAGATCGTCCGCGTCGACCTGGGCTACGACCAGCCGGCCGGCAGCGGGGGCTACCGCGGCTACGTCGACGACATCGCGCTCTCGAACACCCCGTCACATCCCGCGACGATCAGCCGCGTCACACCGGCGCAGGCTGCCCCGGGCCAGCAGGTCACCCTCACCGGCACCGGCTTCGGCGCCTCCTCGGGCGGCCGGCACCTGCTGCTGTCCGACGGCGGCGTCAACTGGGGCGGGGCGGGCGACCTGGGCACGCTCACGATCGACCACTGGTCGGACCGGTCCGTCACCTTCACGGTGCCGCGGCCCAGCGGCCCGGCGATCTCGACGAGTTCGGGGCCGGCGAACATCTGGCGGGTCGAACCCGGCAGCACCGCGAGCGTCGCGGTGGTCACCGGGCCCGGCGGGACGTCCGGCAGCGGGCAGTTCACCGTCGCACCCACCGACGCGCTGTCGGACTACTCCAACGACGTGGGCGTCTCGCCCGACACCAACCGCGGTTGCGGCGCGCTCGACAACGGCACCGACACGTACTCCGCCGACGCGCTCGCCACGGCCTCGCCGCACCCGCTCACCCCCGGCGCACCCGTGACCGTCGGCGGCCTGACCTTCACCTGGCCGCAGGCACGGCCGTGCGAGAACGACAACGTGCGCGCGCTCGGCCAGACCGTCCTGCTGCCCCACCGGTCCGGCGCCAGTGTGATCGGCTTCCTCGGCGCGGCGACGGACGGCGCCCACTCGGGCACGGTGACGATCCACTACACCGACGGCAGCAGCGGCACCGCGAAGCTGGCGCAGTCGGACTGGGGCACCGCACCCGGCACCGGCAACACCGAGGTCTCCGCGATGACCTACCGCAACCAGGCGCTCGGCAAGCAGGACCACGCCTTCTACGTCGACGAGCAGACCGTCCCGGTCGACCCGGCGAAGGTCGTCGCGTCGATCACCCTGCCCACCGACAAGGACATCCACGTCTTCGCGCTGGCGCAGGACGGCACCCCGGCCGCGGGACGCTAGCACGCAGGCGGGTGCGGTGACCGGGCGGCTCGTCGGCGACCCGACGGACCGCCCGGTCCCACGTTCCCCGTGGGCTCCCGGAAATGCCTTGGGCGGCGCCGGCCGGGTCGGGCATGCTCCGGCTCCGTGGACACGTATCTGGAGACCGAGCGCCTGGCCCTGCGCCGTTTCACGGCCGATGACGCGGGGCTGCTGATCGGGTTGGACGGCGATCCGGCGGTGAGGCAGGGCGCCGCTACCGGATGACGGTCGTCCGGGACCGCGGGCCGGAGCTGGCGCCGCGGCAAGGGCCGGGCTATGACGACTACCTGCCCCACGACGCGGCGCGCTTCTCATGTCTTGGACGGCTCCCGGTGCCGCCCTGGGCTACGGGGGCACCGGTTCTTGAACTCCTCGATCGCCTCGCGGAGCACTTCGCCCGCCGCGTCACTTCCGGCATGCCCGGCGTCCTCGATGATGCGGAGCCGCGCGCCCGGCCACGCCTTCGCCAGCTCCCACGCCGTCTGGAGCGGGCATCCCATGTCGTGCCGGCCGTGCACGATCACCCCCGGAATCCCCGCCAGCTTGTGCGCGTCGCGGATCAGCTGGTCTTCCTCCAACCAGGCGCCGTTGCTGAAGATGTGTGCGCAGATCCGGACGAACGCGATCCGCGCGTCGATGTCGCGATCGCTGTACATGCCGGGGACGCCGTTGGGCTCGCCGGTGATGACCGCGTCCTCCCAAGCCAGCCAGTCGGCGGCGGCCTTCTCGCGGACCGACCGGTCGGGGCTTTCCATCAGCCGTGCGTAGCCGGCGAGCAGGTCGCCGTCCCGCGCCGCTTCGGGAAGACCCTCACGGAAACGGTCCCACGCCTCGGGGCGGAACCGCCCGGCGCCCTGATAGAGCCATTCGATCTCCGAACGGCGAGACGTCATGACCGACTGAATGACGATCTCGCTGACCCGCTCGGGGTATTGCTGTGCGTAGGCAAGGATGAGCGTCGGGCCCCAGGAGGCTCCGTTGAGCAGCCACCGCTCGATGCCGAGGTGCCGACGCAGGCGCTCCATGTCGTCGATCAGGTGCCGTGTGGTGTTGAGGCCCATGTCGGCGGCGGGGTCGCTGGCGTGCGGGGTGCTGCGGCCGCAGTTGCGTTGGTCGTAGCGGATGATCCGGTACGCCTGGGGGTCCCACGCCCTGGTGGGCCGCCGCATCGCGCCGCCCCCCGGACCGCCGTGCACCATCAGAGCGGGTTTGCCCTCGGGATTGCCCAGCTGCTCGTAGTAGACGAAGTTGCCGTCTCCCGTGTCGAGGAACCCGGAATCGTAGGGACTCGTCGGGGGGTAGAGATCGACCATGGCCGTTGATCCTAGGGGCAGATGACGGTCGGCCGCGCTGAGACAACAGGCCGTCCCGTCCGCCTCGGCCGCACAGCGACAACCGGCCTGGTGGCCGCGATCGGAGCGTCCTTCCCGGCGCCTCCTGGCCTGCCGTTGAGGTAGAGCAGACACGCGAACGCCCGGGCGCCGACATCGCCGTCCCGCGCAACCGGCCGACGTGCTCATGGACAGCATCGGCCGACTGGACGATGGGAGCGGTCTTTGTCCACCCGCCCCGACTCCACAGTGAGTTCATCCGGTCTGCGCACTCGCGGCCGAGCGCGCAGCGCAACGACGTGGTGGGCTTCTCCGCACAGACGCGAGCACGCTCACGGAGGGTCGACCGTGGCTCGGGCACGGGTCTGCAACAGCTCCGTCAGCTCACGGGCGTCGGCAAACTCCGCCTCGCGCCGCTGCCGCAGTGCCTGACGGTAGCCGGCCCCTACGGCTTCCCGGGTGTGTACCGGGCCCGCTCGTCGCAGCTGAGGGCGTCGCTGCCGCCGCTGAGCACCGCGGGGTCACCGTTGGCGCCCCCGACCCCCACGCCCGCGGCCGCCGCGCCGCTCTCCCGGCCGGTGGACCTGCGCGTGGCGCTCTCCCCCACCCGGTGGACACCCCCAACTCCTTGGAGAAGCGGCTCCCACGGCCGTTGTCGGTAAGTCCGGCTGTTGAAAGGTGCGGAATGCCCCGGGCAGAGGCGCGCGGGCGGGCGAGGCAGCAGCGCTTCGGCCAAGCCTTGGCCGTCGGCACCATGGCTACGGCGCGGAACTCAGGGGCGGGACTTGCCAGAACATCGTTGGAGGCTGAAGTAGAGGCGATGGCTCGGGGCCAGGATCTTCGGTGGTGATGACCCCGGCGCCGGAGTGGTCGAAGCCGCTCGGCCAGCGAGTGCGCTCGCTGGCAAGAGCGCCGGTCAGCCGTGCCCGGAGAAGATCGGCCGTACTCAGGTCGGTGCCGCGCACGTCGGCCATGCGGAGATCGGCGTTGCGGAAGACCGCGCCCCGGGCGTCGGCCTTGCGAAGGATCGCCTCGCGTAGGTCAGTCTCGGTGAAGTCGGTGTCGCGCAGGTCCGCACTGACCAGTTTCGCGCCGCGCAGGTCGGCCAGAACGCAGCGAGCCCGGCGGAGGATCGCCGTGGTGAAGTCGGCATGCCGCAGGTTGACCGAGACCAGGGACGACTGGGTCAAATTGGCGTGGTAGAGACCCGCCGCCTCCATGCAGGAGCGGTCAAAGTTGATCTCGGGCAGCCACAGCCCGTCGCAGTCGGCCCGCCGAAGGTCGGTGGAACTGAGGTTGAGCCAGGGATTGTCACGGGGATGCTGGCACAGCACGCCGAGAGCAGTCAGCGCCACCTGGGCGTCTGCGGCACGGGTCTCCAACGGCGCGACGTCGTTGATGGACACGTCCGCCGCTGATCCCGGCCCCGTGGACGTCCAGGGCAAGTGCGTACGCAGGTACGCGGCCTGGATCGAGAGGATGGCCTCACGGTCCCTGGCGGACTGCTCCCCGATCTGCCACAGCGCGTGCAGGCCGCCGATGCGCACATCCAGCTTGTCGCTGCCGAGTTGGTCGACCGCCCTGCTGAACCGGTCGGTGACGTAGCCCAGTTGCGCGGCCCGCAGCCCCTCCTGACTGACCCGCAACTGCCGCCAGGTGGCGTACGCGCCGAAGAGTACGACCAGACCGCCGACCACCTGCAACAGCGTGGTACGCACGTCGTTGACCGCGCTCAGGCGATCCTGCGGGGCCACTCTCGCCCCGGCGAGATCATGGTCGACCACCGCATCCGGCAGGAAGACGAACACCGCACCCAGAACGACCAGTCCCACGATCCCGACCAGCAGGACCAGGGCTACGCGGTGGCCGGCCCACCGGCCGCGCCATTCCCGCCGGCCCCCGCCGGAGCTTCCCGTCCCCATGGACAAGCGAGCCTAGGGCCCCCTCCAGATCCGATCAACACACCCTGATCGAACAGCCTCGACTCTCCCGCACCGGGCGGACGGCCGAGAGGACGGGTAGGTGCCCGCCGACGGCGCGTACCAGGGCGATTCGGGCAAGGTCGAACAAGGGGCGCGGCGACGTCCAGAGGAACGCGGAGAGCGTCCACGCCGCCTTCCGCACGAAGCGGGGAGGAAAGCGTCACGACGCCAGCGCTTCGCGGGCTGCGGTCATGAAGGCTGCCTTCCGCGTCTCCAGATGCTCGTTCACCTCGACATCCCCGATCTCCCGCCAGACAGCCTGGTTCAGTGCGTGCCCGTAGGCGCGGACCGGCTCCTGCAACGACTCGTCGCACAACAGCATCACGTTTCCCGATGCTGTCCACAATGAGACCATGACGGCCTTTGAGCGCGTCATCCAGCCGCTCTCGTCATCGCCCCACGGTTCAGGGCGGCTGTACGCAGCGCTTTCGGCCGCCTGCGCGCTCATGATGAAGTCCTTGAGTACCTGAAGTTGCTCCGCCCGCCGACTCTCCGCCGTGACGGAAGCCTGTCTCCGTTCTTCGACCCGCTCGGCGGACCGCTGAGCGGCACGCTCCACGTACGCGGCCAGCCCGCCTCCCAGTGCGACACCGACAAGCGGCAGCGCAGAAGCCCAGACATCGCCTGCCAACGAGATCCCCCTCCTGGACGTGCACGTTCACTTTCCTGAACTACGTTCCACCGGGGGGAGATCTGAGCCAGATCGACACAGCACGAACACACGACAACCCGGAGAGCATACGGGCCCTGATGTGGGAAGTGAGGACATTTTCTGGTCACCGACGGCTGAGCTCCGCAGCGTAGGCGGCACCAAAGCCCTGGCTTTCGCGGGTCCGGCTGTCTCCGCTGGACTGGTGGAAGCCGAGCAGTCGGCTGAGGACGACGGCGGGCGGCTCCGAGGCGATGTCCATCAGCGAGGAAAGCGCAGCCCGCGGGCGGCCCCGGCCGCTCCCGGCCAGTCCTCCCCGGCTCCGTCCGACTCCCCACCGCCGCACCGCCGAACCCGGGACGAAGGCGCTGACGCGACACGACCGCCCTGACATCACATCTGCTCCGGACAACAGCCGAGCGACCGGCCCGAGCCACCGCGCCCAGCCCCGAAGACTGCGAGGACACCGGTGATGACCGGCCCCACCCATGCCATGGTCCTGCGCACGACGGTCACCGCCGTCGACTCCCAGCGCGGCAACGCCTGGTGGAGAGCACCTGTCCGAAGGTGCCGCGTTCCCCACCACATGGCGATCAGCACCGTTGTCGACCGGGCGTACGGGCAGGATCGCGTGCTATGCGGTCGCAACGCCCAGGAAGCGCAACACCGCCAGGACGCGGCGGTGGTCGGCGTCGGCCTTGGGCAGGTCGAGCTTGGTGAAGATGCTGTTGATGTGCTTGGCGACAGCGCTCTCGCTCACCACCAGCTCGGCGGCGACGCCGGAGTTGGACCGGCCGCCCGCCATCAGCTCCAGCACCTCCCGCTCGCGCGGTGTCAGCCGGTCGAGCGGATCGCTGTGCCGGCGCACCAGCAGCTGTGCGACGACCTGCGGGTCGAGCGCGGTGCCGCCGGCCGCCACCCGGCGTACCGCCTCGGCGAACTCCTCGACGTCGGCGACCCGTTGCTTGAGCAGATAGCCGACGCCCGAGGTGTGGGCGGCGAGCAGATCGGCGGCGTACCGCTCCTCCACGTACTGCGACAGCAGGAGCACGGCGGTACGCGGATACAGTCGGCGGATCACCAGCGCGGCACGTACTCCCTCGTCGGTGAAGCCGGGCGGCATGCGCACGTCGACCACGGCGATGTCGGGACGGTGCTCCTCGACGGCCGCCAGCAGCCCTTCTGCGTCGGTGGCCTGCGCGCACATCTCGAAGCCGGCCGCCTCCAGCACCTTGACCACGCCGATGCGCAGCAAGAGGGAATCCTCGGCGATCACGGCGCGCACGGCAGCTCCACGGTGATGACGGTCGGGCCCCCGGAGGGGCTGCGGCAGGAGAACGTGCCGTCGACGGACGCGACGCGCCTGGCGAGCCCGGCGAGCCCGGTGCCGCCACCGGCCGCTGCGAGATCCACGCCGCCCGCGCCGTCGTCCGCGACGACCACCAGCAGTGTCTCCCCCATCCGCTCCACGGTCACATCCGCCCGGGTCGCCTGTGCGTGTTTGACCACGTTCGTCAGGGCCTCGGAGACCACGAAGTACGCGACGGCCTCGACCGTGGGTGAGGGGCGCTGCGGCAGGTCCACCGCCACACGCACCGGGATCGGGAGGCGGGCGGCGACCCCGGACAGCGCGGCGTCGAGGCCGCGGTCCTCAAGGACGGCCGGATGCAGGCCGCGCACCAGGTTGTTCAGCTCGGCGATCGCCTCCTTCGCCTCGCGGTGCGCCTCGTCGATCACCTTGCGGGCGTCCTCCGGCAGGTCGCCGAGGGTGGCCCTGGCCAGGCCCAGGTTGACGGCGAGTGAGACGAGGCGCTGCTGTGCGCCGTCGTGCAGGTCGCGCTCGATCCGCCGCCGCTCGGCGTCGGCGGCGTCGAGCACGCCGGCCCGGCTCTCGGCGAGGTCGGCGACCCGGCGGGCGAGCTTCTCCGTGCGGCTGGGGCCGAGCAGGACCTCGGCCGCCCGGGTGTCCAGCCGCACCAGAGCGCCGGTCAGCCGGGGCCCGAGGAACAGCAGGACGAGGCCGCCGGCGGTGATGTACGCGGCCTGCGTGGTGTACCCGAGGTCGGTGACCCGCCATTGCGGCGGCAGCGCCCAGATCCACACGTAGATGGAGGCGGCCACGAGAGCGGCGGCCCAGACGGCGAGGACGGCGAGGTCCAGGACAGCGAGCAGCGGCCCCGCCACGGCGTGGTAGCAGACCTGCCGCCACAAGGCCCGTGTGGTCAGCCGGCGTACCGCCGACGTCCAGTTGCGTCCGGGCCCTGGTGCGGCGGGGCGCGGGAGGTCCTTGCCGACGAGCGCGCGGTAGCGCCACCGCTGCCCGGCGGTCAGCAGGGGTGTCACCACGAGCGTGAGCAGCACGGGCAGCGGAGTCACGGCCGGCACCAACGCCGCCAACGTGCCGGCCAGCCAGAGCCACATGGGCACCACGGCGAGGTGGAGCGGCAGGCCGGCGGCGACGAGCGCGGTCCGGTGTCCCGCCCTGCGGAACGGCCGGCCCGGCACCAGCTGCAGCCACGTCGTGAGTTGCATGCGTCAAACGGTAAAGCCGCAGGCCATCCCCACGCCATGACGCTGCCGCCCGGTTCGGGGGTGCACTTTTCTCCACCCCGGGTCGGAACCCTGCGTGACTGACAGCGCCCCAGTGCACGCCGGAGGCTGGAGCACGTGAAGGGGACAGCCGACGGAGAGCGGGGGAAGACGATGCGTCAACTGGCTTTGTGCGATGAGGAAGTGGCCGGCGCCGAGGTGATCCCGCTCCACGAAGAAGCGGAGGAGCCGCGCCCGGCGCGGGGCCTGCGGCGGGCCGGCGGGCTGCTGGTCGCCTGCGGGCTCGCCCTGCTGCCGTGGCTGTACGTGCTGGCCACCGGCCTGCCGGCCACCGCGACCGCGGCGCACTGGCCGGTCGCCTGGGTCGGGCTCGACGCGCTGGAGGCGCTCGGCCTGATCGCCACCGGCCTCCTCGCCGCCCGCGGTGACCGGCGGCACGCCCTGGCGGCCGCCGCGACCGCGACGCTGCTTGTGGTGGACGCCTGGTTCGACACCACGACCGCGGCCCCGGGCGGCGACTTCGCCACCGCGGTCGCCATGGCGCTCGGCGCCGAGCTGCCACTCGCCGCGCTGTGCGGCCGGCTGGCGCTGCGGGCGCTGCACCGACGCGCGTGACGCCGACCGCCCGACCGCACACCACGAACAACGAACAACGAACAACGATCACGAACCGAATCGATCCACCGGAGAACACCATGCACCGCATCACTACCGCCCCCGTCGCCCCGATCCCGGCCCGGACCCGCTGGGCGGTCGCCGCCGGCGTCGGCGCCGCGTTGGCCGCCGCCTGGTGGCTGTGCGACACGGCGCCCTATCCGTACGCCCAACGCGGCCTCCTCGACATGCCGTTGCCGTTCCTGACAGCCGACCGGATGGACGCCGTACTGCAACCGCGGCCGGGGGAGCTGATCCTGGAGATCGGTCCGGGGACCGGCCTGCAGTCGCTGCACGTCGCCCCGCAGCTCGGGCCGGAGGGACGGCTCGATGTGCTCGACATCCAGCAGGAGATGCTCGACCACGTGATGTGCCGCGCCGAGCGCGACGGCCTGGCGACGATCAGGCCCACCCGCTCGGACGCACGTGAACTGCCCTACGCCGACGGGACGTTCGACGCCGTATACGCCGTGACCGCGCTCGGCGAGATCCCCGAGCCTGATCGGGTACTGCGCGAGGCGGCACGGGTGCTGGCACCAGGCGGGCGGCTGGTGATCGGCGAGTTCTTCGACCGGCACTGGGTCCCCTTCGGCCGACTGCACCGGCTCGCCGACTCCGCCGGCCTCCACCTGACCGAGCGCCGCGGCCCAAGCCCGGCATACCTCGCCCGCTTCCGACCCTGCGGAGCCGTCGCGCCAGGCCACCAGAGCGAGCGCCTCGCCCACAGCGACCGGGACACCGACGACGGGGAAGCGTGAGCACCGCACGCAGGGACCGCGATCACCGAGCTGAACAACCTGGCGCGCGGTAGGCCGCTCCAGGAGGCAGGGGGGCGCCGCCCCGACCGCGGGCGCCCGCGTCGCGCTCTTCCCGGGGTTTCGCCACGTCCCTCATGTCCATGGTGGCGTGGCGAAAGCCGTCACGGTCCGCACCCCTGGAGCGCAGCCCGGCCCAAGTCCGTTGGCTGAAAAGGGAAGTCGGGCACTCGTGGCAAGTGAGCACGCGGCTCGACGCGGGAGTGACCAGCCGTCGTTCCGCTGCGCGCCGGAGGGGATGGCCTTGATGTGGCGGGACGCGGCCGTCTCTCCGAGGGCGACCGGAAAGGACGGGTGACGGGCCCGGTGCGGGGGCAAGGATCTCCCGACGCAACTGCTCGCCCTGCCCCCGCTGGCTGCGATCCCTGCCACCGCGCCTGACCGGCTCCGTCCTCGCCATCAGTGGCCGCCTCCGAGGGAGAACCCTGTGTCGTAGGTCGCGGGGCATGTGGACAAGCCGGATCACGGCCTGGTGGTCAAGGCGCGGGCCGACTTCGCCTCGCCCGGGCGCGCCGCGCCCGTCTGCCGAAGCAGTGCGAGAGCGGCCTCCGACGAGGACCCGGCGGGTGTCGTGCACACCACGAGGACCTGCTCCGGCGAGCGGACGAGCGCCAGCGTCTGTTGCGTGATCGTCAGCGGTCCCATCGCCGGATGGTGCACGTCGTAGGACGCCGCGTCGCAGGCCGACACGCGGTGGTCCCGCCACAGTGCGACGAACTCCGGGCTCTTCATCGTCAACTCGCCGATCAGCTCCGCGAGCAGCGGGTCCTCCGGGTGCCGGCCCACTACAGTGCGCAGGTTGCCCACAACCGCGCGCGCCTTGCGGTTCCAGTCCCGGTACAGCTCACGGCAGTGCGGGTCGAGGAACAGCATCCGGCTCATGTTCGGGCGGCGCCCCGAGCTCTGCGGGGCGAGCGGGTCCAGGTGCCCGGCGAGCAGTCCATGGCCCAGGCTGTTCCAGGCGAGCACATCGGTGCGTCGGCCGAGTACCAGAGCCGGAACGCCGTCCAGCGCGCGCATCAGGTCCCATGTCTCGTCCGCGACCTTCTCCGGTCGCGGTCGGCGGACCCGGGTCGTACGGCGTGAAGCATCGGCGAGCCGCGCGAGGTGATCGCGCTCGTGGTCACCGAGTCGCAGAGCCCGCCCGATGGCGTCCAGCACCTCGGCCGAGGCGCCACGGGACAGTCCCTGTTCGAGCCGGGTGTAGTAGGAGGAGCTGACGCCGGCCAACTGCGCCAGCTCCTCCCGGCGCAGCCCGGCCACCCTGCGAGGCCCGTAGGCGGGCAGTCCAACGTCCTCCGGCCGGAGCTGAGCCCGGCGCGCCTGCAGGAAGTCGCCCAGTGGGCCAGGTCCGTCCATACGTGCAGTGTGCGACGCGGCAGCGGACGCAGCCACTCCCTGCGAGGGGTAGGACACAGCGGGACTGGCTGCCCAGGGTGACAGCGCCCAAGCTCGGGAGCACCCGGCCATGCGCCCGAACCATGAGGAAAACCATGCAACGCATCACCTTGGGTGACGTCACCGTCACTCGCGTCAAGGAGTACTACGGCTCGGTCGGGATGGCTCCGGCGGAGTTCTTCCCGGACAGCCCCGATGGGGCATGGGGGCAGCACCGCCCCGTCCTGGTGCCCGACTTCTGGGACCCCGGCACGAACGAGTGCAACACGGCGATCCAGTCCTGGCTTCTGCACAGCGAAGGGCGCACCATCCTCGTCGACACCGGTGTGGGGAACCACAAGGACCGGCCGTACGCGCCGGTCTGGAACCGCCTCGACACCGACTACCTCGACAACCTCGCGGCGTCAGGCGTCCGGCCCGAAGACGTCGACATCGTGGTCAACACACACCTGCACATCGACCACGTCGGCTGGAACACCTACCTCGACGGCCGCACGTGGATACCGACGTTCCCCAATGCCACGTACCTCATGCCTCGGCGGGACTTCGACTTCTGGAACCCGGCCAACGGCCACCAACCGCTCCTCGGCCGTGGCAACCAGAACGTGTTCGAGGACAGCGTCGCCCCGGTGCATCGGGCCGGGTTGGCCGAACTGTGGGACGGCTCCTACCGGATCGACAAGAACCTGCGGCTGGATCTCGCGCCCGGCCACACCCCGGGTTCGTCCGTCCTGGCGCTGGAGTCGGGTCGCGACCGTGCGCTCTTCGTCGGGGACCTGGTGCACACCGCGCTGCAGATCATGGAGCCGGACACCAATTCCTGCTTCTGCGAGGACGCGGTCCAGGCACGAGCGACCAGGCACAAGCTGCTCGGCCGCGCGGCCGAGAGCAACGCCCTTGTCCTCCCCGCCCACCTGGGCGGCCACGGCGCGGTCGAGGTCGAGAGGGACGGCTCGAAGTTCGCGATCAGGGAATGGGCGGGGTTCTCCCGCATCGCGTGAAGCACCGAGATCGAAAGGAAGAGTTCCGTGCCCCAGCACTCACACCCAGTCGTCGAGACGCCTTCAGGCGCCGTGCGCGGTCTGCGCGACCGGTTCGGTGACCTGTACCGCGCGATCCCGTATGCGGCAGCACCGCTGGGCGCTCGACGCTTCGCGCCACCCGTACCGCACTCCGGCTGGTCCGGAGTCAGGAACGCCACGCAACCCTCACCGACGGCACCACAGCCCGCCCGCGCCTTCGGCCGTCTCGACATGAGCCCCTACTTCGGACCGGGCTGGGTACCGGGCGACGAGTACCTGACCGTCGACATCCGCACCCCGGCCGCAGACGGCGAGAAGCGCCCGGTCATGGTCTTCGTGCACGGCGGCGGGTTCGTCACCGGCTCCACCCGCGCCGCGCTGTACGACGGCAGGGCCTTCGCCCGCGACGGTGTCGTCCTGGTGACGATGAACTACCGGGTCGGCATTCCCGGCTTCCTCGATCTGCCCGGAGCCCCGGCGAACCGCGGACTGCTCGACGTGCTGGCGGCACTGCGCTGGGTGCGCGACACCATCTCCTCCTTCGGCGGTGACCCCGGCAACGTCACGGTCTTCGGGCAATCGGCGGGCGCGACGATCACCGGCGCACTGCTCGCGGTACCGGAGGCCGACGGCCTGTTCCGCCGCGCGATCATCCAAAGCGGCAGCGGCACCGGTGCCTTCACCCCTGAGCAGGCCCAGCGGGTCACCGCGGCGGCGGCGAACGCCCTCGGCGTCCAGGCGACCGCTGAGCAGTTCGCCGGTATCCCGGACGAGCGCTTCCTCGGCATCATGCCGGAGCTGGCAGGACTCGACCTGCGCACCGCCACCGCGACGGACCCGCTGCTCGGGCTGAGCCCGTTCAGCCTGGTCCTGCCCGTCCAGCCCGCCGACGCGCTGAGCGACGGACCTGCCGCCGAGGTCTCCGTGCTCATCGGCGGCAACACCGAGGAGGGGAACCTGTACCTCGTTCCCCAGGGCAAGCTGGAGACCTCCACCGAAGCCGACGTCCTCACCCTCGCCGCAGCGGCGTACGCAGAACCCGCCACAGCGGTCGCCGCCCGCAGAACAGCACACCCGGACGCCACGCCCGGTGAACTGCGCTCGGCACTGCTCGGCCAAGCACTGTTCGGCGCCGGCACCGCCCGCATGGCCAGGGCGCACTCCCGGATTTCGGGCCGCCGGACGCACGTCTACTCATTCGCCCAACGCTCGACGGCCCTTGACGGCCGGCTCGGGGCCACGCACACGATCGAGCTGCCCTACGTGTTCGACCTTGCCGACGAGCCATGGCTGCACGGCGACAGCGGACTACTGGGCCCGGACGCGGCTCCGGAGGATCTTGCCAAGGCGATGCACGGAGCCTGGATCGCGTTCGCCCGCGACGGCGACCCCGGCTGGGCCGCCTTTGACCCGGAACAACCGGTGGTGAAGGTCTTCGGGGGCTGACGCACCCTGCCCGCGGCACCGCCATGACGGCCGGGACCGCACTCATGCGCCGAACGGAGGGCGGGGCGATCGCCGACACTCCCGGGCATCGGCGGCCGCCGCGCGGGCTGCCCTGCCCTCCGTCTTGTGAGGCAGCTGAAACGGGTGGGACGCTGGGATGCGCGGTACCGGTCATCGACGCGGGGGGCGTGAAGTCATGCTGCACGACATCCGGTTGGAGGTGGAGCGGAGCCGAGGACGCTCGCCGAGCCGATCGGCCGTCCGCGGCCGGCCACGGGTCCTGCTGGTCCTGCTGCTCGCGCTGGCGGCGACCGTCGCCACGGCACCCCACGGAGTGGCCGACGTCAACAAGCCGCCTCTGGCCGCGGCTCCCGCGAAGGCAACCCCGAAAGCGACCAAGAATCCGGCCAAGAATCCGGCCAAGAAGAAGGTACCCGCCCCTGCGGCGGAGGGGACCAACCTGTCCCGCAGCTATACCAACCCCCTGCTGAGTCCGCCGCTCCTGCCGGTGGAGAACCTGCGGATGGCCCTGTACGAGAACCTCAAGACCGACAAGGACTCGGCGTTCGAGCAGATCCGCAACGGCGCCGTGGTCTACCTCAACCCGCTGATGCTCACCGCCAAGCAGCTGGACGAACTCACCTCCTACACCGCCAACTTCGGTGGCAGAGGCGCCTGGGCCGCCTCCGTCGCCATGCTCGATCCGCTGAAGAGCTACCTGTCGCCGGGACTGGTCGACGAGTTGACGGCGAAGGGCTATCCGCACCTCATGACACTCGCCGCACTGAACGTTCCCTCTGGCAAGGGGAATTCCGAGGTGGACGATCCCGGCAAGGCGCATTCCGAGGTAGTCCTGCAGACGCTGCTCGACGAACTCGGCATCCCCTGGCAGGCGATAGCCCTCGCGGGGTCCGAACGCCAGCAGTGCGGCGCCTGCGCTCCGCTCTACCATCCGGAGACCCCCCTGGTCTACGGACGTCCGTACGATCTCAACGCCACGGAGGTCGCCAGGCAGCAGAAGGACATCGCCGCGGCCCGCCAGAAAGTTGCCGCCGAGGGAACCGCTGCACAGAACAAGGCGCAGCGGGCGGTCGAGAAGAAGTACACCCGGCTCCGCAACGCCCGCAACGGCAGGGCCCTGGACGAGTTGTCGACCGATCTCACGGGTGTGCGGGCGGAGATGGACAAGCTGCCCGATGACAGGCCCAGACGGCTCTTCGTCGCTCCCTCGCAATCGCCCTGCCGGAAAGCCGGCGCCCAGGGGCAGTTCGGGCCCGCGCGGGGCGGCGCGGCCCCGCCGGCGTTCGCCCCCGCGGCGGCGGTGGTCGAAGCCGGACCCTGCGACGAGGCAGACGAGGACTCGGCGGGGTCGCAGCACACCACCGGCCTGGGCCCGGCCCTCACGCAGCCGGGCATGGCCAACGGCGGCATCGACTTCTCCACCCTGGAGCTGCGCTACCTCGCGGACCCCGGTGACGGCAGTGGCCTGCAGTACTCGTTCAGCGCCGGCCTCGACCCCCTCAAGGGGGACAACCGCCAGTCCACCGGCATCACTGCCGCGACCGAGAGTTCCGACGCGTTCTTCGTCTGGCTGGAGCTGAACCCCTCGGCGTTCTGGGTCAACCTCAACCCCACCGAGCCCAACCGCATCGTCGACGCCGAGCTGGGCCGTACCGACGCCGGACGGATCATGCTCGAAGCCGACCTGGGGATGAAGAGGAGCATCGGCAAGCTCATCCACCCCGACACCGCGCTCGGCAAGCAGTTCTGGGGTCGGATGGCGGGCAACTGCATGTCCTACCGCACGTGGATCGTGCCCGAACCCGCCAAGGTGTACCAGGACGGCGACAAGCTCTACATCCTCGACGCGCCGCTCGACGTCGAGATGGAGACGCAGTACCTCAAGGTGCACGGCAGCACGGCCGCCGCGTCGTGCCCGAAGCAGGACAAGGCGACCGAGAGCCACAACGAGCAGCTGTTCCGCAGCCTGGTCCTGCCCAAGCTCAAGAACCAGATCAACACCGCTCCCGTGTACGCCGATCTGCGCCGCGTCTACCTCGCCCGGGTCGCCGCCGAGTGGTACCGCCGGCTCAGCCGCGACCAGCACACCGCGTACGGCGACCTCGTCGACAAGGGGGACGTCGACGACTGGACGACCGCGACCAGATGGAAGCCCACCGACACCTTCCACGACTACGTCGACTCCTACACCAAGGGCGAGTTCAACGTCACCCGCAAGACCACCGAGGGCGACACGGTCCTGACCCACACCTACGTCTACGGCGGGGTCGACCTCACCAAGGTCCCCTTCCAGCAGGTCAGCGGCAGCAGCTTCAAGGCGCACTACGCCCAACTACCGCGGAGCGTCGGCGACTCGCTGACCAAGCCCACCGCGCACGGCGGCTCGCACACGGTCTTCCTCGGCGCGCCCACCCCCAAGCAGGTGTCCGCCGCCTCATCACACCACGGCATCTCCGTCCGCTCCTTCACTCCCGTGATCCGCGTGCTCCCCGAACTGGTCCTGCTGGTGCTGGTGCTGGTCTACCGGCGCCGCCGCAGGCTCGCGGCCGCCGGACCGGCCGGCCCGAGCGCACGATTCCGCCGGGCCACCCGCACGTCGTCCGCACCGCGTACCGGCCTGCTGACCCGGATACGGCTGCGCCCCGGCACGCGGTCAGGGCCATCGACGCAGGCACCGGGGCAAGAACAGGCCGGCTCGAAACGAGCGGGCCCGAAACCGGCAGGTCCGAAACCGACAGGCCCGAAACCGGCAGCGGCGAGACCGATTGGTCCGATACCCGAAACGCCAACTCCCGCTGATCCGCCCGCCGCAGGCGGCTACACCCTCGAACATGTCAGCCGCGTCGTCCGGCACCTGGCCCGGCCCGAACTCGACCGCTTCGCGCCGAACGACGCCATGGTCGCCGGCATCCGCCAGGCCCTGACCACCGGGCGCCCGTTGAGCGAGGGCGAGGTCAACTTCCTGCGCCACCAGCTCACCGAGGCCGCGCTGATGGACGCCGGCCAGGCCCCCGAGGACGCGTACGAAGCGGCGCTGCGCACCCACCCGGCGGCCAGGAACTACACCCCCGAGGTGATCGGCCGGTTCCCCGAACTCTTCAACAACGCCTGGCGTCGCGCCTGGGGAATGGACCCGCGGTGATCATCAGCAGGCTGGGCGGCAGGCGTGCCGCCATCCGCAACGACGAGAACTCGGCCGCGTACACCGGCCCTCACACCATGCGCCGCGAACGGCCCGGCTCCGAACGGCGCGGTCGGCCGGTACGGACCGTCGTGGAACTGCGCCGGTCGTGCGGCGGTACGGCGATGCGGGCCCTGCTCGGCGCCGCCTTCGAACCGGGTGCGCCCGGCACCCCGACCGTTTTCGAACTGCGCCACGGCACGCCCCTGGAGCTGGACACGCCGCACACGTGCCGCAGCGAACTTGGCAGCCCACTGGCAGCCGGGCTGCCCTCCGACTTCGCCCCCGCCGTACTCGACGCCCTGGCGGGTACCGCCGCGGACCGGCCGCTGCCCGCCGGAGTGCTGCACGTGGACCGCGCGGGCTTCGACGCCCTCACCTCCAGCGAGACCGCCTTCACCCTCGCGGCGTCCCTGCTGCGCCAGGCCGTCGACGCCCTGGCGCGCGGCGGCGACGCGATCGCCGTCACCCGCTCCGCCCTCAACCACTGGTGAGCCGCCCCTCTTCCGGCCTGGGTTGCGCGGGCCGAGCTGACGGATCAGTGGCATGACGGTCTCGCCGAACGGCACCAGTTCTTCGACACAGTCCATGAAGCCCACCAGGAAACCGTCCACTCCGGCCTCGTGCAACCGCACGGGCTTCTCCGCGACCCGCTCCGGCGCACCGACCAGCGGGCAGCCACCTCACATGGGGTGGGCGGCCCCAGTCGCTCGCAGACCCGCTCGATCGAGCCGAGGTCGGTCACGATTCGCCTGCCGGTCTCCAACAGGCTGACGTACGTCCTGTCGTACCCGGGCAGCATGCCCAACCGGGACTGGTTGAGGCCGTTGGCAGCCCGGTAGAAACGCAGAATGGCACCCAAGTCACGTGCCTCAAGGACTGCTTGGGCCGCAGGCGTGGCCCAGCACCACCGCCGTGCTCAGCGGATGCCGAGCGCGACGATCTGGGTGACCGCGTCCTCAGAGAAGTTGTCGTCACTGACCAGGACCAGAGTTCGTTCTCCGTTCGGCAGGGTCGGACCCCAGGTCATACCCTCGGCGCCCCGGCTCCGAGCGTGATCGCCTCCACCGCCTTGTCCCGCCGGATGCCCCAATCATCCCTGGTGATCTTGTAGTTGGGCGGCAGCGGCAGTTGCCCGCGGTAGGCACCGGAGCGGGCGGCGAACTGGATCGACGGCTGGATCGCCGGTTCATCCGAGGACTTCGGCCGGTCGCCCTCCTGCGCCGGCGATCAGTGCAGGGTTCGTGCGCGCCGCACACCGGCCGGGCCCTGGTGGTCAGTTCCGTGGTGACCCACGTCCTCGTGGAAGCGGTCGCCGTGTGCTGTCCGGCGGTCTGGACCCGCTGTACGTGCTGATCGAGCTGCTGGAGAAAGAGTCCCTGCAGCGGCCACTGGTGATGTCCCGCTTCGAGGGAGGACAGACACCGGCGGCCGCAATCCCGCCTGTTCGCCCGGCTGCCCGGCGGCCCGCACACTACGGGCAACGGATCGTGGAGCGCTCTGTGCTCTTGCGTCCCGCACCGGCCAACCCCTCAGGGGCGCCTGACGCCCGTGACGCCCTCTCAGGCAGGGCTCAGCGGACGACCCCCCGTATCGACACGCCCGGCCGCGACCAGCCATGCCAGCGCCTCGCGCACTGCTTGGAGCGAGGAGTACCGCGGTGCGTACCCCAGCAGACGCCGAGCCCGCTCGATGCTGACATTGCTGCTACGGCTGATGTGGTCGTGGGTGAGGGCAGCATTCTCGTCGCCCACTTCGGCCGCCCACTGTTCGTACGGCGCGTAGACCAACTGCGGCTGCAGACCGAACCAGCCGGCGACCGCCTCGGCGTAGCCACGCAACGTCAGAGCTCGCTCGGAACACACGTGAAACGCTCGGCCGACAGCCGCGACGGGGTCGGACAGTGCCGACTCGAATGCCTGCGCCACATCGTCGGCGTGCACGTGATGCAGCGTTTCGAGGCCCGAATTGGGCAGTACGACCCGCTCGCCGCGTGCCAGGGCACCGAAGACCCGAAGGTCGAGATTGCCGGCTGGGTTGATCGGCACCCAGCCCGGTCCACTGATGTGTCCGGGATGCAACACGCTGACAGGTGTTCCGCCCCTGGCAGACTGCTGAAGCAGATAGCTCTCGGCTGCTGCCTTGTTCACGCCGTACTCACCGAAGGGTCTGCGCGGCGCGTCCTCGGGGACCGGGACCTCGGAAGGGACCCCGTGCACCCACACCGTGCCACAGTGCAGAAGGTGGCCGGTCGCCCCGCGCAGCGCGTCGGCAAGACCGCGCGCGCTGTCCGGGGTGAAGCACACCATGTCGATCACCGCGTCCGCCTCGTACGCTGCGATGCGCCTGCCGAATTCTCCCGTGGCGTCCTCGCTCTCCCGGTCGACATGGACTCTGCGCGCCTGGCCCCAGGCGGCGTCGTGGTGGTACGGCTCACTGGGTCCCCGCGTGAGGACGGTCACCTCGTGCCCGCCCCGCACCAGCCTCGGCACCAGATAACTGCCGACGTGGCCTGTACCGCCGATGACGATAACCCGCACAGCCGCTCCCTCCCGCGTTCCGCCGGGCCGACGTGCAAGCAGGCGCACGCGAACGTCCCGTCCGGGCCAACGCTACCCCGCGTCCGTGGTACGGCAGTTCACCAGGTTCGTCCGCCCCTGGTGGCTTGCCCTCCACGTCACCCCTCCCAGTGGGTTGCGGCAGGAACAGGTCATGCTTCCGCGAGACGCGTTCGACCTGTTGAGACCGTGCCCTGCGAGGGACCGGACGGGTCGCCGCCGAGTTGCCGACTCCCTACCCGCGGCGCTTCCAGGAGAACGGCTGAACAGCGACGTCGTCGGCCATCTACGCTCCGGAGTGGCGGCCGGCATGGTCAGTCTCGATGCGGCCGACCCGGAGGTGAGGACCATCCGGGAAACGGCCGAGGACCGACCTCCTCCGTCGATGCGGGCAGTGCTCCACCGGCGGACGAGCAAGGTCGCCGTCGGAACAACGCAGGTTGTCCCGTACGGGCACTCGCCCGTTTCCCCGTGCCGTGGAAGTGATCACCGGTCTGGCGTAGCGGCCGCCGGCGTGAGCTGTGGCTTGTGAATGTCATGCCGACCGCCTGGACAGCCACCCGCACCACTCGCGGCGGTCCGGCGCGAGGGTAGGCGACGAGGCGCGAAAACCGATCGGGGA
Organism: Streptomyces sp. NBC_00448; assembly: GCF_036014115.1. NCBI lineage: Bacteria > Bacillati > Actinomycetota > Actinomycetes > Kitasatosporales > Streptomycetaceae > Streptomyces > Streptomyces sp. NBC_00448. Next base: position 535,182 of record NZ_CP107913.1, read on the forward strand.
AGGGAGGCTGGGGGCATGACACGGTGGAGTGCGGTCAGGACCGCGGCCAGGCCGCTGCTGAGGTTGGCGCCAGATCCGGAGCACCCCGGGCACGTGGCTGACGCCGTAAGCGAACTGGAGGGGGCCCGTTCACTGGACGGAGCGATCGAACTCCTGAGGAGGGGCGTACGCGCACTGCCACTGCGCGGAGCGCGCGATCTGCTGCATGGCCGCTGGCTCGGCCACCCCGTGCACCCCCTGCTCGTGCAGGTGCCCATGGGTGCATGGATCTCTTCGGCCGTTCTGGACTGGACGCCAGGCGGCCGGCGAGCCGCGGGCGTACTGGTGGCCGTCGGGGTCGCCGGAGCCGCTCCTGCCGCCGCGGCCGGCCTCGTGGACTGGGCGGAGCTCGAGGACGAACAGGCACGGGTCGGGATCGTGCACGCCGCACTCAACGCGGTGGCGACCACCTGCTACACCGTTTCGCTGGCGTCACGGCTGGCCGGGCACGGCGGCAGGAAGACGGCTCTTGGGGGACTTGCGGCCGTGGCTGTGAGCGGCGCGCTCGGTGGTCACCTGGCGTACCGTCAGGCAGCCGGCGCCAACCACGCCGAGGCGATCCCCCGGATCATGCCGCCCGGCTGGCACGACATGGGTCCGGTGCAGGGGTTGCCGGCCGGGCGGCCAGTGCGCCGACTCGTGGGGGACGTGGCGGTGCTCGTCGTGTGCGAGGCCGACGGGACGCTGTCCGCACTCGCCGAACGGTGCAGTCACCTCGGCGGACCGCTGTCCGAGGGCGAAGTCGCCGACGGCTGCGTACGATGCCCGTGGCACGGCAGCACCTTCCGGCTCTCCGACGGCCGGAACGTCACCGGGCCGGCCACGGCCCCGCAACCCGCCTTCGACACCCGCGTACGCGACGGGCGCGTGCAGGTGCGCCTGGGTTCGAGCCGTGTCGGCGAAGAGGACGTCGTGGCCGACTGACGCGCGGCCGCAGCAACACGAAACCGATCCCCTTCCGCCGTGCGGCTGCCCGTGGACTACGCCGTCTACGGCGTAGGCACGGACCAGTGTTCCGAGACGTTGCGCTATCAAGCGTCGGCCAAGGGGAAGAGGTCGAGCGCGCCGGTGACGCTCAGCAGGCGGCGGACGCTGGTGCTCGGCGTTCGCCGGCGAACGCTTCCGCCGCACCGAAAGCCCAGCGCCACGCCCCCCACCGACAAACTCGGCGACGAGGGACGGGCGGCCGTCCGGGTCGGGACGGCTTGCCAGGGTCGGCCGGAGGTAGGACATCGATTTTGACGCCCCTCGCCCGGCCTGCGGGGAGATCGCGGGGCGAGTCGCCTGATCAGAAGTGGTGACCGGTGAAGTCGCCCAGCAGGACCTTGAGTTGCTTTTCCTGCTCGGCCGCCGGAGCGGGCTTGATGTTGCCGTGGTCGATGGCGTACGTCTTGAGGACCTCGTCCATCTGGTTGTCGAGCAGCGTCCAGGTCGCCTTGTTCACCGCCTGGAGCGAGGTGGCGTCCGCGTCCCAGTCGTCGCGCATCTTCTGCACGGTGGCTCGGGAGGCCGCGGCACTGCCCGCCTTGTCCTGCGTGATCGCTGTCTGCGACAGCTTCTCGTACTTCGCCACCGCCGCCGCGGTCTGGCCGGCGGTCATGGCGGCCTTCTGGCAGGCCGGGAGCGTCTCGCTCTGACCGGTTGGGTCGCAGGTGACGTGCGGCTGGTGGTGGGCCCAGACCAGCAGCGCGACGGTGGCGACGGCGAGCGTTCCGAAGCCTCCCAGCGCGATGCGCTCCTTGCGCGGGTTGGTGGTGACCGGCGCCTCGTGGGTCAGTTCGTAGGTCTCGGCGACGTCGGAACGGCTGAGCGCCAGGTAGATGACCGTCGCCAGGATGGCGCTGAGGAAGATCAGGCTCGTGGCGAAGGTGCCGAGGCCCAGCCCGACGGGCTCGCCGGGGCTGGTTGCGGTCTTCGGGGAGGCGAGCCAGTCACCGATGTTGGCGCCGAGCGGGCGGGTGAGGATGTAGGCAATCCAGAAGGAGAGCACCGGGTTGGCGCCGGACTTCCACAGTCCGGTGACCGCCGCGATGAGGCCCAGTGGCAGGAGCACCGACTTGGCAGGCGTCCAGTTGGTCAGTTCGAGCGTCCAGTCGCCGGTGGCCGTGCCCAGCGCGAAGGTCACCAGGACGGTCAGCCAGTAGAACGCCTCCCGCGGGAAGGTGGTGATGCTGTGGATCGACAGGGTCCGCTCGCGCAGCCACCAGACCCCGAAGACGAGGGCCAGCAGGACCGAGAACACCGTCGTGCTGAGCCGCAGCGGGACGTTCTGCTGATCGGTGAGCATGTCGGTGTAGAGGGTGCCGGTGACGCTGACCACGACCACGGTGAGCCAGTAGGGGAACGGGCTGTAGCGCCTGGTCCGGAACTGGATGGTCAGCACGACCGCGAAGATCGCGGTGAACAGCAGCATGGTGTTGGTCAGGCCGAAGCCCAGTGTGGTGTTGATGTAGTCGGCGAAGCTCTCGCCGACCGTCGTGCAGAGGATCTTGATGATCCAGAACCAGACCGTGACCTCGGGCACCTTGTTCAGTGCGCTGCTTCCCGCAGCACCCTGCCGGGTCGCGGAAGTGGTGGGAGTGGTGGGAGTCGTCATGTCGCGACGTTAGCGTCTACAAGCTTGTAGTCAATAATGTCGCGGTGCGGTCCGGCCAGGGGTGTCGTGCCCCGGGAAGGGATACGGTTCCCCTCGCCGGCGACGACATGACCGCCCTGGCCCCCTGGATACCGGCTCCACCCTGGTCGCACGAGCACCGCACACACAAGCGCGACGGGGCACCGTGGAGCACGGCTCCCGCTCCCGGCCGATCCGCCCCTGTTGCGGCGCGGTCGTGCAGGTCACGGCCTTGCGATGGGATTGCGCTGCAAGGTGCAGCGGAGTAGCTACGGGCGGGGGCACGCAGTCAGGTATTTTTCAGGTGCCGCGTGTCAACCTCGGCCCATGAGCACGACCACGAGCGTGAGGACGTCATCGGCGCCGGGGCCTGCGAGGGGCCGCAGGGGAAGCGCCGGGATCGGTGACAATCGTACGGTGACCTCTCACCGCGTCCTGGTCGTGGAAGACGACCCGGGCCTTCGCGCGATACTCGCCCGCGGCCTGCGGGAGGAGGACTTCGATGTCCTCACCGCCGGCGACGGCGCCGGCGCGCTGCGGGCCGTACGGTCGCAGACGCGGGTGGACGCCGTCGTCCTCGACATCGGGCTGCCCGACTCCGACGGGCGTGACGTGTGCCATGCGATGCGGGCGGCCGGCATCGACGTCCCCGTGGTGTTCCTGACCGCGCACAACACGCTCCCGGACCGGCTGTCCGGCTTCACCGCCGGCGGCGACGACTTCCTCGCCAAGCCGTTCCACCTGGTGGAGCTGGCCGCCAGGGTCCGGGCGGCGCTGCGCAGGGATGGGCGGGACGCGACCGTCGAGTCGTCCGGCGTCCGGCTCGACCCGGTGGCGCATGTCCTCCAGGTGCACGGGCGGGACGTGCCGCTGACGCCGACGGAGTTTCGGCTGATGGCCTGCGTGATGGCCGCGGCGCCGGGCACGGTGGTACGCCGCCGGGCCCTGCTCAGGGCGGCCTGGCCCGAGGGGGCCCAGGTCAGCGACAACACCCTCGACCAGTACATGACGCGACTGCGGCGCAAGCTGCGCGAGGCCGGCGGCGGCCAGGCGATCAGCACCGTACGGGGCGTCGGGTACCGGTTCTCGTGAGGCGTCTCCCCTGGCCCCGGGCATCGGCCTCGGCTACACGACCTCCGGGGCGGCGACCGCGGCGGCCCGCGCTGCGGCCGCGTACGCTGCGCGGACGGCTGGCCCTGCTGGCCCTGGCCACCACCGCGGTGTGGGTGACGGTGCTCACGGTCGCCGCCAACCTGGTCCTGGGCGCGCAACTGCGCGGTCAGGCCGACGACCTGCTGCGTACGAGGTCCGCGGCGGTAGCGGCCACGGTCGAGGCGCGAGCCGACGGCCGGATCGTCGTGCACGAGCCCAGCGACGACCAGGCGCTGGACGTCGGCGTGTGGATCTACCAGGGCGGGGTCGCCGTGGAGCGCCCCGCCGCGCCCGACGCACTGCAGCGCCAGGCGGACCGGCTGGCGGGCCGGTCTGCGGTGTTCGCCGACACCGGGGAGCCCGCCGCCAACCGGCTCTACGCCCTGCCCGTCATGGCCCCGGACGGCGGGCGGCAGGTGGGCACCGTGGTGGCGACCGTCGCGCTCGACCCGGACCGGTCGACCGCCCGGTACGTACTCCTCGGGTCGATAGGACTCGCGCTCGCGCTGCTGGTCGGTGTCTATCCGGTGGCACGGTCGGTCGCCGGCCGTGCGCTCCAGCCGGTGGGGGCGATGAGCGCCCAGGCGGCGGAATGGAGCGAGCAGGGCCTCTCGCGGCGCTTCGGCACTGGTGAGCGCCCGCGGGAACTCGCGCACCTCGCAGGCAACCTCGACGGTCTGCTGGACCGGTTGGCGGCCCTCGTCCGCCACGAGCAGCAGCTCACCGCGGAACTGTCGCACGAGTTGCGCACACCGCTGGCGCGGATCACCGCCGAGGCCGAGTGGCTGACCGCTCGGCCACGCAGCCGGGCCGAGCAGGCGGCCTCCCACGAAGCCATCGCGGCGAGCGCCGCGGCGATGGCGCAGATCTGCGAGGCGCTGCTTGCCGACGCGCGCGCGGGCTCGGCCGATCCCGGCCGCTGCGCCCCCAGCGAGGTCGCGGCGTCGCTGGCCCAGCGGCGTGCCGAGGCTGCGCCGAAGACGGTCCCGGTCGCCGTCGAGGGGCGCGCGGTTACCGCCGACGTCCCGGCGGCGCTGGTCGAACGCATCCTCACCCCGCTGCTCGACAACGCCGACCGCTACGGCTCGCACCAGATTCTCGTGGAGTGCCTACCGGCTCCGAGCGGAGCGCAGGTCCACGTGAGCGACGACGGCCCCGGCGTTCCAGCCGCCCTGGGCTCCGCGGTCTTCGAGGCCGGGCGCCGAGCCGACCCCGCGGACGGCCACGACGGGGCGGGTCTTGGCCTCGCCCTGGCCCGCCGCCTGGCCAGAAATGCGGGCGGCGACATCACCCTGTCCGAATCCCCCGGTCCCCTGGGGGGTGCGCACTTCGTCATCACCCTCCCCGGGGCGCGGGGGTCTGCGGCTCACTCGGTATGAGGGCCTGCCGGCCCGTGGCCGTAGGCGAAGATCACGGCCTGGATGCGGTCGCGCGCGCCGAACTTGGCGAAGACCCGGCCGACGGCGACGAGGATCTCGCGCTCGCGTTCGGTAAGGAGGCCCAGCCTCGGGCGCGCGCCGGGGCGGGGCGGGGCGGTGTCAGATGGGCGAACTCGCGCAGCAGGCGGCGGGTGAGCGCGGGGACGATCACCGGGTCACCGGCGGCGACGGCGCGGATGCCGGAGAGCAACTCCTCGGGGCGGGCGCCCTTGAGGAGGAAGCCGGAGGGTCAACCGGGCGTGCAGGGCGGTGATCGCCAGGTGTACGCGGGCGCCGGCTCCGGCATGCCTGAGAAAGTTGGCCGGGGCTTCCTGGACGATGCGGTAGACCGTGAGCTGCACCCCGCTGTCGAGGGCCTCGACAGCGGGGTGCGGTGGACAACGCCGAGGCCCGCGGCGCGTACGCCCTCGCACAGGTCGCCGATGTCGCCGAAGCCGGGCTGCGGGTGCAGCTCCGGACCATCCTGCGGGCCGCTGGACTCCTCCCGCAGGACGCCCAGAACGCCCAGGACACGCCGGAGCTCGCGGAGCGCCTGACGGCCCGTCTCGCCGATGAGGTGGAGCATCTCCGTGCGGCGTTCCGGGGCAGTGACGCCGGCGTAGCCGGCGTCGGCGAGGGCGATGATGACGGCCAGGTTGTGGCCGATGATGTCCGATCATGTCGTGCACGTCACGGGCCACCCAGGCGCGTTCGGCTGCGGCGGCGAGTCGGCCGAGGCGCGCGGTCCAGCCGAGGAAGACCAGCGGGCCGGCGCTGAGGGACGGGCCGGCGATGTCGTGGGTCAGGGCGAACATCGACTCGTCGGCGTTGCTCGGCAGGTAGCGGGTGATGTCGTCCCGCCGCGAGGAGGGCAGCAGCAAGGCAAGGCCGGGGATGAGCACGGCGACGAACACGGAGCTGCCGCCGGCCACCGATCGCAGCAGCGAGCCCGGCGCCGTGCCGATCACGCCCACCAGGCCCAGGTAGAGCGCGGCGCCCAGCAGGCTGAGGGCGGCACCAGCGTGCGAGAAGCCCTTGGCCGCGGGCGTGCCCGAGACGATGCGGTTGCCGAAGAGGAAGGCGGCGAACACGCCCACCATGGCGACGGCCGGCTCGACCAGGCCGAACACGGCGGCCTTGGACCACAGGACCGGAAGCCGGCGCGGCACCGCCGCCGGCGAGGGGCGGATCATCCCGGTCGAGTCTGTTGCCGGATATCCGCGATGTCACCCGTTCAGCTACGCATCGGCGGCGTTGCCTGGCCATGAGGGATTGGATCGGAAAATCCGAGCGTCTCTTCGGCGCAGCAGTATCCGGCCCGGCGCCACGGGCATCGGCTGCGCCCTCATCGGAAAGCGGGCTGGCCATGACCGAACCGGACACGGGACTGCCGGGTGAAGGACTGCTGGAACTGAACCTCGCGGACGGCATCCCCGCAGAGGCGTCGGCGCGGCGACTGTACGAGGAGATGCTCTTCCAGCGCGCAGTGCAGGCTTTCGCCCTGACGCTGCCGGCAGTGAACGTGATCGCGATGCGCGACGCCTCCGAGAAGCAGTTCGGGTCCGGCTACCACGTCCTGCCGGTCTGGAAGGACCGGATGGACGCCCGGTGCAAGGTGACCACCCCTAACGCGGACGTCATCTACGCGATGAGCTACCTGAACCTGAAGGAGGACGGCCCCCTGGTCGTCCAGGCCCCGCCCAAGGTGCTGGGGCTGTTCACCGACTTCTGGCAGCGCTGCCTGAGCGACGTGGGCCCCTCCGGCCCCGACGCCGGACAGGGCGGCGCCTATCTGCTGCTGCCCCCCGACCACCACGGGCCGGTCCCCGGCGGTTACCACGTGGTGCGCTCCAGCACCTACAACGTGTTCCTGTTCTGGCGAGCCGTCCTGGTCCCCGGCGACGACGGCCCCGACACCGCCCCCGGCGTCGCCATCATCGAGCAGACCCGGATCTTCCCGCTGCGCAGCCGCGAGCAGGACCGCCCGGCCATGCAGTTCCCCAACGCCTCCGGCGTCGAACTGGACATGCTCTTCCCCCGCGACGGCGCCTACTTCGACAAGCTCGCCCGTTTCGTGCAGGACGAACCGATCGGCATGACCGATATGGTCACCCGCGGCATGCTCGCGACCCTCGGCATCGTCAAGGGACATCCCTTCCAGCCCGACGAGCGCATGCGCAAGATCCTGGACCGGGCCGGCCGTATCGCCCCGCGGATGGTGCTGTCCATCCCGCAGACCGACGCCCTGCCCAACGCCGCGTACTACGACAGCGGCTCCTGGCGGGCGTGCTTCGGCGGTGTCGACGAGGACTTCCACACCGGCAGTTACCTCGACGTCGACACCCGCGCCGCCTTCTTCATCTGGGCCTATTCCACCTCACCGGCCATGGTCGGCCCCTTCGTCGGGCACGGCAGCAAGTACCCGTTCTCGTTGCGTGACGCCAACGGCGACCAGCTCACCGGGGGCCGCTCGTACCGCCTGCACGTGCCCGCCGACGTGCCGGCAGCCCTGTACTGGGCCGCGACCCTCTACAACGCCGACGACGCCTCCATGATCGACAATGGACGCCCCTTCCCCTCCGTCAACTCCCTGGACACCCTCACCTACGACACCGACGGCTCCCTCGACCTGTACTTCGGCCCCACCAGGCCCGAGGGTGCGGCCGACGCCAACTGGATTCCCACTCTCGAAGGCCGCGCGTACTTCATCCTGTTCCGCCTCTACGGACCCACCCAGCCCTTCTTCGACCAGACCTGGCGCCTGCCTGAGATCGAACCCCTCACCTGACACCAGCGACGGCCGCCCGCGAAGGGCCGCTCGCGTCAGCGTTCCACAGGAGCACGGTGACCCGGTCGGAACGCGCCGTCCCACAGCACGGTGCGTCCAGGCGGCAGGAATACGGCAGCTACGAATAAGTGCCCTCCACCGATAGAGCCGGACGGGTCGGCAACACCGAGGAGCGCCACCGGTCTTCCGGTGGCGCTTCGTCGTTACGTGGTCAACCGCGGTTGCCGTTCGTGGGGAGCCGGCCCCGGTAGTCGCAGCCGGGGCAGGTGTCCTCGCCTTCGATGTGGCCTTCGTACCAGCCGTGAACAGCGGCGTGCAGGACCGCCTCCCTGGGTGATGCGCGGAGCCGGTCAAGGACTGCACGGTCGATCGCGGCGTCCTGCCCGCGGCTGGTCAGGTGGGCGCCGAGCACCCATCGCGATGCCGCACAGGCCGTACCGGTGTCGGACGGCACCACAGCACCCGCAAACGCGCCCGGACCTTGAGCTTGGCGGACCAGATGGTGGCCGCCGGGGAGACCGTGACGTTCGCCGAAGTCCGTCGGCGCGCGAAGGATCTCAACCGGCTGGTCTACGCAGGCGGAGTCCGCGAGCACATCGACAAAGCCCGCACGCAGCAGGTCCTCACGCGCGCACACGACCGGGCAGGCGGCCTCTCAGCGAGCGCCACCAGCCGGTAGCCGACCTCCGGGAACAGGCATATCGCGAGTACGAAGTGGACGCCGACCCGAGAGGGCAGGTCCCGCAGTCGGCGTCGCACCGTCAATGTCTCTTCCAGGACGGCATTGACGAGATCGAACGGCAGCACCTGGGTCAGCTCGCCCAGGTGACCGGGAGCGAACCGCCCCTCGGCCACCGTGAACGCGCGGGACACGGTCGTCGGACCAGGCGACAGGGCACCATGACGGACAGGCAACGGAGCTCCGTAAGCGGCGGAAGTCGTGGCGGACCACCTGCTCCAACGCGGCTCTCGTCATCGTCCAGGGTCCGAAGGAATTCGGTGGTCTGTGCGTGTGCGCCCCGGGCCTTCTGCGGGTCTCTCTCGTGTACGCGTAGCCCGGGGAGTCCAGAAGGTCCTCCCCAACCCAAGCGGCAATGGTCGCTGCCACTGGGCGCGTTGGCGCCGCCCGGGTGTCAGGCAGGGGTGGCGAGGCTCTTCTTGAACGCCGCCAGGTAGTTCGCCAGGTGGTGGTCCTTGATCGCGTCGGTCTCGGGGGCGAACAGGTCGGCACCCACGCCCTTGGCCCGGTCCTGCAGGGTCGCGATCAGCGGCATCTTCTCGTGGAGGCGGCCGTCGGCGTCGAAGTAACGCAGCGCGTGGACATGGGTGTAGGCGGGTTCGGGCGGGAGTTGCGGCACGATGTCGTTGTTGTTGACGAACCGGTAGCAGCGCTCGGCGTACGCGGTGTTGTGCGCGGCGGCGAGCAGCCGGTCGCAGGTGCGGGGCTGGCCGAAGGTGTAGATGCCGTCGGCGAGCAGCCGGGGCTGCTCGAAGTAGAGGCGGGCGCCGGCCAGCATGGCCAGTGCCGCGCCGAGGCTGTGGCCGGTGAACCAGATGGTCTGCCCGTTCCCACGCATGTCCAGGATGGTGTCGCGGACTTGGGCATAGACGGATTCCAGGGCACGGTCGAAGCCGTAGTGGACGAAGCCCTTGTTTCCTGGTCCGGGAACGGGCGGGGTGTCGACGTCGGTGAGCCAGTCGCGGATCTTGGCGACCTCGGTGCCCCGGAAGCCCGTGACGATCATCCGGTCGCTGGCCATGACGTACGCCTGGGTGTCCTCGATCGGGAACGGCATCGCGTGCGTCGACTCGAAGTACCGCACCTGGTCGAATCCCCACGCGTGGGCCTGGGCCTCGATCCCGTCGCGGTCCAGCGCGGCCAGGCCGGCGGCCTGGCCCATGCCGTAGGCGTGCGCCAGGGAGTACCCGGTCGCCGTGTGATCCAACGGGGATACAGTCATCAGTCTCCTTCACGAAGGGCCGGCCCCGGCGGGAACGGCAGACGGTGGCGTGGACCGCGCCCGCCGGAGCCCGGCGGGCGACGGGTCCGGCCACGGGATGACCAGGAAGAAGCCCTCGTTGTGGAGGGCGCTGCCTTTGGTCGTCCTGACGAACGCGGTGGTGGCGCTGTCGGCGCACAGCTTCTGCACGGCGCGGGAGACGGCGATGGTCGCGTTGAAGTCGGAGTTGAGGTTGAACGTCGCCTCGGGTGCGGCGGTCCGCATGTCGATGCCGGGGGTGGGGATCTTCCGCAGTACTCGCCGACCGCGACGCGCTTGACGGACGCGATGCCCTTGGCACGGACCAGCGGACCGCTCGGGTCGACGGCGGCGGCCCGCGCGTAGGGGGCGACGGCGATCGGCACCGCCGCGGCGACGGCCGGTGCCTTGTCCGCAGAGGCGGCCGCGACAGTTCCGGCAGTGAGGACGGAGGCCGCCACCACCACCGATGCCGTGCGACTTCTTGCGAACAATCATGGGAGAGCCCTCTCGGCGAACCCGACCGGACGACTACCTACAGTGCCGGGCGACTCCGCTGAGCAACCAGTGGTGCGAGGTCGTTTCACCCCAACGAGCAACTCCGCCAATCGCCTTGACCACGCCCGACCAGTCGGGGCCGCTTGCCGGACAGGCTTCGCGCTCATGCAACGGGTCGGCCGCACGGCATCCTCGGCGGGCGGAAGACCCGCCCCAAGGGCGCGCGATCGCCGAACAAGCCGAGCGCTCGGTCTCCCGGGCCAGTCGGTGGCCGCCCGCCGACCACCTGCCCTGGCCGGGTCGGTCAGTTGACGGCGGCGAAGGACTCGGCGTGGAGCTGCCGCCGCTTTCGGCGGTGAACTGCTCCTGAGGGGGTGAGACTCCGTGCCGCCCGCCGTCATCCGCGGTGGCGGCGTGGGCGCGGTGGCGCCGAGGAGGAGCCGCGCTGCTGGAACCGGTCCGGCGCCAACTGGCGGAGCAGTGCCTGTTCACACCCGGCTCGCCGCCTCCGTCCTGGGCGACGAGGCGGCGGTGGCCCTGGGCGCGATCCGCACGGCACTGGACTGGGTCGAGGAGCGACTCTTCGCCGGTCCGAAGCCTTGGCCCGCGCCGTCAGTCACCGTCACGCTGACCGGCCCCTCAGCAGGGCTGTAGTCGAACCGGCCGAACTCAGCCGGTGCCGCGCCCGCGTCGCCGTGTGCGTGGGGACCGAGAAGGACACCGGTGAGGCCGCCGAAAGTGGCGGTGCCGGCACATGGGCCTCGAAGGACGCCGGCTCCTGCCACCCGTCGGGCTCCTGGGTGAGGAGCAGGATGCCCCGAGGTATTGCCCACGCGCACGCCAAGGCGGACCAGGCCCGGTCGCAACGGGCGAGTGCCGAGGAGTTCATCGTCATCGCCGTGGCGGACGAGGGCACGAACACAGCGGCCGGTACCTCCCTGACCCGCCGTCAGCGGACGTGGTGGTCGCTTTCCGGGAGCAGGGCCGGGCCCGCCCCGGAGCCAGGGGTCTTCGGCTCGAAGTCAGGGCCGTGGCGGCGGCGGTGAAGTGGTGCTGCCGGCATCCACGGCGCCCGGAGTCGGACGACCGACGCACCGAAAGCCGAGCCCCATGTCCACGACCACCCCGTCTCCGTGGGACGACACCGAAGACACCCGCACCCGGCTCGGCTGGGCCCCGGCCGCTCCGGCGAGCGACAACCCGGCGGGCCACGGCTCCCACCGAATCACCGAGCCTTATGCCTGACCGGCGAAAACGCTGCCGTCACGTTCGGAGCGGCAGCAGCCGCTTTCGGCGCCGGCCCGGCGATCCGCTCCGGGCCGGACTTCCGAAGCGGCTACCAGCGGCGGCGCGGCGGGATCGGGTTGAGCTTGGCGGCAAGCGCCGAGAGGAAGGCCGGGAGCTTGTCGACCATGGCTTTGGGGACCGGGGTGGTCTGGACGGTGCCCCGCCTCATGTCCTGGACGACGAGGGCGTAGGTGCCGTCCTCCTCGACGAGTTCCGCGGCGAAGAGCAGCGTCCGCGTGGAGGTCTCCATCACCGCTCCCGCGCTTGGGTGTCGTTGAGCCAGGCGGTCCATGCCTTGGTCGCCTGCTGCTCGTCGGTGCCCTCGGCGAACAGGTGGTGGCCGAGCCAGGTCGGCACCTTCCAGGTACTGCCGTTGAAGAACCGGTACAGGGCGTCCGGGCCGCGCAGGCCGACGAAGTCGGCGCTGAGCCAGTCGACGACCACCTCCACGGGGTCACCGTCCGAGCCGGGTGCGAGGAGGGTGAACCGGTCGCCGACGGCAGCGTCGTCGACGAGGCCGAGGCGTCGGCGCAGGGCGGCGAAGTCAGCCGGGTCGGCGGTGGGTTCGGGGTGCGCCGCCCGGACGTAGACGGCGGGGCGGCCCGCGAAGTGCCGGAGGTACTCGGCGAGTCCGTGCTGGTAGAAGTCGACGTGCTTCTCGGCCGCGTCCGACTTGGCTTCCCAGGCCCACGCCTCGTCGACGACGCCCGTGTGCACCCAGTGGATTCCCATCCGCAGGTGGCTCGTCCGGCCGGCGGCAGGCTCGATGTGGTAGCTGAGCGTGTTGGAGAACCCGCCGTCCTGGGTCGCCCGGAGGGCGAAGTGCCGTGGTGGCTCCCAGGCCAGGACGGTGGCGTCGCCCCGGGTGGCCTTCCCGCCGGCGCGCGGCTCGACCTCCATCGGGTAGAGCCAACCCAGGTTGCCGGCGCCGGTGGCCACCGCGTCCCAGACCTGCTCGGGCGTGGCGGGCAGGTCCTGCTCCCGGCGGACCTCGAACTCTCGGGCCATGGTCGGTACTGCTCCTTCGTGTCGTTCACGGTCAGAAGGCGAGCGGGAGGTTGCTCAGCCGCCGTTGCAGCGGGTTGAGCCGCCATTCCAGCGCTGCCCCGTCGCTCAGCCGCAGCTCGGGCAGCCGGCGCACCAGCGTGCCGACGGCCACCTCCGCCTGGAGCTTGGCCAGCGGGCCGCCCAGGCAGAAGTGCGGGCCGTGGCCGAAGCTCAGGTGCCGGTTGCCCGGGCGGGTCAGGTCGAGCCGGTCGGGGTGCTCGAAGCGCTCGGGATCACGGTTGGTCGCGCCGAGGAACAGGTAGACCAACTCGCCCTCCCGCAGCCTCCGTCCGCCGATCTCCAGATCCTCCGCGACGACCCTGACGACCGCCTGGGTCACCGTGTCGTAGCGGGCCAGTTCCTCGACGGCGCCGCGGATCAGGCCCGGGTCCGCGCGCAGCAGGGCCAGCTGGTCCGGGTGGCGCAGCAGGGCCAGCACGCCGTTGCCGATCAGGTGGGTGGTGGTCTCGTCGCCGGCGGTGATGAGGATGAAGCAGGTGGCCAGCAGTTCCGAGTCGGTGAGCCGGTCGTCCTGCGTCTGCGTGGCGACCAAGGCACTGATCAGGTCGTCGCCCGGTTCACGCCGGCGCTGCCGGATGAGCCCGGTCAGGTAGTCCTCGTACTGTTCGATCGCCGCCTCGGACTTGTCGATGTCCTCGCTGAGCCGGCCGAAGCGGCGGAACCAGCTCTTGACCTGCGGACGGTCCTCGTCGGGGATGCCGAAGAGCTCGCAGACGACCGACATCGGCAGCCGAGAGGCGACCGCCTCGATCAGGTCCATGGTCGGCCCGGCCGCGACCGCCTCGTCGACGAGCCGGTCGACGATCCGCTGGACACCGTCGCGCAGGGCCTCGACGCGCCGGGCGGTGAACGCCTTGTTGGCCAGTTTGCGCAGCCGGGCGTGGTCCGGCGGGTCGGTGTTGGTCATCACCCGGCCGAGTCGCTCGGTGAGCCGGCTGAGGGCCTTGAGGTCGCCGCCGAGCGCGCTGTAGGCACGGGTCATCCGGTCCCGGTCGTTGGACAGCCGCAGGTCGCCCAGCGCCGCCTCGACGTCGGCGTACCGGGTGAGGTACCAGATGCCCTGCGTGCTGCGGTGGACCGGGTCCTCGCGCCGCATGCGGGCGTAGAACGGGTAGGGGTCCCGGCGCGCCTCGGGGGTGAGCAGAGCCGCGGCGAAGTCGTCCGGCCGGGCGGGGGCCGCTACGCGGGCCCCGCCCGGTGTCTCGGTGGAGGTCATGTCGGCCGCGCTACCGCTGGGCGTCCATGGCGTCGGCGAGGCTCTTGGGACGCATGTCGGTCCAGGCCCGCTCGACGTGCTCCAGGCAGGCGGCGTGGGTGTCGGGTCCGTGGGCGACGGTCCAGCCGGCCGGGACGTCCGCGAACTGCGGCCAGAGCGAGTGCTGGTTCTCGTCGTTGACGAGGACGAGGAAGGTGCCGTCCTGGTCGTCGAAGGGGTTGGTCACGGGTCAGTCCTCCTGGTGGGAAAGGGTGGTGTCACGGGCGTCACCGGTGGTGTCGGCGATCCTGGCGGCCAGGATCGGGCCGATCTGGGCCAGCGAGCCCGCTTTGGTCATCTGGTCGTGCCGGGTGGTGATCTCGTGCGATTCGATCCGGCCCGCGATGTACGGGCGCCAGACCTCGGGCCCGGCGTCGTCGTCGCCCCGGTCGATGGTGGAGTTGAACAGCAGCAGGTCTCCGTCGTACCGGCCGGGGACGAAGTCGACCGCCAGCTTCGCGTTGTTGATCATGATCTGGACGATCACCTCGACCTGCCGCTCGTTCAGGCCGGCCAGCGCGCTGCCCCGCCGGTTCAGTACCTCGGCGACCTCGGCGTAGGTGATCTCCCGGTCGCCCAGTTCGTCCGGGTCCACGTCGAGCACACCGACGAGGACGTCCCGCACGCTGGGCACCGGCTCGTCCTCGAACCGCACGTCCTTCACCGGGTAGGCGTCGAGGATCGCCAGCAGCGCGGTCCGCTCGCCGCGCGCCTGCAGTTCGCAGGACAGCGCGTGGGCAATCAGCCCGCCGGCGGACCAGCCGAGCAGCAGGTACGGGCCCTCCGGCTGGATCTTCTGGACCTGGTCGGCGTAGTCGGCCGCCATCTCCTCGTAGGACCTCGGCAGCGGTTCGGGCCGGCCGAGGCCGCGCGCCTGGAGAGCGTAGACCGGGTGCTGCGGGCCGAGGTGGTTCAGCAGCCCGCTGTACGACCAGCTGATCCCGCCGCCGGGGTGGACGCAGAACAGCGGTGTGGCCGTCCCGGTCGAACGCAGTGGCAGCAGGACGTCCAGCGCGTCGGCCGGATCGTTCATGGCCAGGCGCTCGGTGAGCCCGGCCACGGTCGGCGCCTCGAACAGCATGCGCAGCCCCAGCTCCAGCCCGAGGGTCTCGCGGACCCGGGAGGCCAGCCGGGCGGCCAGCAGCGAGTGCCCGCCCAGGTCGAAGAAGCCGTCGTCGATGCTCACCTGCTCCCGGCCCAGGACCTCGGCGAACAGGCCGCACAGCAGCTGTTCCTGCGGCGTCCGGGGGCCGCGTCCGGCGTCCCGTGCCCCGTAGTCGGGGGCCGGCAGGGCGGCCCGGTCGAGCTTGCCGTTGGCGGTCAGCGGCAGCGCGTCCACGGTGACGAACGCCGCCGGCACCATGTAGTCGGGCAGTTCGCGCCGCAGCCGGCCGGCCAGCTCGGCCGTCTCGGGTGCGCCCTCGGGCGCGGGCACCAGGTAGGCGACCAGCCGTTTGTCCCCCGGCCGGTCCTCACGGGCGACCACGGCCGCCTGGGCGACGCCCGGGCAGCCGGCCAGGACCGCCTCGATCTCTCCGGGCTCGATCCGCAGACCGCGCAGCTTGACCTGGTGGTCGACGCGTCCGGCGAACTCCAGCGTCCCGTCGGGGAGCCACCAGGCAAGGTCGCCGGTGCGGTACATCCGGCTCCCGGCCGGCCCGTACGGGTCGGCGGTGAAGCGCTCCGCCGTCAGGCCGGGTCGGCCGAAGTAGCCGCGCGCCACGCCCGTCCCCGCGAGGTACAGCTCGCCGACCATGCCCGTCGGCACCGGCCGCAGCCGGTCGTCGAGCACGTAGGCGCGCATGTTCGCCATCGGCGCGCCGATCGGCACGCTCGAGGCGTTCTCGGGGAGCCCGTGCACCGGATGGCAGGCGGCCAGGGTGGTGGCCTCGGTGGGCCCGTAGCCGTTGACCACCTCGATGCCGGGGCACGCCGCGAGCACCCGTGCGGCGGCGGCCGGGGAGACCACGTCGCCGCCGGTCCACACCTCGCGTACCCCGGCGAGCAGGTCCGGTCGCTCCTCGGCGACCAGCCGGAACAGTCCGGCGGTCAGCCACAGTCCGGTCACCCCGTGGGTGGTGATCGTGTGCTGCAGGAGGTCGAGGTCGAGTTGCTCGGGCGGTGCGACCACGACCCGGCCGCCGTTGAGCAGCGGCACCCACAGCTCGTAGGTCGAGAGGTCGAAGGCCGTCGGGGAGTGCATCAGCACCCGCTCGTGTCCGCCGCCGCGCCACTCGGGGGTCAGCGCGAGACCCACCACGTCCCGGTGGGTGACGGCCACGCCCTTCGGCCGTCCGGTCGAGCCGGAGGTGTACATGATGTACGCCAACTGCTGCGGCTCGCAGCGGACTTCGACGTCGGACGGGTCGTCGGCCGCGGACTGCGCCAGTGCGGCGAGCACCTCCGGGGTGAGCACCAGGGCGGCTCCGCTCTCCCGCATGATCAGGTCGATCCGGGAGGAGGGGAAGCGCGAGTCCAGCGGCAGGTAGGCGCCGCCCGCCTTGATGACCGCCAGGATCGCCACGACCAGCTCGGCCGAGCGGTCCATCATGACCGCGACCGGCGTCTCCGGCCGTACGCCCTGGCGGATCAGCGCCGTCGCCAGGCGGTCGGCCCGCAGGTCGAGTTCCGCGTAGGTCAGTTCGGTGCCGCCCGCCACGACCGCGACCGCGTCCGGGGTGGCCCGCACCTGGCGGCCGAACAGCTCCGGCACCGAGGCCGACGGCAGCTCCGCGGCCGTGTCGTTGAACCCGTGCAGCAGCCGGTGGCGTTCCGCGTCCGACATGAGGTCGATCAGACCGATCGGCCGGTCCGGGTCGGCGGCCGCCGCGCGCAGCAGGCGGGCCCAGCGCTCGAAGAGCAGTTCCACGGTGGGCGCGTCGAAGAGGTCGGTGGCGTACTCCACCGCGCCGACCAGACCGCCGGCGCTGCCGTCCGGGCGGAACTGCTCGGCGAGGCTGAACGTCAGGTCGACCCGCGCGGTCCCGGTGGGCGCCTCCAGGTGGCCGGTCTCCAGCCCCGGCAGCGCGAACTCGCCGAGCGGGGCGTTCTGCAGGGCCAGCATGATCTGGAAGAGCGGGTGGTGGGCCAGTGAGCGCACCGGGTTGGCGATCTCGACCAGGTACTCGAACGGCACGTCCTGGTGGTCGTAGGCGGCCAGTGCCTTGTGCCGGACCCGGCCGAGCAGTTCGGCGAAGCCGGGATCGCCGCCGGTGTCGGTGCGCAGCACCAGGGTGTTGACGAAGAAGCCGACGAGGTCGTCGAGCGCCTGGTCGGTTCGGCCGGCGATGGGGCTGCCGATCGGGATGTCCGTACCGGCGCCGAGCCGGGTGAGCAGCGCGGCGAGTCCGGCCTGCAGCACCATGAACATGCTGGCGCCGCGTGCGGTGGCCAGCTCCCGCAGCGCCTGGTGCAGTTCGGGGTCCAGCCGGACCACGACCCGCTCGCCGCGCTGGGAGGCGACCGCCGGACGGGGCCGGTCGGCGGGCAGCTGGACCTGCTGCGGGATGCCCGCCAGCTCCTCCTTCCAGTAGGCCAGTTGCCGGGCGAAGAGGCTGTCCGGGTCGGCGGCGTCGCCGAGCAGGTCGCGCTGCCAGCCGGCGTAGTCGGCGTACTGCACCGGCAGCGGGGACCACTGCGGCTGCTCGCCCCGGCAGCGCGCCGCGTAGGCCGCGGCGAGGTCGGCGGACAGCGGTCCCATCGACCAGCCGTCGGCGGCGATGTGGTGCACCACGACCAGCAGCACGTGCCGGTCGGGGGCGAGCGCGAACAGCTCGGCCCGGATCGGCGGCTGCTCGGCCAGGTCGAAGCCGCGCCGGGCCGCGTCCGCGAGCTGCCCGGCCAGCCGGCTCTCGTCGAGCTCGACCACCGGCAGCGCCGGTTGCGCCTGCGCGGTGTCCAGCACGACCTGGTACGGGACGCCGCCCGTCTCGCGGAAGACCGTCCGCAGGCTCTCGTGCCGGGCGACCACGTCCGCGAGTGCGGCGTGCAGGGCCGACCGGTCGAGGTCGCCGGTCAGGCTCAGCGCGAGCGGCATGTTGTAGGTGGCGCTCGGACCGTCCATCCGGTGCAGGAACCACAGGCGGCGCTGGGCGAAGGACAGCTCCACGTGCTCCGGGCGCAGCCGGGCGATCAGCGCGGGCCGCGCCCTTCCGGAACCGTCCAGGCGGGCCGCCAGTCCCGCCACCGTCGGGGTTTCGAACAGGGTGCGGACCTCCAGTTCCGCGCCGAGGGTCGCCCGGACCCGGGAGGCCAGGCGCGTCGCCAGCAGCGAGTGACCGCCGAGGTCGAAGAAGCTGTCCTCGACCCCGACCTGCGCCAGCCCGAGCACCTCGGCGAACAGCTCGGCGAGGAGTTGCTCCTGCGGGGTGCGCGGAGCCCGCCCGCCTGCGGCCCGGCCGAGGTCGGGGGCGGGCAGTGCGCGGCGGTCGAGCTTGCCGCTGGCGGTCAGCGGCAGCATGTCCAGTGCCACGAACGCCGACGGGACCAGGTAGTCGGGCAGCCGCCCGCGCAGCCAGTCGCGGAGTTCGCCGAGGAGGGCTCCGGTGCCGCGGCCGCCGATGGGGCGGTTGGTCAGCGAGGACAACGCCCGGCCGGTGGCCCCGGCCGACCGGTACGGCTCGACCGGGGAGCCGTGGAGCGTCCGCGGGTCGGCGAGGACCACGTCCACCGCGTCGTCCGCGGTGGCCGACCAGGTGACGGCCACCACGCGGCCGAACTCCCGCCCGAGGGCGTGGAAGTCCTCCGGGTCGGGGAGGTCGCTCTCTTCCGGGGCGTGCAACCGCTCCAGCAATTGCGCGAGCGGCTCGTTCCCGTCCTGCACCGCGCGGGCCAGGGCTGCCTCCCGTACCACGCGCCGGTTCGGGACCCCGGTGATCCGCACCACCTCGGCGGGCGGCTGGGCGAGCAGCTCGCGCAGACCGGCCGGCCCGGTGACCTGCCGCCCCCACGCCAGCTCGACGGACCGGCTCGGGGGCTGCGGGGCGACCGGCGGTTTGTGCAGCGTCACCTCGTAGCGGTAGCGGGTCAGTTCGTTGTGGTGGTGGCCCCGCTTGACCTCCACGGTCACCGCGCCGATGTCCGTGCCGTGCTCGCGCAGGACGGTGAAGAAGTCCGGATCGACGAGGAGTTCCTTCTCCACCCTGACGGCCTGCTCCACCGCGCGGCGCACGGCCGCGCCGTCGGCGCCGTCGCCGACCCGGTGCAGTTGGACGGCAGTGGCCAGCGGGCGCAGCAGCCGCAGGTTGCGGACGTCGCCGATGAAGAGTGCGCCGCCAGGGGCGAGCAGGCGCATCAGCTTCGCGATCACGTCCGCGAGGTAGTCGGCGGAAGGGAAGTACTGCACCACCGAGTTGATCACGATGGTGTCGAACTCCCCGGTCGGCAGTCCGTCGGTGTCGTGCGCCGGACGGGTCTGCAGCACCACGCGTCCGGCCAGCCGCTCCTCCCCCGCCACCTGGGCGGCCAGGGCGTCGATCGCGGTGGCGGAGAAGTCGGTCGCCCAGTAGCTGTCGCACTGGGGTGCGATCTGCGAGAGCAGCAGGCCGGCGCCGACGCCGACCTCCAGTACCCGGCGCGGACGCAGGGCCAGGATGCGGGCCACGGTGGCGTCCCGCCACTCCCGCATCTGCTCCACGGGAATCGGGCTGGCGTCGTAACTGCTGTTCCAGCCGACGAAGTTGTCTCCGAAGGCCGCTTCGCCGGGGGCGATGGGCAGGGCGTCGTAGATGTCCTGCCACTCCTCCACGTGGTCCGCTTCCAGCCCGCTGTCCCGGGGCGTGTCCTGGCGCGGGACGACGTAGCCGACGAGCCGGTGGTCCTGGGCGAGGACGGCGGCCTGGGCGACGGCGGGGTGCTCGGCCAGGGCCGCCTCGACCTCGCCGGGCTCGACGCGGAAGCCGCGGACCTTCACCTGCTGGTCGGCTCGGCCGACGTACTGCAGTTGACCGTCGCCCAGCCGTCGTACCAGGTCGCCGGTGCGGTACATCCTCCCTCCCTGCCCGCTATCGGGCAGGAGGGGCCCATCGGACCCGAACGGACAGGCGACGAACCTGCTCGCGGTCAGGTCCGGCCGGTTCAGGTAGCCGCGGGCCAGGCCCGCGCCCGCGACGTACAGTTCCCCCGTCACGCCCTGCGGCACCGGCTGCAACCGGTCGTCCAGGACGTACACCCGGGTGTTGGCGATCGGTCGCCCGATCGGCGGCACGCCGGACCCCGGCGAGAGCGGGTCGCTCATGGTCGCGCACACCGTGGTCTCGGTCGGGCCGTACGCGTTGATCATCCGGCGCCCGGGCGCCCAGCGCTCCACCAGCTCCGGCGGGCACGCCTCACCCGCCACCACCAGCGTCGACACGGTCACCGCGCCGTCCGGCAGGGCGGCGAGTACGGACGGGGGGACCGTCACGTGGGTGATGTCGAGGCGCGGGTCGGTCAGCGCGGCGAGCGGATCGGCCGCGGGGGGCAGCACCAGCGTGGCGCCGCGCAGCAGGGCGGTGCAGATCTCCGACACCGAGGCGTCGAAGCTGGGCGAGGCGAACTGGAGCACCCTGCTGTCGGGTTCGACCGCGAAGCGCTCGATCTGTCCGGCGACCAGGCTCGCCACGCCGGCGTGGCTCACGACGACGCCCTTGGGGCGGCCGGTCGAGCCCGAGGTGTAGATCACGTAGGCCGGGTGCCGGACATCGAGCACGACCCGCGGATCGGTGTCCGGCAGACCGGAGGACTCCACCACCATGGCGACGTCGTCGACCACCACCGCCGGACGGGCATCCTCCACCATGAACGCGATCCGCGACCGCGGATACGACGGGTCCACCGGCAGGTACGCAGCTCCGGCCTTCAGCACACCCAGAACCGCCACCACCGACTCCACCGACCGCGGCAGAGCCACCGCCACCACCTGCTCCGGACCCACACCCCGAGCGATCAGCGCATGCGCGAAACGGTTCGCCCGCACATCGAGCTGACGATACGTCAACTCCGTCCCACCACAGACGAGCGCCACCGCGTCCGGCACCGCCGCCACCCGCGCCGCGAAGGCCTGCGGCACCGGGACGGCGCCCACGTCCGTGGTGGTCGCGTTGTCCCGCTCCAGCAGCCGGTGCCTCTCGTCGGCGTCGAGGATGTCGATCCCGCCGATCGGCCGCTCCGGGTCGGCGGTGACGGCCTTCAGCAGGAGCGTCCAGCGCCGGACCAGGGCGGCGATCGTCGAGCGGTCGAACAGGTCCGTGGCGTACTCGACCGTTCCGGCGATTCCGGCCGGGCTCCCGTCCGGACCGAACTGTTCGGCCATGCTCACGCCGAGGTCGAACTTGGCGGTTCCGGTCGCGACCGCGTAGGTGGCGACATCGAGGCCCGGCAGCGAGAACCGTCCCATCGGCGCGTTCTGCACAGCAAGGATGGTCTGGAACAGCGGGTGGTGGGACAGCGAGCGGGACGGGTTCAGCGCCTCCACCAGGTGCTCGAACGGCACGTCCTGGTGCGCGTACGCCGACAGGGCCGTCTCCCGTACCCGGCCCAGCAACTCGGCGAAACCCGGATCACCACTCGTGTCCGTGCGCAACACCAGAGTATTGACGAAGAACCCCACCAGATCGTCCAGCGCCTCGTCCGTACGCCCCGCGATCGGACTCCCGATCGCGATGTCCGTACCCGCACCCAACCGCGTGTACAAAGCCGCCAACGCCGCCTGCAGCACCATGAACAGACTCGTCCCGGTACTCCGCGCCAACTCCACCAGAGCCACGTGCAGTTCCCGGTCGAGCTCCAGGCCGACATGGTCCCCGTGCCGGCCGGCGACAGCCGGGCGGGGCCGGTCGGCGGGCAGCTGGAGCAGCTCCGGCAGGTCGGACAACTGGCGCTTCCAGTAGTCGAGCTGCTCGGCGAACCGGCTCCGCGGGTCGGCGGCGTCACCGAGCAGCTCGCGCTGCCACAGGGTGTAGTCGGCGTACTGCACCGGCAGGGCCGGCCTGTTCGCCGTCCGGCCCTCGCAGCGGGCCGCGTACGCCTCGGCCAGGTCGCGGGCCAGCGGGCCGGTGGACCAGCCGTCAGCGGCGATGTGGTGCATGACCAGCAGCAGCACGTGCTCGTCCGGCGCGACCGCGAACAGCTCGGCCCGCAGCGGCGGTTCCGTCGCCAGGTCGAACGGCTGCCGGGCGGTTCCGGCCAGCCGCTGCGGCAGTTCGTCCCGCGTCACCTCGGTCGGCCGGGCCCGGAGGCGGACCGCGGCCGGGTCCAGCACGCGCTGGCAGGGAACGCCGGCGATCTCCGGGAACACCGTCCGCAGGCTCTCGTGCCGGTCCACCACGTCGGCCAGCGCCTGGTCCAGCGCGGTCCGGTCGAGGTCGCCGGACAGCCGCAGCGCCAGCGGGATGTGGTAGGTCGCGGCGGCGGCGTCCATGCTGTGCAGGAACCAGAGCCGGCGCTGGGCGAACGACAGCG
Source organism: Streptomyces sp. NBC_00448 (assembly GCF_036014115.1). Classification (NCBI taxonomy): domain Bacteria; kingdom Bacillati; phylum Actinomycetota; class Actinomycetes; order Kitasatosporales; family Streptomycetaceae; genus Streptomyces; species Streptomyces sp. NBC_00448. Next base: position 557,719 of record NZ_CP107913.1, read on the forward strand.
GAACCGCCTGGGGCCGCTCGTACGCGGTCAGCGCCGGACGGGCGCGGCCGGCTTCGGCCAGCGCCTCGGCCAGGCCGGCCACGGTGGGCGCTTGGAAGAGTGCGCGCAGGCCGACCTCCACGCCGAGCACCGAGCGCACCCTGGCGGCCAGCCGGGTGGCGAGCAGGGAGTGGCCTCCCAGGCCGAAGAAGTCGTCGTCGACCGAGACCCGCGGCACGTCGAGCACCTCGGCGAACAGCTCGGCGAGGATCTGCTCCTGCGGCGTGCGCGGCGCCCGACCGCTGCCCGCGGGAACGGCTTCGGGGGCGGGCAGCGCCGCCCGGTCCAGCTTCCCGTTCGGCGTCAACGGCAGCGCGTCCAGCACCATGAAGACGGCCGGCACCAGGTAGTCCGGCAGTCGCTCGCGCAGGTGCGCCGCCAGTTGCGCGGGACGGACGGCCTGGTCGGGGCGGGTCGCCACATAGCCGACGAGCCGGTCGTCCCTGGCCGCGACGGCGGCCTGCGCGACGGCGGGGTGCTCGGCCAGGGCCGCCTCGACCTCGCCGAGTTCGACGCGGAAGCCGCGGACCTTCACCTGCTGGTCGGCTCGGCCGACGTACTCCAGCTCCCCGTCGGCGCGCCTCCGCACCAGGTCGCCGGTGCGGTACATCCGCGTGCCGGCGAGGCCGTACGGGTCGGCGACGAAGCGCCCGGCGCTCAGCCCGGGCCGGTTCAGGTAACCGCGGGCCAGACCCGGCCCAGCGACGTACAACTCCCCTTCCACGCCCGGCGGTACGACGCACAGCCGCTCGTCCAGGACGTACGCCCGGAAGCCCGCGACCGGTCGCCCGATCGGCGGCACGCCGGACCCCGGCGAGAGCGGGTCGCTCATGGTCGCGCACACCGTGGTCTCGGTCGGGCCGTACGCGTTGATCATCCGGCGCCCGGGCGCCCATCGCTCCACCAGCTCCGGCGGGCACGCCTCACCCGCCACCACCAGGGTGGTCGCCGTGAGTTCGGCGCCGTCCAGCGCGGCCAGGGCCGAGGGCGGCAGCGTCACGTGGGTGACGGAGAGCCGGCGGTCTGTCAGGGCCTCCAGCGGGGCCTCGGCGGGGGCCAGGACGAGGGCGGCGCCGGTGAGCAGCGCGCCGCAGAGGTCCCAGAAGGACGCGTCGAAGCTGGGCGAGGCGAACTGGAGCACCCGGCTGCCCGGCGCCACGCCGAGCCGGTCGGCCTGCTCGGCGACCAGGCCCGACACGCCGGCGTGGCTCACGACGACGCCCTTGGGGCGGCCGGTCGAGCCCGAGGTGTAGATCACGTAGGCCGGGTGCCGGACATCGAGCACGACCTGCGGATCGGTCTCCGGCAGACCGGAGGACTCCACCACCATGGCGACGTCGTCGACCACCACCGCCGGACGCGCGTCCTCCACCATGAACGCGATCCGCGACCGCGGATACGACGGGTCCACCGGCAAGTACGCGGCTCCGGCCTTCAGCACACCCAGAACCGCCACCACCGACTCCACCGACCGCGGCAGAGCCACCGCCACCACCTGCTCCGGACCCACACCCCGAGCGATCAGCGCATGCGCGAAACGGTTCGCCCGCACATCGAGCTGACGATACGTCAACTCCGTCCCACCACAGACGAGCGCCACCGCGTCCGGCACCCCCGCCACCCGCGCCGCGAACAGCTCGGGCAGGCTCGCCCCGGCCGCTCCGTCCCCGACGGCGGGCAGCAGCTCGCCGCGTTCCTCGGCGGACAGCAGGTCGATCCCGCCGATCGGCCGGTCGGGTGCGGCGGCGACCGCGGTCAGCAGCCTGGTCCACCGGGCGGCCAGGGCCTCGACCGTCGAGCGGTCGAACAGGTCGGTGCTGTACTCGACCGCACCGCCGATTCCGGCCGGCGCGCCGTCGGGCCCGTACTCCTCCGCGAACCCGAAGGTCAGGTCGAGCCGCGCGGTCCCGGTGAGCACGGCGACCCCGGAGACCTGGAGTCCCGGCAGTTCGAAGTCGCCACCGGGCGCGTTCTGCACGACCAGACCGGTCTGGAACAGCGGGTGGTGGGACAGCGAGCGGGACGGGTTCAGCGCCTCCACCAGGTGCTCGAACGGCACGTCCTGGTGCGCGTACGCCGACAGGGCCGTCTCCCGTACCCGGCCCAGCAACTCGGCGAAACCCGGATCACCACTCGTGTCCGTGCGCAACACCAGAGTATTGACGAAGAACCCCACCAGATCGTCCAGCGCCTCGTCCGTACGCCCCGCGATCGGACTCCCGATCGCGATGTCCGTACCCGCACCCAACCGCGTGTACAAAGCCGCCAACGCCGCCTGCAGCACCATGAACAGACTTGTCCCGGTACTCCGCGCCAACTCCACCAGAGCCACGTGCAGTTCCCGGTCGAGCCGGAGTTCCAGCACGTCGCCGCGGTACGACATGGCGGCCGGGCGCGGCCGGTCGGCGGGCAGTCGCAGCTGCTCGGGCAACCCGGCCAGCGCCCGCGTCCAGTAGGCGACCTGGCGGCCGAACACGCTGTCGGCGTCCCGCTCGTCACCCAGGATCTCGTGCTGCCACAGGGTGTAGTCGCCGTATGTCACCGGGAGCGGTGGCCACGCGGGTGCCCCGCCGCCCTGCCGGGTGGTGTACGCGGCGGCCAGGTCACGAGCCAGCGGGCCCATGGACCAGCCGTCCCCGACGATGTGGTGCATGACCAGCAGCAGCACGTGCTCGTCCGGCGCGACCGCGAACAGCTCCGCCCGCAGCGGTACTTCCGAGGTCAGGTCGAAGCCGCGCACCGCCGCCTCGCGCAGCAGGGCGGGCAGCTCCGCCTCGCCGACCGGGCGCACGCGCAGCGGAACGGCGGCCTCGGCGGTGTCCAGCACCCGCTGGTGCGGGATTCCGGCGGTGTGCGGGAAGACCGTGCGCAGGGTCTCGTGTCGGGCCACCATGTCCACGAGCGCGGCGCTCAGTGCGTCCCGGTCGAGGTCGCCGGACAGCCGCAGCGCCAGCGGCAAGTGGTAGGTGGCGCTCGGCGCCCCGAACTGCTGGAGGAACCAGAGCCGGCGCTGGGCGAACGACAGCGGCATCGGTTCACGGCGGGGCCGTGGCACCAGGGCCTGCCGCGCGGTGCCGGCGTGATGCAGCGCGGCCGCCAGTCCGGCAGGCGTCGGTGTGCGGAACAGGGCGCGCAGCTCCAGTTCGACCCCGAGGGTCGCCCGGACCCGTGAGACCAGCCGGGTGGCGAGCAGCGAGTGCCCGCCCAGCTCGAAGAAATCCTCGTCGACACCGGCCCGGGCGAGGCCCAGCACCTCGGCGAACAGCTCGCAGAGGATCTGCTCCTGCGGCGTGCGCGGCGCCCGGCCGGCGACGGTCGTACCCGGCTCCGGCGCGGGCAGCGCCGCCCGGTCCAGCTTCCCGTTCGGCGTCAACGGCAGCGCGTCCAGCAGCACGAACGCGGACGGCACCATGTACTCCGGCACCCGATCGCGCAGGTACGCCGCGAGCGTCGCGGCGGTCGCCCCGGCCCCGTCCGAGGGGACGACGTACGCGACGATCCGGTCCTCCCGGGCGAGCACCGCGACCTGGGCGACGCCCGGGTGCGCGGTCAGCTCGGCCTCGACCTCGCCCGGCTCGATCCGGAATCCTCGGACCTTGACCTGGTGGTCGCTGCGGCCGGCGAACTCCAGCTCACCATCGTCGCGCCAGCGCACCAGGTCGCCGGTGCGGTACATCCGCGTGCCGGCGAGGCCGTACGGGTCGGCGACGAAGCGCCCGGCGCTCAGCCCGGGCCGGTTCAGGTAACCGCGGGCCAGACCCTCTCCGGCCAGGTACAGCTCGCCCAGCACGCCGGGGGCCACCGGTCGCAGTGCCGAATCCAGCACGTACGCCCGGCAGTTCGCGATCGGACGGCCGATCGGCACCGGCAGCGGGCAGTCGGCGGGGTCGGCCGGAAGCGCGTAGGCGGTGATCACATGGGTTTCGGCCGGCCCGTAGTGGTTGTGCAGCACCCGCCCCGGCCGGCCGGCCTGGAAGCGGCGCACGGCAGCGCCCAGCCTCATGGCCTCTCCGGCCTGCGCGACCAGCCGCAGGTGCGGCAGGTCGAGCCCGGCCTCCTCGGCGGCTTCGGCCAGCGCCTCGACCACCAGGTTCGGCGCGAACAGCTCCTCGACCCGGTGGCGGTCGAGCCAGTGGGCGAACAGTTCGGCGCTGCGGCGCTGTTCCTCGGTCGGCACCACCAGGGTCTTGCCGTACAGCAGCGCGGACAGCATCTCCTGCACCGAGACGTCGAAGCTGATCGCGGTGAACTGCGCGGTGCGCGTGCCGGGTTCGCCACCGACGGTCCGGTGGTGCCACGCCAGCAGGTTCAGCAGCCCGGCGGCGGGCATCACCACGGCCTTGGGCCGGCCGGTGGAACCGGAGGTGTAGATGGCGTAGGCGGGGTGCCGGGTGTCCACGGGAACGGCCGGATCGTGCTCCGGCAGTTCCCCGGCCGGTGTGACGGCAGCGAGGTCGTCGAGCACCACGGCCGGGCGGGCGTCCTGAAGCATGTGCGCGATGCGCGCGGCCGGGTAGTCCGGGTCGACGGGCAGGTACGCCGCGCCCGTCTTGAGCACCGCGAGCACGGCGACCACCAGCTCGGCCGAGCGCGGCAGCCGCAGGGCGACGATCTGCTCCGGGCCCACGCCGCGGGCGATGAGCGCGTGGGCCAGGCGATTGGCCCGGCGGTTCAGCTCGCGGTAGGTCAGCGCGATGTCCTCGAACAGCACCGCCGGGGCCTCGGGGGTCGCCCGGACCCGCGCCTCGAACAGCGCGGGCAGGGTGGCGTCAGGGACCGGGCGGGCGGTGTCGTTGCGAACGACCAGCAGCTCGTGCCGCTCCTCGGCGGTGAGGACGTCGATCCGGCTCAGCGGACGCTCCGGATCGGCGACCACCGCCGCCAGCAGCCGCAGCCACCGGGCGACCAGCGCCTCCACCGTGGCGGCATCGAACAGGTCGGTGCTGTACTCGACCCGTCCGACGATGCCCTCGGCCGGACCGCCCGTGCCGCCGCGCTCCAGCAGGTGGAAGCCCAGGTCGAACATGGCCGTCGGTGTCCGCACCAGGACGACCTCGGCGGCCAGACCGCTCAGCGCGAACTCGGTGCGGGGCACGTTCTGCAGCGCGAGCAGCACCTGGAACAGCGGCTGATGGGCCGGCGACCGGGACGGGTTGAGGGCCTCGACGACGTGCTCGAAGGGCAGGTCCTGGTGCGCGTACGCGCCGAGGGCGCCCTCCCGGACCCGGACCAGCAGTTCGGCGAAGGACGGGTCGCCACTGGTGTCGGTGCGGAGCACCAGGGTGTTGACGAAGAACCCGACCAGGTCGTCCAGCGCCTGGTCGGTCCGGCCGGCGATCAGGCTGCCGACCGGGATGTCGTCTCCCGCACCCAGCTTGTCCAGCAGCGATGCCAGGGCGGCTTGCAGCACCATGTACACGCTGGCGCCGTGCTCGCGGCCCAGCCGGACGAGCCCGGCGTGCAGTTCGGCGTCCAGTTCGATCGCCAGGTGGCCGCCGGAGTGGGAGGGGGTCGCGGGGCGGTGGCGGTCGGCGGGGAGCCGGATCTGCTCCGGCAGGTCGGACAGCTGCCGCTTCCAGTAGTCGAGTTGCTCGGCGAACCGGCTCCGCGGGTCGGCGGCGTCACCGAGCAGCTCGCGCTGCCACAGCGTGTAGTCGGCGTACTGCACCGGCAGGGGCGCCCACTGCGGCTCCTCGCCCCGGTGGCGCGCCGCGTAAGCGGTGGCCAGGTCAGCGGCCAGCGGGCCCAGCGACCAACCGTCACCGGCGATGTGGTGCATCACCAGGAGCAGCACGTGCTCGTCCGCCGAGACCTCGAACACCTCGGCGCGCAGCGGCGGTTCGGCCGCCAGATCGAATCCGCGCGCCGCGGCCGACGTCAGCAGTCGCGGCAGGGACGTCTCGTCGGCCGGGGTGACCGACAGCCCCGGGCGCGCCTGACCGGCGGCCAGCACCTGCTGGTGGGGCACGCCGTCAACGGCCGGGAAGACCGTCCGCAGGGTTTCGTGCCGGTCGACGAGGTCGCCCAGCGCGGCTTCCAGGGCCGCCGGGTCCAGCGGTCCCGAGAGCCGCCACGCGAGCGGCATGTTGTAGACCGATTCGGCGCCCTCCAACTGGCGCAGGAACCACAGCCGCCGCTGCGCGGACGACAGCGGGACCGTCCCGGGCCGCTCCGCCCGCCCCAGGGCGAGCCTGGCCCGGTCGGCGCCGCCCAGCCCGGCGGCCAGCCCGGCCACCGTCGGGGTGCGGAACAGGGCACGCAGCTCCAGTTCGACCCCGAGGGTCGCCCGGACCCGTGAGACCAGCCGGGTGGCGAGCAGCGAGTGCCCGCCGAGGTCGAAGAAGTCCTCGTCGACACCGACCCGCGGCAGGCCCAGCACCTCGGCGAACAGCCCCGCCAGCACCTGTTCCTGAGGAGTGTGCGGTGCCCGGCCGGCCCGCGACGCGGTGGACTCGGGCTCGGGCAGGGCGCGCCGGTCCAGTTTGCCGCTGGTGTTCAGCGGCAGGGTGTCGAGGGAGACGAACGCGGTCGGCACCATGTAGTCCGGCAGCCGCTCGCGCAGGTGCGCCCGCAGGTCCTCCGTCCGGGGCTCCGCCCCGGTGGCGGGCTGCAGGTAGGCGACCAGACGGGGGTCCTGCGGCCGATCCTGCCGGACGATCACGGCGGCCCGCGCGACGTGCGGGTGTTCGGCGAGCGCCGCCTCGATCTCACCGAGTTCGATCCGGAACCCGCGCACCTTGACCTGGTCGTCGGTACGGCCCAGGAACTCCAGGTTCCCCTCCGGGTTCCACCGCACCAGGTCGCCCGTGCGGTACATCCGCGACCCGTCCGGACCGAACGGGTCCGCCACGAACCGCCCCGCGGTCAGACCCGGCCGCCGCAGATACCCCCGCGCCAACCCCGCACCCGAGATGTACAGCTCACCCGCCACACCCGCGGGCACCAACCGCAACGCGGCATCGAGCACGTACAGCCGGGCACCGCCGAGCGGTCGGCCGATCACTTGCCGCGGGCTCGACTCCAGCGGTGCGAAGACCGAGTCCACCGTGCACTCGGTGGGGCCGTAGAAGTTCAGGGACGTCACCCCGTCGGCCGCTCGCAGCCGCTCCCACAACTGCTCCGGAACGGCCTCCCCGCCCAATCCGATGACCGAGGGGCGCCATCGCGGGTCGTCCAGCAGGCCGCGGTCGACGAGGACCTGAAGGTAGGAGGGAGTGCCGCCGACGGTGTCCAGTCCCGCGCGTACGGCGTACTCGAGGTAAGCGTCCGGGTCGGACCAGGTCGCCTCGTCCAGGACGTGCAGCTCGTGCCCCGCGAAGAGGGCGAGGAACTGGTCGCAGGAGGCGTCGAACGACACGGACGTGGTCAACCCGACCCGCATCCGCTCCCCTGTCCGGAAGACCAGCGCACACTGGTTGGCGAACAGGTTGGCCAGGCCGCCGTGCGTGGCCACGACACCCTTGGGCCTGCCGGTGGAACCGGAGGTGTGGATCACGTACACCGGGTGGCGAGGATCGACGGCCACCCGCGGGTCGACCGCCGGACAAGCCTCCACCGAAGCAGCCGTCGCAGGATCGTCGAGCACCAGCCGGTCGGCTCCGCCCTCCGGCAGCCGCCCCCCGCTGCGCACATCGGTCACCACCAGCACCGGACACGCGTCGTCCAGCAGATAGGCGACCCGGGCCGCCGGATACCCCGGGTCCACCGGCACGTACGCCGCCCCCGACTTCAACACCGCCAGGATCGCCACCACCAACTCGGCCGACCTCGGCAGCGCCACCGCCACCAACCGCTCCGGCCCCGCACCCCGCGCGATCAACGCGTGCGCCAACCGGTTCGCCCGCGCATCCAACTCCGCGTACGTCAGCGACGCTTCCGGACCCACCACCGCGAGGGCGTCGGGAACCCTGCGCACGTGGTCCCGGAACAACTCCGGCAGGCTTCCGGCCGGAACCCGCGCCGCCGGCCCGCTGCCGAGGGCGTCAAGCCGGCGGTGCTCCTCGTCGGTGAGCAGGTCGATCCGGCTGGGCCGCTGCCCCGGGTCGGCGACCGCGGCGCGGAGCAACCGCTCCCACCGCCCGATCACCGCCTCGACGGCGGCCGGATCGTACAGGTCGAGGGCGTACTCGACGGCCCCGTCGATCCCCTCCGGAGAGCCGTCCTCCGCGTACCGCTCGGACATGGTGAAGATCAGGTCGAGCTTGGCGGTGGTCGACGTGGGCGGCATCTCGCCGACCCGCAGCCCGGCCGGCGCGAAGTCGGCCCGGGGTGCGTTCTGCAGCACCAGCATGACCTGGAACAGCGGGTGGTGCGCCAGCGACCGGGACGGATTCAGGACCTCGACCAGGTACTCGAACGGAAGGTCCTGGTGGGCGTACCCGGCCAGCGCGGTGTCCCGGACCCGGTCCAGCAGCTCGGCGAACGTCGGATCGCCCGAGGTGTCGGTACGGAACACCAGGGTGTTGACGAAGTAGCCGACCAGCTCGTCCTGCGCCTGGTCGGTCCGACCGGCGACCGGGCTGCCGACCGGGATGTCGTCTCCCGCGCCGAGCTTGCTCAGCAACGCCGCCAGCCCTGCCTGGAGCACCATGAACAGACTGGTCCCGTGCGCGCGGGCGAGCTCGCGCAGACCGCGGTGCAGCTCGGCGTCCAGCCCGGCGCGCACGGAACCGCCACGGTGCGAGGCGACCGGCGGACGGGGCCGGGTGGTGGGCAGCTGGACCCGTTCCGGCAGACCGGCCAGCGCCCTCGTCCAGTACTCCGCCTGGCCGGCGAACAAGCTGTCCGGATCGGCTGAGTCGCCGAGCAGTTCGTGCTGCCACAGGGTGTAGTCGGCGTACTGGACCGGCAGTTCCTCCCACTGCGGCTCCTCGCCGCGGCGGCGCGCCGCGTAGGCGGCGGTCAGGTCCCGCGCGAGCGGGCCCAGCGACCAGCCGTCACCCGCGATGTGGTGGAGCACCACCTGGAAGACGTGCTCGTCCGGCGCCAGTTCGAACAGCTCGCCCCGCAGCGGCACGTCGACCGCCAGGTCGAACAGGCGGTCCTTCGCTTCCGCCATGGCGGCCGGCAGCCCGGCCTCGGTGGTCCGGTGCACAGGCAGTCGCGGGCGGGCTGCCTCGATGTCCAGCACCCGCTGGTACGGCACGCCGTCCACCGCCGGGAAGACGGTGCGCAGGCTCTCGTGCCGGGCCACCACGTCCGCGACGGCGGACGCCAGGGCCGGTCGGTCCAGGTCCCCGGACAGCCGCCAGGCCAGGGAGATGTGGTAGTTCGCGCCGGCTCCCTCCAACTGGTGCAGGAACCACAGCCGCCGCTGCGCGAACGACAGCGGGACCACCGCGGGGCGCTCGCGCCGGGCCAGGGCGACCTGCGCCGGCCCGGCCGCCACCAGGGCGGCGGCCAGACCCTCCGGTGTCGGCGCCTCGAACAGGGTGCGCAGCGGCATTTCCACGCCGAGCGTCGCGCGGATGCGGGCGGCCAGCCGGGTGGCCAGCAGCGAATGCCCGCCCAGGTCGAAGAACCCGTCCTCGACGCCGGCCGACGCCACCCCCAGGACCTCCGCGAACAGCTCGCAGAGGATCTGCTCCTGCGAGGTGCGCGGCGCGCGGGATGTGGCCGCCGGGGCGAGGTCGGGGGCAGGCAGGGCCCGGTGGTCCAGCTTGCCGTTGACGGTCAGCGGCAGCGCGTCCAGCACGACGAACGCCGACGGCACCATGTACTCCGGCAACCGCTCGCGCAGGTACTCCCGCAGGTCCGCGGACCTCGGTGCGGCGCCCGCGGCCGGCACCAGGTACGCGGTCAGCCGGGTGTCGTCGGCGCGGTCCTGCCGGGCCAGGACGGCGACCTGGGCGATGCCGGGGTACCCGGCCAGCGCCGCCTCGACCTCGCCGAGCTCGATCCGGAAGCCGCGCACCTTGACCTGCTGGTCCGCCCTGCCGACGTAGCGCAGGCTGCCGTCAGCCGCGCGGCGCACCACGTCGCCGCTGCGGTACATGCGCGACCCCGGCGCTCCGAACGGGTCCGCCACGAACCGGCCGGCGGTCAGGCCGGGCCGGTTGAGGTAGCCGCGCGCCAGCCCCGCTCCCGCGACGTACAGCTCACCCGGCACGCCCGGGGCGACCGGCCGCAGGCCGCTGTCGAGCACGTACGCGCGCAGGTCCGGGAGGGCCGCACCGACCTGGCCGGCGGTGGTGCCGGACCGGTCGAGCGCCGCGTACGTGACGTGCACCGTGGTCTCGGTGATGCCGTACATGTTGACCAGCCGCGGCGCGTCCTCCGGGTGCCTGCGGTACCAGCCCTCCAGTCGGGCGTGTTCCAACGCCTCTCCGCCGAACACTACTGTTCGCAGGGCGAGCCGGCTGCCGGTCTCCGGAGCCTCCGCGTCCGCTTCCATCAGCTGGTAGAAGGCGGACGGTGTCTGGTTGAGCACCGTCACCCGCTCGCGGGCGAGCAGTTCCAGGAACCGGCCGGGCGAGCGGCTGGTCTCGTGGTCCACGACCACCAGGCGGCCGCCGTGCAGCAGCGGGCCCCACAGCTCCCACACCGAGAAGTCGAAGGCGTAGGAGTGGAAGAGGGTCCACACGTCCTCGGCGGAGAAGTCGAACAGCTCCCGGGTAGTGCCGAACAGGCGCACCACGTTGCGGTGCGGGACCACCACGCCCTTGGGGTTGCCGGTGGAACCGGAGGTGTGGATGACGTAGGCGGCGTGGCTCGGGTCGACGGGGACCCCGAGGTCCGTGTCCGGCAGCCCGTCCAGGTCCGCGGCGTCCAGCAGCAGCCGGTCCACGTGGTCCGCCCCCGGAAGCTCTCCGATCCGGCTGGTCGTCACGAGCAGCGCAGGTCGGGTGTCCTGGAGCAGGTAGGCGATCCGGGCGGCCGGGTACTGGGGGTCGACCGGTACGTACGCGGCGCCGGCCTTGAGCACCGCGAGCACCGCGACGACCAACTCCGCCGAGCGCGGCAGGGCCAGGGCCACCAACTGCTCCGGCCCCACCCCCCGGTCGGCCAGGGCATGCGCGAGCTGGTTGGCGCGGGCGTTCAACCGGCCGTACGTGAGCGTGGCTTCGCCGTCCGTGAGGGCGATCGCGGCCGGGTTCGCCCGGACCTGCCGCTCGAACAGCGCGGGCAGGCCGGACTCCGGCCGCTCATCGCCCTGGTCGGTGCCGGCCGGCAGCAGCGCCCGGAGCTCGTCGGCGGACAGCACGTCCACCTGTCCGATCCGTCGGCCGGGGGCGGCGACGACGGCGCGCAGCAGCCGCAGCCACCGCTCGACGATCCCGCTGACGGTGGCCGCGTCGAACAGGTCGGTGCTGTACTCCACCACGCCCGACAGCCCGTCCTCGCCGGGCTGTTCGGCCAGGACGAAGGTCAGGTCGCATTTGGCCGTCCCGGTGGGGACCAGGTCGGTCGCCACCCGCAGCCGCGGCAGGTCGAAGGTGCCGGACGGCGCGTTCTGCAGCGTGAGCATGGTCTGGAACAGCGGGTGGTGCGCCAGTGTCCGGGTCGGGTTCAGCGCCTCCACGAGGTGCTCGAACGGCACGTCCTGGTGCGCGTACCCGGCCAGCGCGTCGGAGCGCACCCGGCCCAGCAGTTCGGTGAACGACGGGTCGCCGGACAGGTCGGTGCGCAGCACCAGGGTGTTGACGAAGAAGCCGACCAGGTCGTCCAGTGCCTCGTCGGTGCGTCCCGCGACCGGGGTACCGATCGGAACGTCGGTGCCGGCTCCGAGCTTGCCCAGCAGAGCGGCCAGGCCGGCCTGGAGCGCCATGAAGAGGCTGGCTCCGTCGTCACGGGCGAGCTCGCGCAGGCCCCGGTGCAGCTCGGCGTCGATCCGCATCGGCAGGTGGGCGCCCTGGTAGGACATCGCCGCCGGCCGGGGTCGGTCGAAGGGCAGCTCGACCTGCTCGGGCAGGTCCGCCAACTGTTCGCGCCAGTAGGCGAGTTGGTCGTTGAGCAGGCTGTCCGGGTCGGCGCCGTCGCCCAGCAGCTCCTGCTGCCAGAGAGCGTAGTCGGCGTACTGGACTGGCAGTTCCTCCCACTGCGGCGTCGCACCCTCGCTCCGGGCAGCGTAGGCGGTCGTCAGGTGCCGCGCGAGAGGTCCGGTCGACCAGCCGTCGCCGGCGATGTGGTGCACCACCAGCAGCAGCACGTGCTCGTCCGTGCCGAGCCGGAACAGTTCGGCACGCAGCGGCGGCTCCTCGGAGAGCTCGAAGCCGTACCGCGCGGCCTCCGCCAGCCGGTCCGGCAGGTCGTGCTCGCCGACCTCGGTCACCCGCAGCCGCGGCCGTGCGGCGTCGAGGTCGAGCACCCGTTGGTTCGGCACGCCGTCGACCACCGGGAACACGGTGCGCAGGCTCTCGTGCCGCTCGACCACGTCGGCCAGTGCGGCTTCCAGGGCACACTGGTCCAGGCTTCCGGACAGCCGCAGGGTCAGCGGGATGTTGTAGGTGGCGCTCGGCCCCTCCAGCCGGTGCAGGAACCACAGCCTCCGCTGCGCGAAGGACAGCGGGACCGTCCCCGGCCGCTCGCGCCGCCCCAGCGCCGGGCGCGCCCGGCCCGCGACGTCCACCGCGGCCGCCAGTTCCGCCACCGTCGGCGCGTCGAACAGGTCGCGCAGCCTCAGCTCCACACCGAGCACGGACCGGGCCCGGGCGACCAGCCGGGTGGCGAGCAGGGAGTGCCCGCCGAGGTCGAAGAAGCTGTCGTCCGGCCCGGCCTCGGCGACCCCCAGCACCTCGGCGAACAACCCGCAGAGCAGGTGCTCGACCGCGGTGCGCGGTGCGCGGCCCGATGCGACGGGCTGCTGTCCGGGCGCCGGGAGAGCGCGCCGGTCGAGCTTGCCGTTCGGGGTCAGGGGCAGCTCGTCCAGCACCACGAACGCCGACGGCACCATGTACGCGGGCAGCCGCTCCCGCAGCCGGGCCCGCAGCGCCTCCGCTCGGACGGTCTGCCCCGCGGCGGGGAGGACGTAGGCGACCAACCGGGCTTCCTCGTCCGTGCGTACCGTGACGACGGCCCGCGCGACGTGCGGGTGTTCGGCGAGCGCCGCCTCGATCTCGCCGGGTTCGATCCGGAACCCGCGCACCTTGACCTGGTCGTCGGTACGGCCCAGGAACTCCAGGTTCCCCTCCGGGTTCCACCGCACCAGGTCGCCCGTGCGGTACATCCGCGACCCGTCCGGACCGAACGGGTCCGCCACGAACCGCCCCGCGGTCAGACCCGGCCGCCGCAGATACCCCCGCGCCAACCCCGCACCCGAGATGTACAGCTCACCCGCCACACCCGCGGGCACCAACCGCAACGCGGCATCGAGCACGTACAGCCGGGCGTTGGTGACGGGTCGGCCGATCACCGGGCGCGGACTCGCGGCCACGGCCGCGGCCACCGAGTTGACGGTGCATTCGGAGGGTCCGTAGAAGTTGAGGCAGGAGCCCCCGCCGGCGGCCCGCAGCCACTCCCACAACTGCTCGGGAACGGCCTCCCCGCCCGCCGCGACCAGTGCGGGACGGCGCAGCGGATCGTCCAACAGCCCGTGGGCAAGGAGGACTTGAAGATAGGAAGGAGTGGCCTCCACATAGTCCAGCCCTCGGCGCGCCGCGTAGTCGACCAGGGCTTCCGGGTCGGTCCAGGTCGCGTGGTCCAGGACGTGCAGCTCGTGACCCGCGAAGAGGGCGAGGAGCTGGTTCCAGGAGGCGTCGAACGACACCGAGGTGGTCAGCGCCACCCGCAGCCGCTGCCGGTCCTCCAGCAGCGGTGCGAACCGCACCAGCCGCTGGTCGGTGAGCAGGTTGAGCAGGCCGCCGTGGGTGGCCACCACGCCCTTGGGCCTGCCGGTGGAACCGGAGGTGTGGATCACGTACACCGGGTGGCGAGGATCGACGGCCACCCGCGGGTCGACCGCCGGACAACCCGCCACCCAAGCAGCCGTCGCAGGATCGTCGAGCACCAGCCGATCGGCCCCGCCCTCCGGCAGCCGCCCCCTGGTACCCGCGTCGGTCACCACCACAACCGGCCGGGCATCCTCCAGCAGATACGCCACCCGGGCCGCCGGATACTCCGGGTCCACCGGCACGTACGCCGCCCCCGACTTCAACACCGCCAGGATCGCCACCACCAACTCGGCCGACCTCGGCAGCGCCACCGCCACCAACCGCTCCGGCCCCGCACCCCGCGCGATCAACGCGTGCGCCAACCGGTTCGCCCGCGCATCCAACTCCGCGTACGTCAACGACACATCACCGCACACCAACGCGACCAGGTCCGCAGCCGCCGTGACGCGCTCGCGGAACATCTCCGGCAGGCTCACGGCCGGAACCCGCGCCGCCGGCCCGGTCCCCAGCGCCGCCAGCGCACCGTGCTCCCCCGCGGTGAGCAGATCGATCCTGCCGACCGCCTCGTCCGGGTCACAGTCCGCGACGGCGTCGAGCAGGGCGAGCAGCCGTTGCTGGTGCGCGGCGAGGTCGTCGTCGCCGTACGCCTGCGGCGCGCCGTGCAGCCTGAGCAGCGGGGGATTTCCGTCGCGGTAGTCGAAGACCCAGACGGCCAGGTCGGTGGTCGATCCCGACACGAAGTGGTGAACTGACGCGGGGTGCCCGGCAAAGCTCGGCCTGGCGTTGAAGGCCATGATGTTGACGATCAGCGGGAACGCCGTGCCGATGCTGCCGGGCGCGCCGAGGTCGCGCAGCAGGTCCTCGCTGCGGTAGCGCTCGTGCGCGACGGCCGAGTCGACCTCCCGCGCCGCCTGGGCGACGAGTTCACCCCACGGCATGTCCGGTCGCACGGTCAGCCGCAGGGGGACCACGTTGGACATGGTGCCGGGCACGGACAACAGGTCGCGGTCGGAGCCCCGACGGGCGGTGACGGGGAGGGCGAGCACCACGTCCTGGGCGCCGCTGAGACGGTGGGCGTAGAGCGCGGTCGCCGCGACCACCATCCGGGACCAGCGGACACCGGCCCGGGCCGCCGCCGCCCGCAGCGCCTCGGGGCGGCGCAGTTCCCGCTCCCCGGCCAGGCGCAGGGCCTGGTGCGGGTCCGTCGCGGAGGTGCCGGTGAGCCGGGTCGGGGCGGGCAGATCGGCGAACCGCCCAGTCCAGTAGGAGCGGTCGGCGGTGAAGTCGGCGGACGAGCGGTAGGCGGTGTCGCTTTCCACCAGGTCCCGCAGCGAGCCGAACGGGCAGGGCGGCACGGCGGCGCCCTCGGCAAGTGCCGAGTAGACCTCGCCGACCCGCTGCCGGACCATGGAGCTGCTGATCGCGTCCAGCACCAGGTGGTGGTAGTTCAGGTACCAGAGGAACTCGGTCGGCGACAGCCGGATCAGGGCATGGCCGAACAGCGGATCCCGGGCGAGGTCCAGCGGACGGGCCAGGTCGCGCTCCATCCATTCCATGGCCGCCGCCCGCGGGTCCGGCTCCGCACCGAGGTCGAGGTGGGTGGGCGTCCAGTCCCAGGTGGCGCGCAGGATCTGGTGCGGGCCGTCACCGTCGTCGACGAAGGTCACGTGCAGGGCGTCGACCTCGTCGACCACCCCGCGCAGCGCGGCGTCGAACAGCTCCGGATCGACCGGCCCGTGGATCTCCAGGCACTCGCCGACGCGGTAGCCCGGGATCGGCGTCCGGGAGCTCTGTTCGGCGAGCCAGATCTCCCGCTGCGCCGCGGTCAGGGGAAGGGCGTCTTGGTCGCGACGGGACATGGGGGTACCTCCAGAAGTGTGGGCGGGCATGCGCGCAGGCGTGCCGGGCCGCGCCGGTCGCGGTGGCGTCACGCGATCGGCGGGCGGGGCGGCTTTCTGCGGTCAGGCGGCGAGTTCGCCGGCCTGGATCTGCCAGAGGGATGCGTAGTGTCCGTGCTGGGCGAGGAGTTCGTCGTGGGTGCCCTGTTCGGCGACGATGCCGCCCTTGTCCATGACATAGATCCGGTCGGCGTGGCGGACCGTGGAGAGGCGATGGGCGATGACGATCATCGTCCGGTCGGCCGCGAAGCTGCGCAGCGTGCGCTGGATGGCGGCCTCGGTCTCGTTGTCCACGGCGGAGGTGGCCTCGTCGAGGATGACGACCGGCGAGTCCTTGAGCATCGTTCGCGCGAGGGCGATCCGCTGCCGCTGGCCGCCGGAGAGCGCGGCGCCGCGTTCGCCGATCAGCGTGTCGTAGCCGTCCGGCAACGTCGCGATGAAGGGGTGCGCCTCGGCCATGGCGGCGGCCTGGAGCACTGCCTCGTCGGAGGCGCCGAAGGTGCCGTAGCGGATGTTGTCGGCGATGCTGCCGTCGAAGAGGAAGGGGTCCTGGGCGACGAAGCCGATGGTCTGGCGCAGGACGTGACGGCGCAGGTCCCGGACGTCCTGTCCGTCGAGCAGCACCCGGCCGGACTCCACGTCCTGGAAGCGCATCAGCAGCTTGGCGATCGTCGTCTTGCCGGAGCCGGTGGCGCCGACCAGGGCGGTCACCTGCCCGGCCGGGATGGTCAGCGAGAGGTCCTCCAGCGCCGCCGGCCGGCCGGGATAGGCGAAGGTGACCCCGTCGAGGACGAGTTCGCCCCGCACCTCGGCGAGGTCGAGTGTCCCGTCGCCGTCGTCGGCCTCGACGGGCAGGGCGCGCAGCCGCTGGACCCGCTCGTAGGAGGCGAGGGTGCGCTGGTACTGGTCGGCGATGCCGCCGAGCCGGCTCATCCGCATCAACAGCATCTGGGGCAGCCCGATCAGCGGGCTGAACACCTCGAAGCGCAGGGTGCCGTTGAGCACCGAAAGGCCACCGATCAGCAGGGTTCCGGCCATCGACGCGGTGGTGCAGGCCCGGACGGTCTCGGCGTGGCGGATCGTGCTCCGGTCGCTCTGCCGGCTGCTCTCCTGGGCCGCTTCGCTCAACGTGTCGATGCGTTCGGCCTCGTAGTCCTCGGTGCAGAAGCTCTTGACGGTCGCACCGGCTTCGAGCGAGTTGATCACCTGGCTGCCCAGCCTGGCCCGGCGCTCACCGGTGACGGCGTATCCGGCCGCGGCCTGGTCCTGGTGACGCAGCGACAGCCAGGCGACGACCGGGATCGGCAGGAACGCGATCCAGGCGATCTGCGGCGCCAGCAGGAGGAACGCCGGCACCAGGAGGGCCAGGCTGGTGCCGAGTTGCAGGACGTCGTTGGCCGGTCCGGCGAAGAAGGCGCCCAACTGCCCGACGTCGTTGGTGAGCGTACCGGCCACCCGGCTGGTCCGTTCTCCCTCCAGGTGCCTCAGTTCGAGGTGCTGGACCTGTCGGTACGTGCGGCTCCGCCAGTCGTGCTCGATGTCCTGGCCGAGTCGGCGCCACTGGAGGTTGGAGGCGTACGACAGTCCCGCCACCGCGGCACAGGCGGCGGCCACCAGCCCGGCCAGGCCCCAGAGTTGAGCGGAGGCGGTGGTGAGGCCGAGGCTGACCAGTGGGGCCGCCTCGCCCTTGATGAGGACCAGGCCGGTCCAACCCAGGAAGGTGCCGAGCGCCGTCTCCGCGGCCTGGCACGCGATGGACAGGGCGGCAGCCCGGTAGAGGGTGCGCCGATGCGGTCCGACGATCTCCAGCAGGGGGTGGCGTTCGGTACCCGGCCCGGCCGCGTCGCGGGACGCGTCGACCGTTCTGTGCCAGTCCTTGCGGAGAACGACCGCGGTCGCCGCGACCACACCGCCCACCGCCACCAACTGCCTCCTCAGCGCTGACCCCTTGATCAGCGAGATCCCGGCCGCGACCGCGCCGCCGGCGGCGAGCGCCGGGAGCGCGACCGGGCCGCAGTCCGCCGGCGGGGCCGGTTCGACGGCGGGCCCGTCCGGCGGCACGCCTTCCGTTCCGGTCGGCTTCTCCGCGACCAGCGCGACGGCTCTGCGCACCATCCGGCCGACGTCCGTGGCGCACATCCGCGCATCGTGCCGGACGAGCACGCCGCCGGTGACCGGGTTGGCCTGGGCTTCGGTGATCCCGGGAACGCGGCTCAGCGCGGCGGCGAGGATCTGGGCCGTCCGGGGCCGTCCGCGCACCAGCTTGACGTCCCAGCGCTGGCGGCCCGGCGTGACCGAGCGCGGGCTCGCGCCCGATTCCACGGATCGGAATCCGGGTGCGGCACCCAGTAGCGATGGCATGTGTACGAAATCACCTGTTCGCGGGGTCACGGAATACCGTCACGGACACGACGGAATACGGCGACGGAGTGGGAAATTCTGAACGGCGGGTTTCAGCAGCCGAACTGCCGGCGGACGGCCGCCGCCCGATGCGTTCCGCCGAATCGATCGACATGCGCGCCCGGCGGCGGCCGCGGGTCCCGATGGACCGTCAGTGCGCCTTTCCGGCACTCGCGCGCGGCTTCGGGGCCCTTGAGCTCCCTTCGGCGTGGCCGACGGGCTCGTCCATGGGGACGCGCGCGGCGACGGGCGGGGTGACACCGGAGCGCGCTCCGGTGTCACCGGCGGAAATCTGGGCGGCCACCACGTCTGCGGTCACCTCGGCGGCGAGGTCGTTGATGTTCTCCCCGACCTCGTGGGCCGCCTTCTTCACCTCCATCGCGATGCCGACGGACGTCTTGACGACTCCGCTCACCAGCGGCCTGAGCAGGCGCTTGGCCAGCGGCGCGACGATGAGACCTACCAGGAAGGGCGGTACTACGGGCGGCATGATGCTCCATCCTCTCCACGTATACGTATGACAGGGAACCCGGGCATGGCGAACTCCGGAGCAGTGCGCAGCCGGGTGAAGAGAAGCATTCCAGCTCGGTGTCCGGGATTCGCTCCACAAGTTCGGATTCCCGGACACCGGAACGCGCCATCCGATCCCACGATCACCGTAGTGGAGCCGCGCTCCCTTGGACCAAATGGCTACCTCCGAGTTCACTCATGCGAGTGTTCATTCCCTGACCGCGTGACCTGAACCGCCGAACACCAAAACACCAAGGAAAGCGATCATCGGATTATCCTTTCTCCATTAATTCCGCCAGTTCCGCACGAACCACGCAGCCCGCTCAGCAATGGAACAGCCCGCCCCGCAGCTCCTCGTAAAGGTGAATCAGGACCACCCGCCCCAGTCACCCCGAGCGGCTCCCGACCAGTGGCCAGGCGGGTTGGGGACGTTCGAACGCACTTGTCGCAAAGGGCAGTTGACACACCGCGACCGAGCCCCGGTGACACCATGACGCCATGCCCCGACGCACCCCGGCGGTCGTCCTGGCGACTGTCCTCATCGCCTCGGCCGTCTCGCTGGGTGGCTGCGGCGACGGTGCCGCCTCCTCGACGACCACTCCCCTGGTGGACCACGGAACCGTCAGGATCGCGGAGTCCAGCGAGACGCCGAGTTTCGACCCGTACTCCTCCTTCGGCGCCTCCCAGGCCCGTTACGCCTATGACTCACTGGTGAACCTCGCCCCCGACGGCACCATGGTCACCGGTCTGGCCTCCTCATGGCGTGCCACGGCCACCACGGCCACCTTCGTCCTCCGTCCGGGCATCACCTGCTCCGACGGCACTCCCCTCACCGCCTCGGCGGTGGCCCGGGCACTCACCTACGCGGGCGACCCGGCCCGCCAGCTCGCCGGCGCCCGGACCGTCCTCCCGAACGTCCCGTTCACCGCGCGCGCCGACGACAGGACCAGGACGGTGTCGACAACCGCCGCGGCCCCCTTCCCGTTCCTCACCCGCACCATCGGGCAGCTGCCGATCGTCTGCCCCGCCGGGCTCGACCGGCCCGCCTCGCTGGCACGCGCCACCCAGGGCACCGGCCCCTACGTGCTGACCCGCTACACCCCGGGCGGGCCCTACGAGTTCACCGTCCGCGGCGGATACTCCTGGGGGCCGGCCGGGGCGACCACCGCTGCGCCCGGCATCCCCGCACACATCGTCATCTCGGTGGTGCCCCAGGCCTCCACCGCCGCGAACCTCCTGCTCACCGGGGGCATCGAGATCGCCGACGTGACCGGGCCGGACCGCGCCCGGCTCACCGGCCACGGTCTGTCCACCACCGACATCGCGACCGTGGTCGGGCTGACCTTCTTCAACCAGCGGCCCGGCCGACCCCTCGCCGACAGGGCACTTCGCCGCGCCATGGTCTCCGCCCTCGACCGCCGGGGGCTCGCCGACGTCGCCGTCGGCGGCCGCGGCAGACCCGCGACCGACTTCGGCGCCGAGGGCTCGCTCTGCCACGCCGACGTCGCGGACGCCAACCTGCCCTCCCAGAACGCGGCGGAGGCCCTCCGGGCCGCCGGCTGGACCCGCTCCGGCGACGGCCCGCTGACCAAGGACGGCCGCCCCCTGCGGCTCCGCCTGATCACCAGCCCCGACCTCGGCCCCACCCTGCCGTCCGTCGCCGAGCTGATGGCCCGGGAGTGGACGGCGCTCGGCGCGGACGTCGAGCAGGTCACCGAGAGCCTGCCCGCCCTCGTCAACGCCATGTACGGCAGTGCCGACTTCGACGTGGTGGTCGGCAGCACCCCAGGGTTCGCCCTGCCGGTCGGCTTCGTCCCCTTCTTCTCCGGCCCCACCACCGCCCAGGGCCTCAACTTCGCGGGCGTGACCGACCCCGAGTACGACGCCCTGGTCGCCCGAGCCCTCCGCGAGACCGACACGACGGGCTGCGGCACCTGGAACCGGGCCGCCGCCGCGCTCTTCCGCTCCGCCGACGCACTGCCGATCGCCGACGGCCGGAGCAGCGTGTACGGCTACCGCACCACCTTCGCCACCTCCTTCGGCGGCCAGCTCATTCCCACCAGCATCCGCCTCCACCAGTGACCGGGACCCACCATGTCCTTACCCCAGCTGATGCGGCACCCCTGGGCAGCGTTCCTCGGCCGCCGTACGCTCCGGCTGCTCGTCTCCCTCGCGGTCGTGCTCACCGCGTCGTTCTCGATGATCCGCCTCGTCCCCGGCGATCCGGTCCGGGCCGCGCTCGGCGTCGACGCCGCCCCCGACCTGGTGGCCGCCCGCCGGCACACCCTCGGGCTCGACGCACCCTTCCTGTCCCAGTACCGGCACTACCTCTGCGGTCTGCTGCACGGCGACCTCGGCACCTCGCTGGTCACCGGAACCCCGGTCGCGGAGCTGGTCCGTACCCGGCTGCCGGCCACCTTGGAGATCGCCGGTCTCGCCTTCCTGACCACCCTCGCCGTCGCCCTGCCCGGCGGCCTGCTGGCCGCGGTCCGCACCCGCGACGGCCGCCGCCCGCGCACCGATCTGGCGTTCACCGCGGTCACCGCCGGTGTGGCCGCGGTGCCGGACTTCGTGCTGGCCGCAGGACTCACCGCGCTGCTGGCCGTCGGCCTCCGGCTGTTCCCGGTGGCCGGAGCTGCGGGCGTCGAGTCCTTCGTCCTACCCGTCCTCGCGCTCTCCCTCGCCCCCACCGCCATCCTGCTGCGCATCGTCCGGGTCGAGGCACTCAAGGTGCTGAACGAGGACTACCTGCGCACCGCCCGGAGCAAACGGCTGTCTCCCGCACGTTGCTACCTGCGGCACGCGGCACCGAACACGGCAACCGCCGCACTCACCGTCGCCGGCAGCCTGCTGCCCGCCCTGATCGCCGGCACCGTGCTGGTCGAGAAGGTCTTCGCCTGGCCCGGCATCGGCTCCGCCATGGCCCAGTCCGTGATCGCGCAGGACTACCCGGTGGTCCAGGCGATGGTGCTGGTGCTCGGCACCACCCTGCTGCTCGCCGGCCTCGTCGTCGACGTGCTGCTCGCCGTGCTCGATCCCCGTTCGGCGATCCGGGAGATGTGACCATGCACCTTCCGTCCGGATTCCGGCGCTCGCCCATGGCCTGGACCACCGCGGTCATGATGGCGTCACTCCTCGCTCTCGCACTGGTCGGCCCGCTGGTCTGGGGCGCGGCAGCCGACCGCCCCGACCCCTCGGCCGTACTCCAGGGGCCCTCCGCGGGTCACCCGTTCGGCACCGACGGTCTCGGCCGGGACCTGCTCGCCCGGGTCCTGACGGCCACCCGGCCCTCCCTGCTGCTCGCGCTGGCGGCGGTCCTGCTCGGCGCGAGCTCGGGAGTCCTCCTCGGGGCCTGCACCGCCGTCCTCGGCCGGCGCGGCCGCCGGCTGACCGCCGGGCTGATCAACCTCCTGCTCGCCTTCCCGGCGCTCCTCGTCGCGATGTTCCTCGCGGTCGTGTTCGGCGCGGGCGCCGCCGGGGCGGTACTGGCCCTCGCGGCCGCGGGCGTCCCCGGATTCGCCCGGCTCGCCCAGACCCTCGCCGCCGGCGTCGCGGGCACCGACCACCTGGCCGCGGCCCGGGTCCTCGGCCTGCGCCGCCACCGGCTGCTGTGGCGGCACGTCCTGCCCAACATCGCGGAGCCGCTGCTGCTGAGCACCACCACGGCGACGGGCACCGCCCTGGTCGCACTCTCCGGGCTGAGCTTCCTCGGCCTGGGCGTCCAACCGCCCGGCTACGACTGGGGGCTGCTGCTCAGCCAGGGGCTCGACCGGATCTACGCGGACCCGCTGCCCGCGCTGGCCCCGGGCCTGGCCGTCCTCTACGCGGCCCTGGCCTTCCAGCTGCTCGGCGAGGTCCTGGCCGGGAGCGTCGCCCGGCGCGACCCGGCCGCGCGCACACCCGCGCCGACGCCCGCCCCGAGCAGCCCCGCCGAGGACGGGCTGGTCCTCCAGGTCGAGGACCTCACCATCGAACTCCCCACCCCTGACGGCCCGGTCCGGCCGGTGCGCGGCGTGAGCTTCTCGGTGCGGCCCGGCGAGGCCCTCGGGCTCGTCGGTGAGTCGGGCTCGGGCAAGTCGCTCACCGCACTGGCCATCGCCGACCTGCTCCCGTACGGCGCGCGCGTGTCGCGGCGCACCCTGCGCCTGCTCGGAGCCGACCTCGCCGCCCTGACACCCAAGGAGCGGGACCGGCACCTCGCGACGGGCCTGGCGATGATCTTCCAGAACCCGGCCTCCGCGCTCAACCCGTCGCTGCGGATCGCCACCCAGCTCACCGAGGCCCCCCGGGCCCACCGGGGTGCCAGCCGCGCGGGGGCCGCCGCGCAGGCCGCCGACGCCCTGCGCCGGGTCGCCCTGTCCCCGGCACTGCTGCGCTCACGTCCTCACCAGCTCTCCGGCGGCCAACGTCAGCGCGTGATGATCGCCTCCGGGCTGATGGTGCGGCCGGGGCTGATCATCGCCGACGAACCGACCACCGCGCTCGATGTCACCGTGCAGCGGCAGATCACCCGGCTGCTCACCGACATCCGGCGGGACACCTCCGCCGCGATCCTGTTCGTCAGCCACGACATCGCGCTCGTGGGCGAGTTCTGCGAACGGGTCCTGGTGATGTACGCGGGCGGCATCGTCGAGGCGCTGCCCGCCGACCGCCTCACCGACGGCGCCCGGCACCCCTACACGCGGGCCCTGGTCGCCTCGGTGCCGGACCTCACCGTCGACCGCGGCCGGCCGCTGCGGACGATCGAGGGGGCACCGCCCGACCCGCTCGCGCCCGCACCGGGATGCCCGTTCGAACCCCGCTGCCCGCGCCGCCGGGACCACTGCGCCGAGCAGGCCCCACCGCTGGAGGACCTCGATGCCGTCCACCGGGTCGCCTGCTGGCATCCTGTACCGCTCGCGGCGATCCCCGAGCAGGTGACCGCGTCATGACCACCCTTCAGGTCACCGACCTCACCGTCCGCCACCCCGGCCCCCGCGTCCGCCCCGCCGCCGTGGACGGTGTCACGCTGGAGATCCCGTCCGGCACCACGCTCGGCCTCGTGGGCGAGTCCGGCTCGGGGAAATCCAGCCTGGCCCGCGCGATCGTCGGCCTCGTCCCCGCACACAGCGGCCGGGTCCTGGTCGACGGCCGGGAGGTCCGCACCCGCACCGTCCGCGACCGGCGCCGGCTCGGCCGCCTCGTCC
Source organism: Streptomyces sp. NBC_00448 (assembly GCF_036014115.1). Classification (NCBI taxonomy): domain Bacteria; kingdom Bacillati; phylum Actinomycetota; class Actinomycetes; order Kitasatosporales; family Streptomycetaceae; genus Streptomyces; species Streptomyces sp. NBC_00448. Next base: position 581,581 of record NZ_CP107913.1, read on the forward strand.
AGGTCGTCCTCCAGGACCCGGACACCGCGCTCGACCCCCGGATGACGGCCCGTCAGGCGCTCGTCGAAGCAGCCACCGTCTTCCGCCGACTCGACCGGGCCGCCCGCGCCGAGCGCGTCACCGAGCTGCTCGGCCTCGTCGGCCTGGACCCCCGGCTCGCCGACCGCCTGCCGCGGCAACTGTCCGGCGGCCAGCGCCAGCGGGTCGCCCTCGCCCGTGCCCTGGCCGTCGAGCCCGGCCTGCTGATCGCCGACGAGATCACCTCGGCGCTCGACGTCTCGGTACAGGCCTCCGTCCTCAACACGATCCGCGACCTCCAGCGACGGCTCGGGCTGTCCGTGCTCTTCATCGGCCACAACCTGCCGGCGGTCTGCCACGTCTCCGACGTCGTGGCGGTCATGCGGCACGGCCGGATCGTCGAGACCGCCCCCACCGGGACGATCCTGCGCACTCCACGGCACCCCTACACCCGAACGCTGCTCGCCTCCGTGCCGTCCCTGCGCGCGTCACCACCCGCGCAGAGGACGTCATCACCGGAGGGCACCCGGGCGCGGTGTCCGCCGGAGCCCGGGTGATCGTCCCCGGCGGCACCCCGCCAGTCACGAACCGCTATCGAAAGGAACGAACATGGGAGTTCGTCGAGGTGCACCGACCAGGCCGGAACGGGGCGTGGCATGACCGTCGCCCTGGACCAGACCCTGTTCCACCAGACCGGTGTCGGCCTGTCCGTACCGTTCTCCATCGCCGGGACCGGGATGCACCTGCCCCCGGAGGTCGTCACCAACCAGCAGCTCACCCGCACCCTGGACACCAGCGACGAATGGATCACCAGCCGCACCGGCATCCGCGAACGCCGCCGGCTGGCACCGCATCTGGCGACCTCCGACATGTGCGTCGCCGCAGCCCACCCGGCCCTCGACGCCGCCGGCATCGAGCCCACCCGACTGGACGCGGTCATCGTCGCCACCTACACCTGGGACCAGCCGATCGTGTCGACCGCGCTGATCGTCAAGGACGCCCTCGGCGCGCACCGCGCCCTGGCCCTGGACGTCACCCAAGCCGCCTGCGCCTCCGGCATCCAGGCCATGCTGATCGCCGCCCACCTCCTGCAGAACCCCTCCATCACCACCGTCCTCCTCCTCGCGGCCGACTGCGCCTCCAGGCTCGCCGACCCCACCGACCGCACCACCGGCGTCTTCTTCGGCGACGCCGCGGCAGCCGTCGTCCTCAGCCGCTCCGAGACCCCCGGAGCGGGCCTGCTCTCCTACAGCCTCGGCTCCCAGCTGTCCTACGGTGTCCAGGTCCCCGCCGGAGGCTCCCGGCTGCCCGCCGGCACCGCCACCGTCGCCGCCGGAGAGCACTACCTGTCCATGGACGGCCGCGCCGTCTGGAACACCGCGACCACCCGCCTGCCCGAGAGCATCACCAGCGCCGCCCACCGTGCCGGCGTGCCGATCGACCAGGTCCGCCATTTCTTCCTGCACCAGGCCAACCTGAACATCCTCACCGAGACCATGGCGGCGCTGGACGTTCCCCCGGAGCGCGCCCCCGTCACCGTGGACCGGCTGGGCAACACCGGATCGGCCGGGCTGTTCACCGCGCTGCACACCACCGCCACCGCAGGCGCCCTGCGCCCGGGGGACGCCTATGTGCTGGCCGGGATCGGCGCGGGCTTCCAGTGGGGAAGCCTCTGCATGCGGCACGCCTGACGCATCGTCAACTCGTCGCCGTGGTCCTTCCCGGACGGGTGAACTCCCGCCGAACCCGGGCGTTCCCGCCACCGCCCCCACCAGCATGGGCGGCATGACCACCACGCGTTCCCGCGCCGAACGGGCCGCCCAGGCCCGGACCGCCGCACCACAGCTCGCCGCCGAGGGCATCGACGGGGTGGTGTTCGGCTGGGTCGACAACGCCGGGCTCACCCGGGTCAAGTCCGTCCCGCTCGCCCAGCTCGAACACGCCGCCGAGTACGGTGTCGGTGCCGCGCCCTGCTTCGACTTCTCTCTGGTCGACGACTCCTTCACCAGCACGCCGTCGAGCAGCGGCCCGACCGGTGACCTGCGGCTCGTCCCCGACCTCGACCGGCTCACCCCGCTCGCCGCCCAGCCCGGCTGGGCGTGGGCCCCGGCCGACCGCTACACCCAGGGCGGCGCCCCGCACCCCGGCTGCCAGCGCGGCTTCACCCGCCGGGCCGCCGAGGCCGTCGGACAGCGCGGGATCTCGGTGAAGGCCGGGATCGAGGTCGAGTGGGTGGCGGCCGACTCCGCCGGGACCCCCGCGGCGCCCGGGCCCGGGTACGGCATGACCCGCTTCGTCGAGCACTCCGACTACCTGCGGGAGGTGCTGAACGCCCTCACCCGGCAGGGCCTCGCCGTGCTCCAGCTCCACCCCGAGTACGCCGCCGGGCAGTTCGAGGTCTCCGTCGCCGCCGAGGGACCGGTCGAGGCAGCCGACACCGCGATGCTGGTGCGCCACACCATCCGGGCCGTCTCCGCCCGGCACGGCCTGCGGGTCTCCTACGCGCCCGTCTTCTCCGAGGGCGTGCTCGGCAACGGCGGCCATGTGCACCTCAGCCTCTGGCGGCAGGACCACAACCTCGCGCACGGCGGCCCCGGCCGCCACGGGCTGCACCCGGAAGCCGAGCACTTCCTCGCGGGCGCGCTGTCCGAACTGCCGGCCCTGCTCGCCCTCGGCGCGCCCAGCGCCGCCTCCTACCTGCGCCTGGTTCCCTCCCGGTTCGCCGGGGCCTACCGCTGCTGGGGTCTGGAGAACCGTGAGGCGGCGCTGCGCCTGATCACCGGCTCCTCCGCCGGGCAGGCCAACGCCGAGTTCAAGTGCTTCGACGCCGCCGCCAACCCGTATCTGGTGATCGGCGGCGTGCTGGCCGCGGGCCTCGCGGGGCTCGACGCCGGGCTGCCCCTACCGCCCGAGATCCGCAGCGACCCCGCCACCCTCGGCAGCGCCGACCGCCTCCCGACCACCCTGTCCGAGGCGACCGACGCCTACGAGAAGTCCGCGCTCCTGCGCAAGGCCCTCGGCCGCGACCTGTACGAGGCGGTGCTCGCCGTACGCCGAGCGGAGGCAGAACTGTTCGCCACCCGCACCGACGAGGACGTCATCGAGGCCACCCGCTGGCGCTACTGACCGGCGCTCACTCCCCGGCCCCGTCCAGCGGCTGCGTCATGTAGACGGCCGCCGCGCCGTAGCCCGCGGGCAGATCGGCCTCGGGGCGGACGCGGTAGCCCAGCCTGCTCCACAGCCCCTGCGAGCCGTGCACGGCGACCAGGGACAGGGTCCGGTGGCGCCCGGCCCGACCCGCCTCCTCCAGTCGCCGCTGCATCCGGCGGGCCAGGCCCCGGCCGCGCGACCGCTCGGAGATCACCAGGTCGTGCAGGTGCAGGTTGCCCCGTGCTGCCGTGCCCTCCTCGGCCAGGCTCAGGTCCGGGCATCGGAAGAGCGGGTACGGCAGTGCCAGCAGGTAACCGCCGAAGCCGCCCGCGTGCTCCAGCACGAAGCAGGTCGAGGGCGAGGCACGGTGCCGGGAGCGCAGGACATCCTCGCCCTCGGACAGGCCGCTCGCCGCGTAGGCGCGCTCCTCCAGCGCGACCACCTCGTCCCAGTCCTCCTCCCGGAGCGGCCGGACCCGGGCGCCGTTCACCCGCGTCCTCCGTCCGGGCCCGGGCCGCCAATGCAGAGGTACGGCAGTGGCGCGAAGCCGTTGAATCCCTGGGTGGCGTAGGCGGCGGCGTACGCGCCGCAGGAATGGACCCACACCGGCTCGCCGGAGGCGATCGCGCGCGGGACCTGTACCCAGCCGTCCTCCTGGGCGTACGCGTCGTCGCTGTCGCAGGTCGGACCGGCCACCACGGCGTCGACGAACGGCCCGCCAGGGTGGGTCGGGAACTCCAGCCGGTACTGCAACTGGTCCATCTCGTAGAGGCCGTTGAACTTCCCGCAGCTGAGGTAGAGCCAGTCCTCACGGCTGCCGTCGAGTCGATGGCGGGAGGTGAGCCGGGCAACATGGGCACGGATCGCACCGTGGTCGGCGACCAGGTGGCGGCCGGGCTCCAGCAAGAAGTCCGGCGGGGTGGAGTTGACAGCGCGCAGCCGCCCCATGCCTTCGCGGATCACGGTGAACATCTTGTCCAGCGGCGGTTCCAACGGCCGGCCGCGCCGATCGAGGACGCCGAGCGCGGGCAGTCCACCACCGAGGTTGATCCGGTCCGGAACGATGCCGTGCCGGTTGAGCGCCTCCAGTAAGGCCGCCAGCGTCTCGAACGCCTCGACCCAGGCTTCGGCCTTCATCTGCTGGGAACCGACGTGCACCGACAGACCCGAGGGCACCAGCCCGGCGGCCCGGGCGGCACCGAGTACCCGCAGGGCATCCTCGGGCGAGCAGCCGAACTTGTGGCTCAGGCCCCACAGCGCGCCGTCGCCGGTGGTCGCGATCCGGCAGAACACCCGGGAGCCGGGGGCGTGTTCGGCGATCGCGGCGACGTCCTCCAGGCTGTCGGTCGCGAAGTCGCGCACGCCGAGCCGGTACGCCTCGGCGATATTTCGGTCGGACTTGACGGTGTTGCCGTAGTGGATCAGTTCGGGGGCCACCCCGGTGCGCAGTGCCTGCGCGATCTCCTGCGGGCCGGCCGCGTCGAAGCCGGACCCGAGCCGGGCGAGGTGGTCGAGTACCTCGTCCACCGAGCAGGCCTTCATCGCGAAGCGGACCGCGACTCCCGGCAGTTCGGCACACAGGGCGGTGTACTGGCGCCCGATGCCGTCCAGGTCGTAGATGATGGCATCCTCGACGGCGGCAGCGAGCGCGGCCCGCAGAGCGGGTCGGCCATGGCGGCCGGGGGGATCGTACTGGCCGGGGAGGGACACGCTGGACGCGTGCACCGTGGCCGACGTGGTCAGGGTGCTTGGGCCGGTTCTGCCACGACCGGCCGTCCGGCGCGGTTCGGCGATCTGACGCGTGTCGGTGGCCTGAGGCCTCACGTGCGAACTCCCCATACGACTGGATGATCGATGCCGAAGACCCGCTGGCACCCATGCGAGGAAACGAGGAAGTCCAAAGGTCGGTTATGACATCTGCCCCGAATTCACCCCCGGCCGCACTCCTTGTTCCGTCGAGCCGATCTGCACGTGCCGGCCGAGCACGGCATCAGCATCGCCCCTTGCACCTCCTACGCGGCCAAGGCCCGCCGCAGCCCTGAAGCGGACGCGTTCGGCCGCCGGCGGCGGGCGGGAGAGCCTCACTGCTCGGGCGGGCGGTCAACCGCCGGCCCGAGCAGACCTTCGGGGCGACGCGGGTGTCGTGAGGGGTGGGCATCGGCACCCGCGGGCGGTCACCTACGGTGCGGGGATTTCCCTGACCAGGCGCGAGGTCCAGTCACACCAGATGCGGCCGGGCAGGAAGGGTCCGCCGACCTCGTCGAGGTGCTCCTCGACGTAGGGGATGGACGCGTCGCAGACCTCGATGGCCTGGTCGAAGAAGCTGGTCTGGTCGGGGTCCGCCTGGTAGCTCCACTGCGGGTTGTAGGGGGCCGGGCGGGGGATGATCCGCGTGAGCAGGTGGGGCTGGTCGGTGGTTTCGCCGCTGACGAGCTCGCGGGCGTGCTCGATTTCCTCACTGTTCGTCAGCTTGACGACGAAGGTGGCCCGCGTGATGTCGGTCATCTCGAAGTAGGCAGGGCCCGCTGCGGCCGCGCGGACCGGCCCCTGCTGGGGGGTGCTGGCCTGAGAGGGCTGTGCCACGGCGAAGGCGAGCACGCCGACGGCGGCCACGCTGGCCGCCTTGGTGAACACATGTCGCATGAGGGGTTTCTCCTCGTTCCCGGTCGTCGTGCTCGTCACGACTGACTACTGAGAGCATTGAATCAGTAACTGGGAGTGATCAGAGTGATCTCGGCGTTTGCGTCGCGGGGGACGTTCGTCCTCGCAGCGCGGGGCGCCGCGAGTCCTGTGCGGGGATCAGCGGCGGCTGACGTCGGCGGCACAGCCGGTGGCCGAGGTGGGTGGCGGAGAGCGGCCGGCGGCCGGGCGTACGCCGCGCGGGTCCGCGAAGACGTTCTGCAGGTAACCGAGAACCAGCTCGTCGTACGGGAGTTCGGGGTCCTGCAGCTCCGCCTCACTCCTCGCCCACTGGCGGCCGGCGACCTTGGCATCGTGACGGTTCCCGCCGCGTACGCCGATGTTCACGACGACCGGAAGAAAGTGCGCCTTGCCAGGGCTCGGTGTGAAGTCCAGACGGTCTTGACCGTGGTCCGTCCGGTCTTGCGGTCCGTACGACGGCACTTGGACGCGGGCGGCCCGGCCGACTGCAGAGAGCAGGAGACTGTTCACAGTGGCGCCCATGATCCAACGGATCTCCGACCGCCCCGGATGGACAGCGGGGAACATTTCATCGTGACAAACAGAGCGCCGTAACAGGGAAGGCAAACAGCATGAGTGACGAGCTTCGCGAGGTTTTCGACTTCATCGCCTTTTCCGCCCGGCTCCGGGAGGTCGAGCGGCACAACAACGCCACGCAGTTGCGGAAGGAGAGCGTGGCCGAGCACTCATGGCACCTGGCGCTGGTCTGCTGGGTCCTGCACCGCGAGTTCGAGCGCGAGTGCGGGCACCGGCTGAACCTGGAGAAGATGCTCAAGATGTGTCTCATGCACGACCTTGTGGAGATCGAGGCGGGAGACCCCTCGGCCTGGCGTACCCAGGACAACGCCCGACTACGGGAGAAGAAGGCGCTCATCGAGGAGGAGATCGCCCAACGCAGGTACGGGGCGCTCCCGGACGAACTGAGCGACGAGTTCCTCAGGGTCTGGCAGGAGCACGAGGAGGGCGTCACCCCCGAGGCCCGGCTCGTGCGGGGTGTGGACCGGCTGAATCCCGCGCTGATGCGCTATCTCACCGGGCAGGGGTGGCAGGACGTGGGCGTGGACGCCGGGGCGCTGGACCGCCTGCAACTACCCCGGCTCCAGGTGAGCGAGAGCCTCACCGCCCTGTACCAGGAGGTCAAGGCCGCCGCGATCGCGCAGGGCCTGCTCGCGCCCGCCTCATGAGGCTGTGGGAGCCGTGCGGCGACCTGTGACGCCGGTCCCGGGCGCAGGGGGTGAGACAAGGTCGTTGCGGTGCCTGAAGGTCGGATCGTTGACCCGATCCTGTTTCTCGCCCCGACCGACTGTCCAGGCCGCCACCTCCCCCTTGCCCCCGGTCCACCGGTACCTCACCCGGCTCCACGACAACAGCTCCGCTACGGCAACGCCACCCGCACCCCTGCCCAACGGCACGCCTCAGGGCTGTCCCCGTCATCCAACAGCGGCCTTCGCCCGGGCTCTTCCCGTGGCGTGCAGTCGGGTCAGGTTGCCAGGCCGACCCGCGTCGGCGCTGAGGGGAACGCTTCCGTGGGCACTTCCCCAGCTGTTTCACACGGCGAGGTGCTGCTTCGCGTCGGAGCCGGTGGCGGGCTCGGTGGCAATGCCGTGCTGCTCCTCTTCGGGGCGTCCCTTCCTCGGCAGCAGGAAGGTGATCGCCAGGAAGACGACCAGCAGGCACGCCTGGACGATCAGCGCGCGGTGGAAGCCGCCGATGAAGTCGTCGGTCCTGGCCTGGGCGAGGAACACCGAGCCGAAGACCGCGACGCCGATGGAACCGCCGACAGCCTGGACCGCGGACAGGACACCGGAGGCGGACCCGATCTCGTCGTTGTCGACCGCCGCCAGGATGAAGCTGAACAGGGCGGCGATCACCATGCCGGCGCCGACGCCTGCCACCGCCACGCCGGGAACGATGTCCCGGATCGAGAAGGAGGCGGCATCGAGGCCGTCGAGCTCGAACCACAGCAGGGCCGCGCCGGCCAGCTGGACCAGCGGTCCGATCTGCAGCACCTTGCGGCCGATCTTGTCCGCGAGGAACGCGCCGCTGACCGCGCCGCCGATCGCGGTTCCCACCGCGAGGGGCAGGTTGCCCAGTCCCGCCTCACCGGCGGTGAAGTGCCGGCCGATCTGGAGGAACAGGGTCAGCACGAGCTGGGTGCCGATGAGCCCGCCGAAGAACAGGGCGATGCCGCCGAGCCCGACGGTGAAGGCCGGCTTGCGCAGCAGGCCCGGGGCCACCAACGGCCCGCGGCCCGCGGCGGCCGTACGGCGCTGCTGAAGGGCGAAGAGAGCGAACCCGATCACCGAGGCGGCCATGGACAGCCACGTCCACAGCGGCCAGCCTTCCTCCTGCCCCTGGTTGAGCGGCAGCACCAGCAGAGCACAGGACACCGCGACCAGGGCGGCGCCGGTCAGGTCGACCCGAACCGTGCAGTCGCCCGCCTTCTTGGGCACGAACCTCGCGGCGACGATCAGCGCCGCGATGCCGATGGGCAGGTTGACCAAGAACACCGACCGCCAGCCCAGGCCGAAGAAGTCACCCTCGATAAGGAAGCCGCCCAGGACCGGGCCGATGATGCCGCCGAGGCCGAGGACGGGTCCGAAGATCGCGAAGACCTTGGCGAGTTCAGGGCCGGAGAAGTTCTCCCGCAGCAGGCCCAGGCCCTGGGGCAGCAGCATCGCTCCGGCGACGCCCTGCAGCAGGCGGAAGGCGATCAGCGACTCGATGTTCGGCGCGACCGCGCATAGCAGTGAGCACGCGGTGAAAGCCGCAAGTCCCGTCAGGAACATCCGGCGCCGGCCGTAGCGGTCGCCGAGCCGGCCGCCGAGCACGAGTCCGGCGCCCAGGGTGAGGGCGTAGCCGCCGATCACCCATTGCAGTCCGACGGAACCAGCACCGAGGGACTTCTCCAGGTCCGGTCCGGCGACGTTGACGATCGAGGCATCCAGGAGATCCATGAGCTCCGCGACGATCACCACCACCAGAATCAGCCCCCCGTTGGAGACGATGCCGAGCGGGACGCCACAGGCATCGGAGGCGACCGAGCGCTTCAGTCCCTGCTTGCCCCCGATCAACCGGTGACCGCCCTGCCTTCTCGCCACCGGACGGGGCCTTGGTGATGCAGCCGTCCACCAATATCTCGCTCAGCCCGAGGCCGATCATCCGGTCGTAGGCTTCCAGGGCGAGGGCGTGAACCTGCTCGGATATTCCGAGTTCAGCCCACTCTTTGACACGCCGTCGGATGGTGCGGTCGGAGCATCCGGGAGTGGAGATGCGCTCGTAGCCGGAGCCGTGGACCAGCGCGAGCAGGACGTGCTCGAAGACCGTCCGGTCGGCAATCCGGCGGCGGTGACAGCCCAGCGGGTGGTCCGCAACGAACGCCTCCCGCGCGGGCAGGGAGCGCAGCGAACTGGTCCCATAGAGGTTCGATCAGGCAAGATGGCAGCGCGGGCACGGCCGTCCTTCGTGATTACAGAGCGTCGAGAACTCCATGATCGCGCGGCTCCGTGACCGCACTACGGCCATCCCATCTCCTGGGCCTACAGCGGCCTATTGCCGGTCGGTCTTACCCGGATGCGTTCGAGGACTGGGATCAGCTGCGGGCTGTCGCCCCACTGACCAGGAGTGATCAGCAGTGCCAGAGGGCGGAGGCCGCCTTCGCCGGCAAGGTGGATCTTAAGTGGTCATAGGTGGTCGGTGCGCGCATGACCGGCCGGCCGCGTACAAGCTGGCTCCACGCATCAGACCACCTTGGAATCGCTCATCCAGGGAACCGGGAGGCGCTCTACCGGCGGACCGCCGAGATCAGTCCGCCGGGCCGCTCCTCGCGCTGCGGGGGGGTGCTGATCGGGCGGCCGTAGGCGGCAGCGCGCTCGCGCAGGGCGTGGCTGTCGGCCTTCAGCCGTGCCCGGCCAGCCAGCCCACCGGGTCGTCGGGCATCTCCGAGATCCACAGGGACGCCGCCGATCCCGGCGCGGCGTCCGCGCCGAAGCGGTCGATCACGCCGCGCGAGCCCAAGGTCAGCCCCATCCGACTGCCTGCCGCCGACTGCCTGTCGATCCGGGCCAGCAGTAGCTCCACCGCGTCCTCGGGCAGATAGATCAGTAGTCCTTCGGCGATCCACGCGGTCGGCGCGGCCGGGTCGTGCCCTGCGGCGGTCAGCGCGTCCGGCCAGTCCTCACGCAGATCCGCCGCGACAGTGATCCGCTCGCAGCGCGGGACGGCCTGCTCCTGGCGCAGCACCGACGTCTTGAAGTCCAGTGGTGCGGCGGTGTCGAGCTCGAACAGCCGGGTGCCCTCGGGCCAGTCGATCCGGAAGGCCCGGCTGTCCATCCCGGCGCCGAGCAGCACGACCTGCCGGACCCCGGACGCGGAAGCCTGCTGCAACAGGTCGTCGAGGAACTTCATCCTGATGACGATGGAGAGCGACACGGCCAGCCGGCGGCGGCGCGCGGCCTCGTCATCGGGCAGCGGAGGCGAGGAGGGCCACAGGCCGCCGGCGGTGGCGAAGGCCTGCGCCAGTGGGTCGCGGAACAGTGCGTTCTCCCGCTCGGTCTCCAGCGCCCGCACCCTGGCCACCCCGACCGCCGTGGCCCACACTCCCGACGGCTGCACCCGCTGCTGCTCAACAGGCACCGCGTCAGCCTAGATGATCGATTCCAAGGGGCCGGATGAGGGGAGCCGGCCTGATGCGGGAGCCGACCGGCCCCTCGTAGGGACCGCGCGGTCCCCCCGAACGTGCTCCCGTTGCCGGAGAGGGGGGTGCTGGTTGCCTGTCCGGTGGCTTCGCCACCACTGGCGCCGACGGCCATCGTGGCGCGTGCCGCAGTGGGTTCGTCGCCGTCGCGTTCCCGCACGGAGAGGCGGGCTGCGGCCCGATCGCAGGAGCGCTCGCCTTGGGCGTCCCTGCCGCGGGACCGTCGTTGCCGTGCTTCGGGTGGGACCAGGAGGATCAACTCACGGCCGGGGAAGCCACGTTCACGCCGTTCACTCTGCGCGGCACGCCCAGCGGGTTGCCATCGCGCAGCTCCGGGGGCAGCAGCTCGTCCGGCGTGTTCTGGAAGCAGACCGGACGAAGCCAGCGTTCCGTCGCGGTGGCACCCACCGACGTCGAGTTGCTCGTCGAGGCCGGGTACGGGCCGCCGTGGTGCATGGCCGGGGCGACCGTGACCCCGGTGGGCCAGCCGTCGACGACAACGCGCCCGGCCAGTTCGGTCAGCCGTGACACCAGGTCGGTGGCCGCCTCGTCGCGCTCGTCGGCCGCGAGGTGTATCGACGCGGTGAGGTTGCCCTCCAACATGCCGAGTACGGCCTCCAGTTCGGCGGTGGAGCGGTAACGGACCAGCACGGTGACGGGCCCGAAGCACTCGTCGAGGAGTTCGGAGTGCGGGGCGCTCTCGGTCAATTGGGCCGCCGGCACCGACAGCACGCCCGGGCGCACGGACAGGGGCGCGTCCCCCGTGTCCTCCTCGCCCGGAGCCAGGAGTTCCTCGACGCCGGGCAGCGCGGCGCGGGCGCGGGCACCGGCCAGGAACGCCTCGCGCATACGCGGGTCGAGCAGGGGGCCGGCCGGCACCTGTGCCGCGATGACGGCCCGCACCACCGCGTCGCCGTCCGCACCGGCCGGCAGGAGAACCAGCCCCGGCTTGACGCAGAACTGGCCCAGGCCCTGGGTGTACGAGGCGGCCAGCCCGGCGCCGATCTCCTCCGCCCGGGTCCGTGCGGCCCGCGGGGTGACCACGACGGGGTTCAGGCTGCCGAGTTCGCCGTGGAAGGGAATCGGCCGGGGACGGGCACCAGCGATGTCGAACAGGGCCCGGCCGCCACGCACCGAGCCGGTGAATCCGACAGCCGCGGTGAGCGGGTGGCGGACGAGGGCGGGGCCTGCCTCGAATCCGTGGACGACGGACACCACGTCCTCCGGCAGCCCCACTTCGGCCGCCGCTGCCCGCAGGGCCCGCGCGCACAGGACACTGGTCCGCGGGTGGTCGGGGTGCGCCTTGACGACGACGGGGCAGCCGGCGGCCAGCGCGCTCGCGGTGTCGCCGCCGGGAACGCTGAACGCCAGCGGGAAGTTGCTCGCGGCGAAGACCGCGACCACGCCGAGCGGCACCTTGCAGCGGCGCAGGTCCGGGCGGGGTGCGGGCTGCGCCTCGGGGTCCGCGTGGTCGATGATCACGTCCAGGTGGCCGCCGTCCTCGACGGCTTCGGCGAAGGCCCGCAACTGGTAGCAGGTGCGGGCGAGTTCGCCGGTGATCCGGACCCGGCCGAGCGCCGTCTCCGCTTCGGCGGCCGCGATGACCGCCTCGCCGTCCTTCTCCAGCAACTCCGCTGCGGTTCGAAGGAGTCGGGCCCGGGTCCGGTGGTCGGCCAGCGCCTTTCGGGCCGCATGAGCGGCACGCACAGCGGTGTCCACGTCCGCCGCGGTGGCCTCCACCGCGACCGGCCCCCGGGACTCCCCCGTACGCGGGTCGATGCTCAGCACTTCTGTCACCGTGTCACTCACCGTCTCGGTTCGTCGGGTTTCGCTGGTCTTGGGTGTCCCACCGGTCTCGACGCCGGCCCTGCCGGTATCCGCGTCCGCCTCCACGCCTGCCTCCGCGCCGCCCAGGCGGCCGTCATGTCCTCGGCCGTGGCGGCGAGTTCGCCGAGGGGTACCGGGACCGCGGGGGTGCGGCCGGCGAGCGGGGCGCAGGTCCTGCGCGGCGGTCCTGCGCCCGTCGAGGCAGGCCGCGATGCCCACGGTCACCGGGCGCCTGCTCGGCGAGACCACCTCACTGGTAGCCCTTGGCGAGGACCGCCTCGGTCTCCGCGGTCACCTGTGCCGCCGGCTCCGCGGACAGCGCCAGCCGCGGCGGCCGGCACGCGCCGCCGCGCAGCCCCGCCAGGTCCATCGACAGCTTGATCGACTGCACGAACTCCGTCCTGGAGTCCCAGCGCAGCAGCGGATGCAGATCGCGGTAGACCGGCAGCGCCCGGGCGAGGTCGGCCGGGTCCCCGGAGGTGGCCAGCCGGTAGAGCTCGACGGTGGACCGCGGGATCATGTTGGGGTAGCCGGCGATCCAGCCGACCGCGCCGGCCATGCCCAGTTCGAGCAGCACGTCGTCGGCGCCCACGAGGATGTCCAGGCCCGGCGCCAGCTCGCTGATCCGGTAAGCCCGGCGGACGTCACCGGTGAACTCCTTGACCCCCACGATCGTGCCCTCGTCGAAGAGCTCCGCGAGCAGTTCGGGGGTGAGATCCACCTTGGTGTCGATCGGGTTGTTGTACGCCACCACCGGCAGACCCGCCTTGGCGACCTCGCGGTAGTGCTGCACCACCGCCTCCCGCTCCGCCCGGTAGGTGTTCGGCGGCAGCGACAGCACCGATGTCGCCCCGGCCTGAGCGGCCTGCTCCGCCCAGCGGCGCGCCTCCAGGGCCCCGTACGCACCGACCCCGGCCATCACTCCGAACCCGTCGGGCGCGGCCGCGACCGCGGTCTCCACGACACGGGCCCGCTCCTCCGGGGTCAGCGTCTGGTACTCGCCCAGCGAACCGTTGGGCGCCACCCCGTCACACCCACCCGCCGCCAGGAAACGGACGTGCTCCGCGAAGGCGTCGTAGTCCACCGACAGGTCGGCGTGGAACGGCAGCGGCGTGGCAACGTGAACTCCACGCCAGGGCGTCGCGGGACTGGTCATGCGGTGACTCCTTGAAGTGATGGTGACAAGAGAGTATCAGTGCAATGTCACACTGCATAGCTAGGAGTTGCCCCGCCCCTCGCTCCCGCCATCCACTCCTCCAGGCCACCGGCGTCCAACGGCAGCGCGTCGGAGAGCACTTCCACCCCGTGAGCGGTGACGAGGAGGTCGTCCTCGATGCGCACGCCGATCCCCCGCAGCTCCGGCGGGACGGTCAGGTCGTGGGCGTGGAAGTACAGCCCTGGCTCGACGGTGAGCACCATGCCCTCGCCCATGGTCGCGCCCTGGTACGCCTCGGGGGCCGCCCGAGCGCAGTCGTGCACGTCCAGGCCGAGGTGGTGGCCGATGCCGCAGATCAGGTAGCGGCGGTGGTGCTGGCCGGTGTCGGACAGCGCCTCGTCCACGGAGACCGGCAGCAGGCCCCAGTCGTCCAGGCCGTGCGCGATCACCTCCATCGCGGCGTGGTGGAAGTCGGCGAAGGGGCGGCCGGGGCCCACTGCGGCCAGGCCGGCCCGGTGCGCCTTCTCCACCAGGTCGTGCACCTGGCGCTGTACCGGAGAGAAGCGTCCCGAGGCGGGGAAGGTCCGGGTCACGTCGGCGGTGTAGTGGCTGTCGACCTCCACGCCCATGTCCAGCAGCAGCAGTTCCCCGGGCAGCACCGGGCCGTCGCAGCGCACCCAGTGCAGGGTGGGCGCGTGCTTGCCGCTGCCGACGATGGAGGCGTAGCCGGGTCCGTTGCCGTAGGTGTGGGCGAACCGGTCGAAGGTGCCCTGCAGCCAGCGTTCGCCGCGCCCGGCTATCGCGGTGGGGATCTCGCGGACGACCTCGGCGAACCCCTCGACGGTGCGGTCGACCGCCTGCCGCAACTGCCCGATCTCCCAGTCGTCCTTGTACATCCGCAAGGAGGCCAGCGTCCGGGCGGTCTCCTCGTCGGGGCCCGGCCGCTCGTCCAGTGCCGACAGCGCCCGCACCTGGATGCCGAGCACCCGCGCCCAGTCCTCGGTCCCGGGCGCGGCCCCGACCCACAGCTCGCCGTAGCGGGCGTCCGACCAGAACGCCTGCTCTCCGGGGTAGGCGGGGAGCGGCATGTAGAGGACGGCGTCGCCGTCGCGGACCACGACCACGGCGTTCTCGATCGCGCAGCCGGTCAGCCAGTAGAAGTCGCTGTCGGGGCGGAAGGCGTAGGCGGTGTCGTTGCTGCGGGTCGGCGCCTCGCCGGCGGCGATCACGACGGTCCGGCCGGGCAGCGCCTCCGCGAGCCTGGCCCGGTGGGCGGCCGCGGCCTCGACGGCGCCGGGGACGACCGCGGGCGTGCGGTCGGGGGTGTCCCACTGGGCACCCATGTAGGCGGTGAACTCGGGGATTTCGGACAGTCGCGGAATCTTGCGGTCACTCATGCTGCGGCTTCTCCTCCTGCGTCGCGCGCCATCTCGCCGAGCCGGGTGAACACCCGCTCGTCGTGCCGCGCCCGGGGTCGGGCCGGTCCAGCGGCACCTCGACGAACCGCGCGCGCACCCGCATGCCGGGAACGGTGTACGTGAGGGCGCCGCTCATGCGGTGGCAGCCCGCCTCCGGTGTCCGTCCGGGGTCGATCCGCGGGATCACTGCCGACGCGGCTGTCCATGCAGCGCTCAGTGATATGTGGCATTGCACTGACCATAAGCCCTCGGCCCGGCGCGCAGCAACGGGGTCGCCGCGACAGTTCGGTGTCGGATGTGGTCAGGCTTCGACGACGCGGGAGCTGCTGGCACGGACGACGAGCTCGCCGGGGAGCAACAGGCCTTGCCCCGGGGCCCGTTCACCGCGGATCTGCGCCAGGAGCCGGGCCACCAGGCCGGACGCGATGGTCCGCAGCGGCAGGCGCACCGAGGTGAGGGCAGGGGTGAGGATGCGGCACAGCGGGATGTCGTGGCAGCCCACGACCGCCACATCCCGCCCGACCACCAGCCCCGCCGCACGGATCGCCTCGTACGCGGTGACGGCGAGCATGTCGCTCGCCGCCGCGATCGCCGTGGGGCGTTGCGAGCTGCGCAGCAAGGCGTGGACGGCCTCCACCGTGTCCGCCGGGTCGGTGGGGTCGAGCGGTTCCAGGGCCGAGGTGCCTTCCAGCCCGTGGTCGCGCAGCCCGACGCGGAACCCCTCGCGGCGGTCGGCTGTCCACGGCAGTTCGGAGGCGGCGCCCAGGTATCCGACACGCCGGTGGCCCTGCGCCGCCAGGTGCGCGGCGACGGCCCTCATCGCGCTCTTGTTGTCCAGGTCCACCCAGTGCTGTGGCAGGCCGGGGTCGGTACGCCCGAAGACGGCGAACGGCACCCCCGCCCGAACCAGATGGTCCACGCGGTAGTCCGACCGCAGCACGTCGGCGAGGAGGAACCCGTCGGCCTGGCGGCCCGCGATCACCTCGTCGATCGCGGGACGCGAGTCCAGGGTGCCCGGCGACGGCCGGAAGAGCAGGATGCGGTAGCCCTCGTCTCCCGCCGCGTCGACCAGCGCCTCGAGGAAGCCGCCCATGAGGGGATTCGGGTCCGAGGGGCTGTCCACCGGGGCGAGGTAGGCCAGGGTGCGGCGCTCGCCGGTCCGCAGCGAGCGCGCCGACTGGTCCGGGCGGTAGCCGAGTTCCTCGATCGCGGCCTGCACCCGGGTCAGGGTGCCGGCCCGGACCCGGGCGGGCGCGTTGAGGACGTTCGACACGGTCTGCCGGGAGACCCCTGCCGCCTTGGCGACGTCCTCGATGGTGACCGCGCCGCGGCCCGCGCGCGATGCCGCCGGCCGACGTGCTGCCGCCATGTGGTGCCTGTTCCCTCTCGTCGTGGTGCCGCGTGCCGGCCGCCCCGCCCACCGAGGTGACCGTGGTGACCGGCACGCGGGTTCGGCTCAGCGGTCGAGTGTCAGAAGACCGCCGCGCGGAACGCTGACCTTGATGCTCTCCCCGCACTCCCCGGACAGTGCGATCGCGCCCTGCCACACGGTACGTCCCGAGGCGTCGGCCACGCGTGCGGCCCCCGTGCCGGTGCCTGCGGTGAGGACGACGACGGGATCAGCGTCGGCGTTGGCGATCAGCAGCCTGCGCCAGTCCCCGTCGACCGCGACCGGCAGCGCCGCGTACCGGGCCACCGCCGCGACTGTGCCCAGGTCCGCCCGGACGAGCGGGTAGCCGAGGTCGGGCCGGGCCGGCCGCAGGGTGCCGAGCTGCAGCACCTCGTGGTGCTCCCGCATGACCCGCAGCCAGAAGGCGAGCGCGTCGCGCTGCCCCTCGGTGAGCGTCCGCAGGTCGACGGAGATCTGCGGGACGGCGAAGAGCACGTTGATCAGGTGGCAGGCGACCTGCTCGGGCGGCTCGGCGGGGTGCCACATCAGCATGTCGGAGTGCACCGCGAGCGGTCCTGACACCAGCCGGGTGTCGATGGTGTGCTGCCGGTTCTCGCCGGGGCTGAGAGGGCAGTCCACCGCGCGGATCATCGTGGTGTACGGCCACAGACCAGGCGAGACGTACGGCTGGCGGGTCTCGATCATCGCCCCTGGCGTGGCGGCCGTGATCCGACGGCGGATCTCGGCGAGCAGCGCGCTCACCCCCTCGTCGACCGTCGCGCAGTCCGCCTGCGGACCGGGGGCGGGTGCGTCGGGAACGTGGAACCGGTCGACGAAGTCGAGCTTGAGGCCGTCCATTCCCCACTCCTCGACAGCACACGCGACGCGGCCGGTCAGGTAGGCCCGCACGTCGGGGTAGCGTGGATCGACCACGATCGCGTCGAGGTGGTCCAGGCGGTCCAGGACGTACGGCTGGAACCGGTCCCAGACCGGGCTCTGGCGGCCGACGAACGGCAACGCGTACCAGAGCATGTACGCCAGGCCGAGCCGGTGCACGGCCTCGACGTGCGCGGCGGTGTCGGGCAGCGACACCGGGTCCCAGGCCCCGCAGTGGCCGTAGCCGCGGGTGCGGTCGGCGGTCATCCACCCGTCGTCGACGATCAGGACCTCCATGCCGAGCGGCCCGGCGAGCGCCGCCTGCTCCTCCAGGCGCTGCGGGGAGAGTTCCTGGTGCATCGAGTACCAGGTGGAGTAGGCCGGGCGCCGGGCCGCGTCGGGCACGATCACCTCGTCGGGCAGCAACTCCTCCCACCAGCAGGTCAACTCCCGCAGGCAGGTACCGAAGTGGCGGCGCGAGGTGTCGATGCGAACCGTCAGCGGTCCGTCCGCGCGCAGCCAGAACCGGAACTCCCCGGTCTCCTCCACGACGCCGCCGCCGGCTTCCACGTCGGTGCGGTCGGCCGCGAAGCAGCACAGTCCGGTGTCGCCGGTGCCCACCAGAGCGGCGATCGGGGCGCCACGGGACAGGTCGATGCGCTGCGGCGCCGACCACGAGGCGGGCAGCCAGCCGCCCGCGCCGTTGCCGTACGGGGTCCAGAAGGCGGTGGCGTCCACGCAGGGCAGCCGCCACTCCAGGCGCACCGGCCCCACCTCGGAGCCCTCCGGAACGACCGTCACCTCCGTGACTCCTTCGGACAGTTCGCTGACGCCGGCGTTGCCGGCGACGAGCAGGTCGACGCCGCTCGCGGGCATCGCCTCCAGCCGGGGGCGTGCCGGGCCCGAACGGGCGTAGGGCTCCCAGACTTCCTGTACTTCGGTCCGTGCTTCGGTCATGGAACGTGCACTGCCTTTCGTGAGTCGCGCCGGTTCGCCGGAGGTCGGGGTGGGGCGGGGGTTCAGCCCTTGGTGGCTCCGGCCAGCAGGCCGGCGATGAACTGCCGTTGCAGCACGAGGAAGAGGATCATCATCGGCACGGTGGACAGCGCGGTGCCGGCGACGATCGCGCCGTAGTCGGTGTTGCTCTCCACTCCGTGCAGCGTGGCCAGCGCCACCGGCAGGGTGTAGTGCTGCGGGTCGCGCAGGGTGATCAGCGGCCAGACGAACTGGTTCCACGAGCCCAGGAAGAGGAAGACGCTCAGGGCCGCCAGCACCGGACGCATCACCGGTATCACCACGCTGACCAGCACACGCAGCTCGCCCGCGCCGTCCACCCGTGCCGCGTCGAGGAGTTCGTCGGGCAGCGAGCTGAGTGCCTGCCGCATCAGGAAGATCGCGAACGGCACGCACAGGCCGGGCAGCACGATCGACGCGTAGCTGTCGATGAGGTGGAACCTCATCATCATCTGGAACAGCGGCACCAAGGTGACCTGGTCCGGCACGACGAGCGTGGACAGCAGCAGCGCGAAGAGCAGACTGCGGCCGCGGAAGCGGAACTTGGCGAACGCGTAGCCCGCGAGCAGCGCGATCACCAGGGCGCCCACGGTCTGCAGGCCGGCCAGCAGCAGGGAGTTGCCGAGCACCCTGAGCAGGCCGATCTTCTCCTGGAGGTCCCGCAGGTTCTGGATCAGGTGCCCCGCGGGCAGCAGCTTCGGCGGCCACGCGTAGATGTCGCTGTCCGCCTGCGTGGAGGTCACCAGCAGCCAGTAGAAGGGGCCGACGGACAGACCGGTCACGGCGGCCAGTACCAGGGTGAGGGTCCACCCGCCCCGGCGGGCCTTCCGGACGGGACCCTCCGAGGAGCCCGGCTTCCGGGGACCGGCACTCTGGTCGCTGCCTTGACGGTGGGCCCCGTCGGCGTGGTTCACGATGGTCATTCCCGCTCTCCCATCAGCCGCATCTGCACCGCACCCAGCAGCACCACGAGCACGGTGAGCCCGTAGGCGATGGCGGAGGCGTAGCCGAAGTCGAAGTAGTGAAAGGCGTTCTGGTACAGGTACATCGACACCGTGAGGGTCGCGTTGTCCGGGCCCCCCTGTGTCAACACGTAGGGCTCGTCGAACAGTTGAAGCGTGCCGATGGTGGACAGGACGACGGTGAAGAGCAGGATCGGCCGCAGCGAGGGAAGCGTGACCGACCAGAAGCGGCGAAGCGGGCCCGCGCCGTCGACCATCGCGGCCTCGTGCAGGTCGCGCGGGATGCCCTGCAACCCGGCCAGGTAGATGACGGCGTTGTAACCGGTGTAGTGCCAGGTCAACACGAGGACCACCGCGATCCTCGCCCAGAACGGCTGCCCCAGCCAGTCGACCTTGGGCAGGCCGATCGAGTGCAGCACCCAGTTCAGCGCGCCCTGGTCGGTGTTGAGCAGGAACGAGAACATCACACCGGTCGCGACCAGCCCGGTCACCGCCGGCATGAAGACGCCCAGCCGCCACACGGCACGCATCCTGACCAGCGCGGAGTTGATGCCGAGTGCGAGGAGCAGCGCGAGCCCGAGCATCAGCGGCACCTGGACGGCGAGGATCTCCCCGGTGTTCCGCAGGGCCGTCCAGAACAGCGGATCGTGCAGCATCCGGCGGTAGTTGGCCCAGCCGGCGTCGTGCGAGGCCGACCCCGTGCCGGTGGTGAAGGAGATCCGCAGCGAGTCGAGGATCGGATACGCCTTGAAGACCGCGAAGGTGATCAGCGCGGGGGCGAGCAGCAGGTAGGGGAGGGCGTGGCGGCGGGCCGTCCCCGGCCTTGGGCGGCGCGGTACGGCCGACGCGCCGCGCGCGGCGGTGAACGTCATGCGATCCGCCGCCCGCTCTGCTGGGCCAACTGCTGTGCGGCGCTGTGCAGCACGGTCGCCGGGTCGCCGCCCTTCAGGAACATCTTGACCTGCGCGTCACTGGCGAGCTTGAGCGCCCGCGCGTAGTCGCCGGAGTAGTTGGTGGCGTCGGCGCCCTCGCCGAGCAGCCCGGTGAAGGTCCGGAGTACCGGCTGGCCGCCGTAGTACGGGTCCGGCTGGGCGTACATCGGGTCGGAGTACGCGGCGGTGAGCGCCGGGAAGACGCCGCCGGCGCGGAACATCCTGTTCATGGAGTCCGGCCGGGTGAGGGCGAACTCGACGAACGCGAACGCCGCCCGGCGCCGCTTGCTGGACGCGGCGACCGCCAGGTGCGTGGAGTTGACGATGGCGGCCCGCTTGCCTCCCGGCGTGACCGCCGGCGGCCGGGTCAGCCGCCACTGCCCCTTCTGCTTCGGGAACTCCGTCTCCAGGTAGTGCGCCGCCCAGGCGGGCAGCGGCGACACGGCGACCTTGTCGGCCTTGACGAGATTGGACCAGCCGTGGTCCCCCGAGGCATCGCCGACCAGTCCGGCGTCGTTGAGTTCCTTGATCACGGTGAGGGCCTTGACGGCCTGCGGCGAGCCGAGTGTGACCCGGCCCTGGAGGTCGAAGTAGAAGGCACCCTGGAGTTGCATCAGCGACTGCAGGAAGTCGCAGTCGGGGGCCGTGGTGGCCGACTTGTCGATGCCGATCAGGTAGCAGCCGGGGTTGGCGTGCCGGAACCGTCCCGCGGAGGCGATCACGTCGTCCCAGGTGCGGTACGCGGTCGGGTCGATGCCGGCCCGGTCGAAGAGGTCCTTGCGGTAGTAGAAGCCGAGCGGGTTGACCTCCCACGGCATGGCGTACACGTGCCCGTTCTTGCCGCTCACGACCGGCCACAGCCCGCTCGCGAAGGCCCCCTTGTACCGGTCGGCGCCGAGCGCGGACAGGTCCGCCAGCCCGCCGGGGAACTTCTCCAGGTAGCCGGGCAGGTAGTCGCACCCGATGTGCAGCACGTCGGCGAGCCCCTGCCCGCCGGACGCCAGCCCGACGGTGATCTTGTCCCATATCGCCGGGTTGCCGACGTCCACCACGTCGACGGTGATGTCGGGATGGGCCTTCTCGAAGGCCGGGACCACGCTTCTGAGCGCGGTGGCCGCCGTGGTCCAGGACCACACGGTGACCTTGCCGGTAGCCGCGTCGCCGCCCTGCCCGCCGCCGCTCGAACTGCCGCAGGCGGACAGTGCGGCGCCCGCGGCCAGGGCGAGGGCGGCTCCGGAGGACCCGCGCAGCAGAGCCCGGCGGGACGGGTGGCGGAGCGCTGGGCGGGCCGGCCCGCCTGACAGGGGAGAGGATTCGGACACGAGTACGCCTCCTGGCGATGAGGGTGGGTGACGGTGCTGAGGAGGTCCGGCAGGGGCAGCGCCGGCCGGACGATGTCCATGGGCGGGGAAAGCAGCGGGAGTCGAGCGAGGAGAGCGCTGCCGCGTGTGGCGCGCGGGCGCGGTGGGCGGCCGGGCCTGGGCCCGGAGGTACGGAGCCGGGCTCGGGGGCGGCGTCGGTCCGGCGCGGGCGCGGAACTTCGGGCCGACCGGGAGCGGCTGTCGTACCGGGCCGCCTTCGTCCCCGGCCGGGCGGCCGGGCGGCCGCGGGGTGCGGACGGTCAGGCGGGGGCCCGCCGTACGTCCCGCAGCACGGAGGCCAGCAGGTGTGCGGCCTCAACGCCGGTGCTGGCGTGCGGTGACAGCCGGACCCAGCCGCCCCGCAGGGTCGTGGTGAGCCCGGCGTCCAGCAGGCGGCCGTGCAGAGCCCCGGGGTCACCGGGCATCCGGAACCGCGCGATGGCGCTGCGTAGTTCGGGCCGCGGGCCGCCGCGGTCGCAGGCGCAGCCCTGCGACCGGGCGGTGTCGAGCAGCAACTCCAGTGCCGTCGTGGCCCGTTCGAAGATCCGCTGGACGCCGAAGCGCAGCGCCAGCGAGATCCCCGTGCCCAGCGCGGCGACGGCCGGGCCGTCGGGATTGGTGAACGTGTGGGCGGCGGCGCCCGCCAGCGGCGGCTTGGGATGGTCGAAGCCTTCCAGCGGGTCCCGCACCCCCGACCAGCCACCGAGTCCGGGCTCCAGCATCCCCGCGACCCGGTCCCTTACCAGCAGCAGCGCCGCGCCCCAGCCGGCGCGCAGCCACTTCTGCCCGCCGCCGGCCAGTATGTCGGCCGCCTCGGCCTCGATCGGCACCGCGCCGACGGCCTGGACCGCGTCCACCACGAGCACCCGGTGCGGGCCGATCACCTCCTTGATGGCGCCGAGCGGCGCCCGGAAGCCGGTGACCGAGTCCACCGCGCTCACGCACACCGCCCGCACGCCGGGATGCAGCCGGGCCCGTACCGCGTGCGCGGTCGGCGGACCGTCGAGCCGGCGCACCGCGAGCCCGCCGCGTGGGGCGGCCCGCAGCCACGGGTACAGCGCCGCGGGGAAGTCCCGGCGACACACGAGCACCTCGCCTGGGCCGCGCAGCGCGTACGCGGCGGCGAACAGCCCGTGCGAGGTGGAACCGACGAACGCCACCTCGTGCTCCGCCGCGTGCAGCAGCCGCGCCGCGGCGCGCCGGGCGGCGTCCGCCTCGGCGTCCAGTGCCCGCAGGGCGGGCAGCCCCTCGGTGTGGATCGCCCGCGCGGCGCGCTCGACGGTCGCCGCCACGCCTGCCGAGACGGGCCCGAACCGTGCGAAGTCCAGATAGCCGATCGGCTCCCTGAACTCCCGGAGGTAGGCCGCCTCCTGGCCGGCAAGGCCGTCGGCGCCGGCCGGGCTCCTGGTGACAGGAGAGGGGATTTGATCGTTCAAACTTCTCACCTGTCGTCTCGATCAGGCACGATTGCTCCTGGAGGTTCTCTGCTTTGAACGTTCATTCAGGTCGTTCAGGTCAACAAGGTGGGCTGCGCCCGGTTGAGTCCCCGCCAACCGGCGAGGGTCACCGCGAGCCGGCCGCGGCCTGCGGCGTGAGGCGGTAGAGCGCGACGCCGTGCGCGGGCACCGAGGCGCTGAGGGGGCCGGTGACGTCCTGGGTCGCGCCGGTCCACAACTCCTTGGCGGAGTAGTCCGATCCGGTCAGACCCAGATCCGCCAGGCTGGTGGAGACGGTCGCGATGTCGTCCGGGTCCTGGTTGAGCAGCAGCACCGCGGTGTCACCGTCGGCCAGTTGCCGCTTCAGCACCACCGGCGCGGTGCTGGACGAGGGCGGCGGTCCGACCAGGGTGGCGGCCTTGCCGAGCGGGTCCTGGTCGAGGGCGACGACGTCCGCGTTCTCGTAGATGTCCAGACTTGCGGAGCTGACACCCGTGGTCCAGGTGTATCCGTCACGGCTGACCTGCGAGTCGGCCGTGCTGCGGAAGTCCGCGCCGGAGATCAGCGGGGCGGCCGTCATCGACAGGACGGACATCTCGGTCCGCGACTCGGTGTCGGTGAACGGCTTGTGGCACGGGCACGAGTCGTTCACGCCGTAGATCCCGTACGGGTCGATCCACCCGGCGAACATCATGTCCATGTCGTTCCAGCCGCCGGGCGCCGCGTTCGGCCCGTACCGCAGGGCGGTCTGCAACTGGCCGTTGTAGAGCACGCCGTCCAGCTCGCTGTCGCGGTCGCCTCCGATCCGGCACAGGTTCGCGACCCGGCCGCACCACACGCCGGTCGGGGCGTAGCCCGGCGCGTCGTGCTCCGGGGTGCCCGCCGCGACGATCACCGGGTCGGTCCTCGCCGGGTCGTTCGGGTCCTCCAGGTACGGGACGCCGGTGTGCACCGGCTGGGCGGACACGCTCAGCGTCACCCGGGGGCGGCCCTGCGCGGACGACGCGGCGTCGAGCGCCTTCTGGAAGGTCTGCACCCGGGCGTACATCGACCGGGTGAGCTCCTTGCCCTCGCCCTGCGTACCGTAGTCGTACCCGTCGGGTCCGGAGATCGGCGGGCCGTACGGGCAGTCGTCGTACTTGACGAAGTCCACGCCCCACGACACGAAGTCGTCGGCGTCGGTCGTCTCGTGGCCGAGGCTCCCGGGGTGGCCCTGGCAGGTGGTGTACGTGTCGGTGCCGTACAGGCCCAGCTTCATGTTCTTGCTGTGCGCGTACGAGGCGAGGTAGGCGATGCCGTTGACGGTCTGCCCGTTCACGGTCCGGTCCGGGAACCGGGTGGGATCGGGGACCAGGTGCCCGGACGTGGGGTCGAGGCCGGTGCCGTCGGTGCCGCTGACCGGATTGCCGGCGGTGTCGTACAACTGCATCGCGCCGTAGGAGTTCTTGACCAGGTCGGTGCTCTGGGCGCTGCGGTGGCCGAGCGACCAGCCGTCGTCGATCGTGACGGTGTCGTACCCGGCTGCCGTCAGGCCGGACGAGGACATGAAGTCGATGGTCTGGACGATCTCCTGCTCGTCGACCTGGGTGCCGAGGATGTTCCAGGAGTTCCAGCCCATCGGCGGGGTCAGGGCCTGGCCGTTGTCGAGAGCCGCGGCCGGGGTCGCGCCCGGCCCGGCCACGGCCGCGAGGCCGAGACCGGAGGCTGCGAGGGCGAAGGCGAGCAGGGCGTGGAGAGTGCGGGGCCTGCGTGGCCGGCGCGGGTCACCTGAACTGCGTGATCGCATAGGTGTGTCTCCTTGGGGGGATGGGGGGGCACGCCGCGCGATGTGCCCGCGCGGGGCGGCGTGCGCCGCGGCCACGGCCGACCTGAGTCGACCGCGGCCGCGGCTCAGCCAGGGACCGTCAGTGCGGGAGACGTCAGTAGGAGGTGGTGACGGTGACTCCGCTGAAGTCGGTCACCGCGTAGAGGCTGAGGTACCGGTAGCCCGCGTCGGTGTTGGTGACGGTGATGCTCTCGGTGTTGTCGGGGTTGGTGGACTTCTCGGTGAAGGTGGACGGGCCGGCCCAGTTCGCCGGGTCGTAGTAGAGGTCGGCGTTGCCGGTGCCGCCGCTGGTGGTGACCTTCAAGGTGGTGGTGCCGGCCGGCAGGTAGATCCAGAAGTAGTCGGTGTCACCCGCCACCCGGGACTGGTCGGAGCGGTAGCAGTTCTGGTTCATCGCCTGGGTGTTGGTGTCGGTGCAGGCCGTGGCCGTGCCGCCGCCGCTGTTGCCGCCGCCGGCCAGGGTGGTGAGCCAGGCGTCGAAGTCGGCGTCGTAGCTGGTGCCGATGGTGTTGTAGACGGCGTAGGCGCCCTGGTAGTCGCCGGTGCGCATCTTGGCCAGCATGTCCTGGATCTGGTCCGGGTGCTTCTCGGTCATGTACCGGACCGCGAGGTAGCCCCAGGGGTAGGTGCGGGTCTCGTCGTCGATGGCGTAGGTGTTCTGGAAGAGCTGGCTGAGCTTGTAGGTGTGCTTGGCCGCCTCGGTCAGCGCGCCGTCGTCGGTGAGGTTGCGGTAGGTGTAGGAGACGTACTCCGCCTGGCCCTCGATCCACCACACGTCGGGGACGGTGGTCTGGGTGCCGAAGTCGCCCTTCATGTCGTAGATGGACTGCTGGATGTGCGCGAACTCGTGGTTGAGGTTCCAGGCGTTGGCGGTGAAGCCGTTGTCGGTCGGCTCCTGGTAGAGGATGGAGTAGGCGACGTTGTTCGGGTCGGTCGGCGTGCCGGTCAGCGTCTCGCCGCCGTTGTCGGTGTCGTTGCCGAAGATCGCCCACGAGTAGGTGGTGTAGTCGGCCCTGCTGCCGAAGATGACCATCTTCACGTTGAAGTACTCACCGGGGATCGGCGTGGTGGTCTTGACCTGGTTCTGGTAGAAGGCGACCTCGTTCGACAGGCTCGTGCAGACGTCGGACTGCTCGGTCGCCGTGAGCGCCTGCGCCATGATGGTGAAGTTGCTGCAGGAGTTGTCGATCGGCAGCGCGGCCGCGGTGAGCTGCTGCGTCAGGTCGCAGACCCCGTAGTAGGAGCACTGGCCCGCGTCGTCGAGGTTGGCCTGGTAGGCGACGTGCACCCACAGGTTGTCGGTGGCCCCGGTGATGGAGGAACCGTCCAGCAGTCCCTTGACGAGCGGGCGGACCTTGCTCTGCAGGGCGGGTATCTGGAGGAAGTTGGCCAGGTCGTTGCCCGCGTTCGAGTCGAGGACGTCGTTGTCCCCGCCGAGCAGGTCGCGGTGGGCGAGGGTGAAGGTGGAGAGGGTGTCGGCGATGCCCGGGTTCGCGGTGATCGCGGTGACGAAGTCCGTGATCCACGGGCCGCGCCACAGCGGGGTGTAGATCGCGTTCAGCGCCTGGTCCATCTCCGGCACGGCGTCCCAGGTGCTGCTGTCGTAGGCGCTCAGGTACCGGGCGTAGACGTCCAGGTAGTCGGCCTGCGCCTGCGCGCTGTCGGTGAGGACGAACGCCTCCGCCAGCACGCTGCCGTTGCCCGCGCTGACGTCGTTCGCGTGGGAGTTGGCGAACAGGGCGTTGAACCCGCTCTCGATGGCGCTGCGCAGCGAGGAGTCGTACGTACCGACGTCCGCGGGGTCTCCGTACTGCACGTAGTAGCCGGCTTGCATGAAGTACATCAGCTCGAACAGGCCGCCGGAGTCGTCACCGGTGTAGGAGGAGGCCGCGTCGGCGACGCCGTTCGCCACCGCGAGCATCTGGTTCTGGTTGAAGACCGCCTTCGCGTCGGAGCCGGTCAGGCTGAACAGCGGGTTGATGCAGGCGACCCAGTCCACCGTCTTGATGTACGACACCAGGTCGCTTCCGGAGCGGCCCGAGAAGTCCGACGTGGTGCACGACGTGACGGCGGCGGGCCGAGCGGCACCGGCCGCGTTGCGTGCCGCGTGTCCTGACAGGCGCGGCTTGGACGGTTTCGCCGAACCCAGGGCAACCGGCTCCCCGCGCAGTTTCGCGGGCACCGGCTTGGCGCGGGTGACGGTGGCTTGGGACCGACCGGTCTCGGGCCCGGTCGGCGTGGCTTTTCCGTGCTGCCTGGCGGCCTGCACGGCCGCGACGGTCGGCGACACGCCCGATGAGGGTGCATGCCTGCTGGTGGTGCTGGATGACGCCGCGGCGGCCCGGGCGGCGCCGGGTGCCACCGCTGCGGCCTGAGTGGTCATCAGGCCGGTGACGAGCCCTCCGGCCGCCAGACCGGCGGCCAGGATTCTGGGCAGTAGTGAACGACAGTGCATCGCATCTCCAGTGGGGGGAACTGAGGGAACGCTGTCCGATGTGGCCGGCAGCGGTATGTAACATTGCACTGGGGTGAAGCCATGGGCAATGCTCGCGGACCCAGCACTGTCCCCGGCCGACCCATAACACCGGCGCGCGCACCGGCCGGCGCGCGGGGACACCGGGCGCACAGGTCGGCGATGCCTGACAGGAGTGAGTGGCGGATGACGAGGACGCGGCCGATCGAGACGATCGACTGGCACACCGGCGGCGAACCGTTCCGGATCGTCGAGGACAGCCCGGAAGCGGTGACCGGCCACGGGCTGACCGTCGCCGAGCGCCGGGTCGTCGCTACGGCGAGCGAGGAGACGCAGTGGCTGCGGGCGCTGCTGTGCCGCGAACCCCGCGGCCACGCCGACATGTACGGCGGGTTCCTCGTTCCGCCCGACGACGACGGCGCCCACCTGGGTGTCCTCTTCTGGCACAACGACGGGTTCTCCACCGCGTGCGGGCACGGCACGATCGCGCTGGGCTCGTGGGCGGTCGCCTCCGGCCGGGTCCCGGCACCCGCCGACGGCACGACCGACGTCGTGATCGACGTCCCCTCCGGGCGCGTCACGGCGAGCGTCCGGACCGCCGAAGGCCAGGTCCAGGACGCCACGTTCACCAACGTGCCCGCGTACGTCCACGCCCACGGCGTCGAGGTGCCGACCTCCCGCGGGAAGGTCACCGTCGACATCGCCGACGGCGGCGCGATGTACGCCGTGCTGCCGGCCGAGTCCGTCGGCCTGCGCGTCCGGCCGCGGGACGTCACCGAACTCATCGCCGTCGGACGGGAGATCCGCGACGCGCTGAACGCCGCCGGCGCCGCCGAACACCCCCTCGATCCCCGGCGATCCGGGATCTACGGGACCATCCTCACCGAGGAGACCGGGCCCACCGAGGAGCGCGCCGACGGCAGCCGGCTGGTACGGCAGCGCAACATCACGGTGTTCGCGGACGGCCAGGTCGACCGTTCCCCGTGCGGTTCCGGCACGTCGGCGAGGGTCGCGGTGCTCGCGAGCACCGGACAGCTGCGCCCCGGCGACGAGTTGCGGCACGAGTCCGTGGTGGGCTCGGTGTTCCACGCCCGGATCACCGAGCAGACCTCGGCCCACGGAATCCCGGCGGTCGTCACGGCGGTGACGGGCACCGCGCACGCGGTCGGCACGTGCCGGTTCACCGTGGACCCCCGCGACGCCCTGCTGCCCGGGTTCGTGCTGCGATGACCGAACTCCTCGACGCCGAACAGGTCTTCGCGCTCGGCCCGGTGGGCGCCGTCCGGACCATCCGCGACGCGCTCGCCGCGGGCCTCGACCCGGAGAGCGACATCCCGCGGGCCATCGCGCCGCTGACCCACGGGCAAGGGCTGTTCATGCCGTCGGAGGCCGACGGCTGGTTCGGGGTGAAGGTCGCGACCGTCGCCCCGGGCAACGCCGCCCTCGGCCTGGACCGCATCAACGCGACCTACCTGCTGCACGACAGCCGGACCCTGCGGCCCGCCGCGATCCTCGACGGCGTCGCGCTGACGACGCTGCGCACCCCGGCGGTCTCGGTCGCCGGCGGCCTCGACCGGCTGCGCGAGCTCGCCGGGAGCGCCGCTGACGGGCTGCGGCTCGTGGTCTTCGGCGCGGGGCCGCAGGCCGAGTGGCACGTGCGGACGATCCGGGCGCACGCACCGGTCACCGACGTCACGGCGGTCACCCGGCGCGGCGGCACGCCCTTGGCCTGGGCGGACCGCCATCTGACCGCGGACGACGCGGCCGTGGCCGGTCACCTCCGCGCCGCGGATGTCATCGTCACCGCGACCTCCGCCCGCACGCCGGTCCTCGACGGCCGTCTCGTCCGCGACATGGCGCTCGTGCTGGCCGTCGGCTCCCACGAGCCGTCGGTGCGCGAACTCGACGGCACGCTCATGGCACGTGCCACGGTCGTCGTCGACAGCCGGGCGAGCGCGCTGCGGGAGGCCGGCGACGTGATCCAGGCGGTCGCGGAGGGCGCGCTCGACCCGGACGCGCTGGTCACGATGGCCGACCTGGTCCGCTCGCGAGCGGCTCCGCCCGGCGACCGCCCGACCGTGGTCAAGACCTGCGGGATGGGGTGGCAGGACCTGGTGGTCGCCGTCGCGGCGTACCGGCGGGCGGGGGCATCGCGGCCGGGAGCACGGGCGGAGTGACATCCCTCTGTTTCTATACCATGTGAAATGGTACCGTCGCCCTCATGAGGGGTTCCCGACGGACGGAGCAGATGGTGGGGCGAGACGACATGCAGCCGCGCGAGGGCGCGAGCCACGACCGCGCGGTACCGCCGACATTGGCGGAGTGCTTCACGCAAGGGTGGGCGAAGGAGGTGCCCGCGGTGACGGTCCTGCCCGGCGCGGCCTACGCGGCCGACCGTCGCGCGCGGCTGTCCGCGCGGTTCCCCGGCGAGCGGATCGTGGTCCCGGCCGGCGGCCTGAAGGTCCGCAGCAACGACTTCGACTACACCTTCCGGCCGCACTCCGCCTTCCTCCACCTGACCGCCGAGCAGGGCGCCACCGCCGTCCCGGACAGCGTCCTCGTCCTCGAACCGACGGGCACGGGTCACGAGGCCACCGTCTTCACCCGGCCGCGCTCGCCGCGTGACGGCGGGCCGTACGGCACCGAGTTCTACCGCGACCGCAGGTACGGCGAGTTCTGGGTCGGCCGGCGCCGCACCCTGGCGGAGACCTCCGACGCCCTCGGCCTCACGGCCCTCCCCCGCGACGACCTCGCACGCGCCCTCACCCCGCGCGTGCCGACCCGGGTGGTACGCGGCCTGGACCCGGTGGTCGACGCGGCGGCACCCCCGGCCGCCGAGGCCGAGGCCGAACTCCTCGCCTACCTGTCGGAGTCGCGGCTGGTCAAGGACGCGTGGGAGGTCGAGCAGATGCGCGCGGCCGTGGGGCACACGGTGGCCGCGTTCCAGGACGTGGCGGGCGAACTGCCCACGGCCATGCGGCTGCCGCGCGGCGAGCGTTGGATCGAGGGCACCTTCAACCGGCGGGCCCGGCTGGAGGGTTACGGCCTCGGCTTCGAGACCATCGCGGCGGCCGGCGCGCACGCGTGCGTCCTGCACTGGATGCGCAACGACGGTCCCGTACGCGACGGCGAACTGCTCCTGCTGGACGCCGGCGTGGAGGCCGACACCTGCTACACCGGCGACGTGACCCGCACCCTGCCGGTCGGCGGGCGCTTCACCGACGCCCAGCGGCAGGTCTACGACCTGGTGTACGCGGCGCAGTCCGCGGGCATCGCCGCGCTGCGGCCCGGCGCGCGGTTCGGGGACTTCCACGACGCCGCGGCGCGCGTCATCACCGAGGGCCTGGACGCATGGGGCCTGCGCCCGGGCGGCGCCGGCCCGCACGACTCCTCCCTCTACGGCCGCTACACCGTCTGCGGCTCCGGGCACATGCTCGGCCTGGACTGCCACGACTGCGCCGACGCCCGCCGCAACGCCTACCTGGACGGCGTCCTGGAGCCGGGCCACGTCCTCACCGTCGAGCCCGGCCTGTACTTCCAGCCCGACGACCTGACGATCCCGGCACACCTGCGCGGCATCGGGATGCGCATCGAAGACGACTTCCTCATCACCGCGGACGGCGCCGAGTGGCTGTCCTCGGCGCTGCCGCGGGCGGCGGACGACGTCGAAGCGTGGGTGACCGACGCACGCTGAATCCCGCTCGGTCCGGGAAGCCGGGTGTGCGGCCGCCACGGCGGCCGCACACCCATGTCAGCCGCGCAGGCCGGCCATCCACGCCTCCACCTCGTCGGCGGACCGCGGCAGACCCGCCGACATGTTCTCGTTGCCGTCCGCGGTGACCAGGATGTCGTCCTCGATCCGCACGCCTGTCCCCCGGTACTCCTGGGGCACCGTCAGGTCGTCGGGCTGGAAGTACAGGCCGGGCTCCACCGTGAGCACCATCCCGGGCTCCAGCGTGCCGTCCACGTACGCGTCGGTGGGGGCCAGCGCGCAGTCGTGGACGTCCAGGCCGAGCATGTGGCCGGTGCCGGCCAGCGTCCAGCGCCGGTGCAGGCCGAGCGTGAAGACCTCCTCCACCGACCGGTTGCCGAGCAGGCCCCAGTCCACCAGGTGCTCCGCCAGCGTGCGCTGCGCGGCCGTGTGGAAGTCCGCGAACTTCGCGCCGGGCCTGACCGCCGCGATCCCGGCCTCCTGGGCGGCGAACACCGCGTCGTAGACCTTGCGCTGGATCGCGGTGAAGCGCCCGCTGACCGGTAGCGTGCGGGTGACGTCCGCGGTGTAGAAGTGGTTGGTCTCCACCCCCGCGTCCAGCAGGAGCAGGTCGCCGGGCTCGGCGCAGCCGGTGTTGCGCACCCAGTGCAAGGTCGTGGCGTGGTCGCCCGCGGCGCAGATGGAGCGGTAGCCGACGTCGTTCCCCTCGATCCGCGCTCGCATGAAGAACGTGCCCTCGATGACCCGCTCCGCCGTGGCCGCGTCGGAGGCCGTCGCGCGCACCACGTCCTCGAAGCCGCGGGCGGTGGCCGCGCAGGCGAGCCGCAGCTCGGCGATCTCGAACTCGTCCTTGACCAGCCGCAGTTCGGAGAGGAAGACGCGCAGCTCCTCGTCCCGCGCGGGGTCCGTCCGGCCGTGCAGGGCCGCTTCGACGCCGGCGTCGTGCCCGCGCAGCACCCGGACCCGTCCCGCGGCCTCCTCCAGGTACGCGGGCAGAGTGCGCACGTCCCGGCAGACCAGGCCGAGCAGTTGCCGGTTCTCCGCCAGGCTGTTGCGCCGACCGTCCCACAACTCGCCGTGCAGGTCGAGCCAGAACTCTCCGTTGCGCCGGTCGGATCGGGGACGGAGGTAGGCGACGGCCAGGTGCCCGCCGCCGGCACGAGGCTCCAGTACGAGTGCTGCGTCCTCGCACCGGTCACCGGTCAGGTGGACGTACTCCGAGGTGGGACGGAAGGAGTAGTCGCTGTCGTTGGAGCGCACCTTCGGGTTCCCGGCGGGGACGACCAGCAACTCGCCCGGGTAGCGCGCCGACAGTGCGGCCCGGCGCCGAGCGCAGTAGGGCGCCTGCTCCGTCGGCGCAAGGTCCCGGGCTTCGGTGTCGGCCCAGCCCTGGGCCATGTGCGCGGCGAGTTCCGGCCCGGGTGCGGGCAGCAGACCGTTCTTCCGCTTGATGCGCTCGCTCGTACCCGCCTGGGCGGCGTCGGGGTTCGCAAAGGTCGGCTGGGTCACCACTGTCTCCTGACCATGGGGGTTGGGGGTGGGCGCCGCCCGGGCGCCGGCTCGCGGCGGCTGGCGCCGTTCCGGCGCCCCAGGTGACATGTGAAATGTTATGCCCGGGTCGATGCCCGCACCCGGCCGGGCTCCGGGAGTCAGCCGGACTCGGGGAAGTGGCAGGCCACTTGACGCGACGGCGATCCCGCCAGCTCCGGGCGCTCCACCCGGCACAGGTCCTGCGCCTTGTGGCAGCGCGGATGGAACGGACAGCCCGGCGGAGGTGCGGCGGGACTCGGCGGATCACCCCGCAACACGATGCGTTCCCTGGCCCGCTCCACCGCCGGGTCCGGCACGGGCACCGCGGACAGCAGCGCTGTGGTGTAGGGATGCGCGGGGTCGCCGTACACCCTGGCCCGGTCGCCGATCTCCACGATCCGCCCCAGGTACATCACCGCCACCCGGTCGCACACGCGCTTGACCACCGACAGGTCGTGGGCCACGAAGACGTAGGCCAGGCCGAGTTCGGACTGCAGCCGTTCGAGCAGGTTGATGATCTGGGCCTGAACCGAGACATCGAGTGCCGAGACCGGCTCGTCGGCCACGATCAGCCGCGGCTGCGTGGCCAGCGCACGTGCGATCCCGATCCGCTGCGCCTGGCCGCCGGAGAACTCGTGCGGATACCGGTCGAGGTGCTCGGGGAGCAGCCCGACGAGGTCCAGCAGCTCGGCGGCCCTGGCCCGTGCGCGGCCGGCCGTCTCCCCCTGCGCCAGCAGCGGGTCCGCCACCGTGCGGGCCACCGTACGACGCGGGTTGAGCGACGAGTTCGGGTCCTGGAACACCATCTGCGCGTTCCGGCGCAAGGGTCCGAGCTCCCGCGCCCGCAGGTGGCTGATGTCCTGCCCGGCGAAGGCGACCGTACCCGCGGTGGGCTCCAGCAGCCGCACGATCATCCGTCCGGTGGTGGACTTGCCGCAGCCGGATTCGCCGACCAGACCCAGGGTGCGCCCCGCGGCGACGTCGAAGTCGACGCCGTCCACGGCCCGGACCGGAGGCGTCGCCCGGCCGCGCCGGCGTCGGCCGGGGAAGGTCTTGACCAGGCCACGGACCGACAGCAGCGGCACATCGTCCGGCGCGGCCCCTGCCCTCGTCCGGCGTTCGGTCGTCACGGCGGGGGTGTCGGTCATCGGGCGTCCTTGGCGGTGAGGGGCGGGGGGACCGGCGGGCCGGCAACCGGGGGGTCGTCGGGCCCGACGGCGGGCAGGGGCAGGTGGCAGGCGACCTGATGCGAGGTACCGCCGGTGGGCACCGTCCGCGGCGGTGCGGCCGGTCGGGGCCGCTCGCCGGCGCAGCGCTGCCTGTCCGCCTCCCCCGCGCCCGCCGCACGCGAGCAGCGGGCGAGGAACGCGCAGCCCTCCTCGCGCGCGAGCAGGGACGGCGGCGAGCCGGGGATGGTACGCAGCGGTGCGTCATCCGGGTCATCGAGCCGAGGCAGCGAGTCGAGCAACCCGCGGGTGTAGGGATGCGCGGGGGCGGCGAACAGCGTGTCCGCCGAGGTCTGTTCGACCGCGCGGCCCCCGTACATCACCAGGACCTCGTGAGCGACGCGGGCGACGACACCCAGGTCGTGGGTGATCATCACCACCCCGAGGCCGCGCTCCTCCTGGATGCGGGCCAGCAGTTCGAGGATCTGGGCCTGCACGGTGACGTCCAGCGCGGTCGTCGGCTCGTCGGCGATGAGCAGGTCGGGCTCGCAGACCAGCGCGATGGCGATCATCACCCGCTGCCGCATACCGCCGGAGAACTGGTGCGGGTACTCCCCCACCCGGCGTGCGGGCTCGGGGATGCCGACCTCGCCGAGCATCTCCACGGCCCGGCGCCGGGCGACGGCCCGCCCCGCCCTGAAGTGCCGCCGGTACCCTTCGGCGATCTGTTCGCCGACGGTGTAGTACGGGTGCAGGCTCGACAGCGGGTCCTGGAAGACCATCGCCATCCGGCGGCCCCGCAGAGCGCTGAGTTCCGCGGACCGAAGCCCCGTCAGCTCCCGGCCGTCGAGCCGCACCGAGCCGGTGACCTCGGCACCCTCATGCAGCCCCATCACGGCGAGCGAGGTGACCGACTTGCCCGAGCCCGACTCTCCGACCAGCCCGAGAGTGCGGCCACGTTCGACCGTGAAGCCGAGGCCGTCCACGGCGCGGACCGTACCGCGCGGCGTCGGGAACGACACGCTCAGATCGTCCACGCGCAGCAGCGGCGTCGGCGCGGCTCCGACGCTGTCGGACAGCACCGTGCCACCAGCGGTTTCCTGACGCATCGTCAGTACCTCACCCTCGGGTCGATGACCGCGTACAGCAGGTCGACGACGAGGTTCGCGCCGACGATGAAGAAGGCCGCCAGCAGCGTCACGCCGAGGATCACCGGCTGGTCCGAGCGGCGCAGCGCGTCGTAGAAGAGCTGGCCGACTCCGGGGATACCGAAGATGCTCTCGGTGATGACCGCGCCGGCCAGCAGGCCGCCCAGGTCCATGCCGAAGATGGTCAGCACGGGCGTCATCGCTGAACGCAGGCCGTGTTTGACGACCACCGTGCGCTCCGGCATGCCCTTGGCCCGTGCGGTCCTGATGTATGGCTGGGTCATCGCCTCGATCATCGAACTGCGGCTCTGCCGGGCGTACATGGCGGCGTACAGCAGCGCCAGCGCGATCCAGGGCAGCAGCAGGTTCGACGCCCAGTGCAGCGGGTCGCCGGTGAGCGACACGTACGACGGGTACGGCAGTATCCCGGCGATCCGCACCACGCCCCAGATCAGCACCATGGCGGTGAAGTAGACGGGCAGCGACGCGGTGGCGACCGCCCCCACCATCAGACCGCGGTCGGTCAGCGTGCCCTTGCGCAGCGCCGCGGTGACGCCCGCGCCGAGTCCGATGACCAGCCACAGCACTGCCGCGCCCACCGCCAGCGACGCGGACACCGGCATCCGGTCGGTGAGCAGGTTCCACACCGGCGTCGAGTTCTCGTAGGAGTAGCCCAGGCAGGGGAAGCCGCAGTGCAGGGCATGCGGGCCGCTGCCCAGGTCGCGGCCGGCGAAGATGCCGGTGAGGTAGTCGGTGAACTGCCGCCACACCGGCTGGTCCAGGCCCATCATGTGGCGTACCAGGGCCTGGCGTTCGGGTGTGCAGGTCTTGCCGCAGGCGGCGGCCGCGGGGTCGGCGGGCAGCAGGTAGAAGATGGTGAAGGTGATCGCGCACACGGCGATGAGGACGAGTGCGGCGCCGGCCAGCCGCCGGATCACGTACAGCGTCATGACCGCCCTCCCCGTGGGTCGAGGATGTCGCGCAGTGCGTCGCCGAGGACGGTGAAGGCGAGCACGGCGAGGAAGAGGAAAGCACTGGGGATCACGAAGAACATGGGGTCGGTGTCGTAGTACGTGACGGCCTCGGAGATCATCTGGCCCCAGGAGGAGGTCGGCGGCCGCACGCCGACGCCGAGGAAGCTGAGCGCCGCCTCGGTGCTGATCATTCCGGGGACCAGCAGCGTGGTGTAGGCGATGACCGGGCCCGAGACGTTGGGCAGGATCTCCCGGGTCAGGATGCGCAGGGCGCTGGAGCCGCCCACGGTGGCCGCGTCGACGTACTCGTGGTGCCGCAGCGACAGGGTCTCCCCGCGGACCACGCGGGCGATGCCCGGCCAGCCGAAGAGCCCGATGACGGCGGTCATCAGCGCGACGCGGTTGATGTCCTGAGCCACCGACATCATCGCGATCATGAAGATCAGCGAGGGGAAGGACATGGTCAGGTCCATGGCCCGGCTCAGCAGGGTGTCCACGCGTCCGCCGAAGTAGCCGGCGCTGATGCCGGCCGTGGTGCCGACCACCACGACGATCGCGGTGGCGGCGAACGCGATCAGCAGCGAGACCTGCGCGCCATAGACGACCCGGGCGAACAGGTCGCGGCCGGTCACGGGTTCGACGCCCAGCCAGTGGGTGCTGCCCATGCCGCCGAACGAGCCCCGGGGCATGCCGCCGAGGTAGGGGTCGATCGCGTTCTCGTCGAAGGTGTCGGGCGACCAGCCGCCCAGCCGGGCCAGCAGCGGTGCGGCCGCGGCGACCGCGACCAGCAGGACCACCACGGCCAGCGCGGCGCACGCGGCCCGGTCCCGGCGCAGTTGGCGCCAGGCCCGCTGCCAGGGACCGACGGTCCCGGCCGCCACGGACGAATCGTCGGGCCGTGCCCGCCCGGGAGGTTGTTTCCTCAGACGCCCGGCCAACCGCAGCCGGGGGGCCTTCACAGGTGTGCTCATGGTGGTGGCGCTCCTCAGCCCTGGCTCTTGGACGGGTCCTTGAGGCCGATGGCCGCGAAGTCGAACTGCCCGGTCCACGCGGAGTGCCCGTAGGCGCCGGCGATGTTGGTGCCGACCAGCAGTGGCTTGCGCGGCCACAGCAGCGGCACCGCGGGGGACTCGTGCATGATCGTCGCGTCGAGGCTCTTCCATGCGACGGCCGCCTCGTCGGCGTTCGCCATGGTCGAGATCTGGTCCATCCGGTGCTCGACCGAGGGGTCGCGGAACTGGCTGTAATTGCCCTGGTTGCCCTTGGCGACGATGGTGCGGCCGTCGAAGATGAACGGCAGGAAGGTGGACGCCGACGGGTAGTCGGGGCACCATCCCCCGATGGTCATGTCCGGCGCGTGCGCGGTGTCGCCGATCGTGTCGTAGAACACCGACGCGTCCACCGTGGTGATCTGCACCTTCACCCCCACTTTCGCCAGGGACGCCTGGATCGCCTCGGCGCGGTTCTTGTCGCCGGTGGAGACGGTCAGGGTGGCGCTGAACGAGGACTTTCCGGCCTTGGCCAGCAACGTCTTGGCGAGGGCGGGGTCACCGGTGGGCGGCACGTCGTAGACCGGGGCGACGGTACCTGCGGTGAGGACCGGCGGCAGGTAGCGGTCGGCGACGTCGTTGAGCGCGGGCCCGCCGTTCGCCGTCACCTGGGCCGACTTGTCGACGGCGTACTGCATGGCCGTGCGGACCTTCGGGTCGGTGAAGGGCCCGCGGGCGGTGTTGAGGTACAGCACGTCGGTGCAACCCGTGGGCTCTGCCAACAGCCGCGCCCGCAGGCCGGACTTCGGCAGCACCTTCGCGACACTCGCGGGGCTCATGTCCGCCCACTCCACCGCCGAGGCGTCGGCACCGGAACTCGCGATCAGCCGGTCGTCGATCTGCCCGCCGTCCAGGCCCATCTTGACGACGATGCGGTCCGGATACGCCTTGCGCACGCTGTCGGTGGCCGGGTTCCAGTGGGTGTTGCGGACCAGCACCATCTGCTTGCCGCGCTGGTAGCTCTGGATCTTGTACGGGCCCGACGAGAACGGCCGCAGGTCGTAGCGGACGCCGGTCTCCTTGGACACCGGGACCGGGGCGAAGGTGGGCAGGGTGACGGTGTAGGGGAACTCGGCCACCGGCTGTTTGAGGTGGAAGACGATCGTCCGGTCGTTCGGCGTGACGACGGACGACAGGTGCTTGCCGTCGAGGGGGCCGTTGTAGCCGGCAGTGTCGGCGAGGTACTGGCGGGCGTATCCGGGACCGCCGGTCAGGTCCGGCGAGAAGGAGCGCTCGACGTTGTACTTGATGTCCTGCGCTCTGATCGGCGAACCGTCCTCGTAGGTCAGGCCCGACTTGAGGGTGAACGTCCAGGTCCGGCCGCCGTCGGTGGCGCGGCCGAGGTCGGTGGCGAGATCGGGCACGATCTTGTCGCCGGCCGCGCCGGGCTTCGCCTGGAACGTGGTCAGCGTCCGATAGAGCAGCCGAGTGCCGAAGTCCATGGCCGGCATGACCCAGTTGCGGGCGGGGTCGAGGTGGGCGAAGTCCTGGTTGGACAGGATGGTCAGGGTGCCGCCGCGCTTGGGGGTGCCGCCGATGACGGTGCCCGAGGCGACGCCTGACTTCTTGGCGCCGCCTGGTCTGCCCGCGCTCCCGTCGTCCTTGGGCCCGCAGGCCACGGCGGTCAGGAGGAGGGAGGCCGCCAGGCAGGCGGCCGAGAGGGAAGGGGTGTGCCTGGTCATGATGTGCCACTCCGTTGTGGATACGAGGACCTGCATCACGCGATGTGGCACGTAACATAGTAATGTGAAATTGCACCTACAAGGATTCGTCACTACCGTTACCGAGCTGTGCCCTGGGTCCCGCTCAGGGGCGGGCGGAAGCCCGAACGGCTCTCCGTGGAGGAGGAGTTGAATACCCGTCAGGGTGCCGGTTCAGGCCGCCCGTCAATCAGGCGGACCGTCAGCTCGTGCCGCGATCGAGCCCGGCGGACGGGGCCCCCTCCGGGGCGTCGGCCCACAGGGAGCGGACGTTGCCGAGGTGGCGCCGCATGCACGCCTGCGCGCCCTCGACGTCCCCGGCGCGCATGAGGTCGAGCAGTTCGAGGTGCTCCTCGGCGGACTCCACCAGGCGGCCCTTCGCGTCCAGCGCGGTGAGCCCGTACAGCCGCGAGCGCTTGCGGAGGTCGCCCACCACCTGGACGAGGTGGGCGTTACCGGCAAGGCCCAGCAACCCGAGGTGGAAGCGCCGGTCCGCCTCCAGATACGCGATCAGGTCATGCCGCCGGGCACCCTGGACGACCTCCTCGGCCAGCGGGCGCAGCGCCTCCAACTGCTCGGCGCCGGCCACGGCCGTGACACGTCCGATCGTCGGAACCTCGATCAGCTCGCGGATCTCGGTGTACTCGTCCAGTTCCCGCTCGGTGACCTCCGTGATCCGGAAACCCTTGTTCCGCACCGCCTCGACCAGCCCCTCCCGGGCCAGATCGAGCATCGCCTCCCGCACCGGCGTGGCCGACACCCCGAGATCAGCGGCGAGGGTGGGCGCGGAATACACCACACCAGGCCGCAGCTCCCCCGCGACGAGAGCGGCACGCAGAGCGTTGGCCACCTGGTCGCGCAGGTTCTCCCGCACCGGAATGGCACTGCGAGACGACAGATGGGCCATGATCGATCCTCCAGACACATGTGGTGACCAGCATAGAATGTCACGTTGTCCGAAAGTGGTCTCCGGCGAGAGATCCCGCGGTCAGGGGACGGCGGTTCACGGGGTGGCCCAGCGCTGGTTGGCGCCGTTGAGCGTCGCGTCGCCCCAACCGGCCGGCAGTGTCGGCCGGAAGGTGGTGCCGCCGGTGCCGAAGTCAGCGTTCGTGGAAACGCGGCGCACGCGCCGGGGCTGTGTGTCGCCGGGAGGAGAAGTCGGCTGGCGGCGGCCCGGGCGGACGCCACGACGGGTGTCCGCCCGGGTCGGTTCAGGCAGGGATCA
Organism: Streptomyces sp. NBC_00448; assembly: GCF_036014115.1. Taxonomy (NCBI): domain Bacteria; kingdom Bacillati; phylum Actinomycetota; class Actinomycetes; order Kitasatosporales; family Streptomycetaceae; genus Streptomyces; species Streptomyces sp. NBC_00448. The sequence goes on from NZ_CP107913.1 coordinate 621,319, forward strand.
GGAAGTGGGGACGGTCCAGCGCTGGTTGTCGCCGGTGTTGCAGTCCCAGATCTCCAGCTGGGTGCCGTCGGTGGTGCCGGCGTTCGGGACGTCGAGGCAGCGGCCGGACTGGGGGTTGACCAGTGCTCCGGTCGAGGAGGTGTACGTCCATTTCTGGTTGTTGCCGCCGTTGCAGTCCCACAGCTCGATGAGGGTGCCGTTGGCGGTACCGCCGTTTCCGGTGACCTCGACGCACTTGCCGAGGACCTTCAGGGTGCCGTCGGTTCCGACGGTGACCTGCTGGGCGGCGGAGTTGTTGCACGTCCAGATCTGGATCTTGTTGCCGTTGGTGGTCGAACCCGTGTCGTCGTCCAGGCACTTGCCGCCGTTGGCCGACACGACCGCACCGGTGCCGCCCGGGGTGCCGACCGGGCCTCCGCCGGTACCGGGGGTGATGTCGAGGTTGTCGAACTGGTCGGTGCGGTAGCCCTGGATGCCCAGGCCGGCCTGTCCGCTGGAGAAGGACGTGTCGGTCACGGAGCCGAACTGGTTGCCGTCGAGCTTGGCGCTGATCTGGCTGTCCTGGAAGGTGAAGGACAGGTTGTGCCAGGTGCCGGTGCCCAGTGCGGTGGTGGTGCCGGTGGCCAGGGTGTGGTTGGAGCCGTCGGTGTACATCTTCTCGATCCACCACTGGCCGGTGTCACGGATGCGCAGGTAGTACGCGTTCATGTGCGACTGCGGCCGCTGCTGGGTGTTGGCCCGGCCGATCAGCTCGGTGGTGCCGGCACTGCGCAGGTAGACGTCCGAGCTGACGGTGTAGTTCGTCCAGGTCGGGTCGCCGATCAGCGCGTACGAGTCGGAGTCGTCCTGCCACTCGATCGGCTTGACCGGGGCCATCTGCTGCACGCACTGACCCGTGCGGCCGGAGCAGGGCTGGACCTCGAACGAGCCCTGCATGTCCGAGAGGTACTTCGCCTCGGTGCCGCCGGCATCGTTGTCGTAGGTGTCGGAGTAGGGCAGCGCGAGAGCGTGGTCGGCGGGGGCGGTGGCGCTGCCCTTGCCGCCGCCGGCCAGGGTGGTGACGGTGTAGACGTAACCGGGCTGCATGGTCAGCGAGTACGAGCCGCCCGAGGGGGTGATGTCCTGGGTGTGGACGAAGGACGTCGCATCGCTCGGGCTGTTGACGTCGGTCGCCCACACGTGCACGGTTCCGGTGGACAGGCCGCCCTGGACGTGGAAGTTCACGGTCTGCGAGGAGGTGGAGGTGGTGGTCTCGGCGATGGTGGAGTAGTCCGAGGTGGTGTCGGACTTCACCGTCACGTACGTGCCGTTGTTCTCGCTCCCGCCGAGGTAGCCCGACGCGGAGTCGATGAACTTCCAGCCCGGCTGGGTGAACTGGGTGACCTGCGCGGTGGCCCAGGTGCTGGCGCCGATCGTGTAGTGCCCCGACCACGGCGAGCCGGCAGTGGCCAGGCCCACGGTGTCGTACGGCAGGTTGGGGTAGATCGCGGCGATCAGCGGCCAGTTGAAGTAGCTGGTCATCTTCGCGTCGATGTACCCGCGGGTGATCGCCCGGATCAGCGCCGGGGCGCCGGTGTTCATGTCCTGCGAGCCGTTCTCGCTGTCCCACAGCGGCTTGCCGTTGTTCTGCGCGGTCGTGGTGGACGAGCAGGACGTGGCGTCACCGCCGTCACCGCCGTTGCACGAATAGTGCGCGCCGATGATCGAGACGGCGTTGTTGAACGCGGAGTTGGACGCCATGTCGTCGGCCACGCCCCAGCCGCTGTCGTCGGCGACGAGCTTCACTCCCGAGTAACCGGCGTTGTCCAGCGCCGACCGCAGCTGGATGTACCAGTTCGCGTCGTGACCGCGCTCGTTCCAGCCGCCCAGGTAGCTGATCGTCAGGCCGTGCTGCTTGGCGCAGCCCAGCCACGAGATCAGGTAGTTGATGGTGTCGGTGGACCAGAATCCGCCGCTGATCCACCCGGGCGCGGCCCAGGCCAGTCCGTACAGGCCGATGTTCGGATTGCGCTTCACCGCCTGTTCCGCGAGCCAGAACTCGTAACCCGCGTCGCAGTTGACCGTGCCCTTGCTGTGCTCGATCGACGGCTCCGAGCCGTCCGTGGAGTTGGCGTCACCGCCGATCTCCAGCTTCAGCAACTGGAGGTTCGCGCCGTAGCCCGGCTTGAACATGTAGTCGAGGATCTGCGACTGCTGGGCGGCCGGATAGTCCGTCAGCAGACGGGAGTTGCCGCCACCGCCACTGATCGCGCCGATCCCGTCGAACGTCCTACCACCCTGGGACCCGTCCACCGTGATGGTGGTCGTGGCCGCCTGCGCCGGAGCGACAGCGACAGCGAGAAGAGCGGCAAGGAGCGCAAGCACCCACAGGGGGGTAAGTCTCCGTAGTCGTGACATGAGTGACAACCTTTGCTGGTGGGAATCGCGCGGAGTGTGCTGTCGTGTTCGTTTGCCGGCCAAGGCCTCTGACGAGTGGACAGAAACGAACAGCCGGCGTCGCACCCACCTGCGCGGGGCGACCGCAGGGCCACCTCGACGACTTTCCGACCGAGCGCCCTGAGGCAACGTTGCCTGACAACGTTGTCGGACCGACATACGGCACCGCGGGCAGCACGCATGGGAACTCCCTCACTATCCGACCGGTTGCGGTGGGGCGCACTGACGACAAGGGGAGAGCGCTCTCCGAAGCTAGCCAGCGGCCCTCCTCGCGTCAATGGTCTGAACGTATGGTCGGACCGCTTGCCCACCGGCCGCCCGACGCGCCCCTGCGCGATCGCACTCCCATGACCCTCGGGACGGCTCTACGCCTCGGCGCCCTCCGCCCGATACCCACCCGCTGCCGGTGACCGGTCCGCACCCTCTTGAACTGGGGCGACGAGCCGCGCGGACGTCCGAGGCGCATCATGCCGCCCCTCGGCGCCGGGGGCTCCCCGGCCCAGTGACAACCGATCACGTTCGAACATCTTTCCTCCGACGTCTGTTGGGTCATGTTCGCTATTTCGGTCGAGTGCGTTGACAGGCGTTCGGGAACTGCCCTTTGCTGTGCGGGGCTCACCCCCCACCGGTTCAGCAACGCCCGTGCCGTCTGCACCTGGAGCCGCAAAATGAAACGATGGCGCATCCCCCTGGCGAGCTGCCTCCTCCTTCTCGGGCTCGCCTCCCCCACCACCGCCCATGCCGCACCCGCCGCACCCGCGGCGGTGACCGACCCGGCCTCACTGGTCAACCCGTTGCTGGGCACGTCCAACGGGGGCAACACCTTCCCCGGCGCGGACACCCCGTTCGGGATGGTCTCGTGGAGTCCGGACACGCCCTCGCGTCCGCCCGGCGGCGACTACGCGTACTCCGACAACGTTGTCACGGGCTTCAGCCTCAACCACATCTCGGGGCCGGGCTGCGGTGCGATGGGCGACATCCCGGTCCTGCCGACCACCGGAAACGTTGACGGCAACGCGACCGTCGGCTTCAGCCACAGCAACGAGTCGGCGAGCGCGGGCGCGTACTCGGTCGATCTCGACAACGGGGTCGACACCGAGCTGACGGCCACCGCCCGCTCGGGCATGGCGCGATTCACGTTCCCCGCCACCACGCAGGCCAACCTGCTGTTCAAGCTGAACGCGGACAAGGCCGCCGACCTGCACTTCAACAAGGTGAGCAGCACCGAGGTCAGCGGCTCGATCGACGCGGGCCTGTTCTGCGCCTCCGCCCCGTCCTACACCGCGTACTTCGACATGGTCTTCGACCAGCCGTACACCTCCAGCGGCACCTTCGACGGCGGCGACTCCCTGACGTTCGACACCAGCGGCAACCACGTGGTGCAGGCCAAGGTCGGCCTGTCGTACGTCTCGATCGCCGGCGCGACGGCCAACCGGGTTGCCGAGAACGGTGGTTGGGACTTCGACGGCACCCGCACCGCCGCGCACGACGCCTGGAACGACGTGCTGGGCAAGGTCGCGATCACCGGCGGCACCAGCGACCAGCGACAAGTCTTCTACACCTCGCTGTACCACTCGCTGCTGCACCCGAACCTGCTCAGCGACAGCGACGGCAAGTACTGGGGCTTCGATCACCAGGTGCACACCGTCTCCGGCAACCAGAAGGCCCAGTACGGCACCTACTCCGGCTGGGACATCTACCGCACCCAGGCCCAGCTGGAAGCCCTCGTCGCGCCCCAACAGGCAAGCGACAGCGCGCAGTCACTCGTGAACGACTACGCGCAGAACGGCGCCTTCCCCAAGTGGTCGCTGAACTCGGCCGAGACGCAGGTCATGAACGGTGATCCGGGACCTGCCATCATCGCCGACTACTACGCCTTCGGGGCCCGTGACTTCGACACCTCCGCGGCGCTGGCGGACATGATCAAGGAGGGCACCACCACCAACCCGATCCGGATGGGCCTGGACCTCCAGACCACGTACGGCTACCTGCCGTCCGACGGGTCCTACCCCAAGGACTTCTACGGCTCGGCCGCCACCTTGCTGGAGTACAGCGCGCAGGACTTCGCCACCTCCGCGTTCGCCACGTCGCTGGGTGACACCACGACCGCCTCGCAGTTCGCCAACCGGGCGCAGGACTGGAAGAACATCTTCAACCCGTCCAGCGGCTTCATCCAGCCCAGGCAGACCGACGGGTCCTGGAAGGGCGGCTTCGACCCGACCAGCAGCGACCAGTTCGTGGAGGGCACGTCCTGGCAGTACACCGGCGCCGTCCCGCACAACATCGCCGGACTGGCGAGCGCCATGGGCGGCAACGCGAAGCTCGCCTCCTACCTCGACAGCGTGCTGTCCGACTTCCACGGCTCCGGCGGCTCACACGCCGACCTCGGCAACGAGCCGTCCATCGAACTGCCCTGGGAGTACGACTACGTCGGCCAGCCGTGGAAGACGCAAGCGGTCGTCCGCAAGGTCCAGGACCAGCTCTGGCCCGACGACCCGGCCGACTGGGGCGTCGGCAACGACGACCTCGGCACCATGAGCGCCTGGTACGTCTTCTCCGCGATGGGTTTCTACCCCGAGACCCCGGGCACCTCCGACCTCGCCCTGGGCAGCCCGCTGTTCACCGACGTGGACGTCACCCTCGGCAACGGCAGCCACCTGGTGGTCAACGCGCCGGCCGCCGCCGACAGCGCCCCCTACGTGCAGAGCGCCACCTTCAACGGCGCCGACTGGAACAACGCCTACCTGCCCGAGTCCTTCGCCGCCGACGGCGGCACCCTCGACCTCATCCTCGGCACCACCGCCGACACCAACTGGGCCACCGCCGTCGGTTCGGCCCCACCCTCCTACAACGGCGACGGCGGCGCCAAGCCGCCCGGGCCCGCCGGCCACACCGGACTGGTCACCACGGACAACGCCGGCAAGTGCCTGGACGACAACACCGGTTCGACCACCAACGGCAACAAGATCCAGATCTGGACCTGCAACAACTCCACCGCCCAGCAGGTCACCGTCAACAGCGACAGCACGCTCCAGATGCTGGGCAAGTGCGTGGAGGTCACCGGCAACGGGGGCACCACCAACGGCACCCTCATCGAACTGTGGGACTGCAACGGCGGCAACAACCAGAAGTGGACCTACGACTCGGGCACCAAGGCCCTGGTCAACCCCCAGTCCGGCCGCTGCCTCGACGTCCCGAACGCCGGCACCACCGACGGCACCCAGCTGGAGATCTGGGACTGCAACGGCGGCGACAACCAGCGCTGGAACATCCCCTCCTGACCACGGCGCCTCCCCCTCTTCGTGCGGTGGCCTCCCCCGATCGGGAGGCCGCCGCACGGACCGATAACACCCCCCACAAGAAGTGGAACCAACGATGGACACATCCACACTCAGCAGATGGGCCGCACGGGTGATGGTCGCCCTGCTCGGCCTGCTGCTGCTGATCCCCCACACCATCAGCGCGCACGCCGCGCCGACCCCGGCGGCCGGCAGCGTCGGGGTCCTGATGCAGTCGTACGACGCGGACGACGGCCGGATCGACGGCAACGGCTGGTGGACCGCTGCGGTGTCGCTGAGCACCGTGATGACGTACGAACAGGCCACCGGTGACCGGCAGTACGACTACGCCATCTCCGGTGCCTTCGCGAAGAACAGCAACTTCACCAACGACTACATCGACGACACCGGCTGGTGGACCCTGGTGTGGCTCCAGGCCTACGACCTCACCGGCAACACCGACTACCTCGACATGGCCAGGACCACCACCGACTACATGCACGACTACTGGGACTCCACCTGCGGCGGCGGCGTCTACTGGAGCACCGCCAAGCAGTACAAGGCCTCGATCGCCAACGAGCTCTTCCTCGCCGCCACGGCCGGACTGCACAACCGCATCCCCGGCGACACCACCTACGGGGGCTGGGCGACCGCCGAGTGGAACTGGTTCAAGGGCTCGGGCCTCATCCAGGGCAATCTGGTCCAGGACGGGCTCAACGTCCCCGACTGCACCTTCAGCACGGCGGACTACAGCTACAACCAGGGCGTCATCCTGCAGGGGCTGGTCGAGCAGTCCCGCGCCACCGGCGACACCTCGCTGCTGAACACGGCGAACTCGATCGCCACCGCGGCGGTCGCACACTTCAACCACAACGGCGTGCTCTACGACGGCTGCGAGCCCGACTGCAGCGGTGACGGCTCGGCGTTCAAGGGCATCTTCGCCCGCTACCTGCGGGCGCTGGCCACCGCCACCGGCAGCACCCAGTACGACTCGTTCCTCACCACCACGGCCAACTCGATCGTGGCCAACGACACCAACAGTTCCGGCCAGCAGGGCAACTCGTTCATCGGTCCGTTCGCCCTGTGGACTCCGACGACGCAGGCGAGCGCGGCCGAGGCCCTGGTCGCGGCCCTCGGCGGAAGCGGTACGACATCACCCGGCTCCGGCGGCGTCCTGCGCGGACAGCAGTCCTCCCGGTGCGTCGACGTGCCCGACACGAGCCAGACCAACGGTACGCAGGTCGAGTTGTGGGACTGCAACGGCGGTACCAACCAGTCCTGGACGTCCGACTCGTCCGGGCGCCTGACCGTCTACGGCGACAAGTGCCTCGACGTCCGCTCGGCGGGAACCGCCGACGGCACCCCGGTGCAGATCTACGACTGCAACAACACCGGCGCGCAGCAGTGGAGCCTGAACTCGGACGGCACCGTCGTCAACCCCGACTCGGGCAAGTGCCTCGACGCCACCGGTGCGGGCACCGCCAACGGCACCCTCCTGGAGATCTGGACCTGCAACGAGGGCGCCAACCAGAAGTGGAGCAGGACGTGAGGCAGCGCTGAGCCTCCCCGCCCGGCGCTGCGGCCGGCGGACACCCTCCGGCGAGCACTACCCGCTCGCCGGAGGGCCACCCTGCTCCGACCACCGTCGGCAAGGGCCGCCGGTCGACGGACCAGGGGGCCCGGTCGCCGGCGATTGCCGGCCTGCGGCCTGGGGATCGCGCGCACGCCTGGCTCGCCGGAACGGTGTGCGGGCTGCTGACCGGTCGGCGTCGCACAGGGACGCGCGCGAGGGCACCGACCGGTCAGCGCCACCCGCCGCGAACGCCGCAACGGGGTGCCCGTTCACGAATTCGCCGTCAGTTCCCGCGGCCCCTTGGCGCGTTCGGGGTTCCGGTCACGGTGGCCGTCCCGGTCGGTGCCGTTCGCCCTGGGCGGTCGGCGCAGCCCGATGACGACGCCGGCGGCGACGACCAGGGCGCCTGCGACATCTGCCGGGCCCACCTCACCGCGCCCGAGCACGGCGGTGGTGAGCAGCGCGCCCATCGGGACGAGGCCGGCGAAGAGTCCCGCACGGTCCGCGCCCAGCCGGCGCAGTGCGTCGTACCACAGGAAGAAGGCGGTTGCCGTGACGAGTGCGCCGAGGTAGCCGAACGCTGCCGCCTCGGTGGGGGTGGGCAGCCGCAGGGCGCTCGCGCCGTCGATGGCGACGCTCGCGGCCAGCAGTACGGGCACGGACATGGCCGCGGGGTAGGCGGCGACCCTCAGGGGGCCGAGTTTGGGCAGCAGGGGGAGGGCGATCAGGGAGAAGGCGACCTCGCCGGCGAGTGCTCCCAGTGACAGCAGCACACCGCGCGGACTTCCGCCGCCGAACCCGGCGGCAACGGCGGCGCCCGCGGTCACGACGGCCGCGGCGCCGATGGTCCGGGCGGCGGGTCGGCGGCGTTGGGTCAGTGGCCCGACGAGGGCGAGGACCACCGGGATCATGCCGATCACGGTGCCGATCATGGCGGGGCTCGCGTACCGGGTCGCCTCCACCAGGAAGATGTTGAAGCCCACCAGGCCGGTGGCGGCCAGCGCGGCGAGGAGCAGGAGGTCGCGGGGTGTCAGACCGGCGCGGGGCAGGCGCCGGCGGCGCACGACGGCGAGAAGGATCGCCGCGGCGAGGCCGTAGCGCAGGGCCTGGCCGCTGAGGACGGGGTAGTCGGCGACGGTCGCGGACACCGCCGTCGACGTGCCGACGAGCAGCATCGCGGCGGCGGCGCCCGTCGCCGGGACCGTGGAGGAGGTCATGCCGCGTACTCCTTGGGCTGCGGGACGGTGCGCGAGGGGCTGAGGACCTTGCGGGTGACGCGTTCGGCGAGGGCGGTGACCAGGGTGCGCGGGCGGCGCGGCAGGAGATGGGCGGACAGGGCGTTGGCGAGCCCGGGGGTGACGTAGCCGCGGTCGCGGTCGAGGGCGCGAAGAGCGGCGCGGACGACCGGTTCCGGCGTGGTCATCGAGCCGTTGACGGCTGCCTCACGGGTGCCGATGGCGTCGAAGAACGGGGTGTCGACCGGGCCGGGGCAGAGGGTGAGCACGCGGATGCCGCGGCCGCGGTACTCCTGGCGCAGCGCGAGTCCGAAGTTCAGCACGAAGGTCTTGGACGCGCTGTAGACGGCGAAGTACGGGGAGGGCTGGAAGGCTGCGGTGGAGGCGACGTTCACGATCGCGCCCGTGCCGCGCGCCAGCATGCCGGGAAGCAGTCGGTGGGTGAGGTCGACCAGGGCGACGACGTTGACCATCAGCTGGTCGTGGTCACGGTCGGTGGCGATGTCCTCGAAGTGGCCGCACGTGCCGAACCCGGCGTTGTTGACCAGCAGGTCGACCGCCAGACCGCGGGCGGCGAGCCGGTCGGCGACGCGCTGGGCCGCGTCGGGTTCGGCGAGGTCCTGGACCAGGACGTCGGCGCGGACGCCGTGCTCCGCGATCAGATTCTCGGCGAGGGCGGTGAGCCTGTCCTCTGACCGCGCGACCAGGACCAGATCGTGTCCGCGGGCGGCGAGCTGTGCGGCGAACTCCGCGCCGAGTCCGGATGAGGCGCCGGTGACGAGCGCTGCGCTGTGCACGGGATCTCCTTCGCTTGACGAGCAACGAGTGGCGAGCAACTGAGACGGAAGAATACCCATTTCCCGAGCATCTGCAACAGAGTTGTCTCAGATAGCCTGGAGTTGACTCAGCGATGTATCGTTTACCGGACCAAGCGGCCACGTGGGAGGCACCATGAGCGAGTCGACGGCACGGCCGTTGCGGGCGGACGCGGAGCGCAGCGTGCGCGCGATCCTGGAGGCGGCCGAACGCGTGCTCTCCGCCGATCCGGGCGCGACGATGGAGCAGATCGCGGCCGCGGCCGGGGTGGCCAGGGCAACGGTCCACCGGCGGTTCGCCCATCGTCAGACGCTGATCGACGCGCTGGCCTCGTCCGCCGCCCGCCGGCTCGCCCAAGCCGTGGAGGACGGCCGACCCGACACGGCCCCTCCCCTGGTGGCGCTGCACCGGATCACGGCCAGCGTGCTCGACGTGAAGGGCGCCTGGGCGTTCGCGCTGGGACTGCCGTCCGAGCCCGGCAGCGAAGCCGCCGTCCTCCACGAGGACATCGCCCGGCGCTGCCTCACCGTGCTGGAACGGGCCCGGACGGACGGGCTCATCGACGAGACGGCCGACCTCCACTGGCTGCGACGGGTCTACTACGCACTGCTCGGGGAGTCCCTGCACGGGAGCCCCGACGACTCAGGCATCGACACCGACACGCTGGCTGCCCGCATCATCGACACCCTGCTCCACGGCGCCGGACCACGCACCTGAGCGACAGCCACGGGGAACCACGCCGTTGTGTGCCCAGGCCGGCCCCCAGGGCTGATGCGACGCCCTGACGCGGACGGGCGTTCGTCCGGCCGGGCGGCCTCAACCGTTTACAGCCGAAACCGTGCCGGCGTGCTCCGGCTGCGGCTCCGGCGGCTGCCGCCGCTCCGGCCGTGCCGGGCCGGGCCGCTTCGGCAGCAGGACGGACAGGAGCAGGGCTAGCGCCATCACGCCGGCCGCGCACATGAAGACCCAGTGGGTGGCGGCGACGAAGCCGTGTACCGCCTCGGTCCGTGCCGTGCCTTCGAGGTGGGTGATCGCGCCCGTCGTCGAGCCGGGCACGTGCGCTCCGTACACCCGTGCCAGTACCCTGCCGAAGAGCACCGTGCCCAGCGCGCTGCCCAGCGTCTGGAAGAACCGAGTGGCGGTGGTGGCCACCCCCAACTGGTGCGCCGGGGTGGTCTCCTGGGCGAGCAGGATGAGCTGGCCGAGAAGTTGCCCGAAGCCGAGGCCGAGCAGCAGCATCTCGCCGCGTACGAGCCACAGGCCGGTGCTCGTGCCGCTCGTCGCCAGCAGGGCCAGGGCGAGCGTCACGGTCGCCGTGCCCGACACCACGAAGGTCCGGGTGGTCCAGCCCCGGCGGCCCAGCCGTCCGGAGGTGAGGCCGATGACGGCCATGCCGATCGCCATGGGGATCAGGTACAGGCTCGCCTGGGTCGCTGCGGTGTCCCGGGCGAGCTGCAGGTACATGAGGACGTAGACGATCGAGCCGGTCAGGGCCGCACCGGGCAGGACCTGGAGGGCGAAGGCGCTGCGCAGCACCGGGTGCTTGAGGAGCGACAGGGGCAGGATCGGTTCCGGCGCGGTCACCTGCCGCCGGAGGAAGAGCGCGAGGAGCAGGGCCGCGGCGCCGATCAGCCCGAGGATCATGGCCGAGGACCGCGCGTAGTCGGTGCCGCCCCACTCCGTCACCAGCAGCAGCGCGCCGGCGAAGGCGGCCGCGAGGGCGGCGCCCTCGAAGTCGATGCGGCGGGCGACGGTCTGCTGTGGCAGGTGCAGGGTGCAGCCGGCGGCGACGAGGACGGCGACGCCGAGCGGCAGGTTGATGGAGAAGATCGAGCGCCAGTCGGCGTGGTCGGCGGGTCACCCTGGGCCTGAGGCTGCGGCCAGTGCTCTCACCCCGAGGCCGGCCGACCGCCGTCCGGTTGCCGTGTTCAGTAGCCCGGCGAGCCGCGCCATGCGGACGGCTGAGCTCGCCGGACCGACTCGCGCCACGCCCGATCCCGATCTCCCGTAGGGCAAGACCGCCGCGTGACATCCGACGCAACAGGCGCCCCCGTCGGGCGGTCGTCTGTCGCGGTTGCGTCCTTGGTAGGACCCGATAGGGACGGCGAAGCCGAAGCATCGCGGTTGCGATGATAAGTCGGATGACTTGCTCGGCCAAGCCCTCGGACGGAGTCCGCCGACTCCATCAGCAGGCCGCCTGAGCCGTCGGCCTCCTCCCCTGGTCGGCCGGTGGCGGGTGGGGCCATAGGCCGTCTGACACACGCCTGTTGCCAGAGGAACGCTTCGAGGCGCGGCATCGCGGATGCGGGAAACATCGGGTTATTGACAGGGACGCGGCGCGCTCGTATGGTTCCGTCAATTCAAGGAAACATCGGGTTAATGCGCGAGGGAGGGAGGTACGTGGCACTCACCGACGACGCGGTGGACGGTATTCGCCAGATGATCATCACGGGTGAACTCGCGCCGGGAGACAAGCTCCCGGCGGAGAAGGAACTGGCCGCGCGGCTCGGGCTGTCACGCAACTCGCTCCGGGAGGCGGTCAGGGCACTCACCCTGATGCGCGTCCTGCACACCCGTCGCGGCGACGGCACCTACGTCACCAGCCTCGACCCGGAGTTGCTGCTCGGAACCATGCACATGGTCGTGGATCTGCACCACGACAGCACGGTCCGGCACTTCCTGGAGGTCCGTCGTCTGCTGGAGCCGGAAGCCGCGGCCAAGGCCGCTCTGAGCATCAGTTCGGACGAGCTCGCCGAACTGGACCGACTACTGGACCAGGGCGAGAAGTTGGTGAGCGGTCGGGACCCGGATCGTCAACTCACCGCGGAGAACGGACAGGCGTTCCACCGCGTCATCGCCAGGGCTTCGCGCAATCCGGTACTGGCCACCATCGTGGAGACCATCTCCGGCAAGACGCTGCGTCCGCACGCATGGTGCGGCGTGACCGATCGATCCGACCTCCATCTCACCCTCAGCGAGCACCGGGCCATCTACGAGGCCCTCGCCGCCGGGGACACCTACCGGGCAAGAATCCGCGCCGCCGCACATGTGGCCGGCATCGAGGACGCCATGCTGTCCGCCCACTGAGCCGACCCGCTCCCGGACGTACCTGTTTCGCATACCCCGCGCATCTCACTGCCCGCGTGCAGCTGATCGCCGTATATCGCTGCACGCCGGTTCTCGCCGCACGCCGTTTGTCGCTGCCCGCTGCCCGCACACCCGCCGAAGGGACTCCTCGCCATGCCTTCCCCACCCCTGGTTCCACCTGTACCCCTGCTCGAAGCCCGCGCCGTACGCAAGCGCTTCGGCCGGGCCGAGGCACTGCGCGGCGCCGACTTCAGCGTCTATCGGGGCGAGATCGTCTCGCTCATCGGGGACAACGGAGCGGGCAAGAGCACCCTGGTCAAGGCGATGTCCGGCGCGCTCCTGCCGGACAGCGGCGAGGTGCGGATCGACGGCGAGCCGGTGCGTCTGGCCTCCCCGCAGGATGCCCAGGCCGCCGGCATCGAGACGGTGTACCAGGATCTGGCGCTGGCCGGTGGGCTGGGATCGGCGGCCAACCTGCACATGGGTCGCGAGCCGCTGCGTGCCGGGTTTCTGGGCCGCATGGGGTTCCTCGACAAGTCCGCGATGCGCCGCCGCTGCGTGGAGGAACTGGCCTCCCTGGGACAGAAGCTGAACGACGTGGACTCGCCGGTCGCCACGCTCTCCGGCGGTCAGCGGCAGTCCGTCGCCATCTGCCGTGCGGTCACCTGGGCCAAGCGTGTGGTCTTCATGGACGAGCCGACCGCCGCGCTCGGAGTGGTGCAGACCCGACGGGTCCTGGACCTGATCCGGCGGGTCCGCGACGCCGGGGTGTCGGTCGTGCTGATCAGCCACAGCATGCCGCAGGTGCTGGAGGTCTCGGACCGGATCGAGGTGCTCAGGCTGGGTGCCCGGGTCGCCCGCTTCCGCACCGGCGAGGCCACCGCGGAGGACCTGGTGGCCGCCATGACCGGACTACTCGTACACGATGCCCCGGAGGCGACCCGATGAGCGCACTGTTTCCCGCCGGTCTTCGGCCGGGCCCCGGCAGGGAACGCCGGCAGGGCGAAGACGGTGACCAGCTCGCGCGGACGCTCCGGCAGCGGCTGCTCGGCTCCTCGCTGCTGTACCTCTCCGTCACCCTTGCCGTGCTCGTCGTCGGCTTCTCGATCGCCGCCCCCGGCTCCTTCCTGACGGTGTACAACATCCGCACCATGCTGACCGTCGCCTCGGTCCTGCTGGTGGTGTCGGTCGGCTCGACCTTTGTGATCGCCACGGCCGGCATCGACCTGTCGGTCGGGTCCGTGCTGGTCTTCGCCGGGGTCGTCTCGATCAAGGCGATGGATGCTGTCGGCGGCGGCGGCGCGGGCGCCGTACTGGTGGGCCTGGCCGCCGCGCTCCTGGCCGGGCTGGTGTGGGGCACGATCAACGGCCTGCTGGTGGCCCGGCTCAGGGTGCCGCCACTCATCGCCACACTGGGCTCGATGGGCGTGGCCCTGGGCATCGCCGAGCTGGTGACCAACGGCTCCGACCTCAACGGCGTCCCCACCGCGCTGTTCACCACCATCGGGCTGGGGCGACTGTTCGGCGTGGTGCCGTGGATCGTGGTGATCGCGGCGGCCGTCACGATCGGCGCCTGGATCGCGCTCACCCGGACCCGGTTCGGACTGCGCACGCTCTTCATCGGCTCCAACAGCGAGGCCTCGCGCCGATCGGGCATCGACGTCACCCGGCACCTGATCATGGTGTACGCGCTGGCCGGAACCCTGGCCGGGCTGGCCGGCTTCCTGGACCTGGCCCTCTACGCCAGCGCCAACATCGCCGGGCACACCAACGACAACCTGCAGGCCGTCACCGCCGTGGTGCTGGGCGGAACCAGCCTCTTCGGCGGCACCGCGTCCATCCTCGGCACGGTGATCGGTGTGTTCATCCCCGCGGTACTGCAGAACGGCTTCGTGATCGTCCGGGTGCAGACCTTCTGGCAGGAGGTCGTGATCGGCCTGGTCCTGGTCTTCGCGGTCTACCTGGACCAGCTCAAGCGCAGTGCCCTCGAACGTTTCTGACCCCAGGCTCCCCCTGCTCCGTCACCCACCCGCCCGAAAGGTCCCGTCACCATGCCTGTCAAGAGATCCGCGGCACTCGCCGTGTCCCTCACCGCGCTCGTCGCCCTCACCGCCGGCTGCTCCAGCTCCGGTTCCACCGCCGCAGGAGGCTCGGGCGGCAGCAAGCACTACAAGATGGTCTATGTCCAGGGCATGGCGGGCAATCCCTTCTTCACCTCGCTGACCTGCGGCGCCCAGGCCGAGGCCAAGGCCAAGGGCGTGTCCTTCGACGCCCAGGGCGGGAAGGACTACAGCCCGGAGAGTCAGACCCCGGTGCTCAACGCGGTCATCGCTCAGCACCCGGACGCCATCCTGATCTCGCCGATGGCCGGCGAGGCCATGGTGCCGGCGCTCACCCAGGCCAAGGCCCAGGGCATCAAACTGGTCTTCGCCGACTCCAAGGCAGCCGACGATTCGCTCGCGGTGTCCGAGATCGCGTCGGACAACCACGCGGGCGGTGTCCTCGCCGCCAAGACCCTCGCCACCGAGATCGGCGGCAAGGGCAAGGTCCTGGTGATGGGCGCCAAGCCCGGGATCTCCACCACCGACGCTCGCCAGCAGGGCTTTGTCGAGGAGATGAAGAACCACCCGGGCATCACCGTGCTGGACCCGCAGTACAGCGAGAGCCAGCCCGCCACCGCCACCGCCAAGTTCAGCGCCGTACTGGCCGCCAACTCCGACCTGGCCGGGGTGTTCGCGGTCAGCACCCAGGAGGTCGAAGGCGTGGCCACCGGCGTGCAGAGCGCGGGCGCCACCGGCCGGGTCAAGGTCGTCGGCTTCGACACCTCCGCCCCGATCATGGACGACGTCAGCAAGGGCGTGGTCCAGGACGTCGTGGTCCAGGAGCCGCTGCAGATCGGCAAGGACGCCGTGGACCAGGCCCTCGCCGCGCTCCAGGGCAAGGCGACCACCACCAGCATCGCCACCCCGTACGTGGTGCTCACCAAGGCCAACATGGCCACCCCGGAGATCGCCAAGTACGTCTACAAGAGCAGCTGCTGAACCTCCGCCACCCCGACCCTGGAGGAAGACATGCACGCTCCACCCACCCGCCGCACCGGACGCGTCCGCGCACTCGGACCGGCGGCGCTCGCCCTGGCTCTCACCGCGGCGGCGCTCACCCTTCAACTGCCCGCGCCCTCCACCGCCTCCGCGACCGACGCCGGCACCACCTGGGACTTCGAGGACGGCACCGCCCAGGGCTGGCAGGTCACGTCCGGCTCCTTCGGCCAGCTGATCAGCGACCGCGCCTTCGAGCACAACAGCCCCACCACCCCGTACACCAAGCAGGGCACCTGGTTCCTGTCGACCCTGGAGTCGCCCACCCAGGCCGCCGACGACGGCTACACCGGGGAGATCGACTCCCCCGCGTTCGTGCTGACGCAGCCCGACATCAGCATGCTGGTCGGCGGTGGCAACTCGGCGAACACCTATGTCGGCGTCGTCGATGCCGACGGCAAGACGGTCGCCAAGGCCCAGGGCAACAACGCCGAGACGATGGTTCGCCGCACCCTGGACCTGTCCGCGTACCTGGGGCAGACCCTGCACCTCGCGGTGGTCGACAAGGCCACCGGCAGCTGGGGGCACGTCACTCTGGACGACGTCCACGTCAACCAGCCGCTGTCCGGCTATCAGGCCTTCGACTTCGAGAGCGGGACCCCGCAGGGGTTCACCACGGTCAGCGGATCGTTCGGCTCCCTGGTGACCGACCGCGACTACCGGCTGGACGACCCGGCGTTGCCCTACACCAAGCAGGGTTCCTTCTACTTCTCCACCCAGGAGGCCCCGGACGGGACCACCGACGAGGGCTACACGGGCCAGGTGGTCTCCCCCGACTTCGTGCTGAGCCGGCCGACGATCCAGATGATGGTCGGCGGCGGAAAGGGTCCGAAGGAGTACGTCGCCGTCGAGACCGCCGACGGCACCCAGGTCTGGCGGGGCAGCGGCAGCAACTCCGAGGCCATGCGGCCGCTGACGGCGGACCTCACCCCTTACCTGGGGCAGACCCTGCATCTGCGGGTCGTCGACGAGGCCACCTCCAACTGGGGCCACATCACCCTCGACGACGTGCAGATCAACCTCCCCGCCCCCGGCAGTGCGCCCGCGGTCGTCGGCGACCTGGCCTCCACCCACACCAAGAGCGGGCCGGTGGCCCTGCAGTGGACCTCTCCGATCAGCTCGGGCGTCACCGGCTACCGCGTCTACCGTGCCCCGCTCTCCTCCGCCACGGCCACCGATCCGACCGGCACGCCCAGCCTGCTGGCGAACGTGCCGGTCACCGAGCTGGCATACACCGACCGCACCGCGAAGGCGGCCGGCGGGTACATCTACACCGTGAAGGCCGTGGACGCGCGGAGGGACGAGTCGCCGGCCGCCTACACCATCGCCCGCGCCTACCAGGACCTCAGCGCCCGTGGCACCACCAAGGTGTACTCCGGCAGCGCGCTGACCGACATCAAGTTCCCGGTCGGCCCGCTGGGCGACGGCGGGCTGCTCCAGGACGGCACCGGGCAGCGCCGCAACTGGGAGAACTTCTACCCCGCCGACAACGTCACCTACACCGCCGATCCGCTGCCCGACACCTTCTTCGCGGTCCGTTCCGGCAAGGTGGGTTCCGCCGGGGCGGTCGCGGCGCTGCAGAGCGTCCCGGCCGGTTCGTTCCCCGCCTCGCCGTCGCTGACCATGACCGGTGAATACCCGATGGGAAGCTACCAGTTCAAGGCGGCCGTGCCCGGCCTCGACGTCACCGAGAAGTTCGACAGCCCCATGGTGCCGGGCGACACCAAGGACTCCTCGCTGCCGGTGGCGGCCTACACCTTCACCCTCACCAACACCACCAAGGCGGCCAAGCAGGTCAGCCTGCTCGCCGCCCAGCAGAACGCGGTCGGCTGGGACGGCCTGGCCAAGGTGTCGGGAACCAGCTACTCCGGCTACGGGAACAACACCGACACCGTCGAGCAGGACGCGTCGGGCACACGCATCCAACTGACCAAGTCCGGTAGCGCGGCCAGCCTGCGGCTGAGCACGACCGCGCCCCACGCCACCGCGACCGCTTCCTGGTCGGGCAGCGCCAACCTGCTCAGCGCCTTCACCCGGAGCCCGGACCTCACCGGCCCGACGACCGCCACCAGCGGCACCGGAAAGACCGTCGACGCCGCGCTCGCCTCCACCATCACCCTCGCCGCCGGCCAGTCGGTCGACATCCCGGTCACGCTGCGCTGGTGGGTCCCCGACGCGTCCCACCAGAGCGGCCTCTACAGCGGTCGGTACTACACCACCCTGTGGAAGTCGGCCGCGAATCTGGACACCTACCTGGACACGCACCTGGCCGACGCCCAGGCCCTGACCCGGAAGTACCACGACACCCTCTACGCCTCCAACCTGCCGCAGTACGTGCTGGACAGGGCCAGCTCCGGCGCCGCACTGCTGCACACCCCGACCGTGTACTGGACGGACTCCGGCATGTTCGGCGGGTACGAGGGCTACGGGTGCTGCAGCGGGATGCCGCCGCACGTCTGGGAGTACAACCAGGACGCACCACAGCTCTTCCCCGAGATCGGCACCGACATGGTCACCCAGTGGCTGGACAAGATCAACCCGGACGGCAGCCTGCCCGAGCGCCCGCTGAGCGGCAGCACCGGGTCCGCGATCGACGGCCAGGCCGGCGTGGTGCTCTCCGCCTACCGGGAGTACCTGGCCGACTCGCCGACCGACGGCAAGGCATGGCTGGACAGCCAGTGGCCGCACCTGAAGGCGGCGATGGACTGGATCTGGAAGACCAACGACCCCGACCGGACGGGCCTGACCACCGGGCTCGCCCACAACACCCTGGACACCGACTTCTCCGGCACCAGCTCCTGGACCGGCTCGCTCTACCTCGCCGCGGCGAACGCCGCCTCCCTGATGGCCACCGTGGAGGGCGACTCGACCGAGTCCGCCCTGCTCACCGGCATCTACCAGGCGGGCCGGACGGCACAGAACGACCTGCTGTGGAACGGCGAGTACTACCGCGAGGTCAGCCAGGGCTCCGGCCAGAGCTACGGCAACGGCGTCTCCATCGACATGCTGCTCGGCCAGTGGTGGTCCAGCCTGCTCGGGCTGGGCCAGATCTACCCGGCCGACCGCGAGACGCAGTCGCTGAGCACCCTCTTCCGCGACAACTTCAAGAACAACTTCCTCGGCTACAGCCACCAGTGGCGCGACTTCGTCGCGCCCACCGACTCCGCCGCGGTCATGTTCACCTGGCCGCACGACGACAAGCCCGCCAACGCGGTCAACTACAACGACGAGACCATGAGCGGCTTCGAGTACTCCGCCGCCGCCACCATGATCCAGAACGGCCTGGTCACCCAGGGGCTCACCATGGTCGACGCGGTCAACAACCGCTACGACGGCGTGCTGCGCACCGGCAACGGCATCACCAGCGGGACCTGCGCCACCGGCGACGGCACCGGCAACCCGTTCGGCGACGACGAGTGCGGGCAGTGGTACGGGCGCTCGGGCAGCAGCTGGTCGATCATCGAGGCGCTCCAGGGCCTGACCTACAACGGTCCGGCCCGGACCATCGGCTTCGCACCGAAGTTCCAGCCCGGCAACCACAGCTCGTTCTTCACCGCCGGCAACGCCTGGGGGCTGTTCAGCCAGACCAGGGCCGGCGGCAGCCAGACCGACACCCTCAAGGTGACCTACGGACCGCTGTCCCTGAGCCACCTCACCTTCACCACCGCCACCGCGGCGACCGCCGTCACGGTCACCCTCGACGGCACCGCCGTGCCGGCCACCCTGCACACCGGTAAGGGGGGCACCACCATCGACCTCGGCCACACGGTGACGGTCGCCTCCGGCAGCAGCCTGAAGGTGCGCCTGACCACCCGCTGACCCGGCCCGGCATACCCGCCTGGTGCCCCGTCTCCCCCTGTCGGGAGACGGGGCACCCCTGTCCCGAGGGTTGTGCGGTCAGGGCGTGACGACGGCGAAGTCGGGGGCGGGGGTGTCGAGCAGGCCGGTGAGGGTGGTGAAGACCTGCGGGTCGCCATCGACGTGCCCGCCGTCCAGCCCCTTGCCGCCCAGGACACCGAGGAGTTCCGGCTTGGTCAGGGTGAGGGTCAGGTCGGCCGCCGGGCCCGGCTCGTTCGTGCCGGAGGCAGTGTCGGTGCTGCGGTAGGTGAGGGCACCGTTGGACAGCAGGAGGTGCCAGGTGCGGCCCTCGTCGGTGACGTTCCAGGTCATGGTGAGCTTCGCGTCCCACGCCCTCGGGCCGTCGACCCGGATCGCCAGGGAGTCGATGAGCATGTCGACGGTCAGGGCCATCGCCATCTCGGGGTTGGTCGTCTCCAGCGCGGTGTGTGCGACGGTGCCGCGCAGTTCCTGGGCACCCATCAGGTAGAAGTTGCGCCAGGTGCCGTTCTCCGCGCCGAAGCCGAGCTTCTCGTACACCGAGGCCAGCGCCTGCTTGGCGATCGAGTCGTCGGGGGCGGCGAAGACCGCGTGCCCCAGCAGCGTCGCGGCGAACCGCAGATCCCCCGTAGCCGCGTACTCCTTGCCCTTGGCGATCAACGCCGGCACACCGCCGTAGTCAGCGGCGAACCGCTGGGCCTGCTCGAGCGGCGGATGCTCCCACAGATGGGCCGGGTTGCCGTCGAACCAGCCCATGTAGCGCTGGTAGATGGCCTTGACGTTGTGGCTGACCGACCCGTAGTAGCCGCGGTTCGCCCACCGGTTCGCGATCGCCGGCGGCAGCTCCATCCGCTCGGCGATCTCCATACCGGTCAGTCCCTGGTTGGTCATGCGCAGGGTCTGGTCATGCAGGTACGCCCACATGTCCCGCTGGCCCGCCAGGTGCTCGACGATGCGGTCCTGCCCCCAGGTGGGCCAGTGGTGGGAGGCGAACGCGATCTCCGCCTGGTCGCCGAACAAGGTGATCGTCTCGCCCAGGTAGTGCGCCCAGATACGGGTGTCGCGGACCACCGCTCCGCGCAGGGTCAGGATGTTGTGCATGTTGTGCGTGGCGTTCTCCGCCATGCACAGGGCACGCCGGTCGGGGAAGTAGAAGTTCATCTCCGAGGGCGCCTCGGTGCCCGGCGTCATCTGGAAGACGATCCGCACCCCGTCGACCGTCTCCTCCTGACCGGTGCGCGTGATGTC
Organism: Streptomyces sp. NBC_00448; assembly: GCF_036014115.1. Lineage (NCBI taxonomy): Bacteria > Bacillati > Actinomycetota > Actinomycetes > Kitasatosporales > Streptomycetaceae > Streptomyces > Streptomyces sp. NBC_00448. The sequence continues at coordinate 641,927 of NZ_CP107913.1, forward strand.
CAGCGTCGGCGGGACCAGGGTGATCGTGCCCTTCGACGTCGTCATGCCCAGCCCGGCGCCGATCTGCCCCTCGGGACCCTTTTCCAGTTCGGCGCCGTACATGTACACCGCACGGCGGGTCATCGCGCCGCCCGCGTACACGTTCTCCGCCACCGCGTGCTCCAGGAAACCGGCCGGAGCGATCACCGGCACCGGGGCGTGGCCGTGCGGCAGGACCCCACGCGAGCCGCCGAAGTGGTCGCCGTGGGAGTGCGTGTAGATCAGCCCGGTGACGGGGCGGTCGCCGCGGTGCTCGCGGTACAGCGCGAGCGCGGCGGCCGCGGTCTCAGCCGAGATCAGCGGATCGATGACGATGACACCGGTGTCGCCCTCGACCAGCGTCATGTTCGACAGGTCCAGGTTCCGGACCTGGTAGATCCCCTCGGTGACCTCGAACAGGCCCTGCTTGTCGCACAACTGGCCCTGCCGCCACAGGCTGGGGTGCGCGCTGGCAGGGCAGTCCCCGTCCAGGAAGCCGTACGCGTCACCGTCCCAGATCACCCGGCCGTCGTCCGTCCGGATCACCGCGGGTGAGAGGGCGGCGACGAACCCTCGGTCGGCGTCCTCGAAGTCGGACTTGTCTGCGTAGTCGAGATCACTCATGGACAACGAATAGCCCAGAAACGGTACATTTGCACATAACTGTATCGCGTGCCTTGCCACGTGTTCCCTGGAAGTCCGTCCGAGGCCGTGGACACCGCCCGGGCCCGGGGCAGTGAACGGTGGCGACCGCCGCCTCAACTCCGTCGGCCTCGTTCCTGGGTGGAGCCCAGCCGGGCCACCAGCACATTCCCGTTTCAGTGGCCCACGGACAGACGACGCCGTACACGCGCCCACCCGCACAGCGCCGCACACGCGTCGGCCCCGACCAGACTCGCGGTGCGCCGGCCGCCCGGGCGCGCGGCAGGTCTCGTACGAGGCGTCAGGCGGTGCCGAGTGCCGAACGTGGGGCCGGCTCGGTGCCCAGGGTCTCGTGCAGCTGCAACTCGCCGGCGGGGGGATGGCGGGCACCGGTGGACAGCAGGTGGCGGGCTGCCTTCGTGGCCTTGCCACGGCCCGTGCCGGTGGTGAGAAAGCAGCGGAGGTCGGTCCGGAGGCGTTCGACATCCGGGTCCGGATCTCCGTCGTGCACCGCGCTTTCAGCGGCGGATTGAAGCGCGTGGTCGAGGCCCGCGCTGGGCGGGATGGCGTCGAAAAGGGCGTACACCGCGGCATAACGCAGCAGCAGCTCGGAGCTCAGGGCGGCGGACACGTTCGCGCCGTCGGCCAGGTCGAGCGCGGCAACCGCGCGGGTCAGCGCCTCCGCTCCGCGTGCCATCTCGTCGAGGCGGATGTGGGCCGCGCTCAGGTCGATCAGTGCGCTCACGAGGTGGGGCGGGGTGTTGCAGCGCTGCCAGTACTCGACGGCGTGGGCAACCAAGTCCTTCGCTGCGTGGTGATCGTCAAGAGCTTCTGCCGCACAGGCCCCGTTCTCGCACGCGACGGCCGCTGTCCACCAGTTGCCGAGCGTCGTGTACGCGGTCTCGACGCGCCGCGCCAGTGGGAGCGCCTCAGCGTGGTTTCCCACCCACAGCTCCGCGCGCTGCCTTTGGAAGAGCGCCGAGGCCCGTAGTTCCGCGGTGCCGTGTCCCTCGGCAAGTTCATGGGCGCGCCGTGCCAGTACGCGGGCTTCTTCCGGGTCCGCTGTCTCGAAGGCCAGCTTGGAGTTGTTGATGGCGACCGGGACGGCGGTGGCCGCCAGGCCCAAGGCGGTCAGCACGGAGACCGCGCGCCGACCGGACGCCAGGGCAGCCGCCGCGTCGCCCTGGTCCCACTGCATCAGCGAGATCAGGAAGTCGGCCTCGGCGGCCCCCGCGTGCAGGTTGTGGGCCCCCGCGATGTCACGGGCCCGCTGCGCGTACACCAGTGCGCGCGCCGGGTCGGTGTCGCGCAGCAGCTCCGCGTTGTCCCAGCACAGCCGTACGGCATCGGCGGGCGCCGAGAGGCGCTGGTGGAGGTGGACGCGCACGTCGTTGGCCGCAACCTCGCCGTCGAGCTCGCCGGCCGCCTGGTACAGGGCCGCCACCCCCTCCGCCATTTCCAGGGCCAGCGCAAGCCATCCGCGTTCCTCCGCCGTGCGCACCGCCGCGTGGAAGCGGGCCGGGTCGAGGGCGCCGGACAGCTCCGCGTCGGGCTCCTCCCGGTTGATCCGGCCGAGCCGGTCGCGCAGGAAGTGGACGGAGCGGTAGGTGACATCGTGCACGTCCTCCTCCGGCTCCTCCTGTGCCAGGCGCTCCTTGGCGAAGAGCAGGACGAGGTCGAAGAGGGCGAAGGAGGCGAGCACGCCGCCGGAGAAAGTGCGCACGAAGGCGGCGTGTTGGGCGAGGCTGCGGTCGACCAGCCGGTTCAGGAGCAGTTCCTGGCGCAGCGCCGGGGCGGCCAGGCAGGCGCCCAGTTCCTCGCCGGTCGTCACCGCGCCGGGCACTGCGGCGATCAACCGGAAGGTGCGGCGGGCCGCGGCGTCCAGGTTGTCGTAGCTGAGCCTGATCGCCGCGCGCACCGCCCGGTCCCCCGAGTCCAGGTAGTCCAGCCGGGTCGACTCCTCCTCCAGCAGGTGCAGCAGGTAGTCCACCGGCAGGTCCGGGCGGCTCGCCAGCCGTCCACCGACCATCCGCAGCGCCAGCGGCACGTCCGCGCACAGCCGGGCCAACCGGTGCAGCACGGCGGGGTCGTGGCTGCGCTCGGGGTCGCACGCGGCGAGTACCCGGACCGCGGAGTCGCGCGTCAGCGGCTCCACGCGGAAGACGAGTGACCGGTCGGCGTACCCCTGGACACGATCGCGGGAGGTGACGACGACCGCGCAGGTGGCGGGGGGCTTCACCAAGGGCGCGACGTGGGCGGCGTCCAGGGCGTCGTCGAGCACCAGCAGCACCCCTCGGCCCTGGAGTTCGGCGGTGAACCGGGCGAACAGCGCGGCGTCGCCCAGGTGCTCCCCCGCGTCGAGGTCCGCGCCGATGTCGAGGCCCAGCGCCTCCGCCACCATCCGCACGACGGTACGGGCGGGTCTTCGGGCGTCGGGGACCAGTCCGTGAAGGTCGACGTGGAAGACCCCACCGGGGAAGTCCGGCGCGAGTGCGCGGGCGGCCTCGATGGCCACGGTGGACGTGCCGACGCCCGGCTGCCCCGACAGGAACGCGGTCGCCGTGCCCTGCCGTGCCCGGCTCCTGCGCACAGCGCGGACCACGTCGGCGACCAGTTCGGTACGGCCGAGGACGAAGGGATCGGGATCGGGGATACGGCACATCTGGGCCGCGGCCACGGCCCGTCGGGCACGGCGCTGGACCTCGGCCGCCCCGGGGGCGGCGGCGCTCGTCCCGCCCTGTTCGCCCTGTTCGCCCTGTTCGCCCTGCGCACCGTTCCCGTTCGGGTCCGGCCTGCGGACCATGACGGCGCGGGTGGAGGCGGTACGCAGCTCCGGGAGCCGTGCGGTGAGGGCGGTGAGGAATGCCTCCAGGTGCAGTGTCCGGCCGTCGGTGAGCACCGCCCGCAACTGCCTTCGGCACACCGCGGAGAGTTCGACGAAGAGCTCTTCGGACAGCTCCTCGACCAGGACGTGCCGAAAGGAGTCGAGCAGCGCGTCAGAGGTTCCGGGTGCGGAGCCGTTCGGACCGGAGCCGGACGGGCCGGCACCTGGTGGCTCGGTGCCGTACGGGTCGAGGCCGTTCGGACCGGAGCCGTACGCGTCGTTCCGCGTGCGCGAGCCGTCCAGCGGGGCCGACCAGTGACACAGGGCCTCCTCGTGCTGCGGGTGCGCGAGCAGCAGCACCCGAGGGTCGAGCCCGCGCAGCCGGGTGCGGCGGCGGAAGTCCCGTACGGCGTCGCCTTCGTGGCGGCCGTGGGCGACGGCTCTCGACAGCAACCACTCCGCCGCGTCCCCGGCCCCGCCGACCCCGCGGTACGCGTCGTCCAGCGCCATCAGCGCACGGGCGGCCTCCACCGCGGCCTCGTTCAGGCCCCCGACGCCTTCGGGTGCCCCCCGGTCCCGGGCCGGCCCCGGATCGGGTGCGACGCGGGTGGCCACCGCGCCGGCCCGTCCGGGGACCAGGGAGGTGTCCACGGTGCGTACGGACAGCACGGTGCCGACCTCGTCGGCGAACACGAGCCGCCGACGCGCGTCGATCCCCGGGACGGTCGACAACAGCACAGCGACGTCCTCGACCCGGGCCACCCACACGGAGTCCCGCAGCCAGCCGTCCGCGCTGTTGTACCGCGCGGAGACCACGCCGACGGCGGCACCGTCCGCGAGGCGCAGCACGGGGGCACCGCTCATCCCCGGCATGACGTCCGCGGACCTGACACGCCACAGCATCACCTGGTCATCCCGCATGGTGCCGCCCTGCCAGCTCCCCGGGGCGTCCAGCGACTGGTAGCCGTGGCCGGGGTCGTCCACCTCGGCGACGCCGGTCACGACGACGTCCGCCTGGAAGGCCACCGGGTGCAGGGAGACGGGGACGGACTCCCCCAGCGGCTCGGCCCGGCGCACCACCGCGAGGTCCCGGGCCATGTCGAGGGCCACCACCTGCGCGGGCGCCCGCCGCACCGATCCGTTCAGGGCGTCCACGGACAACGACGCACCGAGCCAGTCGCATCCGACGTCCGCGAGGACGTGCGCCGCCGTCACCAGCACGCCGGGGGACACCTGGAAGCAGGTGCCCACGGGCGTACCGTCGACATCGAGGACCCGGCCCAGGAAACCGGGGACCCTCGCGTCCCACACCGCGTCCACCACCGTTGCGCTCCCCCGTCTCCCCCGCGGACGCCGCTGCCACGGCCCTCTCCCCGCGGACGGCTCAGCCGTGCGTGCCTCGTCCCGCCCCCGTCGTACGCCACGGGCGGTCAGTCGGCGCGGTCGGCCGCAGTGCCATCCTGCTCGCCCCGCGGCGCGGGATACTTCAGCCGTACCACCAGCGACGCCTCGCCGGAGACGCCGGCCACGACGATGGTGCCTTGCGTGGAGAACTTCAGTCCGAACTCCACCTCCACCTGCTCGGGGCGCGTTGCCTCGTGCGTCAGCCGGCCGATCGCCTCCCCGGTGGCGGAGGCGATCTCCACGATCGCGTCACGGGCATGGTCGAAGGCGTCCACGACCCGTCCGCTCGCGTTCCGTAACCGCGAGGTCGGCTCCGACCCGGCGACCGTGACCGTCTCGACCAAGAGGTCAACGTCGCCAACACGCAGCGGAAGCAGTCGACTTGTCATGCGGCCACCTTCCCACAACGAGCCGCGCCGCGTCCGGCGCCAACAGGGGACCAGCGAAGCCGGCGGTCACCTCGGGTGAAGCCGCGGCGAAGGCGCGTGCAGGCCGGCCAGAGGCGGGATTTTGGGGTGCGGCCGGCCGTTCCGGCGACGAGCGCGCGGGCTCGGCGGCCGTACGTTCCTGCTGGAGCCCACCGGCTGCCCACGCAGGGGCGGTTCGGGGGCATACGTCGGACCTTCTTTCGGAAGGTCGTGCACGACTCTAGGAGTTGGCCGGGTCGGCTCGTATATTCATGGGACGTCTACGCCCCCCGTGTCCCCTGAACCCCCGGCGCCCCGGGTGTCCCGGATGTCCCGCCGCACCCCAGCTCCTGGCCCCCCACCCCACCTGCCGCTGGAGGCCCACGATGCGCAGCGCCGTTGTCGCCTGCCTTGCCGCTGTCGCCGTCGCCGCTCTGGGCCTCACCGCCGCGCCGGCCGAGGCGGCCTCGGGTGCCGAGGCGCTGCACGTCGCACCGGACGGGCGCGGGTCCGACTGCTCGGCGAGCGACCCGTGCTCGCTGGATGCGGCTCGCGACCGGGCCAGAGCCCTGGTGCCGGACGCCGCCGCGGACGTGGTGGTCGAACTGAGCGGCGGGACGTACCGGCTCACCAGCCCGTTCCGGCTCGGCGTGGAGGACTCCGGGCGCCCCGGGCATCCGGTGGTGTACCGCGCGGCCGCCGGACAGACGCCGGTGCTCAGCGGTGCGACCCGGGTGACCGGGTTCGCCGAGGTCGACGCGGCCAAGCACATCTACCGGGCCAAGGTCCCGGTGGGAACGGCGAGCCGGGAGATGTTCGTCAACGGGGTGCGGGCGGTACGCGCGCAGAGCCCGAGGAACCCGGCCGGGTTCTCGGTGACCGCCACCGGGTTCACCACCAGCGACCCGTCGTACGCGTCGTGGACCGACCCCGCCCAGGTCGAGGTCGTGCAGAACAACGCGTGGAAGCAGATGCGCTGCCCGCTGGCGTCCATCACACGGTCCGCGTCCGGCGGTTCCGACCTCACCGTCGACCCCGGCTGCTGGAACAACAACCACACCTCGGTGCCCCACCCGAGCTTCCCCTTCAACGGCGCCGGACTGCCCACCCTGAGCGGCATCACCTGGCTGGAGAACGCCTACCAACTGCTGGGCACGCCCGGCCAGTTCTTTCTCGACGGCTCCGCCGGCGATCTCTACTACGTTCCCCGGCCCGGCGAGGACCTCGCCACCGCGGACGTCGAGCTGCCGATCGCGCCGGAACTGCTCGACGCCTCGGGCACCCCGGGCCACCTCGCCCCGCTGAACGACAGCGACTGGCGCGCGGTCTACACCGGCAGTTGGGCGTACTCGAGCGGCCGGCACCTCGGTGACCTCGGCGACGACGTGCACTACACCCAGACCGACGGCGACGCGGTCTCCTACGGCTTCAGCGGCACCGGCATCCAGATGCTCTCCGAGTCCAGCGCGGACGAAGGCAGCGCGGACGTCTACATCGACGGCAAGAAGGTCTCGACGGTCTCCGGCAACGGGTCGGAGCGGCTGGCGCAGCAGGCGATGGTCTCCGTCACCGGACTGGCCAAGGGAACGCACACCCTGCGCGTGGTCAAGACCGGCGGGACCTACCTGCTGGTCGACGGCTTCACGGTGATCCCCGACGTGATCGCACCTGTGCACGACGTGGAGTTCTCCGGACTGGCCTTCGCCTACACCACGTGGAACGCCCCGACCGCCGAGGGCTACGTGGACAACCAGGCCGGCGTGATCTGGGACCCGACGACGCGGGCGCCGGCCCGTATCCCGGCGGCGGTCCAGGTGCACCGGGGCCTGCGGATCACCTTCAGCGGCGACGTCGTGCGGCACACCGGGACCAGCGGCATCGAACTCGCCGACCAGACACAGGACTCCACGGTGAGCGGCGCCTCGGTGACCGACACCTCCGGCACCGGCGTGGCGATCGGCGAGGTCGACGACTACTACCAGACCGACCCCGCGCTGATGACGAGCGGCGACACCGTGACCGGAAGTACGGTCCGGTTTCCCGGCCAGGAGTACCAGGACGCGGTCGGCATCTGGGTGGGTCACGCCCGCGGCACCCTGCTGTCGCACAACGACGTCGGCTACACGCCGTACTCCGGCATCTCGCTGGGCTGGGGCTGGGGCTGGGCGTCGAGTTGCGCCCTCCAGGCCGAGCAGGGCTTGCCCGACCCGTGCCTGCACGGCACCACCTACGGCGGCGGCAACCGGATCATCGGCAACCACGTGCACAGCGTGATGGGAGTGCTGAACGACGGCGGGCCGATCTACACCCTCGGCGGCCAGTCCGCACCCTCGGAACTCGCCGGGAACGTCCTGTCGGAGTGCGTCAACGGCTGCAACATGATCTACCACGACGAGGGCAGCTCGAACTGGAACACCCACGACAACGTGCTGCGCTTCGCCAACGGTTCGTTGTGGCTGAACCTGTGGACGCCGAGCATCCACGACGACTCGATCCACGACAACTACAGCGACACCGCGTCGTACCACAACAACGGCACCGACATCACCTTCCAGCAGGCGACCGTGGTCCCCGACGGCGACTGGCCGCCCGCCGCGCAGGCGATCGTCGCCGCCGCCGGGCCGGGCACCCCGGCCGGCGGCACGGCCGACGACGACGACCTGCGCGTCGCGTACACCGGCAGCTGGTCGTCCAGCGGGTCCCGGGGCGACGGCGACCTTGACGACGGGGTGCACTACACCCAGCAGAGCGGCGCCGCCGCCACGATCACGTTCACCGGTACCGCGATCGGCTTCCTCACCGAGACCAACTCCGACGAGGGCGCCATCGGCATCACCCTCGACGGGGTCTCCAAGGGCACGGTCGACGCGAACACCCCGCAGCGGCGGGCCCGGCAGGGTCTGTACACGGCGTCCGGTATGGCGCCCGGCCGGCACACGCTGACGGTGACCAAGCTCAGTGGGACCTACCTGCTGGTGGACGGATTCACGCTCGACTGACGGCTGCCGAACGGGAGAAGGGTGAACCATGCTGGTCACGAGGAGATTGCGCACCAAGGGAAGGGCAGTGCCGGTACTACTGGCCCTGATCGCGGCGGGCGCGGTCGTCGCCGGGCTGCCGGCGGGCGCGCCGCTCGCCGCCGCCCACCCGGCCCACGGCCGACAGGCCGGCCACGGCCGGGCCACCGCCCCGGCACGGGTGGCCGCGTGGTCGCCGAGCATGACCATCGGCGGACCGAACTTCGACGACGAGACGATCCGCATGGTCGCCCACTCCAGCGTCAGCGGCACCTCCCTGCGGATACACCTGTCCAACCTGCGCGGCACGACCCCGCTCACCGTCGGAGCGGTGAGCGTCGCCGCGCAGGCGGACCGGGCCACCGCCGTGCCGGGTTCGCAGCACGCGGTCACCTTCGCGAACCACAGATCCGTCACCCTCGCCGCCGGCGCGGAGGCGATCAGCGACCCGGTCGCGATGTCCGTCGCCGCCGACCACAACGTGCTGGTCAGCGTCTACCTCCCGGATGCGACCAGCTCCGCCACCTGGCACTCCGACGCCTTCGACACGAGCTACCTCTCCGCGCCGGGCGACCACACCGCCGAGACGGGGGACGGCAACTACACCACGGCGACGACCTCTTGGTACTACCTGTCCGGTCTCGACGTGATCTCGCCCGGCGCCCGCGGCACCGTCGTGGCGTTCGGCGACTCCATCACCGACGGGTACAACACCCCGGCCGGGGCGTATCACCGCTGGCCCGACGACCTCGCCCGCCGGCTGTCCGGGCCGCACCCGATGAGCGTCGTGGACGCGGGCATCGGCGGCAACCGGGTGCTGACCGACGTGCCGAACATCTGGCAGGGGATCAGCGCGACCAAGCGGTTCGCCCACGACGCGCTGGGCCAACCCGGGGTGCGATACGTGATCTTGATGGAGGGCATCAACGACATCGGCAACAACGCCGGCCCCGACGGCGCCCCTCTCACCGCCCAGGACCTGATCGACGGCTACCGGAACCTGATCGGGCAGGCGCACGCCGCCGGCGTCCGGATCATCGGCGGCACGCTGCTGCCGGACAAGGGAAACGGCTACTACAGCGACTCCGCGGAGGCCCTCCGCCAGGCGGTCAACACCTGGATACGCACCAGCGGGGCGTTCGACGGGACGGTCGACTTCGAGAAGGCGGTCGTCGACCCCGCCGATCCGACGGCCCTCGACCCCCGCTTCGACTCGGGCGACCACCTGCACCCCAACGAGGCCGGCATGCAGGCGCTCGCGGACGCGGTCGACCTCAGGCTGCTGACCTGACCGCAGGTGCGGGCAGCGACCACGGTCCGCTGCCCGCTCACGCGCAGTACCGGTGGGCGGGGTAGGCCAGGCATCCCGCGCCGCCGCCCGGTAGGACGTCGCCTAGGCTCGGTGGCGGCGCCCGTCGCGCGGTTCCCGGCGCGATCAGGTAACCAGGAATGGTGAACAAGGACGCGACCGACCCCTTCGTGCATGTCCGGGGCGCCAGTGAGAACAACCTGCGGAACATCGATGTCGACGTTCCGCGGGACGCGATGGTCGCCTTCACCGGCGTCTCCGGTTCGGGCAAGTCCTCGCTCGCGTTCGGCACGCTCTACGCGGAGGCCCAGCGGCGCTACTTCGAGTCCGTAGCACCGTACGCCCGAAGGCTGTTGCAGCAGGTCGGCGCACCGCACGTGGAGGAAATCGCCGGACTGCCACCGGCTGTGGCCCTGCAGCAGCGACGCGGGGCGCCCAGTTCGCGCTCGACGGTCGGCACCATCACCACGCTGTCCAATCTGCTGCGCATGCTGTACTCCCGCGCCGGCACCTATCCGCCCCGGGCCGCACGGCTGGAGGCGGAGTCGTTCTCACCCAACACCGCGGCCGGCGCCTGCCCGGAGTGCCACGGACTGGGCGTCGTGCACGACGTCGCCGAGGACCTGCTGGTCCCGGACCCCTCGCTGAGCATCCGCGAGGGGGCGATCGCCGCCTGGCCGGGCGCCTGGCAGGGCGCCAACCTGCGCAGTGTCGTGAGTGGCTTGGGGATCGACATCGACCGACCGTGGCGCAGGCTCAGGAAGAAGGACCGGGACTGGCTGCTGTACACGGACGAGCAGCCCTCCGTGTACATCGAGCCGGAGGAGGACCGGGTCGACTACGGCTACCAGGGCAAGTTCTGGAGCGCCCGCAAGCACGTCATGCACGTCCTCGCCGATTCCAAGAGCGACAAGATGCGCGAACGGGCGCTCCGGTTCGTCAGGAGTGTGCCCTGCCCCGAGTGCCACGGCAGCGGGCTGCGGCCCGAGGCGCTCGCCGTGACCTTCGCCGGACGTTCGATCGCCGAGATCAACGCGTTGCCGCTCACCGAGGTCGTGGCGCTGCTGCGGCCCGTGGCGGGGCGGTCCGGGGCCGACGCCGCCACGTCGACCGCCCGGTCCGGGGAGACGACCGAGGTCGCGGTCCGGATCTGCGGCGATCTCGTCGCGCGGGTCGACGTACTGCTCGACCTGGGCCTCGGATATCTCAGCCTCGGGCGCCGCTCGACGACCCTGTCGCCCGGCGAGGCGCAGCGCCTGCGGATCGCCACCCAGCTTCGCTCGGGGCTCTTCGGCGTCGTCTACGTCCTCGACGAACCCTCCGCAGGGCTGCACCCGGCCGACGCGGAACCGCTGCTGGACGTGCTGGACCGCCTCAAGGCGGCGGGCAATTCGCTGTTCGTCGTGGAGCACGACATGGACGTCGTACGGCGGGCGGACTGGGTGGTCGACATCGGCCCCGGCGCGGGCGAGGGCGGCGGACGCGTGCTGTACAGCGGCCCGGTCGCCGGTCTTGAGCGGGTCGGGGAGTCGGCCACGAGCCAGTACCTGTTCGGGCGCGCCCAGCCGCTCGATCACCGCCCGCGCACACCGCACGGCTGGCTGCATCTGAGCGGCGTCTCACGCCACAATCTGCGCAATGTGTCCGTCGACGTACCGCTGTGCGTACTGACCGCGGTGACGGGCGTGTCCGGTTCCGGAAAGTCGACGCTGGTGACGCAGGTGCTCGCCGAGGTCGTCCGCGGCCATCTCGGACTCGTATCCGAGGAGCCCGACGAGGCACAGCTGGAGGTCGACGTCCAGGACGCGTCGGGGGTCGAGTCGTTCGACCGGCTGGTCCGGGTCGACCAACGGCCCATCGGCCGAACTCCCCGGTCCAACCTGGCCACGTACACGGGGATGTTCGACGCGGTGCGCAAGCTGTACGCGGAGACGGACGAGGCCAAGGCGCGCGGCTACTCGGCCGGGCGGTTCTCCTTCAACGTGCCCGAAGGGCGGTGCGAGACCTGCCAGGGCGAAGGATTCGTCGCGGTGGAACTGCTGTTCCTGCCCGGCACCTACGCGCCGTGCCCGACCTGCCAGGGTGCCCGGTACAACGCCGAGACGCTGGAAGTCACCTACCGCGGCAAGAACATCGCGGACGTGCTGGGGCTGTCCGTCGACGCCGCCGCCGAGTTCCTGTCCGCCGTCCCGGCCGCATCCCGCAGTCTGGAGACGTTGCGCGAGGTGGGACTCGGGTACCTGCGGCTGGGGCAGCCCGCGACGGAACTCAGCGGTGGTGAGGCGCAACGCATCAAACTGGCCACCGAACTGCAGCGGGCCCGCCGCGGGCACGCGCTCTACCTGCTCGACGAGCCGACGGCGGGGCTGCATCCCTCGGACATCGCGCTGCTGCTGCGACAGCTGCACCGGCTCGTTGACGCCGGCAACACGGTCGTCCTCGTCGAGCACGACCTCGACACGATCGCCACCGCGGACTGGGTCATCGACCTCGGGCCGGGCGGCGGAGACGCGGGCGGGCGGGTGGTCGCGTCGGGCCCGCCGGCCAAGGTGGCGAGGGCCCGCCGCAGCGCCACCGCGCCCTACCTCGCAGCCCGGCTCGCGCGCTCCTGACGACAGCGCGAGGCACTACGCACCGGTCAGCCGGCTCCGGTGCGCAGGATCGTTCGCGGCGTCAGGACCAGCCGGCGAACGCGTCCATGACGCTTCCCGGCACGCCTCCGCTACCGCTGCCGAGCGGGGAATGGCGATCACGACCGAGCCGCCTGCCGGTGCGCGACGCAGGCGAATCGACGGCGGGGGGTGTGGAGGACGCCGGACGTGTCTCCGGAGCGGCGGGGGTACCCGCCCGCTTCCGGCGACCGCAGATCAATTCTCGGCCACGTCCTGCGATGCGGAGCGGCGGTATTGGGCGTTGATGCGCTGCGCTTCTTCGAGCTGGTCTTCGAGGATGATGATCCGGCAGGCCGCCTCAATGGGGGTGCCCTGGTCGACGAGCTCCCGCGCACGGGCAGCGATGCGCAGTTGATAGCGCGAGTAGCGTCGGTGACCGCCCTCGGAACGGAGCGGCGTGATCAACCGGGCTTCGCCGATGGCGCGCAAGAAGCCGGCAGTGGCGCCCAGGAGTTCCGCGGCGCGGCCCATGGTGAAGGCGGGGTAGTCGTCGTCATCGAGACGGCCGAACGAGTCGTCTGCTGTCATTGCACCTCTCTGTGGAACGCGTGGAGGGGTCCTGGCACCGTACGGCGCCAGGACCCCGAAGGAACTACTACACCATCTGCCGGCCTTGCCACTGCGCCGGCTCTCTGTTTCCGCTGACCCGACCGTGATGCCGTCGGAGCCGCGGGGATCGCGGTTGCTTGACCGGAGACCACCTCACTATCGATGTCCTGCGGTACCCGGGCTCACACTTCCGCCCGGGCGATCCTGATGGCGCCTGGCCCCTCCGTTCTTTCCTCTGTCGACCGAAAACCCATTGGTCATGCGAACTGCTCCGTGGCCTGCGGTAGCGCCACTCTTCGGCAGCCGGCCCCGTCGCCTGTCCTGCCTCTGCTCTGGCTTGGAACCCCACGTGCCGAACTTCCCGGTGCGCGCGCCCGCAGCCGACGCCTTCACCGAGGTACTGCTCACTGACTTCACTGCTGGGTACTGCGAACCGCACATACCGAACTGCGGTACTTCTCCCGGCGGCCCCTGATCACCGCGGGCCGCCCGGTCCGGTCGTCAGCCCCGACGCCATCTGGCAATCCAGCGCCGGAACTCCACCACCGCACCGTCCTTCAACTGCGGGTACCACTGCCCGGCAGTTCGTCTCTGCCAGGCCCTGCTCGATCTCGGCTACGAGAGAAACCATAGCCACACCGACCCCCGATGTCTACTCCAGCGAACACAGATTTTCGCGTGTCGATCGCAAAGGTAGTCGCCCTCGACCACAGACGGAGAGCTCGGCAGCACGGCGACAGCCCGCAGCCTGATCGGCTCCGGCCGAACCGGCCGGGCCGCAGGACGTCTCCGCTCAGATCAGCAGGTCGAACAGTTCGAAGGCTTCGTCCCACTGGTCCGTGGAGGGGCGCCGGGTGTCGCGCGCGAGGGTTTTGAGAGCGCGCGCGAGAGCGACGCTGAGGCCGCCGGCCAGGTCGGGCAGCCGCTGCTGGGTGTCCTCGGCGGCATCCATGCCGAGGTCGGGGCGGGCGGCGAGCTGTTCGAGCAGGGGGCGCAGTTCGATGCCCTCCTCCAGCTTCCGGAAGGCGTGGATGCTCTCCTGCAGGCCTTTCGTGACCGGGAGGTCCTGAGGCTCGATGACGTCCCGGTCGTTGGCCTTGGCATCGGCCGTGCCGATGAGGAAGAGGTCGTAGAGCTTGGCGTCCACGAAGTCGTTGTAGCGTTTGAGGTCGTTCTTGTTGACGTCGATGCCGGCGGCTGCGCGGAAGAAGCGCTCGAACTTGGTGACTCCCATGACGGGCATCTCATTTCACCTTCTCGCGTGGTGGATACGCTGAGGTCAGCGGATGGCGGGTGTTCCCACCTCCCCGAGGTGCTCGTGCGCCAGGCGCACAGCCATGGCGCCCTCACCGACAGCGGAGGCCACCCGCTTGACCGAGCCGCTGCGGACGTCGCCGACGGCGAAGACTCCCGGCAAACCGGTCTCCAGGGCGAGCGGGGTGCGGGCGAGGCGATTCCAGAGGTCCGCTGCTACCTGGACCACGTCCTGCCCGGTCGGAATGAAGCCCCGCCGGTCCAGGGTGACGGCGTCGGCGAGCCAGGAGGTGGCGGGGCGCGCGCCGATGAAGACGAACAGGGCGCGGGCTGCCAGCACCTGCTGCTCGCGGGTGCGGTTGTCCTCGACGATGAGGGATTCGACCCGGTCCTCGCCGGTGACCTCCCGGACTTCGGTATGCAACTGGACATTGATCCGGGGGTGCCGCTCGATCCTGTCGATCAGGTAGCGGGACATGCTGTGTTCCAGGTCTCCACCGCGGACCAGAAGATGGACGGCGGGCGACTCGCGAGCCAGGAACAGGGCTGCTTGGCCGGCGGAGTTGCCGCCGCCTACGACGGCGACCGGGTCAAGGCGACAGTTCCGTGCTTCCCAGACGGTGGCGGCGTAGTGGACCCCGAGTCCTTCGAACCGCTCGACGCCGGGGGCGGTCAGCCGCCGGTAGCGGGCGCCGGTGGCCACCACGACGTTGGTGGCGGTGGCCGTGCCGCCATCGGCGAGCCGCACCACGTTGGTCCCGTCGCGCTGTTCGAGGCCGGTGGCCTCGGCGGGGACGTCGATCCGGGCGCCGAACCGCTTGGCCTGTACGACGGCGCGTTCGGCGAGCTCCATGCCGGAGATCCCGGCGGGGAAACCGAGGTAGTTCTCGATCCGGGAGGAGGTCCCGGCCTGGCCGCCGGTCGCCACGCCGTCCAGGACGACGGTGGAGAGTCCCTCGGAGGCGCCGTACACCGCGGCGGCAAGGCCCCCGGGTCCCGCGCCGACCACCACCAGGTCGCAGACGGCCTTCGCGGCGGTCTCGGTCCGCAGCCCGATGACCTGGGCGAGTTCGACGTTGGAGGGATTGCGCAGCACCCGGTAGTCGTTCCAGACGACGATCGGGGTCTCCTCGGGAGCGATCCCGAGACGCGTGAGCAGCGCCTCGGCCTCGGTGTCCTTCTCCAGATCGGCCCAGCGGTGCGGGAGGCGGTTGCGGGCGGCGAACTCCAGTAGCCGCCGGGTGTCGGGGGAAAAGGCGGAGCCGATGATGCGGAAGCCCGTGCCCGCGCCGGCCAGCATCCTGCGGCGCAGAAGGTAGGCCCGCAGGATGACGTCGCCGAGCGCGGGTTCGCGGCTGAGCAGGTCGCGCAGGGCGGCCGAACCCACAGCCAGTACCTCTCCGGGCCTGTTCACCACCGCGCTGACGAAGGCGGTCTGGCCCTCCAGTACGCCCAGTTCGCCGAGGAAGCTGCGCGGACCGTGCAACTGGACGACGTGCTCCTGGTCGTCGCGGCCTTCGACCACGGCCACCGTGCCGCTGAGGACGACGAAGAACTCGTCACCGCGTTCGCCGGCCCGGAAGAGCTGTTCCCCCTCGCGGACGTGCCGTTTCCGTCCGCAGGATCTCAGGATCGCGATCTGGTCGTCCGTCAGCCGCGGGTAGGCACCGTGGACGTCGGCCGTCGGGGTCAGGGTCGGCACGGTTCGCTCCCTTCGTCGGAAGCAGAGGCGGAGGCGATGAGCACAGTTTGAAGGTCAGCCAGAGCAGCGGCGCAGGAGGAGGCGCCGGCCCGCTCAGACCATCGCTTCGTGCACGAAGCACCACCGCCAGTCCTCGCCGGGTTCGAACGACTGCACGATCGGGTGCCCGTCGGTCGCCGCGTGAGCGCGGGCGTGCCGCATCGGCGAGGAGTCGCAGCAGCCGACGTGGCCACAGGTCAGGCAGAGGCGCAGGTGCAGCCACTGAGTCCCCATGCGCAGGCAGTCCTCGCAGCCCTGCGGTGTTCTGGGCGCAACGGGCCGGACCATGGAAAGGTGCGGGTCGGGAAAGTTGGTCATCACGGCCTCCGGGAGGCGGGATCGGCTGGTCCATGGGACATCGACAGCGACTCGTCCACCCACTGGCGCAGCGCGTTCGCGGGCGCGGCGCCGGTCTGGCGGGCGACTTGCCTGCCCCTGTCGAGGATCAGCAGGGTGGGTACGGCTTGGACCTCGAACTGCCGTGCCAAGGCCGGGGACTTGTCGATGTCGACCTTGACGAGTTTGATCCGGCCGGCCAGGTCCCTGGCGACCTGTTCGAGGGCCGGGCTCACCATGCGGCAGGGGCCGCACCAGGTGGCCCAGAGGTCCACCAGCACCGGCAGGCTCGCCTGCTCGGCGACCTCCCCGAAGTCGGCGTCGCCCGCTTCGGCGATCCACGGAAGCGGGGCCCGGCAGTTTCCGCAGCGCGGGCTGCCCTCCGCCGCGGCGGGTACGCGGTTGGTCCGGCCGCAGTTGGCGCAGGTGACCGTCCGCACCGAACTCTCGGCACCGCCGGTACTGCCGTCACGACCGCCGCGGTCGGCTCGGCCTTCTGGAGAAGTACTCATCACGGCTCCTGTGGCTCGTCGTCCTGCAGGGTGACGGTCAGTTCGCCGCCCGCGGCGTCGACCAGGACGGTCACGCCTTCGCGTGCCTCGCCGCTGAGCAACGCGCGGCCGATCCTGGTCTCGACCTCGTGCGAGATGAAGCGGCGCAGCGGCCTGGCTCCGTAGACCGGGTCGTAGCCCTCGGCGGCGATCAGGTGGCGGGCCGGCTCGGTGAGGACGAGCGTGATGCGCTGCTCGGAGAGGCGGTCGCGCAGCTCGTCGAGGAGCAGGTCGACGATGCGCTCGATCTGCGCGATGCCGAGCGGGTGGAAGAGGACGATGTCGTCGACGCGGTTGAGGAACTCGGGGCGGAAATGGCCGTTGAGTTCGGTCATCACCAGCGCCCGCGCCTCGGGCTTGATCTCGCCCGCCTGAGTGGCGTCCTGGAGCAGGTACTGCGACCCGAGGTTGGAGGTCATGATGATCACGGTGTTGCGGAAGTCGACGGTCCGGCCCTGGGCGTCGGTGATCCGGCCGTCGTCCAGCACCTGGAGGAGCGTGTTGAAGACGTCGGCGTGCGCCTTCTCGATCTCGTCGAACAGGATGACGGAGTAGGGCTTGCGGCGTACCGCCTCGGTGAGCTGGCCGCCCTCCTCGTAGCCCACGTATCCGGGGGGCGCGCCGACCAGTCGGCTGACGGTGTGGCGCTCCTGGTACTCGCTCATGTCGAGGCGGATCATGTTGCTCTCGCTGTCGAACAGCGCTGCGGCCAGCGTCTTGGCCAGCTCGGTCTTCCCGACGCCGGTCGGGCCGAGGAAGATGAACGAGCCGATCGGCCGGCGCGGGTCACGTACCCCGGAGCGGGCCCGTATCACCGCGTCGGCGACGAGCTGGACGGCCTCGTCCTGGCCCACGACCCGCTCGCGCAGGATCTCGTCCAGCTTGAGCAGCTTCTGCCGTTCGCCCTCCTGAAGGCGGGTGACGGGGATGCCGGTCCACGCGGAGACGATCTCGGCGATCTCCTCGGCGGTCACCACCTCGCGCAGCAGCCGGCTCTCGCCCTGCTTGTCGGCGAGGTGCTCCTCCTCGGACGCCAGGCGCCGCTCAAGTTCGGCGACCGTTCCATAGCGAAGTTGGGCGGCACGGTTGAGTTCGTAGGCGCGTTCGGCGTGCTCGGCCTCCTGCCGGGCGCGTTCCAGATCCTGGCGCAGTTCCTGGACCTTGCGGATGGCCTGGCGCTCGGCCTCCCACTGGGCATGCTTGGCGTCCGCCTCACCGCGCAGGTCCGCCAGTTCACGCCGCAGGTCCTCCAGGCGGGCGCGGCTGGCGGGGTCGGTCTCCTGGTCCAGCGCGGCCTCCTCGATCTCCAGGCGGGTTGCCCGGCGGGTGAGTTCGTCGAGTTCGGCGGGCATGGAGTCGATCTCGGTCCGCAGCCGTGCGCAGGCCTCGTCGACCAGGTCGATGGCCTTGTCCGGGAGGAAGCGGTCGCTGATGTAGCGGTGGCTGAGGGTGGCCGCGGCGACCAGGGCGTTGTCCTGGATCTTGACGCCGTGGAAGATCTCCAGTCGCTCCCGGATGCCGCGCAGGATGGAGATGGCGTCCTCGACGGTCGGCTCGTCCACCTGGACGGTCTGGAAGCGGCGCTCCAGGGCGGCGTCGGACTCGATGTGCTTGCGGTACTCGTCCAGCGTGGTGGCCCCGATCATGTGCAGCTCGCCGCGGGCCAGCATCGGCTTGAGCATGTTCCCCGCGTCCATCGCGCCCTCGGCGGCGCCGGCCCCGACGACGGTGTGCAGCTCGTCCACGAACAGCAATATCCGGCCCTCGGCGCCCTTCACCTCCGACAGAACGGCCTTGAGGCGCTCCTCGAACTCGCCGCGGTACTTCGCCCCGGCCACCAGCGACCCCATGTCGAGCGAGAACACCGTCTTGTCCCGCAGCCCTTCGGGCACGTCGCCGCGCACGATCCGCTGGGCCAGGCCCTCGACGATGGCGGTCTTGCCGACGCCGGGTTCGCCGATCAGGACTGGGTTGTTCTTGCTCTTGCGGCTGAGGATCTGGATCACCCGGCGGATCTCGGCGTCCCGGCCGATCACCGGGTCGAGGCGGCCGGTGCGGGCCTCGACGACGAGGTCGCGCCCGTACTTCTCCAGGGCCTCGTAGGCTTCCTCAGGATTGGCGGAGGTGACCCGCTGATTCCCGCGCACCGTGGTGAGGGCGGCGAGGAAGGAGTCCTTGGTGACGCCCTGTTCGCCGAGCCGCCGGCCGGCCGCGGTGGTCGAACCCTCGTCCACCAGTGCGAGCACCAGGTGCTCGGTGGAGACGTACTCGTCCTTGAGCCGCTTGGTCTCCTGCTCCGCGCTGTCCAGCAGCCGGGCCAACCGCTGGGTCACCATCACCTGCCCGGGGGCGGCACCCGGACCGGTCGTGCGCGGGCGCTTGGCGAGATCGGCCTCGACTGCGGCCCGCAGGGCGGCCGGATCGGCACCGGCGTCGGCCAGCAGACGGGTGGTCAGGCCATCCTGCTGATCGAGCAGGGCCAGCAGCAGGTGCTCCCCGTCGACCTCGGTCTGGCCCATCCGCACCGCGACGCTCTGCGCTTCCTGCAGCGCTTCCTGGGACTTCTGGGTGAGGCGGTTCATGTCCATGTCGTGGGCTCCTTGGCGGCTCGTTCGCTGTGCCGCAGTGCGGTTTCCAGGCGTTCGATGCGGTCGAGCAGGTCCAGGACCACGCCGATGGCCGCGTAGTTGAGGCACAGTCCGTCCCGCAGCCGCTGCACCCGGGCGATGGCCGACGGCGCGCTCGGCCGGAACCACAGCCGGCCCCGTGCGTCACGCTCGGCGTCCACCAGTCCGAGGGCGACGAAGCGGCTGACGAGTTCGGGCGGCAGTCCGCTCCTGCTGGTCACTGCGGCCATGGGGAGCTGGTAGGGGCTGGGCCTGGTCCGGTAGACGCGCACCAGCGGATAAGCAGCCCTGGTGCCGGGCTGTCCGGCTCCTTGGGCGGGCGAACGGTGTTCGGCTCTCATGTCTGCTTCCTCGGGTCGAAGGAGGAGACGGCGGCCAGTTCCTCGAACAACTCACGCTCGCGCGGGCTGGGCGAGGGCGGCACCATCACCTGGATTTCGGCGTAGAGGTGCCCGGGGGAACCCTTGGGGTGGGGCATCCCCTCGCCGCGCAGCCGCAGCCGGCGGCCGGTGGAGGTACCGGGCGGCACATGCACCTTGACCGTCCCGCCCGGAGCGGAGAGCGGCACCGTGGCCCCCAGCGCGGCCTCCCAGGCGGTGACCGGCAGATCGACATGGATGTCGCGCCCAACGAGCCGGTAGCGGGGATGGGGGGCGATGCGGACCACCAGATAGAGGTCCCCGGCAGAACCCGGACCGCGGCCCCGGCCGCCCTCTCCTGCGAGCCGGATGCGCTGCCCGTCGACGACGCCGGCCGGAATGGTGACGTCGTAGCTGCGCTCCCCGCCGGGGCCGCCGAGAGTGATCTTCCGCCGGCCGCCGCGGTACGCCTCCTCCACACTGAGCGTGAGTTCGGCCTCTTGATCCGCGCCGGGGATCGGGCTGCCCCGCCCGGCGCCCCCCGCCCGGCCGCCGAACATGCCTCCGAAGAGATCTTCGAAGTCCACGCCAGAGGCATCAAAACCGGTCTCCGTCCAGGTCCGGCCGCCTGCCCGGTCGGCGCCTCGGCTGCCGCCGAAGGGACTGCCGCGGTACGCGCCGGCTCCGCCGCCGAAGCCCTGGCCGGCCGCGACACGCTCGTCGTAGTCCTCCGGAACCTGCCGGAAGTCGGGGCCGAAGCGGTCGTAGCGGGACCGGGTGTCGGGGTCGGACAGCACGCTGTACGCCTCGTTGATCTGCTTGAAGCGCTCCTCCGCGGCCGGATCGCGGTTGACGTCCGGGTGGTAGCGGCGGGCCAGGGTACGGAACGCCTGCTGGATCTCGGCGCCGTCGGCGGTGCGGGGAACGCCCAGCACCTCGTAGTAGTCCTCTGCCATGGCGGCCTCACTCCTGCCTGCGGCTGACCGCTACCGCTGCCGGCCGCAGCTGGTGACCGGCTTCGCCGTAGCCGGGCCGCAGCACCTGGACGACGGTTCCCGCAGGTACGTCAGGTTCGTCCACCACGGACACCACCTCGTGCTGCTCGGGGTGGAAGGGGACGCCGGTCTCCTCGTAGCGGGGGTAGCCGAGGCTTCGCAGCACCTCGACGGCCTGGTCGCGTACCGCCCGGACTCCGCTGACGATCGCGCCAGGGTCGCCGTCGCCCGCGTGGGCGAGGGCCAGTTCGAGGTTGTCGACGACCGGCAGGAACGCCGCAGCCACCTTGGCCCGTTCGGCCTCCCGTTCCCGGGGAAGCTCGCGGGCGTAGCGCTTGCGGAGGTTGTCGAGATCGGCGAGGGCTCGCCGCCACCGGTCCTCCAGTTCCTCCACCTCGGGGCTGCGGCGGGCAGGTGCCGCCTCCTGCTCCCCGGCTTCGGGGACCCGCGGGGTCGTCTGCGGTGCGGGTGCCCGCTCGGCCGACGTCTGCTCGGACTCGGGCGGGGAGCGGTCCTCGGCGGGACGCGTCTGTTCCTGATCCGACATGTCGCCGCCTCAGCTCTTGTCGAAATCGGCGTCGATGACCTCGTCGTCGCCACTCGAGGAGCCGCGCTCGGGACCCTGGCCGGGAGCTGCGCCGGGCTGGGCTTCACCCCCGGCTCCACCCGGTCCAGCGGCGTGGGCGGCCAGCGCCGCGTGGATCTGCTGGAGTTCGGAGGTCAGGCTCCGGGACCGTTCCGCCGGCGCCTCCTCCTTGACGGCGGTGCGTGCCTCGTCGACGAGCAGTTGGGCGCGGGCGCGCTCGTGCTCCGGTGCGGCGTCGCCGAGGTCGTCCAGCCGGCGCTCCACCTGGTACGCGGCGGCGTCGAGCTCGTTGCGGGCGTCGATGGCCTCGCGCAGGGCCAGGTCGGAGCTGCGGTTGGTCTCGGCCTCGTTGATCATCCGCTCGACCTCGGACGGGTCGAGGTTGGAGCCCTCACTGATGGTGATCGACTGCTCGGCGCCGGTGTCCCGGTCCTTGGCGCTGACCCTGAGGATGCCGTTGGCGTCGATGTCGAAGGTGACCTCGATCTGGGTCTCCCCGCGCGGAGCCGGCCGCAGGTTCTCCAGCCGGAAACGGCCCAGCACCCTGTTGTCAGCTGCCAGTTCGCGCTCGCCCTGGAGCACCACGATGTCCACGGCCGGCTGGTTGTCCTCAGCCGTGGAGAAGGTCTCGGACCGGCGGGCAGGGACGGTGGTGTTCCGCTCGATGATCTTGGTCATCACGCCGCCGGCCGTCTCGACGCCCAGCGACAGCGGGGTGACGTCCAGCAGCAGGACGTCCTTGACCTCGCCCTTGAGCACGCCGGCCTGGATGGCGGCGCCCAGCGCCACCACCTCGTCCGGATTGACGCTCATGTTCGGGTCCTTGCCGCCGGTCATCCGGCGGACCAGGTTCTGCACGGCCGGGATGCGGGTCGAGCCGCCGACGAGAATGACCTCGTCGATGTCGTTGTCGGTGACCTTGGCGTCGCTCATCGCCGTCCTGACCGGTTCCAGGCAGCGCTCCACCAGGTCCGAGGTGATCTGCTCGAAGGTGGAGCGGCGGACCGTCTCGGTGAGGTGCTTCGGCCCGGAGGCGTCCGCCGTGATGAACGGGAGGCTCACCTGGGTCTGGCTGACCGAACTCAGCTCGGTCTTCGCCTTCTCGGCCGCCTCGAAGAGGCGCTGCAGAGCCTGCGGGTCCTTGCGCAGGTCGATGCCCTCGGCCTTCTGGAAGCCGTCCGCCAGGTGGTCCACCAGCCGGCGGTCGAAGTCGTCGCCGCCCAGGTGGGAGTCGCCCGCCGTGGCGCGGACCTCCACCACGCCGTCGCCGACGTCCAGCAGGCTGACGTCGAACGTGCCGCCGCCGAGGTCGAAGACCATGACCGTCTCATGGCCCTTCTTGTCCAGCCCGTAGGCCAGCGCCGCGGCTGTCGGCTCGTTGATGATCCGCAGGACTTCGAGGCCGGCGATCTTCCCGGCGTCCTTGGTGGCCTGGCGCTGGGCGTCGTTGAAGTACGCCGGTACGGTGATGACGGCCTCGGTCACCTTCTCGCCGAGCGACTTCCCGGCGTCGTCGGCGAGCTTGCGCAGCACCTGTGCGCTGATCTCCTCCGGCGCGTACTGCTTTCCGCTCACCTCGAAGCGGGCCACGCCGCCGGGCCCCTCGACCACGTCGAAGGAGACCGCCTTGGCCTCGTCGGAGATCTCGTCGTAGCGACGTCCGATGAACCGCTTCGCGGAGGTGATGGTGCCCTTGGGGTTGAGGATCGACTGCCGGCGCGCGAGCTGTCCGACCAACCGCTGGCCGTCATCGGAGAAGGCGACCACCGACGGGGTCGTCCTGGCCCCCTCCGCATTCGGGACGACAGAGGGCTCACCGCCCTCCCAGACCGCGATGACCGAGTTGGTGGTGCCGAGATCGATGCCTACTGCCTTCGCCATAAGAATCTCCTCCGTCGCGACGCGGACCGGTCGGCGGGCTGCCCGGCGCACGGAGCCGGGGCACACCGCACCACCTCGCAGCCTCGCGCGGTACGCGGCGCTCTTCCTCGCCCCGGCAGGACCAATCCGCGCTGACGTTCCGGCCCGCGAGGACGGGGACGCGACGCGGTTCGCAGGTGAGACCCCGTGTCGAGCGGCGTAGCGTGGCAGGTGGGAAGTCGCTGTCGAGCCGCGAATGGACCTGCGATGGACGCTGTTCCCTTTCCGACCGCCGGACCCCTCCACCCCATCCCGCAGCCGGGGGCCGCGCGACACGCACTGCTACGGCTGGTAACGGTCATGCTCGACGGCGAGGACGAGCGCGAGGTGCTGTGGGGGGCCATGGCGGCGATCGCCGCCACCGGCCCTTTCACCGCCGAAGCGGCCTACACCGTGCACGACGGTCTGGCGCGGCGCTGCCCACCGCGCCGGCTTGCTGCTCCCACCGTCGCCCGGCCGGGGGGTGCGGCGGCGCGGAAACCGGCGGTGGGCCCCGCCGGCGGGGTCCCGGCTGAAGCAGCCGTCGCCGACGTGGTTGCCGCCGACCGGCTCGACCGGCGGATCGACGCTCTGGACGGCCGCAGCCGGCACCTGCACGAGCCGGGCGGGCCGTGGGCACGAGCCATCGCTCTGCGATACCGGGATGACTGCCTCGGCTATCTCGTCGTTCGATCCCTGACCACGCCCTCGGCCGAGGAGACCGCTCTGACCGACCTGCTCGCACAGCAGACCGGGATCGCCCTCGCGCGCCTCACCGGGCACCGGGCAGATCCGGCCCGCGTCGAGTCGGAGGGTGTGCCGGGGATCGGGGACCTGCCAGACACCGAGAACCCACTGGGGACCGAGGGCGGCTCGCCCACCCCAGGACCCGACGCGACCGTCTCCGTCCTGGCCGCGCGGCTCGCCGTCCAGGAAGCGCTCTCCCGCGCCGCCGCCTCCGGCAGCGGCGAGACCGGAATCCTGCGGGAACTGCACGATCACACGGGATTCGCGGCCCTCACCGAGGACCGCTTCGGCAACCCGCGGGCCTGGGCGGGTCCCGGCAGGGGCGAACCCCGTCGAGAGGACACGAGTGGACCGCGCCCACGCTCGGGACACCGGGACCAGGACGCCCTGATCCGTGACGCGCGCCACCACCCCGGCGCCGTCCGCGACCGGGACCGGCTGATCGTCCCCATCGAGATGGCCGGAGATCTGCTCGGCGTGGCAGCACTCGTCGATCCGAACCAGCGGGCCACGGAAACGGACACCTCGGCGCTCGAACAGGCCGCCCTGGTGCTGGCCCCCCTGCTCTCCCACGAACGCGGACTGGTCGAGCTGAAGCCCCGCCTTGGCCACGACCTGGTCGAGCGGCTGATCGCGGGAGAGACGACCGACGACGACTTCGCCCAGGCAGCCGTCCTCGGCCACGACCTGCACCGGCCGTACAAGGTCGCGGTACTGGAGTGGCCCGGGACGGCCGAGAGGGCCGCGCTCAGCGATGCAGTGTCGCGGGCGGCCGGGCGGCTGCGCCTGGACGTGCTCGTCGGCTCCCGTGGCCCGACCACGGTCATCCTTGTGGCCGGCGAGGACCGGCGTGACCCGGAAGGCGAGTTGTACCGGGCCGTCGCAGACGAACTCGGCGCCGGAGCCGGCTCGATCGGGGTCGGCGGCCGCTGCGACTCGTTCACCGAACTGCCGCACTCCTACGACGAGGCCGTCCGTGCCCTCACCGTCCGCCGCCGTTCTCAGGACCCGCACGGAAGCACCAGCTTCGAGGACCTGGGCCTGTGCCGCATGATGGGCACCGGCGAAGGCGAACGGGAAGCCGACCGCTTCGTCCGCGAATGGCTGGGACAGCTGCTGGACTACGACACCCACCACCACACCGAGCTGGTGACGACGCTCTCGCGCTATCTGGAGAGCGGCGGCAGCTACGACACGACCTCGGAGACGCTGCTCATCCACCGCAGCACCGTCCGCTACCGCCTCCAGCGCATCCGCGAGATCACCGGGCACGACCTCACCGACGTCGAGACCCGCCTCAACCTGCACGTCGCCACCCGCATCCGCAACGTGCTCGACGCACCCCGCTGAACGGATACGCCCGCGCTCGTACATACGGGCCGCGGCACACGAACGGCCCGACTCGCGAGGAGGCAAAGATGGGTCCCAGCGCGTCTTCCGGAGAGGGTGTTCTGGTACTCGACGCCGGCTCCTCGAGTCTGCACATCACCCTGTTCGGCGCGGAAGGCACACGGATCGCCGGTCACGACGCCGAGAGGCCGCCAGGGCCCGAAACGACCGAGGAGTTGCGCGGCTTCCTGGCCACTGTGCCCACGCCATCGGCCGTAGGACATCGCCTCGTTCACGGTGGGCCGGGTCTGACGGAGCACACGCTGATCGACGGACCGGTGCGCGCGTTGCTGGAGGAGGCCGCGCCTCTGGCACCCCTGCACATGCCTCCCGCCCTCGCCGTGGTGGACGCTGCCGGTGAGCTACTGCCCGACATTCCCCACGTCGCCTGTTTCGATACCGCCTTCCACGCGGAACTGCCTGCCGCCGCCTACCAGTACGCGGTCCCCGAGCAGTGGCGCGTGCAGTACGGGTTGCGCCGCTACGGCTTTCACGGTCTCTCCTACACGTGGTCCCTGGCGCGCACTGCCGACGTGCTGGGCCGCCCCGCCGAAACCCTCCACCTCGTCATCGCCCACCTGGGCGGTGGCTGCTCGGCCTGCGCCGTGCGCAACGGCCGCAGCGTGGACACGACCATGGGGCTGACCCCGCTGGAGGGGCTGGTGATGAGCCGTCGTAGCGGCAGCGTCGATCCGGGAGCGCTGGTGTGGCTCCAACGTCGACACGGGCTGAGCGCAAAGGAGATCGAGGAGACACTCCATCGGCACTCGGGTCTTCTCGGCCTCTCGGGTACCTCAGGGGACACGCGCGACCTCGTGCGCGCGCGTGCGAAAGGAGACGCGTCCGCCCAGGGCGCTCTGGCCGCCTTCGTGCACAGCTGCTGCCGCGGCATCGCTGCCATGGCCGCCTCGTTGGACCGCCTCGACGCTCTGGTCTTCACCGGCGAAATCGGCGAGGACCAGCCCGAGGTACGCGAGGAGATCTGCGCGCGCCTATCCGTCCTGGGAGTACGCGGCGGGCTGTCCGTCCCCTCGGTCAAGGAGCTGCGCGAAGACGGAGCACGCAGGATCGACGCACCCGGCACGGACGTCCCGATTCTCGTCGTCGCCACCGGGGAGACCCAGCAGATCGCCGAGGAGACGCGCCGCCCTCTCTGGCAACGTAGGTCGAGTCAGGCATACTGGATGATTCATTGAGCCGAGGGTGGAGAAGGAGAAGTGCTTGGTGGCCAGTACCAACGACCACGGGACCTCGGATCCGCAGGTGACACCCCGCTCGGCGGGTCATCGCCGGTACTCGGCGGCGTACAAGGCAAAGATCTTGGCCGAGTATGAGGGGCTCGACAAGCAGGCCAAGGGTGCCTTGCTGCGGCGCGAGGGCCTGTACTCGTCACTGATCACAACCTGGCGCCAGCAGCGGGACAAGGGTGCAAAGGAGGCGTTGGCCGCGCCGGCGGGTCGGCCGAAGGCCGATCCGCGGGACAAGGAGATCGCCCGGCTCGATCGAGACCGAAAATGCCAAGCTGCAAGCCGAGTTGGGCAAGGCCCGCACCGTCATCGAGGTGCAGTCAAAACTCTCCGCGCTGCTCGACCAGTTCGCCACGGACAGCGCCACGACGAACAACGGCGAGAACACGTGACCCCGGTGGAAGCGGCGGCCGCTGAGGTGGCCGGCGACCTGGGCGGGTCGGCCTTCGAGGCGGCCCGCGCGGCTGCCCTGGACAAGCTGTCCCATCTGGTCGGCCGGGTGAAGGCGTGCGCCGCGCTCGGCATGAGCCGGGCGACCTGGTATCGCCACCACCGCACGTCCCCACCGCCGGTGAAGCCGACCCGGGAGCGTAAGCGCGATCCGCGGGCCCTGAGCGAGGCCGAGGAAGCGGAGGTGTTGGCGGTGTTGCGGTCGGGGGAGTTCGTCGACATGGCACCGGCCGAGATCTACGCGGTGTTGCTGGACCGGGGCACCTACCTGTGTGCGGAGGCGACGATGTACCGGATCCTGCGCCGGCACGGCGAGGTCCGTGAGCGTCGGCGCCAGGCCGTCCATCCGCCGCGCAAGAAGCCCGAGTTGATCGCGACCGCGCCGAACCGGGTGTGGTCGTGGGACATCACCAAGCTGAAGGGCCCGTATCCGGGCAGCTATTTCTGCCTCTACACGATCATTGATATCTACAGCCGCTACACCGTCGGCTGGATGATCGCCGCATCCGAGAACAAGGAGCTCGCCGAGCAGTTTCTGTCCTCCACTATCTCCAAGTACCCCGTTGAACGGGGGAAGTTGACGATCCACTCCGACCGGGGATCGCCGATGATCGCCCACAACGTCGCGCAGATGCTCAGCAATATGGGTGTCACCAAGTCTCACTCGAGACCGAAGACGTCGAATGACAACCCGTACTCGGAAAGTCAGTACAAAACCCTAAAATATCGGCACGATTTCCCTGACCGGTTCGGCTGCATCGAGGACGCCCGCACCTGGTGCACCGGCTTCTTCGACTGGTACAACCTCACCCACCGACACTCGGGGATAGCGATGCACGCTCCCTACGACGTGCACTTCGGTCTCGCCGACCAGCTCCGCGAGATGCGCGCCGACGTCCTCGCGAGCGCCTATCAACAACACCCCGAGCGGTTCGTCCGCAGACCACCCGAGCCCCCAAAACTTCCCGAGGCTGCCTGGATCAACAAACCGGCCGACCTCCGACACCACGATCAAACGATCCCGGCCCAGCAATAGATCGAACTACCTGCCTTGATCACGTTGACAGGTTCCGCCGCGCCCTCATCCGCCGTTAGGGCTGCGGCAGGATGGCCGCCAGCGAACCGGGAAAAACGGCCTTCACGTCAGCCCACTCCCCGCTGCTGACGTACTGCTGCAGCACCTTGAGGACAGTGCGTGCCAGCTGCTCGGTGTCGCCTTCGATCGCATAGGGGAAGTTCTCTCGGACGCGCGTGAAGAATTCTTCCTTGCTCATCTTCAACGGTGCTTCCGATGGCTTCCACCCGTCGTAGTAGACGCCCCGCAGCAACGTCGGCAGCTGCGCACCGAATTGGACGCACTCCTCGACCGTCATGCGGTCCCGAGCCGTGTGCAGCACCGCTCGCAGGGCGGCGTATGACTGCTTCCGGCGATCCTTGGGCCACCCGTAGGCGTGCTCGATCTCCTTGAGGACGTGATTCGCCTTGTCCACCATGACGTCGAACGAAGAGAAACCTGTATCCACCATCTTGTGATCCTTCCGCCGCCTTGGGTGGGTCGGGCCGGTGGGCCCGGTCTGGGGTGAGAAGACACCGAAACAGGCCTCGGCAACGTGGATCGCGGCCGCCGTGCTCCCCCGCGGCACCCCAGAACATTGGACCAACGGATGAGTCGTATGTCCGCCCCGGTGAGGCGAACGGGTGTATTCGTCTCGGGCGCGCCCCATCACCGTCGGCGAGCCATCCGTCAGTGGAGAATGCTCACCGCGCGGGCGATAACGAGGAGTGACGTCAGCAGGGCGGCGATGGCCTGCACGCCCATCATGACCTTGGCGCGAGTGGACAGCGGCATGGTGTCCGTAGGGCTGAAGGCGGTCGAGTTCGTCACGGAGACGTACAGGTAATCGATCAGGGTGGGCATCCAGTCCGATGTGGCGCTGGCACCGTCCGCGACTTCCTGAACCGCGTCGTCGTCCTCGTCCTGGGGGAACCGGAAGTCCGCCAACGGCAGGTCGGCGCGCCGGGCCTGGGTGCGGGTGACGGGGCCGCCCCGGTCCAGTTCCCAGTACGCCAGGCCGAAGACGATGATGTTGGTGAGCCAGACCTGCAACGCGGCCACCAACAAGGAACGCCCGTCCTTCACTCCGGCGTAGACCAGCTCGTGGATCAAGATGCCGAGGGCGACCAGATTGCTGGCGGCGATGACCAGCACGAGCGCCAGCGACAGGACCCGGAACACCTTGCTCTGCCGTGTCAACCGTTTGGGGTTGACCGCGATGAGCGGTACAAGCAGCAACAGTTCCAGAGCCGGCAGTACATAGCGCGGTGCGATCAGCAGTCGTTGCGGCAGGCCCACGTAGAGCGCGATCGCGGAAACGGTCGCGATCACGCCGGGCAACCGGGCCTCTCCACGGCGCTCGTGTCGGGGACGCCTGGTCCGGGCATAAGCGAGCCTGTGCGTCATCGCCTGCGTCCCTTTCGTCGGCCGTTGCCCGCTGTAGTCCGACTTCCCTGAAGTTTTATCACCGGCGACTCGAACTCCGACGGAACCGGCGGGCTCGTCCCCCCGAATCGACAGGAAGCCCGGCTGGCTACCCCCGGTCACACACTGGCCGTCCGGCCGCACACTGTCCCTGCGGCATGGGGCACCGCACCCGCCCGCCCTCGCCCGCCGGCTCGCGGCTCTCGGCCTCGATTCCGTGTACCGCCCTCACCTGCTTCGCGACCTTCGGCGGGCATTCCGGATCGGCCATGCGGACGACATCGAGCCGCGGCCACTCAGGCTGAACAGGCAGCGCCGAGGCGGTGGCCAACGACTCGCCCGGGGGCTCGCGTCCGCCGAACGCGACGCCGCGAGGAGGCGGCGGCGCGGCCGATGCGACCCCGCAGGACATTCCGGTTAGGCTCACACCCGTGACGTGGCTGCGGGCCTTCGGGGAGGTCGTGCGATCCGCGCTCACGATCGAGGAGACACGGCTGGAGCCCCTGCTGGCACTGCGCGCGGCAGCTGGTGTGGCGATCGTCATCGGGTCGACGCTGTGGCTGGCCTCCCCTGCGTATGCCGCGTCCGCCGCCCTGGGTGCCTACTCCGCGGGTGGCGCCACCTTCCAGCGCACCTGCCGTCCACGCAAGGTGATCGCACTCGGCGCGGGCGCGGGTCTGGCGCTCAGCACCTTCGTGGGCTACCTGGCGGCGGGACGACTTGTGACGTTCCTGCCGCTGCTGGCCGTATGGGCCTTTGTCGCGGGCATGGCGTGGGCCGTCGGTTCGACCGCTGGGATCGTCGCGGCGACGACCGTCGGCAGCATGCTGGTGACCATCACCTTGCCCACGAGTGTCTGGCGAGCCCTGGAGCACGCCGGAGTCATCGCGCTCGGAGGCGTGGCGCAGGCCGTGCTGATCTTGCTGTTCCCGATCCGCCGTTGGGGGGCGCATCGTGACGCGCTCGCCGACGCCCTGGCCGCCGTGGCGGACTACGCACGCCGACTACGGCACGACCCGACCGCTCCGTTCCGCCCTGAGCCGTTGATGTCGGCCCGGGACGCGGCCGCCATGACGCCATCACAGGCCCGCACCCGTCCCGCCGTCCTCCACGGCCCCCGGGGACTCGCCGAGCGCATTCGGCCGGTCGTCGCCGCGCTCGCCGACCCGGACGTCGGAGCCCCGGCGGAGGGGCCCGGGCGGGACCGCGCTCGGGAGTTGCTCGACGCGGCCGCCGACGTGCTGGATACGGCCGCCCGTTCGATCCGCCGCGGTACTCCCGCCGAGGTCCCGGCCGAGAGCGCGGACGTCCTGCGCGTCGACAAGGACCACGAGGTGCTGGAGGGGCCGGCGCGGGAGGCCGCCGAGCAGCTCGTGGAACTGCTCGGCGAGGCGATGAAGATCGCCCGGACCGGCGACGAGCGCGGGAGGACGCCCACGCCGCCCGGCCCCGCGGACGCCCGGTCCCTGGTGCGCCCGACGATGTTCCGGCTGGCCCCGGTCATCATCCGGGCGGTCCGCCGTGAACTCCGGCGGGACTCGCCCGTGTTACGGCACGCCATCCGCTTGGCGGTGGTGGCCCCACTCGGCTACCTGCTCGCCACCCGGCTACCCCTGGGCCACGCCTACTGGGCGCCGATCGCCTCGGTGATGGTGATGCGACCGGACTTTCACCGGACGTACGCGCGCGCGGTGGCCCGTCTCGCCGGAACCCTGGCGGGCGTCGCGCTCGCCACCGGGATGGTGCAGGCCCTGGGCCCGAGCACCCATGTGTACGGCGTGTTGGCGGTGGTCTCGGCGGGCCTGTCCTACACGCTGATCCGTACCGGCTACGCCTACTCCCAGTGTTTCACCGCCGCGTACGCCGTCTTCCTGCTCGGCATGGGAGGTCAGGCATGGGAGCAGGCCGTCCCGGAGCGAGTGGTGCTCACCCTGCTCGGCGGGGCCCTGGCCATGCTGGCGTACGTGCTGTTCCCCGCATGGGAGACACCCCGGCTGCCGAGCCGGCTTGCGGACTGGCTTGCCGCCAACGGACGCTATGCGGCCGCGGTGCTCCGCAACCACGCTGAACCGACTCGGGAACATCACGCCGACATGCGTAGGGCACTGCTGGCGAGCAGGGAGGCAGGTGCCGCCTGGCAGGAGTCGTACGACAGGGCAAGGCAGGAACCGGTCCGCCCCCGCGGTCTGACGTCGCGCGAGGCGGAGGAGGCGCAGGAAGCGCTCAAGGGGTTCGGCCGGGCGGCGATGCTCATGGAGGGCCAACCTCCTCCGGCCGACAGCCGTTTCGTCCCCGAGTCGAAGCGGTTCGCCGAGGCCCTGGAGGCGGACACCGCGCAGGCGGCAGTCAACGTGCGCGAGCACAGGAATCCGGAGTGGCGGCGCGTGAAGGAGGTGCTCCACGCATGGGATGGCGCTGCTGGGGGTCGACGCCCGGTGGTGCGGCGTGGGGCGGAACTGCAGAAGCGGGCCTTGGACGACCTTGCAACGGCCGTGAGCCGTACACCCCTGGAACGGGACGTCGACTCAGCTCGGGAGGAGCAGCGGTTGCGGGCGGCCGGGGAGGCGGAAGGTGACGGGTCGGGGCTCGCACACCGAGGTGGGTGACCGGTGTGGCTGCGTCAGCTCCTTCCGCTGAACGCCAACTTCCGCACCGGCACGGTCCTCCACCAGCGCGAAGGCGAAGGTGGAGGACCCCCGGAGGTGAGCGGGGGGCGTCTGACCTGGTCAGTGGTCGTTCCCGCGCTCCGGTGGGGAGTACGCGTGGGCGGATGTCCGCCGCGCCCGGGACTCGAAGACCGCTTCCCCGAGGGCCTTGCGGAAACGGCCGGGGCCCCAGCCCTTCCCGTTCACCAGCTTTTCGAGGGCGGCCCGGTCCATCGTCCCGTTGTCGTGGAGCGCGTCCGATACCTCTTCGATCTCACTGTCCTCGGCCTCGTCCGCCATCGCGGCCGTGCGGCTGTTCTGCCCGCCGGTGCCGGCCAGTCCCGGAGAGTAGAAGGAACTCCCGACGCCGGGCGCGTAGCGGCGGCCACCGCTGCGCTCCCGCTGGCTCTGACGCACCTTGCGCTCCGCGATCCGGGCGCCGCGCGCGCCGAGATCCGGCTGCGGGGCGGGTTCGCGTCCTTCGGATTCGGCCTCGGCCTCTTCCGCGGTGAGCGGGCGGGCGATGTTCTCCAGCGACTGCTGCTCCGCGCGTACGCCGAAGAACATCTCCGCCACACCGCCCAGCAGCATGACGCCCGCGCCGATCAGGAAGCCGACAGCGACGAGGTTCCTGCTTCCGCTGTTGATGAACTGGCCGAAAAGCAGCGGACCGGTGATACCGCCGACGGCCGTTCCCACCGCGAAGAACAGGGCGATGCACAGCGCCCGGCTTTCCATCGGGAAGACCTCGCTGACCGTCAGATACGCGGAGCTGGCTCCCGCCGAGGCGATGAAGAAGGTCACCAGGACCAGGGCGAAGAAGGACCAGTCGGTCAGGTTGTTGTTCATCAGCAGCGCCGCCAGGATGGCGGTGACGATCGCCGACCCGAAGTAGGTCGCCATGATCATGGGCTTCCGCCCGACCGTGTCGAAGAGCCGGCCGAGCAGCAACGGCCCGAGGAAGTTGCTGACCGCGAAGATCACCATGAAGTAGGGCACCTGGCCGGAAGCCACGCCGAAGAAGCCGCTGAGGAGCGTGCCGAGGTTGAAGGTCACCGCGTTGTACAGGAATGCCTGGCCCACGAAGAGGGCCAGGCCCAGCAGTGCCCGCCGCGGGTAGCGCTGCGCGGCCCCCCGGGCGATCTCCCGGAACGGGATCACGCGCCGCTGCCGCACGGCGATGGACCCCTGCGGCCGCGGCAACTCCCGCTGCGTCTCGGCCCGCACCTCGTTCTCGATCCGGTCCACGATCCGCTCGGCTTCCTGTTCCCGGCCGTGGATGAAGAGCCATCGGGGGCTCTCGGGGACATGGCGGCGGACGATCATGATGCCCAGTCCGAGGATTCCCCCGATCCCGAAAGCGATCCGCCAGCCGATGTGCAGACTGACCCATGAGGTGTTGAGCAGGATGAGTGACCCCAGGCTCCCCAGCGCGGCCCCCACCCAGTAGCTGCCGTTGATGGTCAGGTCGATCTGGCCCCGGTTCCGCGCGGGGATGAGTTCGTCGATGGCCGAGTTGATCGCCGCGTATTCGCCGCCGATACCGGCGCCGGTGAAGAACCGGATCAGGAAGAAATACCAGGGCGCGAAAGCGAAGGCGGTGGCGAGTGTGGCCACGACGTAGAGCCCCAGGGTGACGATGAACAGCTTCTTGCGGCCGAACCGGTCGGTGAGCTGTCCGAAGAACAATGCGCCCACGCACGCACCGGCGACGTAGATACCGGCCGCGGTACCGATGTCGCCGGAGGACATATGGATCCCGCTGCCCTTTTGGGTCATACGGGAGGCCACCGATCCGACGATGGTCACCTCCAGGCCGTCGAGAATCCAGACGGTGCCCAGGCCGATGACGATCCGCCAATGGAAGCGCGACCATGGCAGCCGGTCCAGGCGGGCCGGGATGTCCGTGCGAATGGTGCGCAACGTGCCGGACTCGCTCATAGGTGCCTCAGCTCTCTTTTCGGAATAGTCCATTCGGGCGATCCGGCAGGCATCCAGGAGCCCGGCACGCGCAATTCCGCGTATGGTCGGCAGAATGCTGCGCTGCCGCCTGCTCGGTCACCTTTACCGCTTCTCCCACGAGGGCTGCACCCTGCGCTGGAGTTGCCTGCGGGAGTGCGGTGCGTGCGGGGACAAGCGCTATCCGACCGCCGAGGAGGCGGAGCGGTATGCCCGGGCTTTCGACCGTCGGGACATCGATTCCCTCGGTCGACACGCTCCGCTGTTCGGACTTTACCCGCTGCGACTGTGGCGGGCCTGGCGCGACCGGCGACGCGCCCGCCCGGCGGCCGGCTAACCGTCACACCCGCCCAGGTCGCTGAACGCTCGCATCCCATGCCAGCGGACTTGGGCACCCTGCTGACCGCGCTGCAGCCGTCCCGACAGCTCGGCATTCTCAGGCGTCGAGCGTGGGATTCGCGGGGAGAGAGTTGCAGGAATCAACTCGCCATCAACCGCCCGGCGTTTCGGCGGCAGCCCGCCGAGCTTCCGGGCGCCATGGCTGCGTCGGCTCACTGGCCTGGCGGCCGCCATTCGATCATCAGAATAGTGGCGTCGTCGCTGAGTTCGTTGTGCTGATGAGCGAGGATTGCATGGATGAGCAGGCGGAGCACCTCTGGGGCGTTCTGCCCGGCGGCGGTCGACCGGATGACGTAGTCGGTGAACCGCTCCAGGCCGAATTGCTCCCCGCGCTCGTCGCGCGACTCCACGACGCCGTCGGTGTAGAGCAGTATCCGGTCACCGGGTTCGAGGCCGGCTTCGTGCACCTGGCGGGAACCGCCGGCCAGGCTGGCGGGCAGCCCCAGCGGAGGCTCGGAATCGCGCTCCAGAGCTTCATCGAGCAGGCGCTGGCCGCGGATGAGCAACGGCGGCGGGTGACCGCAGTTGGACCAGTGCAGTACGCCGGTCGGCATGTGCAACTGCGTGAAGATGCCGGTGCAGAACTGGTCCGGGAGCCACTTCGTCAGTGCCTGGTCGACCACGTCGACGAGTTCGGCCAGATCCGCCCCCGTGCGACGCGCAGTGCGGCAGCCCGCCATGGCCACGGAGGTGGCAAGCCCGGACGACAGGTCGTGGCCCATGGCATCAAGGATCGTGGCGTGCAGACAGCCCTCGGTGAACGAATGGTCGAAGGCGTCGCCGCCCAGCCCGTACGCAGGTTCCAGGACGGCGGTCGACACCACCTGGCCGGTGCCGATCGAGCGCGGGGGGAGAAAGGCCCTCAGCATCTCCGTGTGCAGTTGCATCGGCCGGGTCCGCATGCGCCGCGCGAAGGTGTCGCTGTATGTGCGCTTGGAGTTGATGATCATGGACAGGAGCGATGCCATCGCCCGGCAACGCCAGAGTGTGAGCCTGTCCAGTGTCTCCATGCGGAGTTCCAGGACTCCCAGTCGCTCCGCTCCGTCGACCAGCGGCAGCCATATGGTCAGCTCTGCGGGTGTACCCTCCTCCACCCGCAGGGAGTTGGTCCGATAGGCCCATCCGGCGAGGGAAGCGTCGATCTCCAGGTCCGGCTCGCCCTCGACCAGCGGTAGCAGCAGTCGTTGCTGGAGATCGGCCAGGTAGACGACCGCACGGCCCATACCCATGGCCTCGGCATACCGCTCCAGGACCGTCGGCAGTTCCGCGGGCGACGCCTGCTGGGCGGTCCTGATCAGCTCCGCCAGCAGCCGTTCCCCAGCGGCGGCCGAAACGCTCGCGCCTGCCATCCGATCACCCCTGCCGTGCCGAGTCACCACCGTCACAACGCCGTACCTTGAGGTAGTCGCCCTGCTGCCCGATCACCTGGGCGGGGCGGCAGAGCCTGGCGGCGGACGCGGGCCGCGTCGGGGCGCGGCAAACGCGGGCGCACGGCCCGCGCCATGATGCCGTCCGGTCCTCCACCAGTCTGCTCCAGCCGGCGCCCGATCGCGCCCCGGGCATAGGCAGGTACCGCACGTACAGCGTCACCGCCTACGTGCCGCCTGCGCCGACCTCACGTAAGAGGGTCAATTGCGACACTATGTGCCATATGACTCTCATGTAGGGCAGGCTTGCGGGTGATCCGTGAGAGGAGGCCATAGTCCATGGGCGGCATAATCCACGATCCCGGCGACTCGGCCGGGCCCGTCCATGAGGCGGCGGCTGTCTCCACCGGCACCTTGCCCAGTGCGGCAGCCGTGGATGACGCGCTGTCCGCGGCCTACGCACGGTTTCGGGACGACGCCTCGGGACGCGTGGCGGACTACATTCCCGCTTTGGCCGAGGCCGATCCGAGCCTGTTCGGACTCAGCGTCGCCGACGGGCATGGAAGCGTTCGCCACGCCGGTGACGCCGGCCATCCGTTCTCCATCCAGTCCATCTCGAAGGCGTTCGTGTTCGCCCTGGTGGACCAGGCCCTCGGGCGCGAGTCGGTCAGGCGGCGGGTGGGCGTCAACAACACCGGCCTGCCGTTCAACTCCATCCTGGCCATCGAACTCAATCACGGCAGCCCGATGAATCCGATGGTCAACGCCGGCGCACTGGCCACCACGAGCCTGGTCCCCGGAGCGGACGCCGCCGAGCGCTGGGACTTCGTCCACCACGGACTGTCCCGCTTCGCCGGCCGTGAACTCGACCTGGACACGCGGGTGTACGAGTCGGAGGCTGCCGCCAACCAGCGCAACGAGTCGATCGCCCGGCTACTCGACAGTTACCACCGCCTCGGCTGGGATCCTATCGAGACCACGGACGTCTACACCAAGCAGTGCTCCCTCTCGGTGACCACCCGCGACCTGGCCGTCATGGGAGCCACCCTCGCCACCGGCGGCGTCAATCCCCTCACCGGCGATCAGGTCGTCGACGCCGCGGTATGCCGCGACACTCTGGCCGCGCTGGCCACCTCCGGCCTGTACGAACGCAGCGGCGACTGGCTCTACGAGATCGGCATGCCGGGCAAGAGCGGGGTATCCGGCGGCATCCTGACCATCGCTCCCGGCAAGGGCGGGCTGGCCGTGTTCTCCCCCGGTCTGGACCCGGCCGGCAACAGCGTCCGAGGCCAACGGGCGACCCACTACCTGTCCGGCGCGCTGGGCCTCAACCTCTTCGCATCCGCCCCGCAAGATCCGCAGTAGGCGCCACTCCTCTCGACGGGAGTGGCCGTGATCTCCAGTTCCCGCACTGTGCCCGAGGACGCGTCCCCGGGCACAGCCCGTTCAGTTGGTGCTCGAACCGTTCGGAAGCGACCTGCTGTACCGACCCGCGCCCTTGTCCGTGCGGCGGCCGTCGCGGAGCCGGTGAGCGCCGGCGAGGTGGCGGTGACGGGTACGGCGTCGGCCGCCGCGACGGTCTGGGTGACCTTCCTGCCGGAGGCGCGCGGCCGGGGTTGCGGTCCGAGCGCCAAAGTCCCCCGGTCCCGTCGTGCCGGCACCGATCAGGGGTAGGTGCTCCACATGACGACAGGCCTGACCCTCGGCGTGGAAGAAGAGTTCCTGCTGCTCGACCGGAAGACCGGACTGCCGGCCCCGCGCGTGGGCGAGGTGCAGGCGGCGGCCGAGCGGGAGCGCGGCCTGCGGCGCGAAGAGGTCGACAGCGAGCTGCTGCAGGCGCAGGTCGAGGTCGCCACCCCGGTGTGCTCCGAACTGGACGAGGCCGCCTCGCATCTCGTCCGGTACCGGCGGACCGTCGGAGCCGCGGCACGCCGTGCCGGCTGCCGGCTCGCCTCCACCGGGGCCGCGCCCGTGGCGGACGGACCGGCGGTACCCGTGACAGCCACGCAGCGTTACCGGGAGATACGGGCGGACGCGGCGCGACTGGTCGACGAGCAGTTGATCTGCGGCATGCACATCCACGTAGCCGTACCCGACCGCGAAGCCGGAGCCGCCGCGCTCGGCCGGCTGCGGCCCTGGCTGCCGGTGCTGGTGGCGCTGGGCGCCAACTCCCCCTTCTGGGAGGGGCGGGACACCGGGTTCGCCAGCTGGCGCACCGTGGTGTTCGGGCGCTGGCCGGTCAGCGGGCCGCCGCCCTTCTTCTCCGGCGCTGCCCACTACGAGGAGCGGGTGGCGGCCCTGCTGGCCACCGGCGTGGTCGCCGACCGGCACCAGCTCTACTGGCACGCCCGGCTGTCCGACGAATACCCGACGCTCGAGGTTCGGGCTCCCGATGTCCAGCTCGACGTCGAGAGTGCGGTCACGATCGCGGGTATGGCACGGGGGCTGGTGGCGACGGCGTTGCGCGAGGGCCGCCGAGGAGCCCGCCCGCTGGACCCACCGGCCAGCGTGCTGCAGGCCGCCGGATGGCATGCCGCCCGCCGCGGCCTGAGCGCCGACCTGGTCGATCCGTGCACCGCCACCCCCTCGTCCGCGGCCGAAGTGGTCGGTTCGCTGCTGGAACGCATCGCCCCCGCGCTCAAGGAGCTCGGCGACGTCGGCCGCGTGACCGCTGGCGCGCAGCGCCTCATCCGCAACGGAACGGGGGCCGCACGGCAGCGCGCCGCGTTCGCGCAGGGCGGCATGGACGGCCTCTTGGACCTGATCGCACCCGACCCGGAACAGCCCGCCGGAGGCCCCGGCCAGGACTGCCTCCCCCCTCACGCGGCCCCGGTCGGATGAGCGCGGCATACGCGAGGCGGACGACGATCGAGCCGATACCCCCGACGAGGGGGACGGGGCGACAGGAGGGCCGATGAACGCCCGCGACCCGCACGACGAGCCGCCGGCCGCCGGGCGCGGGCGGAACGAGAGCCCCGAGGAGCGGGCCGACCGCAGGTGGGGCGACCTCCTGCAGGAGGTGCGGGTCGCGCAGACCGGCGTGCAGATCCTCTTCGGTTTTCTGCTGACCGTGGTCTTCCAGCAGCGGTTCACGACCCTGGACGGGACCGACCGGCACATCTACGTGGTCACCGTCGTGCTGGGCGCCGCCACCACCGGCGCGCTGGTCGGGCCCGTGACGATGCACCGACTGCTCACCGGCCGCCGGCTCAAGCCGCAGACGGTCGTCCTCGCGTCCCGGCTGACGCTGCTCGGGCTCTTCCTCCTGCTGTGCACGATGGCCTCGTCGCTGCTGCTGGTGCTGCGGGTGGCGATGCGGGATACCACAGCGGCATGGCTGGTCGGGGCGCTGGTCGTGTGGTTCGCGCTGTGCTGGTTCGCGCTGCCCCTGTGGGCCTGGCACAACGAACGGCGCAACCGCTGACCCGGGGCGCGCCATCAACTGCGGCCCTGCTGATCGGAGCGCGCCGACACCCGGTCGTTCGGCGTGCTCCCGCACGTGCGCAGGCGACCGGTCACACCGGTGACGGGTGGTCTGACCGCGTCGCCCTCACGCAAGCCCCTGTCCGGGCTCCCGGGGCGTCACGCTCGAGCCGTGCGGTGACGTGCTGCCGGTCAGCTCGACCGGTCGCCGGATTCCAGGGCGAGAAGGGCGAGCAGGTCGGCGACGGTGGGTCCGGCGTCGGCGGGGTGCCGGAGCCTGGTGCCCGGGGGGATCTCGTAGTGGTTGGCGCGTCCGACCCGCGTGTGCGTGAGGTAACCGTCGCCTTCCAGGTCGGCGATGATCCTCTGCACCGCACGCTCGGTCAGCAGGCATCGTGCCGCGATGTCGCGCACGCGGACCCCGGGGTCACCGGCGATGGCGGCCAGTACCCGCGCGTGGTTGGTCAGGAAAGTCCAGGTCGGGCGGGCGTCGGCTGGTTCGGGCACCCGCCCACCATACGGCGAGTTGTTCATGTCGCTCAATTCATGAACAATATTTCGTGTATTCCTTGACGTGTGCGGAGCGGAAGGGAACGCTCATGGCCAGGTACAACCACAAAGGGGGGTAGGTCCCATGTCCGTCACAGAACCCGTGTCAGCCGCCGGCAACCACCTGCTCGCTCACGGAGACGACCCGGCGCAGTCGAGAACCGCCACCTTCCGGGACATCGGCTCGGGCCTCACCATCCGGACCGTCGAGCGGAACGGCCGCTGCCGGGCCGCCGTATGCGGCGAGATCGATCTCGCCACCGCGGCGGGCGTCGGCAGCGTGCTGGCGCACTGCCTGGAACGCTCGCCGGGCGGCCTGGACCTCGACCTCGGCGACGTCCTGTTCTTCGACTGCGTGGGTCTGAACATGTTGCTGCGGCTCAGGTCGCGGGCCATCGACCGCAATGTCACGCTGACCGTCTCGGCGCTCGCACCGACGGTCGCACGGATACTGGAACTCTCCGGCACCCGCGGGCTGTTCGGTAGCCCCGAAGAGGCCGGGCCCACGCCGCGGATCGTGCGCCCGGCCAGGTGGCGATCGGCAGCAGGACGGCGGCACGCCTAGTGCTTTGACCGGGATCGCCCGCTCCGACCCGAGCCGCTGGATCGTGGCGGCGGACCCGGCCAGGGCCAGTACCGTGCCGGCGTCGCAAGCAAGCGGCAGCCGTACTGGGGCTCCTTCGAGACCCCGACGGGGCGGCGGGTACGTTCGAATGTCCGGGACCGCCGCGCCAGGCTTTCAGGCGGCCTGGATGAGTTCGGCCCGACCGAACAGCAGCGCGTAACCGGGAGGTAGCTGCTCCAGAGCGCGGGTGAGCAGATCGGGGGGCAGCAGGGTGGCAAGGGTGCTCAGTACCGCCCCGGTCTCCCAGCGCGCGACCGCCGGGGAAACGCCGATGCGCGCGGCGACGTCCTGGACGAAGGCCCAGCCGGTACGGCGCGCCGAGGTCGAGGGTTCGGCCAGGAGAGCGCCTACGGCCTCGGTCGGCAGGTGGGTGGCGAGTTCGCCGCGCAAGTCGTCACCGACTTGGCTGCCCAAGGCCGTGAGGACCGTGCGGACGGCCCGTTCGGCCCGCTCGCGGGTGGCGTACGCGCCGTCGTAGCGAACGTGTTCGAGCAACCTCTCGTAGTCGCAGGGAAGCGCCGGTGCGGTCTGGCGAGACCCGGGCTGTGCGTGCATGGGTGAAGTCGAAACCTTCCGTCTCGGCAGACCCGTCGGCCCGGTGGGCGGACCGACGGGCACAGGGAAATGGACAAGCCGTCGGCGGCGGCCGGCAACAGTGGTGGCCGCCGGCCGGGTCGATTCAGCCGGCGATCTCCCCGCGGCGGGACCCCGAACCGACAACGACCTTACGGGGCTTCGCGCGCTCAGCGATCGGGATACGCACCGTCAGCACGCCGTCCTCGTAGTCGGCCTGGATACGGTCGGTGTCGAGGACGTCGGACAGCATGATCTGGCGGGAGAAGGCGCCCAAGGGCCGCTCGGACAGGTCCATCCGGACGCCGTCGCCGTGCGCTGTCGGCCGCCGCTCGGCCTTCACGACGAGCACGTTGCGCTCGACGTCGATGTCGATTGCCTCCCGCGGCACGCCGGGAAGATCGAGGACCACCACGTATTCGTCGCCGTCGCGGTAGGCGTCCATCGGCATCGCCGTCGGGCGCGACCAAGTGCCGGGACGCAGGAACTGCTCGGTGAGGCGGTCCAGTTCACGGAAGGGGTCGGTACGCAGAAGCATCGCTGTACACCTCCAGAGACGGGGCGGTTGTCGCCGGTGTCGTTCACCTGCCCACTGTTGTAGCATGTCATCCATTGGATGACAAACATCAGCGTCACCCAATGGATGACATGGCGAAGGAGAGCTCCATGACAGCCGAACGCCCCACCCCGGCCGGGCCTCCGCCGCCAGGCGCGGCCTCCTTCCTCGCAGCCAAGGCGGCACTGGAGAAGATCGACGCTGCGGTCCGCGGCGCCCGCGGCGCACACCCCGACGACACTCCCCCGCCCGGGCCGGAGCCCCAGCAGGCTCTGGACTCCCTGCTCCTCCTGCGCGAGGTGCGCGAGCAACTCGCCGGTTGGGAAACGGGCCTGATCGAAACGGCGAGGGCATCCGGCGCCAGCTGGGCCGATCTCGCCGGCCCCCTCGGCGTGGCCAGCCGCCAGGCCGCCGAACGGCGGTACCTGCGCCTTCGCCCCGGCCCGCCAGGCTCCACCGGCGAAGAAAGAGTCACCGCCACCCGCACCCGCCGCGCGGCCGACCGAACGGTCGACACATGGGCCCGCACCAACGCCGCCGACCTGCGCAGGCTTGCCGGACAGATCACTGCCCTGACCGGCCTTCCCTCCACCGCGCGGACCGCGGTCAGCGATCTCGACACAGCCCTCGCCGCTGACGACGCCGCCGGCCTGCTCGCTCCCCTCACCGCCACCCGCTCCCACCTGCGTGCCGAGCATCCCGATCTCGCCGCTCGCGTCGACCAGGTCACCAAGCACACCGACCAGCTCCGCAGTCCCGGCGAGGATGCCTCATAAGCCCCGCGAACCCCGGGTACGCGGCGAGAGCATCGTCCACGCCCACAGCGGCCTTCGCCCCGTGGGCTGATC
This sequence comes from Streptomyces sp. NBC_00448, assembly GCF_036014115.1. NCBI lineage: Bacteria > Bacillati > Actinomycetota > Actinomycetes > Kitasatosporales > Streptomycetaceae > Streptomyces > Streptomyces sp. NBC_00448. The sequence continues at coordinate 684,373 of NZ_CP107913.1, forward strand.
GTCTCTGCGGCGAGCCCTCCTACGGCGTCCGCTCCCACATCTCTCACCTCAGGGGAGCGAGGGAGGATGAGCGAGGGCGCGGGCGGGAGTTCGCCTCGCGGGATGCGATGTGGTGGGTTCCGTCCGAGCGCGACACCAGCCCCGCCGCCTCGCGTGCGGGCGCCGCGTCCGACGGCGCCCCCTCGTGGTCCGGCGACGCGGTCCTGCGGATGTGGTTGTCGGGAGTGCGTGGGGAGACGGCCGGCGGCGTGGCGATCGAGGTGATCGAGCGGCCGGGGTCGGCAGCTGATCGCCGCGGCGCGGATGACTTGCCCGGTGGCGACGCTCGGCCTCCCGCCGACCCGGCCTCACTCGCGGGCGGCGGCCAGGCCCGGGCGGTCCAGGCTCGGGACGACGAGGGTGCCGCCGGGGTTGAGAAGGCGCGGCACGCCTTCAGTTCGGGGCGGAGCGCGTTCCTGCCTGACTTCTTGTCCGCGAGGACCTTCCGGCACCCGGCACCCGGCAGCGGTGGCCGCGTCGAGCCGCCGCTCCAGCCACGGCGGTGATCGATGAGCGACGGCAGGGACGACCAGCGGATCACGCCCCGAAGCGGCCGACACGGCCGGTCGGACACCTGCCTGCTGATCGCCCGACCCGCGTCCACCCCCACCCACGGGCAACGCCCCTGACTGGCGCCTTCGCCTGAGCACGGCAGAGCGCCGGCCCCGGTCACGTTCAGGTGGCGGGCTGTCCCGCGGACCGGTTGCTGTCCCCTTCCGGAAGTTGGCCGCTGCCTGCCGCCCGGGACCCCGCTGCGTTCCCTCTGCTCCTGCCATGCTCGCGGCACCACCGCCCGACAGGAGTCACGACCGCTCCATGTACCCGGAGGGAACACCTTGGCGATACCCGGTGCCCACTCACGGCAACGACTCAGACGACTGCTGGTCGTCGGCGCCGCTGCCGCGATGGCCGTACTGACCGTTCAACTCCCGGCGCAGGCCGCACCACCGGGCACCGCCCCGGCGCCGGCGGCCGCCACGACCAGCAAGAAGACCCCGCATCCGTCGCACCGCCTGTGCTCCCATTCCACCAAGCCGTCGCAGGCGGCGTGTTCCGCGCTGGAACGCGACGACGTCCAGCAGTCCAAGGCGCAGGTGGCCGCGAGCGCAGACGCCACCCCGACCGGCCTGGGCCCCACGGACCTCAAGGCCGCTTACCACCTGCCCTCGACCGCCGCCTCGGCCGGCCAGACCGTCGCCGTCGTCGACGCCTACGACGACCCGTCCGCGGAGACGGAACTGGCCACCTACCGCCAGCAGTACGGGCTGCCCGCCTGCACCACGGCCAACGGCTGTTTCACCAAGATCGACCAGCGCGGCGGCACCGACTACCCTGCCCCCAACGCCGACTGGGCCGGGGAGATCGCGCTCGATGTCCAGATGATCAGCGCGGTCTGCCCCGACTGCAAGATCATGCTGGTCGAGACCGACAGCGCCTCCATGGCCAACCTCGGCGCCGGGGTGAACCAGGCCGTCGCGAAGGGCGCCAAGTTCGTCTCCAACAGCTACGGCGCCCCCGAGGACGCCTCGGCACCGCAGTCCGACGCGCAGTACTACGACCACCCGGGCGTCGTGATCACGGCGAGCTCCGGTGACGACGGGTACGGCGTGAACTATCCGGCGGCCTCCCCCCTGGTCACCGCGGTCGGCGGCACCTCGCTGGTACGCGACTCCTCCGCACGCGGCTGGTCGGAGTCCGCGTGGAGCGACGCGGGCAGCGGCTGCTCGAAGTTCGAGGCAAAGCCGTCGGTCCAGACCGACAGCGGCTGCGCCGGGCGCACGGTCGCCGACGTCTCCGCGATCGCGGACCCCGACACCGGTGTGGCCGTCTTCTCCGGCTCCACCTGGCACGTCTTCGGCGGCACCAGCGTCTCCTCCCCCATCATCGCGTCGGTGTACGCGCTGGCCGGTGTGCCCGCCGCCGGTTCGTATCCGATGACCTTCCCGTACGCCAGGCAAAGCGCGCTCCACGACGTGACGTCGGGGTCCAACGGGTCGTGCGGCGGCGGCTATCTGTGCACCGGCGGCGACGGCTACGACGGGCCGACCGGGCTGGGGACCCCCGACGGCGTCTCGGCGTTCGCCGCCGGCCCGCACGCCACGGTCAAGGGCACGATCACGGACGGCGCCACCGGTGCCCCCCTCGCGGGAGCGCTCGTCACCGCCGGGGACGCGCAAGCGACCACCGCGGCAGACGGCACGTACACCGTCGTCGTCGACCCTGGCACCTATGACATCACGGCTACCAAGTTCGGCTACGCGGCGAAGACCTTCCCCGGTGTCGCCCTCGTGGACGGGCAGACGCTCACCGAGGACGCCGCTCTCGCCGCCAAGGCACGGGTGGCGGTCACCGGCACCGTCGCCGACGCATCAGGCCACGGCTGGCCGCTGTACGCCACCGTGCAGGTCAAGGGCGAGCCGACCAGCGCCGTGCACACCGACCCCGCCACCGGCCGCTACACGCTGAGCGTTCCGGTCGACGGCAGCTACACCCTGCAGACCGCAGCCGCGTACCCGGGCTACGCGCCGAACGAGACGTCCGTCGCGGTCGGCGACGGCAACGTGACGCGGAACATCGGAGTCCCGGTGGACGCCGGATGCACCGCGGCCGGGTACACCTCCCACTCCCACGGCGGCACGGAGGACTTCAGTTCCGCGGCCGGCGCCACCCCGCCCAGCGGATGGACCGTCAGCGACGCCGACGGCACCGGGCAGACCTGGCGCTTCGACAGCTCCCGCGGCAACTCGACAACCGGATCAGGGCAGTACGCCATGGTCGACAGCAGGACCTACGGGTCCGGCGGGAAGCAGGACACCTCACTGGTCAGTCCGGTCTACGACCTCAGCGCCCTGCCCGACCCGTATCTGACGTTCCAGACCTGGTACGAGGGGTACAGCAACAGCACCGCGGACGTGGACCTGAGCCTGGACGGCGGTACCACGTGGGCGACGGTCAACCACTGGGCCGACACCGCCGACCGCGGCCACACCGTGCGGATCGACCTGCCCCAGGCCGCGGGCCAGAGCAACGTCCGCGTCCGCTTCCGGTACACCGGTGCCTACTCCTACTACTGGGAGGTGGACAACGTCTTCGTCGGCGGGCCGACCTGCGACCCGGTCCCGGGCGACCTGGTGCTCGGCCAGGTGACCGACGCGAACACCGGCAAGGCCGTGACCGGCGCCAAGGTCGTCTCCACCGACAAGCCCACCGAGTACGCCTCCACCGCGGCCACCCCGGACGACGCCGCGCTCGGCGACGGCTTCTTCTGGTTCTTCTCCACCCTCACCGGCACGCATCCGCTGTCGGTGACATCGGGCCAGTACAAGACCGCCACGGCATCGCTCGACCTCGCGGCGGACCAGGCCAACGACACGAACGTCGCACTGGCCGCCGGACAGCTCTCCGTCAGCTCGACCGGCGTGGCCAAGACGCTGAACTGGCAGGGCAACGCCTCGCAGACCGTCACGGTCAAGAACACCGGAACCGCGGCCGCCACGGTCCAACTCGACGAAGGCGACCGGGGTTTCACGATGCAGGGGCGCCCCGCGGGCGCCCCGGTCCACGAGGTCGAGGGCCACTACCGGCCCGGGTTCATCGCCCCGGCACGGCACCCCGCCGCGTCCGCCGCCTCCACCGCGACGGCCACGCCCGCGGCCGCGCCGTGGACGACCCTGGCGAACCTGCCGGTCGCGGTGATGGACAACGCCGTCGCCACCGCACCGGACGGCAAGGTCTACTCCGTGGACGGCCTGAGCGCCACCGCCGTCGTCTCCACGGCATACGTGTACGACCCGCAGACGACCACCTGGTCCGCCGTCGCGGACACCGGAGTACCCCGCGAAGCGCCCCAATCCGCCTTCATCAACGGCAAGTTGTACGTCACCGGCGGATGGGCCGCCGACGGATCGGCGGTGCGCGGCACCCAGGTCTACGACCCGTCCGCCGGCACCTGGACGGCCGTGGCGAGCATCCCGAGCGGCTTCGCCGGCGCCGGATCGGCGGTGCTGGGCGGCAAGTGGTACATCGTCGGCGGCTGCACCGCCACCTGCGGCCAGCGAACGGTCCAGGTCTACGACCCGGCGGCCGACACGTGGACCAAGATCGCCGACTACCCCGAGGCGACCGCCTGGCTCGGCTGCGGCGCGATCGGCAAGGCGCTCTACTGCGCCGGCGGCGACGACAGCACCACCGCGTCCGTCCACACCTACTCCTACGACCCGGCCACCGACGCCTGGTCGCCTCTGGCCGACATGCCGTTCGACCTGTGGGGCATGGGCGTGACCAGCTCCGGCGGCAAGCTGCTGCTGTCCGGCGGCGTGACCAACCAGACCACCACCCTCACCAACAAGGGCATCTCCTATGACCCGTTGACCGGCGCGTGGACAGCCCTGCCCAACTCCAACACCACCCTGTACCGCGCGGGCAGCGCCTGCGGCTTCTACAAGGTGGGCGGTTCCAACGGCAACTACCAGCCGATCGGCAGCGTCGAGGTGCTGCCCGGCTACGGCGACTGCGCCGACGCGGTGGACGTGCCCTGGCTGTCCGCCGACCCGGCGTCGGTCACCCTGGCACCGGGGAAGTCCGCGAAGATCACGGTCACCCTGGACGCCTCGGGCGCCGAGATCAACCAACCGGGCACGTACGACGCCGCGTTGGAGATCAGGCAGGACACGCCCTACCCGGTCGCCCCGATCGACGTGGCGATGACCGTCCTGCCGCCCAAGACCTGGGGCAAGATCACCGGAACGGTCACCGGCGCGCTGTGCTCCGCCGCCCCGGCACCGCTCAAGGGCGCGACGGTGCAGATCGACAGCTGGGCCGGGAGCTACACGCTCAAGACCGACGCGAACGGCCGCTACCAGCTGTGGCTCGACGTCCGCAACAACCCGCTCACGGTCACCGCGGCCCAGGACGGCTGGGCACCCCACCCGGACCAGGCGAAGGTCAGACGCGGCGCCACCACCACCCTGGACTTCGCCCTCCACCCCGACCACACCTGCTCATAGCAACGGAGTTGACGTGCGCCGCCCCCGGCAGTCCGCCGGGGGCGGCGCCCCGTTGCCGACACCTAGAGCCAGCCGCGCTGGGCCGCCCGCACCCCCGCCTGGAAGCGCCCCGTGCTGCCCAGCCTGTCCTGCAGGACCCGCACCCGCCGCCGCAGCGTCCGCACGCTGACACCGAACTGCCGGGCGATGGACTCGTCGGTCATCCCTGCTCCCAGCAACTCCACCAACTCCTGCTCCTCCGCGGTGAGGCCGCCGTCCCGCAGCAGGTCGCGGTCCGGGAACCGGCCCCGGCCGCGCACCGGAGCACCCTGCTTCCACAGCGCCTCGAACAGCGCCTGCAACGCGTCCACCAGCGCGGAGCCGCGCACCACCAGGGCCCGGTGGCCGCGCACGCTCTCCCCCACCGTCAGCGGCAGCAGCGCCGCACGCCCGTCGATCAGCAGCAGCTTCAGCGGGGCCTCGGCGAGTACGCGCGCCTGCTCGCCGGCCGCGATCATGGCCGTGATGTGGTCCAGCCGCGCCGGGTTGGCGAGGACCTCGACCGCGTACAGCGAACGGAAGCGGACACCGCGCGCGAGCGCCTCGGCCTCGGCCGCGGCCATCGGTCCCGGCTCGCCGACGTACGGCGGCGCCTCGATACCGCACAGGTCCCGTTCCGCGCCCGCGACCAGTTCCTCCACGCGGTGGGTGACGTGCGGCGCGCCCTCGACGACCTCCAGGATGCCGTGCGGCCGACGGTGCGCCCGGCCCCCTTCGTACTCCGCGGACAGCCGCTCGGCCAGGCCGTCGGCGGCCGTGGCGAACCGGGCCGCGTCCTCCTGCCGCCGGCGTACGAGGGTGCGCATCGCCTCGCGCGGGTCGGCCGGCTCCAGCCGGCCCGGCGGCCCCTCCCGGGTGCGGCGCAGCAGCCCGACCTGGAGGAGCCGCTGCGCCGCCCGCCGCACCCGGGACGGGGAAGCGCCCAGCACGGCGGCCCACCCGGCGGCCCCGTCGTCGGGAGCGCGCAGCGCCGCGAGGTACACCGCGCGGTCGAAGGGCAGCAGGCCGAGGAGGCCCCAGTCGGGTGCCGCGGGCGGCTCCTGCTGCCCGCCGGTCGGTGAACCCACCTGGTGCCCCCTCGACTCCCCCGTGCCCGCGGACCGCTCCCCCGTGGCCCCGTTCCCCCGTGGCCCGGTTCCTCCGTCTCCCCGTTTCCGCTCGCCCTACATCCCGTCGACGTAGTCCTTCAGGGTCTTGCCCTTCAGCCGGGTGACCGGCGCCGTCAGGTGGTCGGCGGTGCTGTTCTGCATCAGGTAGTCGGCCACCACCCAGTGCATGTCCCGGGCGTCGACCACGCCGTTGTGGTCGATGTCCGCGGCGCGGTCGGAGCTGCCGCGGGCGGCGTAGACCGCGGCGGCGTCCCGGACGTCGATGACGTCGTCGCCGTTGACGTCCCCGGCGACGAGCGCTGCCGCGGAGCCCGCCGTCGTGCCGGCCAGGCCCCAGTCACCGCGCAGCGCCTCGTCGATGTCCTCGTGCCAGGTGAAGTGGCCGGGGACGCGGACCTCGAACCGGTAGGTGCCGTCCGTCGGCGGCAGGCCGGCGAGCGACATGCGGCCGGTGGAGTCCGGTGCGAGGTCGTAGCGGGTGCCGTCGGGCGCGGTGAGCGACGCGGTCATCCCGTCGGCGGAGTAGTCGTGCGCCGGGTCGAACGCCAGGCCCGGGGTGAGGAGCGCCTGCGCGGCGGGCCGGGCGTTGAAGTTCGACGTCGGGTTGAGCCGGCGGACCGATCCGTAGAACTGCGTGTTCAAGGACACCTTGGTGGCGTCCGCCCGGGTGGCGGACGTGGTGCCGGTGTTCAGGCTCGCGTTGTCGGTCCACGCGCCGTCCAGGACCTGGTAGGTCACCTTCAGCAGCGGGACCGAGTCGCCGGTGATCCCGCCCGCGGCCGACACGTCGAAGGCCGCCGTGGTGGAGGCGCTGCTCCCGCTGCCGGCGTCGGTGGTCCTGATCTGCGACGGGCCGTAGCTGCGGAGCTCCTTGGTGGGCTCGATCGACACGATCCTGGTGTTCCGCGCGTCGTAGCGGATCTGGCTGGAGAACGACGCCCACTGCTGGAGGTTGCGGCCGGTCAGGGTGTACGTCACCAGGTCGCCCGGGCGCGCCGAGGACGCGGACGCGTCACCGACGACGTACGGCCGTCCGGCGTCGATCACGTTGATCATCCGCAGGTCCCCGATGTTGCCGGCCGCGTCCGAGGGCCACAGCTTCACGAAGCCGACCGGCGGGCCGGACGGGAGCGTGACCTGGCCGGAGATCCGGCCCTGCGCGTCGGGGCTGAGCCCCGCGTCGGGCGCCAGCGGGTTGGACGTCGAGTAGTCCAGCACGTTGTCGCCCTGGCCGATGTCGATGCCGGCCTTGCGGATGGCGGCGGCCTGGTCGTCGTGCAGGGTGCCGGAGAGGTCGAACTTCGTGGTGCCCACCGGGCGTTCGACGACCGTGGGGTGCGCGGGGTCCCAGGCGCCGTAGGCGTCGGTATACGACGGCGGGCGGGAGTCGACGTAGATGTCGCGGAGTTCGGGGTAGGTGTTGCCCTGCGCGTCGGTGCCGATGATCCGCAGCTTGTAGTGGCCGTCGGCCGGCCACGTGCCGCGCGGGTCGACGGGAGTGTCGCGGCGGCCGGTGAGCGGGTGGTAGTAACCCTCCACGTCCGCCGGGCCGTAGAGCACGCCTTCGGTGAGACCGGTCGTGTCGATGGAGCCGATGTAGCCGAGGTCCTTGCCGGAGGCGCTGTCCAGGAAGATGTCGACGGAGGTGAGCTGCCCGGCCATCTTCAGGTCGAACGTCGCCTGGCCACCGGAGGCGCTGCCGGCGCCGGTGCCCTGGTTGGTGGACAGCACCGACTTGGTCATGTCCAGCTCGGCCAGGCCGGTCTTGACCACGCGCATGCCGAACGGAACGTGCAGCGCCGGATGCCCGGTGCCGTCGGGCGTCAGGGTGAGGACACCTTCGTAGTTGCCGGCGGGAGCGTTCGCGGGCACGTGGAGACGGGTACGGACAGATCCCTTGCCGTGCGCGCCGACCGTGACGTGGTCCGTCGCGTCGAGCGTGACGCCGGCCGCGGCGGCGTCCTGCGAGGAGCCCGAGCCGCGGGTGAAGGCGGCCCGGACGGTGTAGCGGACCGGCTGCTTCGAGGTGTTGCCGACCTTGAGCGTGTCCTGGTGGGAGTACTGCTTGCCCAGCGCGAGGGTGCCGAAGTCCAGCGCGCCCGTGCGGTAGTGGCGCTGCGTCGCCGAGCCGTCGAGGGCGACGTACGCGGTGGTGGCGCCGACGTCCACGGTCGCGGTCGCGTGGACGGCGGCGTAGGGGTCGACACGGCCGGCGCCGCTGTCGAAGACGCTGGCGGCGCCCTCCAGCGGGCGGGCGGTGTTCATCAGGGCCGTCTTGACGCCGTCCGGCGTCAGACCGGGGTCGTGCTGGAGCAGCAGGGCCGCGGCGCCGGCCACGTACGGGGTGGCCATGGAGGTGCCGCTGAGCCGCTCGTAGGCGTAGGTGTAGTCGTCGGCGGCGCCGCCGGGGTCGACCACGTCCGCGGGAACGGACGAGAGGACACTGACGCCGGGCGCGGTGACCTCGGGCTTGATGGTGTTGGTCCCGTAGACCGGTCCGCGCGAACTGAAGTCCGCCAGCCCGCCGTCGCCGAGGGTGAACTCGCCCTTCGGCGCGAAGGTCACCGGTGCGCCGGCGGCCGTCTGCGCGGCCAAGGTGGCGCCGTCGGCCGCGGTCAGGGAGAAGGCCGGGGCGAAGGTGTTGCTCTCGCCGAGGTAGTCGGGGATGTGCCCCTCGGCCGCGTTGTCGTTGACCAGCAGCACCGCGGCCGCTCCCTGCGAACGGGCCCGCTGCACCTTCTCGTTGAGGGTGATCCCGCCGCGCTGCACCAGCACGGCCTTGCCCGACACGTCCTTGCCCGCGTAGCCGGCGCTGGTTCCGGTGCCGACGTCCACCACCGGGTACGAGCCGCCGGCCAGCCGGTCGAGCGCGTCGCCGTAGGGCTGCGCGACCAGCCGGGCCTCCACCGCGCTGCCGTCACCGGTGCCCACCGTGTACGAAGGCAGCTGGATCGGGGTGTCGTTGGCGCCGACGGTCAGGGGCAGCGCCGCCGCCCCGGGGGTGCCCAGGGTGTAGGCGGAGGGGCCGCTGTTCCCGGCGGCTATGACGGTGGTGATCCCGTCGAGCACCATGGTGTCGGCGGCCACCGCCTCCGGGCTGAGCGGGTCGTCGACGGCGGCGCCGAGCGACATGTTGACGACGTCCATGCCGTCCCGGTCCGCGCGGTCCATGCCGGCCAGGACGGCGCTGGTGCTCCCGCTGCCGTAGGGGCCGAGCACCCGGTAGGCGTACACCTTCGCGCCAGGCGCGACACCGTGCGCCGCGAGCGCGGTCGACGCCTCGCCGCGGCCGGCGAGTATCCCGGCCACGTGGGTGCCGTGCAGGGTGTAGTAGGTCTCGCCGCCATTGGTCTCGGCCTGCCCGGACGCCTTCCAGTCGGCGTACGTGGTCTCCATCGGGTCCGCGTCGTCGTCGACGAAGTCGTAGCCGCCGGCGTAGGCGTCCTTCAGGTCCGGGTGGTGGTAGTCGATTCCGGTGTCGATGATGCCGACCTTGACGCCCGCGCCGGTGACGCCCTCGGCGTGCAACCGCTCGATGCCCGTGGCGATGGCGTCCTCGTCGCTGCTGTCGGCCGCGGCGGTCGTGGCCGGTCCCGCGGCGCCGGCCGCGTCGTCGAGGGCGTGCACGGTCGTGTCGGCCCATACCGAGGCGACCTGGTCGATCGAGAGGAGGTCGGCGACCTTGTCGCCCGGCAGGGACATGCTGACCCCGTCGAAGCTGTCGGTGTATCCGCGGCGCACCGTGTAGCCGCTGGTGCCGGCTTTCTTGGCGGTGCCGCCGGGGAAGGCCCTGGCCAGCCCGGAGGTGAAGGCGGCGTGGGCGTTCTGCACGGCCTTGCGGGCCGAGTCCGCCGACAGGCTCCGGCCCTGCTCGGCCGCCAGCAGCCGGGCCGCGTTCGCGGTGGGCTGCCGGAACCGCACGATCACGTCGACCGGTTTGCCGGACTTCAGCGCCGCCGGGTCGTCGAAGTGCAGCGCGTTCGGATCGATCGAGCCGAGCTGGTGCAGCGCCTGGCGCTGCTGGGCGCTGAGCGAGCCGAGCAGCTGTTCGGCGCTGCTGCGGTCGCCGGTTGGGGCGGCGGTGGTCGCGGCGGCCGCGTGCGGCTGCGCCGGCAGGCCGAGGAGGAGGACGGTCAGAGCCGCGGTAGGCGCGGCCCACCGGCGTCTGCGGCGAGGTGCGTGAGGGATCATCTGGGGTTCCGGTCCTGGGCGGGGAGTGGTGCCGCCCGCCCCACCGGGTACGGGACGGCGGGGCAGGCGGGTCAGATGACCATGCCTGGTGAGTGGCCCGCCGGGACATCTCATCGGCTGGCGAGACTGCGTCGTGACGCCATGTCGCCACGCGCCGGCGGCTGCTGAGCCCGCGCAGGGCGGCCGGTGACACGGACGGGGACATGCACGACACTGGGCGGCATGCCGTCCGACCTCGAAGAACCGATGCCCGACGTATCCGCGGCGCTCCCCGCGCTCGCCCGCTTGCGGGAGGACCTGCGCCAGGCGGAGTCAGCCGTGGCCGGCATGCTCGACTCCTGGCACCGCGTCCAGGGCGCGTCGATCCCCGGACTGGTCGAGTTCGTCGAGGGGCGGGAGGCCCAGGGGCGCCGGCTGACGGAGCTGGAGTACGGCGCCCGAGTGTCCATCCTGGTCTGCCAGTCCGGTGCCAACCGGGTCGCGCCGGTGCCGTCGACGTTCACCACGCCCGTCCCGGACGCCGCAGAGCCGGCGGAGGACCCGCGCGGCACGCTGGCCGGCGTGGACTACCGCGTCCTGGTGGACCGGGACTTCCTGTCCGAGCCGACCGCCGTGCGGGCCCTGGACGAGCGGCTGGCCGAGGGCCACCGGGTGCGGGTGATGGACCATCCGCTGACCAAACTCGTCGTCGCCGACGGCGAGTTGGCCATGGTCCAGATCAGTCCCGAGCAGTCGATGGTGCTCCGGCCGCCGCTGGTGACGCTGGTCTGCGAGCTGTTCGAGGCGCACTGGCGGCGCTCGCGGCCCTATCTGCGCGAAGAGGGCGACCTGGCCCCGAACGACCGGCGGATACTCCAGTTGATGCTGTCCGGTCTCACCGACTCGGCGACCGCCAACCAGCTCGGCACGTCGCCGCGCACGGTGCAGCGCAGGGTCCGGGCCCTGATGGACGCGGCGGCGGTGACCTCGCGTGTCCAGCTGGGCTGGTACGCCATCCGCAACAACTGGGTCTGACCGGGCCGGGCCCGCCCCCGAGGTGGGGGCGGGCCCGGCCGGCGCCGCGGAGATCCGAACGCCAGGCCCGACTCCTGGTGCGGCGGTGCCGGATCGCGCCGGGGGCGGCGGCCTCAGAGCTGGGCGACCACCACCTTGGTGGTGCCTTCGTCGGCCGTGTCGAAGGCGTAGAAGGCGACCTGGTCGTGGTTGTTGATGCCGATGCCCTCGGTCGGCGCCCAGCGCTGCCCGTCGACCATGGCACTGATGTCGTACAAGCGGCCCTGGGGGTCCCAGACCACGGCAGTGGTCTCGTCCGGCGCGGTCTCGGCGGTGCCGACGATCCAGCCCGAGTCGCTGATCCCCAGCGCGTTCGCGTCGAACCCGAAGTCCGGCAGCCGGGTCATGGCGCCACCCGGCCGCAGCACGAAGGCGTCGTCGCCGCTGCTGCCGACAATCACCCCGGAGCTGTTGATGGCCTGGGCGTAGCTGTCCGCCATTCCCGGCAGGGTGCCGAGGTCGGTGACGGTGCCGTCCGGCGCCCACTTCACCGCGTGGCGCCGGCCGCCGGCGTCGGAGTGCCCGACGACGGTGCCGTCGTCACCGATGGCCAGCGGCTCGGTGAGGGAGGCGTCTCCGGCCAGGTTGGGCAGCATCCGGAATCCGCCCGCCGCCGTCCAGGAGAAGGCGTCGTTGACCTCGGTGTTCTTCCCGGTGGTCGGATCGCTGACGTAGCCGGTGGCGTTGCCGACGACCGTTCCCGAGTCGTTGACCGCGAAGGCCCGGTCGAAGCTGTATGCCTTGCCGTCCGGGATCGGCAGCACCGTGAGCTTTCCGTTCGCGTCCCACAGGCCGCCGTGGGTCTGGCTGCCGATGGTCAACTGGCCGACGGCGTAGCCCGCGGTGCGGCTCTGGCCGAGGACGTAGCCGCTGCGGGCACCGCCGTCGTCGAGCCGGGTGACGCCGGCGGTGGCGTCCCAGCGGATCGGCACGGTCTGGCCGCCGACCTGCTGCGAGCCGGCGACCTGGCCCTGGTCGGTCAGGCTGAATCCGGTCGCCGGGCCGAAGTCCACGAGCACCGTGGCCCGCGGTTGGGTCAGCCTCCCCACCACCACATCGGCGCTGCCGATGACATCGCCCCGGTCGGTGGCCACGGAGAACCGTCCGACGAGTTCTCGCCCGTCCGACGGCTGGGCGTCGGCGGTCAGCCGGCCGTGGACGGTGAGCTTCCCGCCGTGCGCAAGGTCGACGGGCCGTGCGTCGTCGACGGTGACCGACCCCAGGGAATCCGAGAAGACCGTGTCCTGGATGTCGAAGGCGGTGCTGCCGGAGGGCACATGGGTGCCGGCGACGTACACCTGGTAGTAACCGGGCGCCGGGTCGTCCATGGCGATCGACTCCGCGGCGCCGCCGTGGGTGGACGACCCGACCGTGGCCCCGGTGGGTCCGACCAGGTACAGGTCCAGGTCGGCTCCGGGGTCGGTGGCGTTGCCCATGGCGATCTCCAAACGCCTGGCGTCACGCGGCACCGTGATCTGCTTGCTCGTCATCTGCCCGTCGGTGATGGTCGGGTGCTCCTGCGCCATCGCGCCCAGCGCGCCGCCGACGGCGTGCGCCGTCACCGGTCCGAACGAGTTGGTCGCGGTGAAGCCGCGCTCGACCGGCGAGTGGATCGCGGCCTCGTCGACCGTGGCGGAGGGCGGGTCGAGCGTGGCGCCCTGCACGGCGGCGTTCAGCCGGTAGGGGTTCTCCAGTTGCGGCGAGGTGCGGCGGCTGTCGACCTGGAACTCCCACACGCCGGCCATCGGTTGGTGGTAGGTCCGGGTGGCAGGGTCACAGGTCGCGGGGTCGGAGTAGCCGGCGTAGCAGTCGCTCGCCGCGTTGCCCTCCACCGGCTCGCCCTGCGGGTCGATCGCCAGGAAACGGGTCTGGCTGTCCTTGGCCAGGCCCGACAGGTCCACCTTGAGGACCTGGGCACCGGCGGGCACCGCGACGAACATGGACGCCGAGCCGTTCCGGTCGACCTCGCCGCGCTGCGCCGCGCCGAACGACGGCGCCACCGGGTCGGTGGTGGCGACGACCGTGACCAGCACCAGCTTGTCGACGCCGGGGGTGGCCGGGTCGTCGACGCGCAGGACCGCGGAGTGCGCGCCGGCGGTGCGCGGCAGCGCGCGGACCGCGACCGAGGCGGCCCGGCCCTGCTTCAGGTGCAGCAAGGAAGGCGCCGAGAACGTGCCGTCGTTGCCGAGCCAGGACAGCGCGGCCAGGTCGCTGCCCGTGCCGGTACGCGTCAGCTGGATCTGGTACGTGTGCGACCGGTTCGGCACCTGCCCGCCCTGGTCGGGCGCGCAGCGGTTGTACAGGCCCGCGCCCGAGCGCGGGGTCACCAGCGCCCCGGCGAGCACGCTGCACACGGGTGCCTGGACGGTATAGGCCGTGGGCTGCGCGCCCTTGGCCAGCACCTGCCAGGCCCGGCCGACGGATATCAGGCCGGCGCCCTGTCCGTAGGCGGGCACGCCGTGCAGGAAAGCCGCGGTGCCGGTGAGCGCGCCGCGCAACGCGGCCGGGCTGACCTGGTGGTGGTTGGCGAGGGCGGCGGACAGCAGCAGCGCGGCGGCGCCGGTGGCCTCGGGAGAGGCCATCGAGGTGCCGTTCTCCATGGCGTAGCCGGGCGGAAGGTCGTACCCGGCCTGGGGCACGCTGGAGCCGGCCTGCCACATCGGCACGGTCGAGACGGCGGCGCCGGGCGCCACCAGGGTCGGCTTGAGGTCCCCGTCCTCGCGCGGGCCGCGGGCGGAGAAGGGGAAGAGCGCCTGTGAGGCGCTGACCTTCGCGCCGTAATCCGCCCACCAGGTCTCCTTGCTGACGGAGGCTCCGACGCTGACGGCCTCATCAGCGGTCGACGGTTCCGCGACGGTGTTCATGCCCGAGCCGTCGTTGCCGGCGGAGACGAAGAACTGCACGCCGTAGCCGTCGATCAGCCGGTTGTAGAGCAGTTCACGGACCGAGGAGCCGTCGTTGAGCGCGCTCAGACCGCCGATCGACAGGTTGATCACGTCGACGTGCTGGTTGACCACGGCGTCGATCATGCCCTCGGTCAGCGCGGAGTCGGTGCATCCCGCGGCCAGGCAGACCCGCTCGGAGACGATCCGGGCGCCGGGCGCCGCGCCGTTCATCTTCCCGCCGAACAGCCCGTGCCCGGCGGTGATGCCGGCCACGTGGGTGCCGTGGGAACCGGAGACCAGGCCCAGGTTGACGAAGTCGGCGGTCTTGCCGACGGACGTACCGCCGCGGGCGGACAGGTCCACGCCGTCGCGGTACTCCACCGTGAACGGCATGGTCTCGGCGACGGCGGTCTTCGGGTCGTCGGTGCCGAAGTGGGCGACCTGCCCGCTCTGGGCGTACGGCCGGACCACGTCACCGGCACCGAACACGTGGTCCTGGTCGGCGTCGACCCAGATGGTGTGGTCCGACGGGCGGTACAGCACGCCGAAGACGTCGCTGGTGTCGCCGTCGCGGTTGACGTCGCCGCCCAACTCGCTGTTGTACAGGTTCTTCTCGGCGAAGGTCTGGAACTCGTAACTGCCGGCGGGCGCGGTCCAGGTGACGCCGCCGGTGGTGAACGTGCTCCCGGTGACGGTGACCTTGGTGTGCATCTCCAGCCACGTCGGGTCGCCGTCCTGCACCGGGTCGGTGGCGGTGACCCAGTTCGCGATCTTGCGGGCCCCGGTGGTGGTGGTCCGCAGCGCCGGCTGGTCCAGGTCCACTCCGGTGTCGAGAATGCCGACGGTGACCCCGCGCCCGTCCCACGTCGGGTGCTGCCGGACGAAGTCGACGGCACCGGTGTCGGCGGTGGGCAGGTACGCGTTGTCGGCCGGGGTGCCCGGCCCGGGAGCAGGGGCGGTGCCGGCGCCCTGTCCGGCGTGCCGGTCCTGTGCGGTGACCGGCGACGGGTCGGACAGCTTGAAGGTCTCGTCCAGGTCGACGGCGGTGACGGCGTCGGACGCGGCCAACTGCTCGGCCTTGCCCGTCGGTACGCTCGCGCGCAGGTAGCCGAGACGGTCGTCGACCTTCTCGGTCCGGCCGCCGAGCTTGGCGACCTCGGCCCGCGCCTTGCCGGTGTCCCCCTGGTCGGTGGCGAGCAGCACGGTGACCGTCGGGGCCTTCCGGCTCTGCGCGGTCTGCAACAGGGTCCGGTCGTGCGCGCCGAGCTTCCCGTGCGGGTCGGCCTTGGCGACGGTGCTGCGGGGCGCCCCGAGGGAGTGCGGGGTGTGGCCGCCGCCCGCGGCGTGCGCGGACTGGCTCGACAGGCCGAGGGCGGCTGCGCAGAGGGCTGCCGCGAGAACCGCGGCGGTCAGCCGGGGTCTGCGGCGGACGTACTGGCGTGGCATGTTCTCTCTTCCCGATCGGAGGGTGGAGTTGCGGGTGCGCGCGCGGGACGGCGGTGTCGGTGCCGCCCCTGCGCGTCCCGCGCCGGCCCGGACGTCGGTCGGTCCGGACCGGCGGTCTCAGGCGACGGCCCCGCTGCGGACCTGCTCGGATACGGCTCACCTTCCGGCCGGCCGTCAGAACCGCCGGGGCCCAACGCCCCGCGGCGAGACGGAGCCGTGGGGCGTTGCGCCGCTCGGCGGGCGCTCCGGTGGGCCGGTGACGGTCACGTCCCCGGGCAGAGGTGCGTGTCGGGGCCGAGCGTCGTCTCCCGCCCTGCCGGAAGGTGGCCGGCGTGGCCGGAACAGGCGTCCTGGCCGGCTCCCGATGACTCCAACTGCCCGCTGACGCACACGAATACGGGCCGCCGCGTGATGGCCGTGCCGCGCCACCGTCTGGGCGGCCGGCCCGGGAAGGCCGCTGAACTTCGAGGTCATGCGGTGTGTCTATCGGGAGAAGCCCGGCCGCACAGCGCCCGTCCTTGACGGGATCTCGTCACGTCGACATCTCGCCACGACGCGGGCGGCCGCGGCATCCCTGAGGCCGGCTGCCACGAAGCCGGCCTTGCCACCCGCGGCGCGGATGGCGTCCACGACCGCGCCTCCACGCTCCTCATCGCGTCCGGCAACCAGAAACGCGGGCACCGCGCTCGCCCGGCCTGGCCGGGCACCAGCCACTTCTCCGCCGGCACTGCCATGCCCAACTTCCCCGGTTCTCGGAGTGGTTCAGCCGCGGATGGTAGCGGTTTCGCGGGTGAACCGGCGGTGCCCGATCAGCTTGTAGGCCAAGCGGGCCGGGGCCGGCACGACCTTCAAGAACCTCTCCCGTTCCGCGTCATCGGTCTCCTCGGTGATGTGGCCGAGGAAGACCAGCCGCCGTGTGAGCGGAATCGCGCTCATGCCGTGCTTGCCGAGCGCGTCCCATTCGCGTTGCGTCAGCGTGACCGAGACGATCGGGAGTATCTTCTGTTCCTCCTCCGCCAGGTGGTCGATCAGTGTCGGCATCATGGCGTCGATGAGGGCCGCCATCCGCTCGCCGGCGGCGGCGTCCGCGCTCGCGGTCCACGCCGGCAGTTCCGCGCCGACGGCCGTGACAGCGTCGTCGACCCGCGCGTGCTGCGTGTCCATCCGGTCCATCAGCTCCGGGTCGAGCGCGGCGCGCTCGCGCAGCACGGGAAAGAGCAGTTCGTCCTCGCCGGTGTGGTGGGTGTGGAGGAAGTTCAGCATCTCTTGGGCGTGCGCGCCGATGACCTTGGATCGCGCAGGGTCATGGGCCGCGGAGCGCAGCAGTCGCGGGAGCTGACCGAACTCGCGCCGGATGACGCGGTGGATCAGCACCATCTCATGGGTGTCGACGCCGGGTGCGGAGGTGCTCACCGTGTCTCCTCGACGGTCGCGGCGTTCTGGACGGCTTCGCGCGCCGTGGTCGCCGGCCGGCCGATGAGCTTCACCAGGTCCTCGCCGGCGGTGAACAACTCTCCGCGGGCCAGGCCGGCGTCGGCGTCGGCGACGGCGGCAGCCATCTCCGGGGGCAGCCCCGCGGCGGTCAGGGTGGCGGTGTAATCGGCGACCGACATGTCCTGGTAGACGATGGGGGTGCCGAGGACGTCGCTGATCGTGGCGGCGAGTTCGGTCAGGGTGAACGCCGGTCCGCCCAGCTCGTAGGTCGCTCCGAGGTGCCCGTCCTGCGTCAGCACCGCGGCGGCGGCAGCCGCGTAGTCGCGGCGGCCGGCCGCGCTGACGAGACCGTCGTGCGCGCTGCCCAGCAGTGCGTGGTACCGGGTGATCATCGGAAGCTGGTCGGTGTAGTTCTCCAAGTACCATCCGTTGCGCAGGATGACGAACTCCGAACCGCTGGCACGCAGGTACTCCTCCGTGCGGCGATGTTCGTCGGCGAGAGTCATGCGCGCGGTCGAGGCGTTGACGATGCTGGTGTACACGATCCGGGACACACCGGCGCGGGCCGCCGCGTCGATGGCGTTGCGGGCGTTGTCGAACCGCTCCCCCACCGTCGTCGTGGAGACCAGCAGCAGCGTGTCGGCGCCCGCGAAGGCGTCGTCGAGGGTGAGCGGATCGGCGAAGTCCGCGCGCCGCACCGTCACCCCGCCGTGTGCGAGGTCGGTGAGCTTGTCGACGTCCCGGCCGGTGGCCACGATCTGCGCCGGCGGTGTTCCGCCGGCGAGAAGCTGATCGACGACGAGCCGGCCGAGGTGACCCGATGCTCCGGTGATGACAGTGGACATGGTGTTTTCCTTCGATAGGTGTGCGGTGTGGGTGAACGGCTGTGTGAGCGAAGACCGCCGGCGCCCCCGCGAGGGGTGGCCGTCCCGCTGCCGGGCGTGGACACCTCGCCCGCCGTACCAGCGGCCGGTACCACCGGGCTCGACGCTCGAAGTGCTGATGTCACGGCCGAGTTCGACGGCTCGGCGGGTCAGTTCCAGCCGCCGTCGGCTTCGATGGTGGCGCCGGTGATGTACGACGCGTCCGGGGAGAGGAGAAACGCGACCACGGCGGCGATCTCGTCAGGTTGGGCCAACCGTCCGAGTGCGCTCATCGAGCGGACGAGTGCGGGAAAAGGAACACCGGTGAGCGCGGGGTGGATGTAGTGGGGGGCGTAGCCGGCCATGCGGGTGGCGGTGGCGCCGGGGGCGATCGCGTTGATGGCGATGTTCCGCTCCGCCAGTTCGGGAGCGAGATTGCGCACCATCGCCGGGATGGCGGCTTTGCTTGCCGCGTACAGGGCGTGTCGATGGACCTCCAGGCGTGCGCTGACGGAGGAGCTGAGCACGATCCGGCCGCCGTCGGCCATCGCGGCGGCCGCCGCCTGCGTGACGAACAGCTGTCCGGCCACGTTGGTCTGGAAGAGGCGGTCGAAGTCGGCCTGGGTGATGGTCTCCAGCGCCCCGAAGTGCTCGACCCCGGCGTTGCTGACCAGCAGATCCAGGCCGCCGAACTCGGACGCCACCGCGCCGACCAGCTCGTGGCACTGCGCCCTGTCGCTGATGTCGGCCGCGAAGGCCGACGCCTCACGCCCGTCGTTGCGGAGTTCGCCGACGAGCGCCTCGGCGGCGTCCTTGTCGGATCGGTAGTTGACCGCGACCGCGGCTCCCTGGGCGGCGAGCCGCCGCACGATCGCGGCGCCGATTCCGCTGCTGCCTCCGGTGACCAGGGCCCGCTTGCCGGCCAGGTTTGATGTCGATGTCATCGCGATACCTGCGTTCTCTCTGTCTCCGGATGTGGTCTCCGGATGTGCACAGTCCTGGGGCGTACCGCCCGTCCCTTCATCGAGCCGCCATCTGCATTAGTCAGGAACATTGACTACTGTACTCGTATGGCGGCGCCGACGACAACAGCAATCGGCGTGGCGTCGCCGAGGGACGGACGGCGCGCGGTGGAACGCGGCAAGCGCGGAGCCGGGCATGCGCCACCGCGTCCGGCGCCGGCGGCGATCCGGCCCGGCGGCATTGACGTAAGGTGTGAACCTCGTGGGATCAGGTGGGCGACGGAGCCGAGAGCGGTATGGACGACGAGCAGCAGGTGAATCTAGGGGTGGCGCTGTTCATCCCGTATCGGTACACCGAGGACCGGATGTTCCGGGCCCTGCAGGATGCCGGGTTCGACGACTGGACCCTCGCCCAGTGTCGGGTGTTCCAACGCGTCGCCCCTGACGGTTCACGCCTCACGGACCTCGCTGACCAGGCACAAATGAGCAAGCAGAGCGCCGGCGTGCTGGTCGACCAACTGGAGCGCCTGGGCTACGTCCGCCGGGTCCCCGACCCCACGGACGGTCGCGCCCGGCTGATCGTGATCGAGGAACGCGGCAGGCGGGCGGTCGAGGTGGCCTCGGCGACGCTCGACGAGATCCTCGCGGAGTGGAAGGCGTACCTGGGCACGCGCAACTTCGCGCTGCTGCAGCAGATCCTTGACCAGCTCCGCGAGATCACCGACCCCTACGCGCGGTAGGCCGGCCCCACCGGGCCGGCCGCCCTTGATTCCCGTTCGCCCCGAGCCGCCGGAGTCGGTGGGCGCCGGCAGGCTTCAGCCCCGCGGCAGCATAGTCAGTTCCATTGACTTGTTCGTCAGCTAACCTGACGATTCCAGCGATCGGACGTGTGTCTGCCACGCGACGCGAACCCTCACTCAAGGAGGTATGCGCATCCCGCCGGCCCTCGCGGTCTCCGGCGCGAACGTGCCCGACAGCCAGGCGTTCCAGCCGCTCCTGCCGGACATCCCCCTGGGCATCCCCTCCATCCGCCGCAATACAGTGCCCCGATGCCTGCCGTGACTGCGCGCCCTCGACGCTCCACCGTGGAAGCCCTCCTGACGGATCGTTACGCGTCACCCGTCCGGGTCGAGGCCTGGGAGCACTTGGCGCCCTGGTCCGTCGCCCGTGCAACGCTCCGCGGCGCGGCGGTTCCCAGGACCGTGGTCGTCAAATGGGTGCGGAGTCATCGGAGCGACACTCGCACCGAACCCTTGCGACTCCACACCGAGCTGGCTGCGCTCCGGTTCCTCTCCGAGGACCTCGGTCTGGCTCTTGCCCCGCGGGCTGTCGCCGCCGACCTTTCCGAGGGAATCGTGGTGCTGGAGGATCTGGCACCCCGCACCGCCCTGGACGAGTTGCTCCGCCGTGACGGATCTGCGGCCCACTCCGATCGACTGGTCGCCTTCGCCCGCGCCCGCGGCGAACTCAACGCTGCCACGGCCGGGTACGCCGACACCTACCGCGCGCGACGGTCGTCCAGCGCGCCGCGCAACCCGGAAGCCGATCACGTGGACCGGTTCGCCCGGCTCCGGGACGAGGCACACGGGCACGGACCCACCTCGATTCTCTGCGCCCCCATCACCGGGCGAGCCGAGACCGAACTCGATTCCGCTCTCACCGAGTTGAGCGAGCCCGGCCCGTTCCTGGCATTCAGCAACGGCGATGCGGAGACGAACAACGTCCTGCTCCACGAGTCAGGCCCCGCCGACGCTCGCCTCATCGACTTCGAGTCAGCGTGCTACACCCACGCCCTCCTCGACGCCGTCTGCCTTCATGTGCCCGGCCCGGCATGGATGACTGTGGGTGATCCCCTGAGCGCCGGCCTGGGCGACCACTACCGCGGTGCTCTGGCCCACGGCATTCCCCAGGCGGAAGACGACCTGCGGTTCGGATTCGGCCTGGCAGCGGCGTGCATCTCCTGGGCGATCGTCCGTCTGCAACGGTTCGCCCTCCTCGACACCCGCGCGCCCGGAGACCACAGCAGACCCCAGCTCGTCGAGACGTTGGAAGCCGCGGCCCGTACCGCCGAGGCCCATCGCGTCTTCCCCCACCTCACCGGCTGGGCCCGTCACACCGCCGACCTGCTGCGCCGACGCTGGCCCGACGCCGACCTGGACCTCACCGATCCCACCGCCTTCCCGCCCTACACGGCGCGCCGCTGAGCGGGGACGCACAAGGCAGTGGCCGGCCTCGGTTCCGTGCGGCCGGCCACCGCTCTCCAAGTGCCCCTTCGCCCACGCCAACCGGTAGTCCAGGTCACCGGCGATCGCGCCGTCGACGAGGGCCTTCACCTCTGGCTTCCCGGCCCGCCACCGTGGTGCCCCGCTGCTACCGCGTGCGAGTGAGCCCGAAGAACCGTGCGCGCCAGCTCTTGCGCGGGGGCCTTGCTGGTATCGACCTTGAGGTCGTACCTGGCCTCATGGGCATGAACCGTCCGCAGGTGTCCCCTCGCCAGGCCCGCCGGATTGCCCCGTGCCGCCTCCCGCTCCTCAAGCACATCGACCGGGCAGTACACCCCGACGAGATAGACCTGTACGCCGGAGAGCGCCTGGAGCCAGTCCTCCAGCAGATCGGGACCCAGCAGCATCTCGTCGACCACGACGTTGCAGCCCTTGAGCGCCAGCTCGGCGACCGACGCACAGGCGGCGGCAAGCATCCGGCGGCCGACGTCGCCGTACCGGATGATGATCAGCTGACGGCCGTCCTCGTCACGCTCCGACCGGTCGTAGCGGAACCCTTCGAAGCTCAAGGGCCCGCCGCGGGCGCCGGCCCACTTCTCCGGCACCATCGCGAACAGCGTATCGATGCCCCAGTACAGGTACGGCTCATCGCTTTCTTCCTGGATCGCGCGGGCCAAGGTGGTCTTACCGGCACTTGATGTGCCGTTGAGAAAGATCACGCGACCAGGGCGGTCATACCGCACAGAGGCTCCCATCCGACCAACCTATCGGGCCCGATCAACGACGGTGCGGCTCTCCGACGCAGGAACCCGGACGAGCCCGCCTCGGCGCCGCGGTCCCCGCGGGGAGTAGGTCCGGCGCTCCCCGGGGGAGTTCCGCGCACCACGTGTCGACGTACGGCGTGCTTCGGGCCGGCGGCCCGGCGCGTGAGCCGAGGGCCCCTACGCGAGCGGAGGGCCCCCGGCCGATGCGGGCGCCCACCCGCGCAGCGTCGCGTCGATCGTCGACCCGAACGCCCGATCCAGCGTCGCGGAGTCGAGCGCGCCGGCCAGTTCGAGCGACACCAGCCCGTGCAGGGTCACCCACAACGAGAGGGCGATCAGGGTCGGTTCGCCCGCGAGCACCGAACCCTCCACGGCCCGGTCGATCCCCGCGAGCAGCGGCCTGACGGGGTCACCGGAGCCCACCTCGCCCGAGGGGTCGAAGCGCTGCGCACCGCCGAACAGCACGGCGTAGAGGTGGCGGTGGGCGACGGCCCACCCCCGGTACGCGGCGGCCAGCGCGCGCAGGTCGGCGAGCGGGCCGGCGCCCTGGCCGACCCGGCCGTCTCCGCGCACTTCCACCGGGCGGTGATCGCCGAACCCGGCCCGATGGACGGACCCACCGCGCACCTGTCTGCGGGCAGGAGGGGGCGGACCGCTCCCCGGGACACCGGTCACGGGGTGAACAGGGCGAACGGGCAAACTCCTCTACGAGTTCTTCTGACCCAGGAGCCGCATGACGCGGCCCACCATCGCGAGCCTCTCGTCGACGGTGGCGCCACCGGGGACCTGGATCTTCGCTCCCGCGTAGGAGAACGCCCCTTCGGCCGCGCGCAGACAGCGGCGCACCTCGTCAGCGTCCATCAGGGAGGTGGGCTCGTCCTCGGTGAGGGGCAGGTGAGCGTCCGCCCACGCTCCCCCGTACTCGTTGGCGGCCGGCCCCGCGCCGGAGAACATGACGCCCTCCAACAGGCCCTCGGCGGCGAGCTGTTCGACCTGGGCGAGCGGCCGGCCCGGGTCCTGGGCCTCGATCGCCGAACGGCCCCAGTTGACGGTGACACCGATCCCCGCCTCCCGTGCGAGGGGGATCTCGTCTTCCAGCGGCAGGAACCGCTTCTCGCCCGGTACGGCCGGCGCATACGCGTCGCAGTGCTCCAGGACGAGCCGGGTGGACCAGGCGCCCTCGGCGGGTGCGCTCGCCGCGATCTCGTCGAGGGAACGGGCGAACATCTCCCGGGCGGCGGTCTTCGAGGGCGCGGTGTGGATGTGGAGGGCGGAGACCGACTGCTCGCCGGTGAGCTGGTTCAGCTCCTCGGCGACAAGACGGGCCTCGCGGAGGAAGTCGAGCGCCGCACGCCGTCCGTCCTGGTCCTTCGAGGCGAGCCCGAAGACACCCGTGGCCCCCACGCGCACCATCGTGCCGGGAATCAGGGTGATCACCGAACGGGTGAAGCGGCCCCGCATCTGTGCGGCCAGCCGGCGGATGTCCACACCGAGACCATCACGGAACGGGATCTCCAGCCCGTCGGCGATCCCCCGGCCGGCGAGCCCGTCGTAGAAGCGCTCCTGGTCGGCGGGCAGGGAGGGCAGCGCCGCGTACGCGCCCACCAGTGCGGCGGGCCGTTCTGTGGTCATGGTGTCAGGTCTCCAAATGTTCCGTGCACGGTTCTCCGGTGAGACCGTACGGGGGCAGCTCGTCCAGGTCGTCGCCAAGGAGTCGCGCGTTGTCCGCCCGGGTTCCGCCGGGTCACGGTCCTGGTCCTGATCGTCCTGGTGCGCAACGCGAGCGGACTCGCCACGATGCGCTCGGCCGTACCGTGATCGAGCCTCTCGACGAGAACGTCGAGCGACCTCCCCCGGGGCGCAAGCCCTCGACCAGGGTGAAGTCTATGATCCGACCGGGCGGGCAGGGTTGTGGAGTTCGGCAGTGTCCCTCCGGCGTCGCCGAAACGGGCACGCTAGGGTCCTGAACGTGTCGAACCCACAGGTGAGTCGGGGCGTGATCGTCGTCGGTGCCGGCATCGTCGGCGCGTCGGTGGCCCATCACGCCGCCCGGGCGGGTGCGTCAGTGACGTTGGTCGACGCCGGGCGGCCGGGCGGGGGCGTGACGGCGGACCCGTTCGCCTGGATCGGGGCGTCCGGCGTGCGCAGAGGTCCGGCCGCCGGGCTGCGGGCCACCACGACGGCGGAGTACCACCGGCTCGGGGCCGAGTTGCCGGGGCTCCCGGTGACCTGGTCCGGCTCGCTGAGCTGGACCAGGCAGGGCAGCGCGCCGGACGCCGGGCCCGGACAGACGATCGTGCACGCGGCCACCGTGGCGACGCTCGAACCCGCCCTTCGGCAGCCTCCGGAGTGGGCGGTCTGGGCGCCGGGTGACGGCGCTGTCGACGCGGTGGGCGTGACCGAGCGGCTGGTCGCGGGCGCTCGTAGTCATGGAGCCCGGGTACATCCGGACGCGCCGGTGACCGCGGTCCGCCGGGATACGGCGGGCCGGATCGCCGGGGTCGAGACGGCAGCAGGACCCCTCTCCGGTACGACGGTGGTGCTGGCGGCCGGAGTTACCACGGCCGCGCTGGGCGCGCCGCTCGGCGTGCACGTCCCGGTCGAACCGTCGCCGTGCCCGCTGTTCCGCTTCCGCGCCCCGGCCGGCCTGGTCCGCACCGTGGTCAACACCGAGGACTTCGATCTCCGGCAGGTCGCCGCGGACCGGCTGATCGCCGCCGCGGACTCCCCCGAACAGGCCCTCGCCGCCGTCCGGTCCACCTTCCACGGCGCCGGGAGCGTCGAACTGCTCAGCACCCGACTCGGAGTGCGCCCCATGCCCGTCGACGGTGAGCCGATCATCGGCCCGGTCACCGAGGTCCCCGGCCTCTACGTGGCGGTGATGCACTCGGCCGTCACGCTCGCCCCGGCCGTGGGCCGCCTGGTCGCACGGGAGTTGGTCGGCGGAACCGTCGAACCGGCTCTCGCGGGTTGCCGCCCCGACCGCTTCTCAGCGTGAGGGGGCTCCTCACGCTCGGGCGTTGAAGGGCGTCGGCTCCCTGCCTACCGGTTCCGCACGCAGACCCAACGGCCGCTTCGCCCGCCCGCGGCCTGCCCGGCTCTTGGCAGTCGAAGCGGCCCAGCGAGCCGCCGACCGCCGCCAGGCCCTGATGCAGGCATGCCTGGACGTCTTCGACGCCGAAGGCTGGTCAGCCCTGAGCGCCCGACGGGTCTGCGAGGTCGCGGGGCTGACCGGCCGTTACTTCTACGAGAGCTTCGAGAGTCCGGACGAGCCGATCGCCGCGATCTTCGTGCCCCTGACGCAGGAGATCAGCACGGTGGTCAAGGCGCCGGTCGACGACGAGGGCCGAAGGACCCTCCCCGGGCCTCAGTATGAGCCTGAGCCGCACCGCGCCCGTCGCGCTGGCCGTCCTGGTCGAGCCGCCGCTCAAGGGCCGGTTCTTGTCGCCGCCCAGCCCGCGGGCGGCGCCGTCGCCCCCAGGCACGCCGAGCTGATCGCCAATCACCCGGGCCGTTTCAGCGCCTTCGCCACGCTGCCGGTGGACGGCCCGGACGAGGCGCTGGCCGAACTCGCCTACGCCCTGGACGAGCTCCGGCTCGACGGCGTGGCGTTGACCTCGAACGGGCACGGCCGGTACGTGGGAGACCCGTCCCTGGAGCCGGTGCTGGCGGAGCTGGCACGGCGCCGGGTGCCGGTCTTCGTGCACCCTGAGGACTGCCCGTACATCGAGGTTCTGGGCTTGGAGCGCCCCAACTCCATCGTCGAGTTCCCCTTCGACACCGCACGCACGATCACCAACGCCCTCTACCGGCGTCTTCCAGCGGTATCCGGAGCTGCGGCTGATCCTCGCGCACTGCGTCGGTGCATCGTTCACGGTCGGCGGCCGCGGCGGCATCCACCCATGCGGTAGCCCCGTCCCCGACGCCACCCGCTGGGCAGTGGCGGTGGAAAGGAGAGCGACGACGTGCCAAATCGGCGAGCCACACACCCACATTTCCGGGTGGCCGACCCGGACCGCCCGGCCACCGGTAAGGAACACTGCGGCACCGGGCACCTGACGTTGCTCGGTGATTCGACACCAACGAGCCGTTCAGGTGGCTCTGCCCGTATGTACCGAGTACCCCACGACCACCCGATCGGAACTGTCGTTCAACGACTCCCCAGGATCGGGAAAGCAACAGCTGCTTACGGAGCCGACACCCAGTTCCAGCGGGTGTTGCTTCCGCTGTTGACATAGCAGGACGCCCAGGTGTCTCCCGAGCTGTAATGCCCGACATAGCAACCGGGGTTCGTCGACGCAATGGGGTAATTCGACTTCACACCCGTTTGCATCTGGAAATTATAGGCCGTGTTCGTGCAACTGGTGGTCACGACCGAGCGGGCGATGTCTCCCTTGGGAGACTTGGGGACGCCAAGACAGTTCTCGGCCAGACCGCTGAATACGAGGACGACCTTGCCGCTCGAGATTCCCCACTTCTGATAAGCGCTGTTCTTGTTGCAGGTCACCATCTTCACGGCGGTGGCCTTGGATGCGGTGTCGCCTTCCATGCATTTACCGGTTGCGACGTTCTTGAGGAGGTAGCTGTCCGCCGCCGCCGCCGGCTGCACGCTGGTAGCAGCCAAACCGCCGACGGTGAGAACTACAGCTCCCGCGGTCACGAAAAATTTACGCTTCATCCGACTCTCCCTTTCGTCGATCCGTGAACCCTGGCGTCGAGAACGCTAATCCAGGAATGAATAGTTCCGGCTTGCCCACTCAGGGCTTTGCAGTTTCTTTAATATCTCTCGGACGCAAATTACGCTATGTCGCATTTACGGCTTTTTATCCTAGGTTAAATTGGCTGAAATTTCCTTATTGGTGCCACCGATCGGGCGCCCACGGCCGGGGGACACACCGACACCGGGCACGTCGTCAGCCAAGCCCGGGCGCCCGACAAGACGCCGAGTCGAGGACGAGCAGCTTCAGCCCGTCGAGTCGAAGGACGCCCCGCCTGGATCACGGCCGGCGGTGTCGAAGCGGCTGGCCCACCGGCTGCTCCGGTTGGGCGCGCAGACCGTCCAGGACGACACCGAGCGGCCGGTGGGGCGCGTTGCGACGGCGGGCCAGGCGTTCCGCTGTCGCGCAGCCGACGACAAGGTCCAGGACGTCGGCGACGTCGAGACCGGACCGCACCTTCCCGGTCTTCTGGGCGCGCCGCAGCAGGGCGTCGAACACCTGGAGGAAGTCGCGCCGAAGGGTCTCGGGCGCCACGAACTGCACGCCGGCGTCTGCCTGGAGCGTGTCGCACAACGCGTGGTTGAGGGACACCTGCTCCACGAGATGGCCGAAGTAGGCTGGAACACCTCGGCCGGGTCGCGGTCGCCCACCAGCGTCTTCGCCCGCTCGACGAACTGCTCGATCCGGCCGAGGAGCACCGCCTCGAACAGCGCGTCCCTCGTGGGGAAGTGCCGGTACACGGTTGCGACGCCGACGCCCACTTCGCCGAGCGACGCCAGGACGCGATGAGCGCCGCGATGGCCACGCTGGACGTCCAGGCCAACGAGGCGACCGTCTACGAGAGCACCGACCCCGAGGTGGTGACCTTCGAGTTCGCACTGTCCGGGGTCTCGAAGGTCACCGGGGAGGCGTTCCGGTGCACCTCGACGATGGGCGTGCTCACCGTGCGGGACGGGAAGATCGTGCACTGGCGCGATGACCCGAACTACTTCGGCGCCACCGAGGCCACCGGCGCGCAGGCGTAACTCGCCGAACTCATCACCGGCCGGCCGCACGCGTGGAGCATCACCACCGCCAAGACCGTGCACGTCAGCGGAACTCGTCCCTCACGGCACCTCGCTTGCGGCGGGCTCCGCGGGGAGCCGTGGGAAGACGGGAGGGAAGAGGTCGGCGGCGGCACGGCGGTGCGCGTTCCGCTCGCCGTAGGCCGCCCGCATCCGGCCGAAGAGCCGCTGGGCCCGGCTCTTCATGGCGGTCACGTCGCGCCCCGGCAGTTCGCCGTCCCGGACCACGGTGCGTCCGGCCACCACCGTCAGGGCGATGTCGCGCGGCGAGCCGGACATCAGGAAGGTGCGCAGCGGGTCGTCGAGGACACCGAGCCGGAAGTCGGTGAGCCGGACCGCGACCAGGTCGGCCTGCGCACCGGGCGCGAGCCGCCCGAGGTCGTCGCGGCCCAGGGCCCGCGCGGCGTTGAGCGTCGCCGCGCGGAAGTACGCGGCCGGGTCGCCGGCGTCGAGCCGGCCTTCGAGCACCTTGGCGAGGCTGGACCCCACGTCCATCGCGCGGAACAGGTCGGGCGGGAAACTGTCGCTGCCGAGCGTGATGTTCACCCCTGCCCGGCCGAACCGGTCGAAGCTGTCCAGCACCATGCCGTAGCGCAGGGACGTCGACGGGCAGTGGACGATCGACGCCCCGGCGCGGGCGAGGGTCTCCAGTTCGCTGTCCGAGGGCGCCGTCCCCCGCGTCCCGCCGCCCGCGCCGTAGGTCGCGTGCGGCAGGAGCAGCCGGCAGCCGAGCAGGCCCGCACGTTCGATGATCTCCAGCGGTGTCGCGGCGTACTCGTTGCGGAGCAGGTCGAGTTCGACGGTGCCCTGCATGCAGTGCAGCCGGACCGGCACGTCGTGGCGGCGGGCCAGTTCGGCGGTGGCCGCGAGCAGTTCCGGGGTCATGGTCTCGATCCGGCACGGCAGCAGGGCGCCCCGGACCAGGCCGTCGCCTGCGGACGACCGGGCGTACTCCAGGAAGCGCTCGGCGTCCCGCAGGCCGGCGAGCCCGCGCTGCTCCTCCCACCGGACCTCCCGCCCGCCCTCGCCGCGCACCACGTTGACCCCCGCTCGGTAGCTGGGACCCACGTAGGCGCGGATGCCCAGGGCGCGGGCCGCCTCGGCGATGCCGACCGCGTCCTGGTAGGTCTCGGCCCAGGAGCTGTGGGCCTCCGAGGCGATCGGCATGCAGGTCGTGATGCCGTGCAGCAGGAGCTGGGCGAGGCCGTACTGCCGGATGAAGTTCCGTTCCTCCTGGTCGAAGACGTCGTGACGGTGGTGGGTGAAGTACTCCGCCGACCACTGGAGTCCCGCGGCGGCTTCCGGTGCGGACCAGGAGTCGAGCAGCGCGTGGTCGATGTCCGACACCGCGTCGAGGTCGATGAGGCCCGGTGTCACCAGGGCCTCGCCCAGGTCGATCGTCTCCCCCGCCGTGCCCTCCCGGCGCGGTCCCGCGTACACGACGCGCGCACCGTCGTACACGACGGAGGCGTCCTCGATCAGCACATGGTCGCCCTCGCGGTAGCCGAGCACGTAGCGCGCGTGCACCGTGGTGGTCATGTGTCTCCTTTCCGGACCCGGACGGGTCCGCCGCTCGCTTGCGGTTGCCGCGGGAGGCCCGCGAACTGTCAGACGGGGTGGGTGTCCTGGACGCCGGGCGTCCGGTGCGGTTCGGAGCCCCAGCCCGGACGGGACTTGGGCAGCGGCCGGGCGAAGGTCGACACCTTGCTCGTCCGCAGGCCGAGCCGGGCCAGCCCTTCGGCGAAGAGCAGCCCGGCGGCGACCGGGTCGATCACCGGAATGCCCAGTTCCTCCTCGAAGGAGGCCGCGCGGCCGGCGAAGCCCGCGCAGCCGAGCACCAGCGCCTCGGCGCCGGAGTCGATCAGCCGGCGGCCGCACGCCAGGACGGCCTCGCGGCTACGGGCGACGTCGGCGTGGGCCGACAGCACCGGGACGCCCGCGGCGAGCACGCCGACGCAGTGGTCCGCCACCCCGGCCGTCCGCAGGCTGTCCTGGATCTGCACGACGGAGCGGGCCAGGGTGGTCACCACGCCGTAGCGGGGCGCCAGCATCAGCGCCACGTGCGCGGCCGCGTCGGTGATGTCCACCACCGGTACGTCCAGCAGTTCGCGGGCGGCCTCCCGCCCGTGCTCGCCGAAGCCGGCCAGCACGACCGCGTCCATGCCGCCGGGCCAGGTGGCGAGCCGGTCGAGCATGGCCGTCGCGGCGATGAAACTGTCCAGATAGCCCTCGGCCGAGACCACTCCCCACTCCGGTGAGACGGCGGTGACGACCGTCCCCGGGCCCGCGGCGGCCCGGGCCGACTCCCCGATGACCTCGGTCATCGACTCGGTCACATTGCAGTTGAGGACCAGGACCCGGATCGGGTTCGGGTTCGGGTTCGGCGCCGCTCTCGCGTCCTGGCCCGGCGCGGGGTTCGTCGCGGGGTTCAGCGCCGGACTCGGAGCCTGGCTCGGCACCGGGTTCGGCGCCGGGCTCGCGCCGGCAGGGCTGTGCTGACTGGTCACGTCGAACCTCGCTGGGGGCGGTGGCGTTTCTGGCCGGCGGGCACGGT
The DNA here is from genome assembly GCF_036014115.1 of Streptomyces sp. NBC_00448. Lineage (NCBI taxonomy): Bacteria > Bacillati > Actinomycetota > Actinomycetes > Kitasatosporales > Streptomycetaceae > Streptomyces > Streptomyces sp. NBC_00448. The sequence continues at coordinate 714,722 of NZ_CP107913.1, forward strand.
CACGTCAGCGGTTCTCGCCGGCCGTCGCGCCGGGTGTCTGGAGGGCCGCGAGCGTCTTGCGCAGATGCTCGGCGCTGCGCAGGACGAAGTCCTCGCCGTCGAACGGGATCGCGCGGAAGTCCTCCACCGACGGCACCGCACCGTCGGCCGAGCGCCGCGCGTAGTCGTCCGCGAGGCGGACCAGCTCGGTCACCTCGTCCTCCACGAGATCCGGGTGCAGTGCACGCCAGCTCTCGTCCGCGATCCCGATCGGGATCGCCAGCGTCGGTCCCGCGGGCTCGATGGAGGCGTCCAGGTCGGGTACGTGCTCCAGCAGCGCGCCGAGCAGGCCGGCCCAGTCGATGACCCCCAGGCCGCAGGGCGAGAAGGTCCGGGTGAGACCGACACCGGTGCGCTGGAGGATCGAGTCGCGCAGGTGCGTGGCCCGGACGTACGGGGCGACCCGGCGCGCGGCGGCCACCGGCTCCTCGCCGCGCACCATGACGTTCGCGGTGTCGAAGGTGATCCCCATGACGTCCGGCCCGATCGCCTCGACCAGCCGGACCACCTCGGTCGTGGTGATCTCCTCGTGGGTCTCCATGTTGAGGTGGCAGTCCAGGTCGCGGGCGGCCGGCGCGAGCAGACCCAGGAACTTCTCGATCGCGACGAGTTGGTCCGCCCAGGGTGCGTCGGTGCGGAACCGGTCGATGGCGTAGTAACCGGGCAGATCGGCCTTGTAGTTGCAGCAGGCGACCCACAACTCACCGCAGTCGGCGCCCTCGCGGCACGCCTGGAGCATGCGCAGCATGCCGCGGGTGTAGTCGCCCTCGCCCAGCCTGCGGATCTCCGGGGCCTCGGCCGCGGCGTACGGGTTGACCTTGCCGAGCCCCATCTGGAGGTAGAGGCCCAGCGTGTCCGCCTCGCGGCGGACCTCCCGGAGCACGCCGAGGTCGAGCGTCGGCGAGATGTCGAGCACGGTGCGGAAGTACACGCCCTCCATGCCCAGCTCACGGGCGTATCCGAGGATCTCCAGGGGGGTACGGTCCGCAGCGCCGGGGATCTTCCGGCCGTCGACACCGATCTTCATGGCGGGGTTCTCCTTGTGACTTCTGGCTCGGCCGCTGGGCCGAGTCGCGTGCGGCCGCGGGATGCCGGCCGCTTGGGTACTGGGTGCTGGGTGCTGGGTCCTCACGGCGATGCACGGGGCGTAAGGCGTCACGCGCAATACCTGAGGCGTACGGCGCGAGGCGCCGGGTGCGGGCCGGCTATCGGCCCCACTGCGCGAGGGGCAGGTTCCCGGCGTACGCGAAGCGCTTGACGTTCCTGCCGAGCACGGCGGTGAACCGGGCGCGGTAGAGGATGATCGTCGGCGAGTTGTCCACCCAGAGCGTGCTGATCCGGTCGATGAGCTGCTGCTGTTGCGCCGGGTCGGTGACGCTGTTGAGCTGGGCGAGCAGCGGCTTGCTGCCGGGCAGGCAGATGTGCTGGTTGTTGAAGCTGCTGCCGCAGGTCGTCTTCTTGCGCAGTTCGTAACTGCCCAGTGGTGTGCTGGACTCGAAGAGCAGCGCCGACTGGTAGGTGCCGTTGTTGAACAGCGTGCTGAAGTCGGCCGGCGGCTTCGCCACGAGGTTCACCTTGACGCCGATGGCGCGCCAGACGGACTGGAGCAGCGCCGCGAGGTCGGACACGCCGGGCGACTGCGGGTTGATCATCAGGTCGAGGTGGGGCGACTTCAGGCCCGACGCGGCCAGCAACCGCTTGGCCTTGGCGGGGTCGTAGGCCCGCGGCGGTTCGAGGGACGCGTGGTAGCCGGCCATGCCCGGCACCACGGGGCCGTAGTAGGAGTCGCCGTAGCCGTAGACGAGCTTGGAGATGATCTGCTGGTAGGGGATGGCGTAGGTGAGGGCCTCGCGGAACTTCGCGTTGCCCGTGACGGGGCCCTGGTTGTTCAGCGAGACCGTGACCGGTGTGGCGCTGCCCGCGCTGACGACCTTGCAGCAGGACTTGCCGCTGACGCTGTGCACGCTCTGCGGTGGCAGCCCGAGCGTGACGTCGGCCTGGCTGTTCTCGGCCTGGAGCAGCAGGGTCGGGATCGACGGGATGAAGTTGACCTGGACCTTCGGTTCGATGGCCGGGGTGCCGTAGTAGTGCGGATTGCGTACCAGGACGGCGTGGTTGTTGGGGACGTAGGTCTGCAGGACGTACGGTCCGCTGCTGCTCGCGGTGTGGCTTTGCAGCCACTGGTTCGGGCTGCCCGCCTTGACGCCGCCGTGGGCCTCGATCGGCTTGGGGTCGTAGATCGAGCCGCGGCTCTGGGACAGGCTGTAGAGGATCTCGGGATACGCCTTCCGCAGGTGCAGCACCACGGTGGTCGCGTCGGGCGCGTCCACACCGGTGATCAACGGCGGGTCGGTGATGCCGAGTTGCAGTGAGAGCGCGCCGCAGGCACCCATCTTCACGGTGCGGTCCAGGGAGTACTTCACCGCGTTGGCGTCCAGCGGGTCGCCGTTGGCGAACGTCCTTCCGGCGGGCAGCGTGAAGGTGTACGTCTTCCCCTGGTCGGAGACCTTCCAGCTCGTGGCGAGGTCGGGCTGCACCTTCGACGGGTCGGGGTCGGCGGTGGTGAACCCGTCCTTGTCGGTGGTGACCGACTGCTTGACCAGCCGTCCGTAGAAGCTGCCGGCCAGGGAGTTGTCGTCGCCGGGACACGAGAACGCGGGGTCGAGGCTGGAGATGCTCGTCGCCCAGTTCACCGTGAACGGGCGGTCGGAGCCGGCCCCCGCGCCGTTGACGTCCGAGCCGCCGCAGGCCGCGGTCATGGCCGCGGTGGCGGCGAGGCCGACCGCGAGCAGGGTGCGGCGGTGGGGACGGGCCGGTATCCGATCGGTTCTTGTCACTTGTCCTCCTCTCCAAGCGTGGGGGTACGGCTCTGGGCGCCGGCCCGCCGGGCGAGTTGCTCCTGCATCTCGCCCGGGAAGTGGCAGGCGACCTGGTGTCCGGGGACGACCTCGCGCAGCCGGGGGCGGCGCTGCGCGCAGTCGGGGCGGCCGGCGCCGACCGGGCAGCGGGGCAGCAGGGGGCAGCCCTCGGCCGGCGCCGGACCGGCGGCCGGTTTGGCCGTGTCCAGGGCGCGCCGGCTGCGCTCCATGACGTCGGGGTCGGGGACGGGCGCGGCGAGCAGCAGCGTCACGGTGTAGGGGTGCAGCGGGTTGGCGAACAGTTCGTCGGAGTCGGCGACCTCCACGATCTCGCCGAGGTACATCACCGCGATGCGATGGCAGACGTACCGGGCCACGGCGAGGTCGTGCACGATGAACAGGCAGGTCAGGCCCAGTCCGGACTGGAGGTCCGCCAGCAGGTTGAGGACCTGGGCCTGCACCGACACGTCCAGGGCCGTCACCGGCTCGTCGAGGACGAGGAGTTCGGGGTGGAGGACAAGCGCGCGGGCGATGGCGATGCGCTGGCGCTGGCCGCCGGAGAAGGCGTGGGCGTTGCGTTCGGCCAGTTCCGCCGACAGGCCCACCCGTTCGAGCATCTCCAGGGCTCGGGCCCGCCGGACGGCGGGGTCGCGCTCGCCGTGCACCAGGAGCGGTTCCTCGACGAGCCGGCGTACCGAGAAGCGCGGGTCCAGCGAGCCGTAGGGGTCCTGGAAGACCATCTGCACCCGCGAGCGCATCTGCCGCAGCGCGGCTTGCGACATCTTCCCGACGTCGTCTCCGTCGAAGACGACCGAGCCGGAATCGGGGTCGGTCATCCGCAGCGCGCACGAGGCGGCGGTGGACTTGCCGGAGCCGGACTCGCCGACGAGTCCGAGGGTTTCACCCCGGCGCACCTCGAAGGAGACCTGCCGCAGCGCGTGCACCTGCCCGGTCCTGCGGGTGCCGACGCCGGCGCGCCTGCCGCCGAAGGACTTGGTGAGGTCGGCGACGCGCAGCAGCACGTCGGGTTCGGCGGCCTGCTGGACTGGCGGGGAAGTCATTCGGTGTCCTCCAGCTCTTCGGTGCCGGGGAAGTGGCACTTGGTGGCGCGCTCGGCGCCCGGCGCGCCGAGGCTGACGAGCACCGGTTCCCGGCTGCGGCAGTCGGGCTTGCCGCGGCCGGCCGGGCAGCGCGGCTCGAAGGAGCAGCCCGTGATGGGCAGGGTGGGGTCGGGGAGCGCGCCGGGGATCGTGGACAGCCGCCCCTGCGGGACCTGGTCGGTCCTCAGCACGCACTTGATCAGCTCGCGGGAGTAGGGGTGTGCCGCCGCGGAGAACAGGTCCCGGCTGCGGCTCTCCTCGACCAGTTGGCCGGCGTACATGACCTTCACCGAGTCGCAGTAGCCGGCGACGATGCCGAGGTTGTGCGTGATCAGCATCAGGGCCGCGCCGCGGTCGGTCACCAGGCGGTCGAGCAGTTCCAGTACCTGGGCCTGGGTGGTCACGTCGAGCGCGGTGGTCGGTTCGTCGGCGATCACCAGCTCGGGCGAGTTGGCGAGCGCCATCGCGATCAGCACGCGCTGCCGCATGCCGCCGGAGTACTGGTGCGGGTAGTCCGCCAACCGGTCGGCGGCGTTGACCACGCCGACCTCGCCGAGCAGGTCGGCGGCCAGCTTCCGGGCGGCCTTGCGGGTGATGTCCTGATGGGCGCGGATGCCCTCCACCATCTGGGAGCCGATGCTGCGGATCGGGTCCAGCGCGCTCATGGGGTCCTGGAAGACCAGGGAGATCCGGCGGCCGCGGACGTGGGACATCGCGGAGTCCGGGAGCCCGCGCAGATCCTGTCCGTCGAGCAGCACCTCCCCCTCGGTCACCCGGCCGGGTGGCTGGAGGAGGCCGACGATGGACATGGCCATCGCCGACTTGCCCGAGCCCGACTCCCCCACGATCGCCAGGCGCTCGCGGCGGTGGACGGTGAAGCTGACGTCCCGTACGGCGGCCACCTTTCCCCTGGGGGTGGCGAACTCGGTGCGCAGGCCCTTGACCTGGAGCAGGGCGTCGGTAGGGGGTGTGGTGGCGGCGGTTGCTGGTGTCTGAGCCATCAGCTCGGCTCCTGTCCGGTTTGTCATCTCACTTGGCGCCGACTCGGATGCGGGGGTCGATGGTGGAGTAGGTGACGTCGGCCAGGAAGCTGACCGCCACGTAGAGGAAGGCGCTCAGCACGATGACTCCCTGGACGACCGAGAAGTCCTTCTGGAGGATCGCGTCGACGGTGAGCGAGCCGACGCCGGGCCAGCCGAACACCTTCTCCACCAGGACGCTGCCGGTCATCAGCTCGGCGAGGAGCATCGCGGTGGCGGCCACCAGGGGAAGCAGCGAGTTGGGCACGACATGGCGCAGGAACGCGGCGCGGCGGGTGATGCCCCGGCTCCGCGCGACCAGTACGAACGGCTCCCGGATCGTGTTTCGCAGCTGCGACCGGAACAGCCGGCTGAGGAAGGCGAACGGTCCGACCGCGATGGTGCAGCCGGGCAGGATCAGATGCCAGACGGCGTTGAAGAAGGTCGGGAACTGGCCGGCGAGCAGGGCGTCGACGGTGTAGAGGCCGGTGACGTCGGGCGGAGTGGCCCTGCCCGGCGACAGCCGTCCCTCGGGGCCGGGAAAGATCCCGAGCTTGACCGAGAGCAGCAGGATGGCCACGAGGGCGAGCCAGAAGGGCGGGGAGCCCATCGCCAGCGACGAGGTGGTCCGCAGCGAGACGTCGGCGCCCTTCTTGCGACGGTAGACCGCGACGGCGCCGAAGAGGAGTGCCGACGCCACGGCGATGAACACGCCGGTCAGGCCGAGTTCGATCGTGGCCGGCAGCCGGGAGCGGAGCAGGCCGGCCACCGGTTGGCCGGTGCTGAAGGAGAATCCGAGGTTGCCGTGCGCGAGGGCGGTGAGGTAGTCCCAGAACTGCGCCGGCAGTGACTTGTCGAGCCCCATCGAGGCGCGGATGTGGGCGATCGTCGTCGGGTTGGCGAGGTCACCGCCGACGAGCCGGGCCGGGTCGCCGGGCAGCTTGCGCAGCATGAGGAAGGAGAACACCAGCGCGCCGAGGATGGTGGTGATCCCGACGGCGAGGCGCTTGGAGACGGTGGCGAGCATCAGGGTCCCTCTCGTCAGTCGGCCACGATGTACTCGCCGCGCGGGTCGAGGATCTCGCGTGTCCGGTCGGCGACGACGGTGGTCAGGGTCACGGCGATGAGCAGCACGAGGCCGGGGAAGGCCGCGACCCACCACTGGCCGGTCAGGAAGAACTGCTGGCCGTCGGTGATCATCGAGCCGAGTTCGGCGGTCGGCGGCTGGGCGCCCATGCCGAGGAAGCCCAGTGCCGCGAGCGAGAGGACCGCCGCGCCGAAGACGGCCGCCATCTGCAGCACGATGGTGGAGACCAGGTGCGGGAAGATGTGGACGAACAGGGTCCGGCGCTGGGTCGCCCCGATTGCCCGGGTGGACTTGACGAAGTCCTTGGCGGAGATCCGCATGACCTCGCTGCGCAGGGTGCGCATGTACCAGGGGAACGAGTGGATCGACAGGCCGATCACGACCGCGGGTATGCCGGGTTTGAGGGCCATCACGACCGCCATCGCGAGCATGATCGAGGGGAAGCAGAGGATCGAGTTGGTCAGCCAGGTCAGGACCGTGTCGACGTAGCCCCCCAGCGCCCCGGCGAGCAGACCGGTGATACAGCCGAGGACCGCCCCGGCCAGGGCGACGACCAGGCCCGCGCCGAGCGAGGCCCGCGCGCCGACCAGTACCCGGGCGAGCATGTCCCGGCCGAGGTTGTCGGTCCCCAGCGGGTGGTGGGCCGAGGGCGGGGTGAACTGCTGGGCCAGATCGACGGTGTTGGAGTTGTCCGGCCACACGAGCGGGCCGAAGATCACGACCAGGGCGAGGACTCCCAGCGCGCTCAGGGCGACCACCAGGACCTTGTCGTTTCTTGAGACCCGGCGGCGCACGGCGCGCAGCCGGGTCGAGGCGATGGTTGTCACGGCTGCTCTCCAGAGATCGTGACCAGTACGGAACGCACGTGGGTGATGCTTCGGCGCAGTTCGGCGCGGTACCCGGCGGTGTCGGTCCGCGATGCGGCGTCGACCGGCTGCCGGCCGCCCTGCTCGGCCGCCGAGCGCTCGCAGCGCACCGCGGCGCGCACCAGGCGGGCCAACTCCCGTGGCCTGATGTGGGGTTCCGCGTCGAACCAGTCGTCCCGGAACATCTCCGTGTCGAACTGCCCGCGATGCTGCTCGAAGACGAGGTGCCGGGCCGGAGCGTCCCGGACGAGGGCGTCCAGGATCGCGGTCCAGTCGAGCACTCCGTCGCCGCAGGGCCGCAGTTCGCGGCGCAGGCCGGCGGGGGTGAAGTACAGCGCGACGTCCTCCAGATGGGTCTGGTGGACGTAGGGCGCGAGCCGCCGGGTCACCTCGACCGGGTCCTCGGCGCGTACGACGAGGTTCGCCACGTCGAGGCTCACCCCGAACACGTCGGTGCCGGCGGTCTCGACCAGCCGGATCACCTCGTCCGAGGAGAGGTCCTCGTGGGTCTTCACGTTGAGCCGGCAGCCGTGTTCCAGCAGCACCGGCCGCAGGGCGGCCAACGTCCGCTGGGTCTCGGCCAGTTGCTCGGCGTGCGAGGGTGAGGCGCGCTGCCGCTCGGTCCTGGTGTAGGCGAAGAACCGGTCGCAGCCCAGGGCCACGGCTGCACCGATCATCGCGGTGAGTTCGGCGACGCGTTCGGCGTGGTCGCCGTGCGGGCCGAGGCAGCCCACTCCGGCTTCGACGAAGAGCTCGCGCTCGTCGGCGGCCTGCCGGGCCGCCCGCAGTTCGGCCCGGTCCAGCGAAGGGCTGACCGCGCGAGGGTCGGCGAAGAGCACGCCGCCCAGGCCCAGTTCGCCGGCCAGGTCGAGGGCCGCCGGCCAGTCGCCCGCGCCGATGCCCTGTACCGGGCCGCACATGGCTCCAAGACGCTTGGTCGTGCGCGGATCTGAGGCTCGGTCAGGGAGGGCTCGGGACTCGGTTTGATCGAAGGCGATACGCGGGGACGTGGTCGTCATGTAATCTGATTACCAGACGTCTGATGTTTCTGGATAGGGACCTCGATGGACTTTCGGCAGATCCTCCGAGCCGCACGACATGGCATCGCCTCGGTCGCCGCTCCACCGGCGAGGACCCGGCTGACCACCAGGAAGGTGGGGGGTTAAGTGCCGCGCTTCAACCGCGTTTCCGCAGTACAGGTCGCCATCGAGGAGATCCGCGACCAGATCCGCGAGGGGAACTGGGCGCTGGGCGACCGGCTGCCGTCCGAGGCGGAACTCACCCAGACCATGGGCCTGAGCCGAGCGCCGCTGCGCGAGGCCATCCGCGCCCTCACCTACGCCGGCCTGCTCTCCGTACGGCAGGGCGACGGCACGTATGTGATCGCGGTCGACGAGGCGACCGTGGCGCTCAACCGCAAGCTCACGGACAGCAAGACCCGGGATGTCCTGGAAGTGCGGCGCGGGCTGGACACGGCCGCGGTCCAACTGGCCGCCGCACGGCGTACCGAGGACGACCTGGAGGCGATGGCCGACATCCTGCGGCGCCGGCGCGAGGCGGCCTCCACGGGCGACCAGTCGACCTTCGTCGACGCCGACGTCTCCTTCCACCTGGCCGTCGCGAAGGCCGCCGGCAACTCCCTGCTCCTGGACCTCTACGAGGGGATCTCGCTGGCCATGCGGGAGTCCCTGGACACGGTCCGGTCGCTCGAACACGCCGTCGGCGAGGGCGGCGACGACCACGAGGCCCTGTTCGACGCGATCAGGGCGGGGGACGCGGCGCGCGCCTCCGAGATCGTCCTGTCGATCATCGCCGGACAGGAGCAGCAGTGCGCGCTGCAGTGAGCCCGCCCCGCCCGGCCCGCCCCGCCCGCCTGCCCCGCTGAAAACCTACGGAGAGCCATGACGAGTCCGAAGAAGATCATCGACGTACGCCCCTGGGCGGGCGAGCTGAGCGACATCCTCGTCGAGGACGGCCGGATCACGCAGGTGCTGCCGGCCGGCGGCCCGACGGCGCGGGACGAGCCAGGCGTCATCGACGGACGCGGGCGGATCGCGCTGCCCTCCTTCACCGACGCGCACGCCCACCTCGACTCCACCCGGCTCGGCCTGCCGTTCCGCCCGCACACCGCGGGGCCGGGTCTTGAGGGCCTGATCGAGAACGACCGGGCCAACTGGCGTTCCGCGGAGGCGAGCGTCAGCGAGCGGGCGACCCACACGCTCGGCAGGACCATCGCCTCGGGCGCCACCGCCGTACGCAGCCACGCCCAGGTCGACACGGAATCCGGCCTCGACCGGCTCGACGGCGTCCTCGCCGCGCGCGAAGCGCACCGGGACCGGGCGACGGTCCAGGTCGTCGCCTTCCCGCAGGCCGGGATCGTCCGCGACCGCGGCACCGCCGACCTGCTGGCCGACGCGCTCTCCAGCGGCGCGGATCTGGTGGGCGGCATCGACCCCTGCGGCCTCGATCGCGATCCCGTCGAGCACCTGGACATCGTGTTCGGCCTGGCCGAACGCCACCAGACCGGCCTGGACCTGCACCTCCACGAGGTGGGCGAGCTCGGGGCCTTCACGCTCGACCTCGTCTTCGACCGGGTCCGCGCCTTGTCCATGCGGGGCAAGGTGACGATCTCGCACGCCTTCGCGCTGGCCACATCGGAGGCCGGCCGGGTCGAGGAACTGGTCACCCAGCTCGCCGAACTCGACATCGCCCTCACCACGATCGCCCCGAGCGGCCGGCGCACGCTGCCCCTGGAACTGCTGGCCGAGCACCGCGTGCGGGTGGGCCTGGGCCAGGACGGCATTCGGGACTACTGGTCGCCGTTCGGCGACGGCGACATCCTCGGCCGCACCTGGCAGCTCGCGTTCACCAACCAGCTACGTCGCGACGAGCACATCGAGCGCTGCGTCGCGCTGGCCACCGTGGGCGGCCGAGCGGTCCTGGCGGGCGGCGGGGTCGGCGGGGTCGGCGCCGCCTGGACGGCCGCCGCCTCGGAACCCCGCGGCTTGGCCCAGGGCGATGCCGCCGACCTCGTCCTGCTCTCCGGGGAGACGGTGACCAGCGCGGTGATGGACCGGCCGCAGGACCGTGTCGTCATCCGCCAGGGCAGGGTCGTCGCCGAGGACGGTGTGCTGGTCTGAGCCCCGCGGGCAGGCGGGGCCGGGCCGGCGGCCGGGCGGGTGTGGATCAGCGCAGGCCGGCGAATCAGCGCGGTCCGGCGAATCAGCGCAGGCCGGCGAAGAGGTCGTTCTCGGGTGTGGCCGCGCCGGTGGCGTCCTGGACCCGGACGAAGGTCTCCATGCCCATCAACTCGCCGAACCTCTCCTTGCCCATCTTGAGGAAGAAGATGTTCTCGCCCTGGCTGGCGTGCGCGGCCAGCGCGTCGAACTTCTGACCGCTGAACGCCGTGGTGTCCACCCATGTGGTGATCTGATCGTCGGGGAGGCCGATCTCGGCCATCGCGGCGGCCTGGGCGGGGTCCGGCTCCGGCATGTCCTCGTCCAACTCGCGCATGACCTCGCCGAACCGCTGGAACATCGTGCGGGGCATGGTGGTCCAGTACACCTTCGGTGTCAGGTCCGTCATCTCCAGCGCCGCCATCGTGATGCGGTGGGCCTGGATGTGGTCGGGGTGGCCGTAGAAGCCGTTCTCGTCGTAGGTGACGACCACATCGGGCCGGTACTCCCGCATGAGGTCCGCGAGCCGGGCCGCGCCTTCCTGCACGGGGGTCTGCCAGAAGGACCCGGGGGCGTCGTTGCTCGACCAGCCCATCATTCCGGAGTCGGCGTAGTCGAGCATCTCCAGATCGCCGACCTTCAGCACGTCGCAGCTCGCCTCGAGTTCCTTGCGGCGCATCGAGGCGACGGCCACCGGATCGTGGCCGGGATCGCCCGGCTTGACGCCTCCCGGTCCGTCACCGCAACCGCCGTCGGTACAGGTCACGAGAACCGTGCGGATGCCTTCCGCCGCGTACCGCGCGAGGACTCCCCCGGTTCCGGTGGCCTCGTCGTCGGGGTGGGCGTGCACTGCCATGAGCGTCAGGGGCCGGTCAGCCATCAAACAGTCCTTCTGCAGAGATGTGTCGTGGTCCCGGTGCGCGGCAGGCGTACCGCCACCTCGGAGCCCGATTCCGCGCGGGGGCGGACGACCTTGTGATCACCGTATCCCCCGCGCGTACGGCGCCGGGCCGTCGGTCAGTGCAACGGCGACGGCCGGACCGGCTGTTCCCGATACGGCTGCGCGGCACGCGGGTGCACGCAGGCTCGGGCCCACCCGGATCGGGCTCACCCGGAAGCTTCAGGCCTGTTCGGTGGCACCGACGGTGAACATCCGCGCGAGGACGGTGTAGGCGGCGCCGCGGCCGTGCGTGGACGGGTCGGTCGCAGTCAGCTCCAGATCCGGGGCCGGCGTGTTCTCGTGCTCGTACTGCCGGCGGAAGACCCGCTCCACGCGGGCCGCGAGTTCCGGCAGGTTCATCTCCGGGGTGAACGCGACCACCACGCGCTCGGGGCCGAACATCTTGGCGGCGTTCGCCATGGCGACGCCGAGCCGGTCGCCCGCCTCGCCGAGCAGCGCCGCGTCGGCGTCCAGGCGCTGGTCGCCGTGGCCGCGCCTGCCGAGTTCACGCTGGATGCCCCACCCGCTCGACCACGTCTCCAGGCAGTCCAACGCGCCGCAGTGACAAGGCCGTCGGGCGCCGGCCTCGACACGGGCATGGGCGAAACCGCCGGCCGCGCCGCTGAATCCGCGGTGGATGCCGCCCTGCACCACCACGGACGCGCCCAGGCTCGGCCCCACGCTGAACACCAGCAGGTCGCGCCCCGCGAGCCGCCCGTCGAAGAGCAGCAGGCCGGACGCGACGGAGTTGGCGTAGCTGTCGATGACCACCGGCGCCTGGAGCCGCGAGCTGAGCTGCGCCTGGAACGGCACGTGCGCCCAGCCCAGCGAACCGCTGTGCCGTACCTCGCCGCTCGCCTGGTCGACCACACCCGAGATCGCCACCCCCACCCCGATGAGCGTCGCCGACTCCCGGCCGGCGCTCGCGGCGCGCACCGCCCGCGCGATGCTCTCCCCCACGTCCTCCGGCCGTACCGAGGTGAGCGGCTCCCGGTGCGAGGCGACGACCTCGCCACGCAGGTTGACCAGCAGGACGAAGACCTCCGAGGTCGACAGCCGCACGCCGGCCGCGAGCACCGCGCCACGGCCCAGGTCCAGCAGCCGGGCGGGACGGCCGCCCGTGCCGCGCGCGACGTCGGTCTCGATGAGCAGTCCGGCCTGGACCAGCTTGGCGGTGATCCCGGTGACGGTCGCCGGGCTCAGCCCCGTCTCGCTGGCGATCCTCGCTCTGGCCACCGGTCGTTGCGCGCGGACGACATCGAGGACCAGCGCCTCGTTGATCTCGCGGATCAGGGCTTTGCTCCCGGCGCGGGTCTTCATCGCAGGCAGGTCCTTCGGGTCGCGGACGAGGACAGGTCTTCTGGGGCACCAGAACTCTACCTCCATTTAATTCGGTCATTGACAGAACTTACGACGCTGGTTAGCTTCACCGGCATGAACCGACACCTCGCAGCGGCCAGGAGTGTCCCGGACTCCCGGCGCCGGCCCCCGCGAATCCTGCTGAGCGTGCCCGCCGCCGAGGCGCACTCGTTCTTCCCCCCGGAGACGCGAGATGCCCTGGAGCAGGTCGGCGAGGTCACCACGGCCGACCCGGCCGCGCTCCAGGACCCGCAGGCATTCCACGACGCGGCCGCCGATGCCCGGATCTTCGTGACCGCGTGGGGATTCCCGCGGCTGGACGCCGCCCGCCTGGCCCTTGCCCCACAGCTGCGCTTCGTCATGCACGCGGCATCCTCGGTGCAGGCCCTGGTGAGCGACGACTTCTGGCGGTCCGGTGTGCCCATCTCCCAGGCAGGCGCCGCGATGGCGCCCTCGGTCGCCGAACTGTCGCTCACCTTCACCCTCTCCCTGCTGCGGCGCACCCACCGCCTCGACCACGCGCTGCGCTCCGGCGCGGACTGGGACGCCGCCCGGGCGATCGCACGCGGCCGCGAGATCTCGGGCGCCCGGATCGCCGTCATCGGCGCCTCCCGCACCGGGCGGGCGTACATCCGGCTGTGCCAGGCGCTCGGCGCCGAGGTCCGGGTGTACGACCCCTACCTCACCGCGCCCGATCCGCTCGCCCGGCTCGCCTGCGGCCTGTCCGACGTGCTGGCCTGGGGCGATGTGATCGCCGTGCACGCACCGGCCACCCCCGAGACCCACGGCATGATCGGCGCCGAGCAGATCGCCGCGATCCGGGACGGCGGCGCCTTCGTCAACACCTCCCGGCCCTCGCTCATCGACATGGACGCCCTGTTCGCGGCCGTCGCCTCCGGGCGGCTCGACGCCGCGCTCGATGTCTTCGACGCCGAGCCGCTGCCGCGCGGCGACCGGTGGCGCGGCCTGCCCAACGTCCTGCTCACCCCGCATCTGGCCGGAGCCAGCGCGGACTCCCGGCGCCGCGCCGGATGGATCGCCGTCGAGGAGATCCGCCGGCATCTGGCCGGAGAGCCGCTGCGGCACGCACTGACCCGTACCGACCTGGAGCGGATGGGATGACCGTGACCGCGACCCCCAACATCCTGCTGCTCCACTGCCACGACCTCGGCCGGTTCCTCGGCGCCTACGCCGTCCCGACCGTGGTGACCCCGTGCCTGGACCGGCTGGCCGCGGAGTCGGCCCTCTTCGAGGCGGCCTTCGCCACCGCCCCGCACTGCAGTCCGGCTCGCGCGTCACTGTTCACCGGCACCTACCCACAGACCAACGGCGTGCTCGGCCTGACCCACGAGCCGTTCGGCTGGGACCTGCGCGACCCCGGTACCCACCTCGCGCACCGGTTGAAGGCCGCCGGGTACCGCACCGAACTCGTCGGCGTGCACCACGAGTCCAGGGTGCTGCCGGACGCCACGGTGGCCGGGCGTCTCGGCTTCGACCGGGTCCGTACCGGTGGCGACCGCGACGTCGTCGTGCGGCGCGCCACCGACGCCCTGGACCGGGCGGCGGCCGCCGGCTCCCCGTTCTACCTCCAGGTGGGCTTCCACGAGCCGCACCGCACCCCGTCGAAGCAGGACCCGCCCGGGGTGATGGGGTTCCTCGGCGACGCCGTGGAACCGGACAGCTCGCTCGGGCACACCGTCCCGGCGTACCTGCGCGACGACAGCGGCGCACGCCGGGAGATCGCCGAACTCCAGGGCGCGGTACGGCACATGGACGAGGGCGTCGGCGACATCCTGGACCGTCTGGAGGAGCTCGGGCTGCGCGACGACACCATCGTGGTGTTCACCACCGACCACGGCCTCGCGCTTCCGCGGGCCAAGTGCACGCTGTACGACCCGGGCCTGGAAGTGGCGCTGATCATGCGGGTGCCGCGCAGAGCCGGGTGGGCGCGCCGGCGCGTGGCGCCGATGGTCAGCCACGTCGACGTGCTGCCGACGCTCCTCGAACTGGCCGGCGTGCCGCTGCCCGAGGGCCTGGCCGGCACCAGCCTCGTACCGCTGGTGGAGGAGCACAGCGTCCCGCGCGAGCACACCTTCGGCCAGCTCACGCACCACACCTACTACGACCCGAAACGCTCGGTGCGCTCGGCCACCCGCAAGCTGATCGTCAACTTCGCCAACGCCCCCCGGGCGATGGACCCCACCCAGTCCTGGGTGCACCGCAGCCTGCCCGCCGACCTCAACGGCCCCACCGTCGCTTCGAGTCCGCCGGTCGAGTTGTACGACCTGGTCCGCGACCCGCACGAGACGCGCAACCTCGCGGACGACCCGCGGTACGCCGTCGAACGCGCGGAACTCGGCACCGCGCTGCTGGGCTGGATGCGGTACTGCGGCGACGACCTGCTGACCGGCGGACCCCTGGCGGCCCGCCACCGGGACGCGCTCACCGCCCTCGGCTCGGCGGCGCCCGACGCCGAAGCCGCCCCGGACCGCGACCGGCCCGGCCACCCGCGCATCCCCGGCGCCCGCGCCGCCGCCACCGCCGCACACCCACAGGAAAGAGAATCAGCATGAGCCTTCGACCGCTCCGCTACGCGGCTCTGGCCGCCGCCGCCACGCTCGCGTTCACCGCCTGCTCCACCTCCGGCGGCGGGTCGGGCAAGGAGAACGTCACGCTGTGGATGTATCCCGTGATCGCGGACCCGGCGGCGAGCAAGGCGTTCTGGGCCCGCACCGCGGCCGCCTTCGACAAGTCCCACCCCGGCATCGACCTGAAGATAGAACTCCAGACCTTCGACAAGCGGGACGCGCAGGTCTCCGCCGCGCTCGCGGCCGGCTCCGGCCCCGACATCGTGCTGCTCACACCCGACCAGATCGCGACCTACCAGCGGGTGCAGGGCCTGCTGCCCGTCGACGACGCAGTCGCCGCTGAACGGTCCGCGTTCTACCCCGCGACCCTCAAGGCCGCCACCCTCGACGGAAAGCTCTACGGGGTACCCCTCTTCCAGAACATCAACACCACCGCCTACAACACGAAGGTCTTCGCCGACGCCGGCCTGCCGCTCCCCAAGACCTGGGCCGACGTGCTGAAGGACGCCCCCGTGCTGGCCCGCAAGGGCGTGGCGGTCATGGACTACGCGGGAAGCACCGAGCAGACCCTCAACATGTCCTTCTACCCCCTGCTGTGGCAGGCGGGCGGGACGGTGTTCAGCAAGGACGGCAAGGACATCGCGTTCGACTCCCCCGCCGGGGTGGCCGCGCTGCAGTTCCTCGTCGACCTGAAGAAGCAGGGCGGCCTGCCTCCCGACGCCGCCACCGAGGGCCCCGCGATCGACGGCGCCCCGGTCGCCGCGGGGAAGGTCGCGGTGCGGCCGGTCACCTCGCTGGCCGACCTCAAGCAGATGCGCGCCGCCCTGGGCAAGGACAACGTCTCGCTCGGCCTGCCGCTGCAGGGCAGGACGCGCGCGACCTACGGCAACCCGGGGCTGCTCGCCCTGACCTCCATCACCAGTGACGGCAAGCGCAAGGCCGACAACGACGTGCTGTCCTACCTGAGCTCGGCCCCGGTCCAGACCGCGCTCGACGCCGCCGCGGGCGACTTCCCGACCCGTACGGACGTCAAGGCGCCCGGCTCCGGACCCGACTACGCGGCGATGCAGGGCGCGCTGCGCTACGCCGACCCCGGCGAGACCTCGCCCGCCGCCCGCCAGGTGATGTCGACCCTGGCGCCCCACATCCAGGCCGCGCTCGGCGGCAACCAGTCACCGAAGGAAGCGCTCGACAAGGCCGCGAAGGAAGCCCGGGACCTGCTCTCCCGCTCCTGACACGGCCGGTCGCGCCCGGCGGACCCGCGCCCCGAGGCAGGTCCGCACCGCCCAAGTCCCGCCCCTGTCACCTTGATTGGCTGCCATGCCCGTACACGCACCCCCGAGGACCCTGCCCGCCGGCCGAGTCCCGCCGCACCCCGCGGCGGGCAACCGCCCGGGTGCCCATCTCGCCCGCCGGCGCCGCCGCGAGGCCGCCACAGGCATCCTGTTCGTCCTGCCCACGCTCGTGATCTTCGGTCTGTTCAAGTTCCTCCCCATCGCGGGCGCGGCGGCGATGAGCATGACCCGCTACCGGCTCAACGGCGACATGACGTGGCTGGGCACGCAGAACTACCAGCGGCTCTGGCACGACCCCGCCTTCTGGCAGAGCCTGAAGGCCACGGCCGTCTACGTCGGGATCTTCGTGCCCCTGACCATGGCCGTCTCCCTCGCCGGCGCCGTGCTGCTCAACAGCCTGGTACGGCGCACCGGGACGTTCCGCGCGCTGCTGTTCGTGCCGTATCTGTGCTCGTTCGTGATGGCGGGCATCATCTGGTCGTGGATGTTCCGCTCCGACGGGCCGGTCAACGCGGCGCTGGGCGGACTCGGCGCGGGACCGATCGCCTTCCTGTCCGGAGACCACCTGCTGGTCCTCGGCTGTCTCGCGCTGGTCTCGGTGTGGAAGGGCTTCGGCTACTCCATGCTGGTCTTCCTCGCCGGCCTGAAGTCCCAGCCCGCGGAGGTCCACGAGGCGGCCCGCATCGACGGCGCGAACAGCCTCCAGGCGTTCTGGCACATCACGCTGCCCCTGCTCAAACCCGTGCTCTTCTTCGTCCTGGTGATCGAGACGATCATCGGCTTCCAGGTCTTCGACACCATCTTCGTGATGACCGGCGGCGGCCCGGACCGGGCCAGCTACAGCCTCATCTACTTCCTCTACGACGAGGCCTTCAAGTTCCTCGACTTCGGCTACGCGGCGGCGATCGGCATGGTGCTGTTCGCCATCGTGCTCGTCCTGTCCCTCATCCAGCGGTACTTCATCGAAGGAAGGGACCACACGTGACCGCGCTGCCCGTACTCCCGAACAGCCGGCGGCGCGGCCCGCGGCACCGCAGGCAACTGCTTCCGACCATCCTGCTGACCGTCATCTCGCTGTTCACGGTCGGCCCCCTGCTCGCGATGGCCGTCCTCGCGCTGTCGCCCGCGGACGCGCCCACCCTCCCCGACGCGCTGCCCCACTCGCTGACACTCGACAACATCACCCGCGTCTTCGACGTCGGCAACTTCCCGACCTGGCTGCTCAACTCCCTCGTCTACTCGGTGGTCTCGGTCGTGGTGATCCTGCTGACCGCGTCCATGGCCGCCTACGCGCTCGTACGCAAGCGCTTCCCGGGGCGCAACGCGCTGCTGTGGGCCATCGTGGCCACCCTCATGGTGCCCGTGCAGGCCACCTTGATCCCCACGTTCATCCTCATCTCCCGGATGGGCGGGGTGAACACGCTGTGGGGGCTGATCGCGCCCAGCCTGGCCAACGCGCAGGCGGTCTTCCTGATCCGGCAGTTCGTCCGTGACCTGCCCGACGAGATCTTCGACGCCGCCCGCGTCGACGGCGCCGGAGAGTGGCGCACCTTCGTGCAGATCGTGCTACCCCTCATCCGGCCGGTCCTCGCCACGCTGGCCATCTTCATCTTCCTGTGGCACTGGAACGACCTGCTGTGGCCCCTGGTCGTCGGCCAGACCGACCACGCGCGCACCCTGACCGTGGGCCTGGCCACGCTCAACACCGAGACCGAGTCGACGGCGAACATCATGTCCGCCGCGTTCATCAGCCTCCTCCCCTGCCTGGTCGTCTTCGTCGCGCTCCAACGGCACATCGTCGCGAGCATCACGTCGAGCGGGGTCAAGGGATGACCCTCTCACCGCGCCCGCCGCTGCG
This sequence comes from Streptomyces sp. NBC_00448, assembly GCF_036014115.1. Classification (NCBI taxonomy): domain Bacteria; kingdom Bacillati; phylum Actinomycetota; class Actinomycetes; order Kitasatosporales; family Streptomycetaceae; genus Streptomyces; species Streptomyces sp. NBC_00448. Next base: position 732,907 of record NZ_CP107913.1, read on the forward strand.
GCTGGGACTCATCGGTGTCGACTCGCCGCACGCCCCGTCGTTCACCCGGCTGTTCGGCGACGGCATCGACTCCGCGGTCCCCGGCGCGACGATCGCCGCCGCCTGGAAGGGCGAGGCGTCCGCCGACTTCCCGCTCAGCCGCGACCGCATCGACACGTTCGCAAGCGAAGTGGCCGCCCTCGGCGTCCGGTTCCACGCGACGCCGGAGGAGGTCGCCGAGGACTGCGACGCCCTGCTCGTCGTGGCGGTCGACGCCCGTACGCACCCCCGTCTGTTCACCCGGCTCGCGCCGTACGGCAAGCCGGTCTACGTCGACACCCGCTTCGCCCTGACCGTCCGCGAGGCGCGGAACATGCTCGCCGCGGCCCGCGTCCACTCCTGCCTGCCGCTGGCCGGCTCGCCCAAACGGTTCACCCCGGCCTTCCGTGACGCGCTCGACCTCGCCCGCGTCGAGCACATCGACCTCACCGGCCCGCTCCCCACCCAGCCCGGTCATCCGTTCCTCGCGTGGTACGGCGTGCACCTGGTGGATCTGGCCGTGGCGGCGCTCGGCCCCGGATGCGCGCGTGTCGATGCGCCTGCCGGCGAGCCCGTCACCCTGACCTGGGCGGACGGCAGGACCGCGACCCTCGGCGGCCCGGAGGCGTGGTCGCCGTGGACCACCGGCCGGCTACGCGGCCCGGACGGCACCCGCGACTTCGCCGTGCACGCCGAGCCGGCCATGGTGAGCGGACTGCTCACCGCCCTCGTCGCCGCGTGCCGCTCGGGCACCGCCACCGTTCCCGAAGCCGAGGTGCTCGACACCGTCGCCATCGTGGAGGCCGCCCACCGCAGCCGCACCAGTGGCGCCCCCGTGACCCTGGCGGCCGGCCGCGCCACGACCGACGGCCCGCGCCGATGAACCAGCCGCCGAGTTGCTGCGCCGCGAGCCGGCCCACCACACCGACCGCGAAACCGACCGCCGCGCCACCGACCGCGCCCGCTGGGATCGGCGAGCGCGGGCCCCGGGACCGGACGGGAATGCTCCGGCTGTCCGGCGGCACGTTCCTGATGGGAACCGACGCCGGCGACGGCTACCCGGCCGACGGCGAGGGACCGGTGCGCGCGATCACGCTCGACCCGTTCCGGATCGACGCCACGACCGTGACGAACGCGGCCTTCGCCGAGTTCGCCGACGCGACCGGCTGGGTGAGCGTGGCCGAACGCCTGGGCACGTCCTTCGTGTTCGGCGGGCTCCTACGGCAGGCGGCGGCCGGGGCGCGGGTCGTCCCCGGGACGCCGTGGTGGCTGGAGGTGCCCGGCGCCGACTGGCGCAGGCCCGAAGGGCCGGGCTCGGGTATCGACGACCGCATGGACCACCCCGTGGTCCACACCACGTGGCGGGACGCGTGGGCGTACGCGAGGTGGGCCGGCAAACGTCTGCCCACCGAGGCGGAATGGGAGTTCGCGGCCCGTGGCGGCCTGGAGCAGGCCCGGTACCCGTGGGGCGACGACCCCGGGATCGGCCGCCACCCCCGCATGAACGTGTGGCAGGGCGACTTCCCCACCCGCAGCACCCGCACCGACGGCCTGCGTTCCACCGTCCCCGCGGACGCCTACGCACCCAACGGGTACGGCCTGTACAACACCTGCGGGAACGTATGGGAATGGTGCGCCGACTGGTTCCACGCCACCTGGCACGTCGACGGACCGCGGACGAATCCCACCGGCCCGCCCCGCTCCACCGGGCGCAAGGTGATGCGCGGCGGCTCGTACCTGTGCCACGCGAGCTACTGCTTCCGCTACCGGGTCGACGCGCGAAGCCACAACACCCCTGACAGCAGCGCCGGCAACATCGGCTTCCGCTGCGTCGCGGACGTCAGCTGACCGACCGGCGCCCGCGGCACGCCCCCGCGGCGGCCCGCCGGGCTCCCACCAGGGAGGGTTCACATGAGAGTTGTCATGGCACCGGGTTCCTTCCCGCCGCACCTGACGGCGCCGGAAGCGGCCCGGGAACTCACCGCCGGCTGGCTGTCGGTCAGGCCGCGCGACGTCGTGGTGCCGCGCCCCCTGCCCGACGGCGGCGAGGGGACGCCGGCCGCCGTCGCGGCGGCCGCACCCGACGCGCGGGTCCGCCGCGTGCCCGGCTGCACCGGACCGGACCACCGCACCGCGGTCGGGGCCTACCTGGCGTTCCCGGACGGGACCGTGCTGATCGAACTCGGACGTCTCGGGGCCGCCGCCGGGCAACTCCACGGGGCGGCGCTCACCGCCACGAGCCGTGGTGCGGGAGAGCTCCTGGCCCACGCCCTCGACCACGGCGCCCGCCGCCTGATGCTGGCCCCCGGCGAGCGGGCGGCCCTCGACGGCGGCGCGGGGCTGCTGTCCGCGCTCGGCATGCGGCTGCTGGACACCGCGGGGTGCGTCCTGCCGGACGGCGGTGGCGCGCTGGCGCGCGTCGCCCGGATCGACCGGTCACGGCTGCTCCCCCCGCCGGACGGCGGAGTCGTGGTGCTTCTCGACACCGACCGTCCGCTGCTCGGCCCCGCGGGCGCCGCGGCCTTCGACGCTCCGCGGCAGGGCGGCGGGCCGGCCGAGGCGGCCGACCTGGACCGGGGGCTCGCCCGCCTGGCCGCCCTCCTGGGCGGCGACGCGGAACGGCCCGGCGCGGGTGCCGCGGGCGGCGCCGCGCACGCATTGGCCTCCGCCTGGGGCGCGGTGTCGGTGCGGGCGGCGCGTGGGCTGTGTGAACTGCTCGGGCTCGGAAAGGAGTTGGCCGCCGCCGACCTGGTGCTGACCGGGTCCGGGCAGGAGGACCCTGAGGCCGGGTACGGCCCGCTGACCGCCGAGGTCGCACGCTTGGCGGTGACGGCCGGTACCGCCGTCACCGCCCTGCCCGGCGCGGCCCGGCAGCTGCGCCGGATCGCGTCGGGCCTGGCGGCACGGCCGCTCCCGTGAGCGTCCCGTCCGGGCGGGACGGTGTCCCGACCGTGCGCCGGTCGCGGGGAGGCGACCGGGACGAGATGACCGGGACGAGGTGACCGGAACTCCGGTCAGGGTGACAGTTCCTGGACGTCGACCGCGTCGTCGAACACGCGCACCGGAGGCCCGCCGGTCGGGTAGGAGCCGTGGGTGCTCGGGTTCCAGGAGGGGCGGTAGATCCCCAACTGCATGTGGGGGGCGTACTGCTGGTCGTAGTTGTTCGTACCGGTGTAGGTGACCAGGGGCACTCCATTGAGGCAGGCGCCGACGCTGCCGGGTTCGGTGGGGGTGGACCAATCGATGTCGAAGGTCCAGTCGTTCCACTGCCCGGTCCGGATCGGACCCAGCGGGATGACCTTCACCTGCGGCGTCGTGTCGTCCGGGTTGGCGAGCCAGTGCATCGTGAGCAGCCAGCCGTCGTCGCGGATGGACAGGGCGATCGGCGGGTTGGTCGGCTTGCCGGTGCTCGCCAGGTCGGCGCCGTGCCATTGGGCGAGGATCGTGTCGTTGTCGGCCTCGGTCCAGTCGCTCGGCAGGAAGTCGGCGAACCGGAAGCGGAAGGACCCGTACCCGAGCGGCGACATGCCGAGCTCGGCGCGATAGGAGCTGCCGTCGTCGGGCACGGTGAACGCCGCCGACTGCCGGCCTTCGAGCACGGGATCGGTCTGCGCGGTGATGGAGCCGCTGCCGTCGATCCCGATCCCGTGGAAGCCGAACTGCGGCGCGGTTCCCTCGAATCCGTCGGCGAACACGGTCTGCCCGGATACCGGGGACGCGCAGGTCGAACCGTCCGCAGCGGTACCGCCCGCCGCGGTCCCGGCTCCGGCGATCGGCGAGGTGTGAGGGGCGTTCACCCCCCACGCCGGGGGCATCAGCAGCATCGGCGCCGCGAGGGCGGCCAGCGCACCGGCGAGGCGGAGTCGTCGGCGCGAGGTGTTCCGCCGTTCCTGGGTCCGCGAAGCGCGTCTCATGCAGGATTCCTTCCGATGCCGGTGGGTTGGTTCCTTGCGCGGAGCGTTCGCCGCCGTCCGGTGCGCGTCCCCACCGGTCATCGCGGCGGGCGGTCGTCCACCTCGACGAGGTTGTGGCCGCGCAGCGTGTAGAGCTTGCCGTCGTGGGCGTTGACGTGCGGTTCGCTGTACCAGATGCCGTTGATGCCGGCGACGACGCTGCTGACGGCGAACGTCTTCGGGTGGAAGCGGAAGAGCGTGGTGTTCGAGGCGCCGTAGACCGTGCCGCGATTGGTGACCAGGGCCGCGTAGCCGCGGCTGACGCTGCTCACGTCCGCGGTGTGCAGCAACTGCCGGGTGTGCAGGTCGATGACGAACAGCACGCCGTCCCTGGTCAGCCCGTAGAGGTGACGGCCCTGCACCGCGAGGGCCGTCACGCCCTTCTGCTGCCCCGTCTCCAGGCGCCACCGCTCGCGGCCGGTGACCGGATCGACGGCCACGACCGTGCCGCGCGGTCCCGTGGCGGCCGCGTTGTCACCGCCCAGGTAGGCGACGCCGTCCCGGTTCGCCACCGCCGAGACGAGCTGGACGCTGTCGATCGGGTTGACGTACGAGTTCGACTTCCCCGTCCTCGGCGAGTACGTCCACAAGGCGCCGCCGCCCTCGGTGTCGGACTGCACACCGAGCAGGAGCAACTTGTTGGCCGGGTCCCAGGAGGTGTCCATCGGCCGGTTCTGCACGCTGGGGAACTGCGCGATCTGGTGCGGTTGCCCGCCTGCGCGGGGGTCGTACTCCCAGATGCCCTGCGCGTCGTACTGGCCGGTGTACAGGCGGCCGCCGATCACCTCGGCGTCCTTGGCCTCGCCGGGCGCCCGCAGATTGACGACCGCTCCGCTCCGCAGATCGTGCCGGGCGAGGGTGCCGGTGCCGCCGACGTAGACGTATCCGCCGCCGGCCGCGATCCCCATGCCCGCCTCCGCGTCCGCGGGAGCGCCTGCCGTGCCCAGGTCGGTGATCACCGAGGTACCGGCGGCCAGATCGATCTCGGCGACGAACCCGTAGGCCGAGACGACCTCCAGCTTCCCGTCGGTGTAGTCCACGCCCCAGATCTCTCCGAGGTCCGGTCCGTCGAACTCCACGGCGGAGACCGTCTTGTCCGCCAACGAATAGGACTGCACTCCCGTATCGGTGGCGAAGTAGATCCGGTCCGTGTCGGCGGTGAAGCACTTGGCGGTCGTGCCGTTGACGCTCACCACCGTGTACGAGGAGAGGTCCGCCAGGTCCATCACGGCGAGCTTCGCGGGATCGACCCCGCCCGAGGTGCTGACCACCAGGTTCCCGCCGATGACGCCGAGGCACCGCAGGCTGGGGTCCTGCTCCATCTCCTTGGGCACCACCGAGGTGAACGTGCGCGTGGTCCGGTCGAACGCGAACAGCGCCGCCTTGCTCGCGTCGCCCCCGCCGGCCAGAACGCTGCCCGACCCGACGAAGACGGCGGTGTCGGTGGCCGCGATGGCCTCGGCCTCGGTGGCAAGCGGATTGGCGACGCCCAGGCTGGTGGTCGCACCGGTGGCCGGGTCGTACTCCCACAGCGCGGGCGGCGTCCCCGTCACGCCGCCCACCGCGTACACCGTGCCGTCGGGGGCGACCGCCAGAGCGCGGATGTCGCGGTCCCCGCCCGTCCTGCCGATGCCCACGGCAGGCTTGTCGGGCGTCGTCAGGTCCCACCGGAAGAGGTTCGGCTTGCCCTGGTCGCCCTTGAGCAGCACGCCGATGTAGAGGTACCGGCCGGTCGGGTCCGCCGCGAGCGCCTGGATGGTGGGATCGGGTGCCGCGTCCAGATCGGTGACCGAGACCACCTTCCGGGTCGGCAGGTGGAACCCGATCACCCGGGCAGGGGTGAGGTTGCGCGATCCGATGTAGACGGTGTCGCCGACGAGCAGCCCGCTCATGAGGGAGAACTGGACGACAGCCGGACCCAGGTCGGTCACCGTCGTACGCGGGCCGCGCGACGAAGCGGTCGCCGCGGCCGCGCCCGGAGCGGCGAGCGAGTTGGCGGCTGCGGCCAGTCCGGCGGCGCCGCCCAGTTGCAAGAGGCGGCGGCGGGTGGTGGAGAACGGTTCGGTCATGCGGGCTCCTCCTAGGTAAGCGCTTTCGCATCCGTCATGATTCGCTTCATACGAAACGTCGTCAAGGAGTATTGCTTTCAATCTTCGAATGAACGACGCGTTGCGAACAAAACGAAAGCGCGCGGGAGTTGAGGTGCCCCAACCCCCAGCCCGGCCGCTCCTGCCTACTGGTCGCCGACCGTGGGCCCGCTGGAGGCCCGTACGTTCAGCACCGGCCGCAGCAGGACATCCGCCACCGGGCGGCTCGGGTCCTCCAGTCTGCGGATCAGCAGGTCGAGCGCCCATGCCCCCACCGCGTGCTTCGGCGGTGCCACGGCGGTCAACGGGGTGTCCGCGAGTTCGGCGACCTCGTCGTCGTAGGCCACCACGGCCACGTCCTCGGGCACCCGCAGGCCCCGCGCCCTGAGCAGGCCGACCAGGGCGATGGCGTCGATGTCGTTGTGCACGAGCGCCGCGCGGAACCCGCCCGCCGCCGCTGCCCGGACGACCGCCTCGAAGCGGCCCGCCACCGCGTCGCCGCCCTCGGTCGTCGTGACGGGGTACTCCAGGCCGGTCACCAGGCCGAGTTCGGCCACCGCCGCGGCGTAACCCTCCTGGATCAGCGGGGTGTTGGGGCTCTCGATCCGGGCGACCAGGGCGACCCTGTCGTGGCCGAGCCCGGCGAGGTGCCGGACGGCTAGCTGCGCTCCGTACGCGTGGTGGGAGGCGACCTGCTCGGTCGCGCCCGCCGGCGGACGCGCGCGCCGCTCCATCAGGACGGCCGGCACATCGAGCCCGCCCAGCCAGGTCTCCACCTCCTCGGGCAGGCCCAGACCCGGGTGCGGCATCAGCAGCAGGCCCTCGGCGCCCGCGGCGAGCAGTTGGCGCACCTGCTCCTGGTTCTCGGGCAACGTCTCGCCGGAGACGGCGAGGACGACGCGGACCTCCAGGGCGCGGGCGGCGTCCTGCACGCCGCTGATCACCTCCGCGTAGTAGTAGCCGCCCGGCGGGACCACCAGTCCGACGCTCCTGCCCGGGGGCGCCGCGGGGCGCGGGCCACCGGAGGTCTTCGGTGCGTGCGCCCGGGCCGCGGCCGGCGACATGGCGCCGCCGTGCACCCGGGCGAGCAGCCCCTTTCCGGCGAGTTCCCGTACGTCCTGGCGCACGGTGACGGTCGAGACCCCCATCTCCTCGGAGAGGTCCTTCACCGTGACCGATCCCCGGCGTTCGACCACGCGCAGAATCGCCTCGCGCCGCTCTTCGGTCAGCACCTCGGCCCCCTTTCGCCGCGACAGGCGGCTTTCACTCGACAGTCGAAAGGTATCAACCGTAGGAGCGCCCTTGGCCGGCTACCGCGCCGCGCGGCCCGTCGCGGGGACCACGGCGGCGGGCAGCATGTCCTCGATGAGGTCGGCGGCGCGCGGGGTGCCGCCCTCTCCCCGGGCGGCGGCCCGCAACTGCCGGGACCGGTCGGCACGTTCCGTGTCCGTGACCAGGTCGTTCAGCGCCGCGCGAAGGGTCTCGGGGGTGGCGTCGTCGGTGTCCACGCGGCGGGCGACGCCGAGTTCCACGAGCCGGTCGGCGTTCATGAACTGCTCGGCTCCCTGCGGCACGGCGATCATGGGAAGGCCGGCGAGGAGCCCTTCGCCGCAGCCGCCCATGCCGGCGTGGGTGAGGAACGCGTCGGCCTGTTCCAGCACCGCCCGCTGCGGGACCCAGGAGTGCACGTCGATGTTGGGCGGGAGGGTGCCGAGTTCCCCGGGGTCGGTGTACTTGCCGATCTGGAGGACGACCTGCCATCCGGGCAGGTCGCCGAAGGCCGCGACGCACTGCCGGTAGAACGCGGGCCGGCGGGTGTACGCCGAGCCGAGCGAGATCAGCAGCACCTGGTCCGCGGCCGCCGGGCGGGTCCAGCCGTCCGGGTCCGCTCGGCTGTCGAAGCAGGGGCCGACGAAGGTCACCGTGTCGGCGTCGACGCGATCGGCGTGCGGCTGCATCGCGCGCGGGATCAGGGCGAGGGCCCGGGCGGGCGGACCGCAGAACGTGTCCACGTCCGTGGTGGTCGCACCGCAGCCGGCGAGCCACCGGGCGAACCTGTCCTGGTACGCGTCGGCGCCCGGCAGCTTCCGCAACTGCGCCCCGACGTCCTCCTGGTAGCCGTCCCAGCCGACGAACGTCGGGGACAGCTGCACGAGGGGACGGCCCTGCGCTTCGGCGAGGGCGCGCGCGGCGTAGGCGCCGATGTCGTAGAGGTAGAGGTCGGCCGGATCGGCGTCGTAGGCGGCGCGCAGTTGCGGGAGCGCCTGGACGGCGTCGTCGAGGAAGAGGCTCGCCGCGGCGATGGGATCGGCCGGCCAGTCGTTGTCCACGACGGGCAACGTGGAGGTGCAGGGCACCAGTTCCGCGCCCGCGGACTCGATCCGGTCGGCCACGAGCGGGTCGTTGGCGTAGCTGACCCGGTGCCCGCGGGCCACCAGCTCACGGATGACCGCGAGGCTGGGCAGGACGTGGCTGACGAGGGGGACGCCGACCATCGCGATGTGGGCGCGGCGACGGGACATGGGCGATCACTCGATTCTGGCGCGGGAGGGGTACGGGCGGCGCGGCGGCGACGGGGTGCGGTGAGGACACGGTGTCAGGGTTGGTCGAGCTGCGCGGCGGCCTCCTCCAACTCGGCGACGGTCCCCGACATGATCGTCCGCACGTGCCGGGTGATGTGCCGCACGGGCCAGTCCCACCACGCCACGGCGAGGAGCCGGGCGATGTCCGCGGCGTCGCAGCGGGTGCGGATGAGCCGGGCGGGGTTGCCGCCGGCGATGCCGTAGTCGGGGACGTCGGCGGTGACCACGGCGCCGGCGGCGATGATCGCGCCGTGGCCGATGCGTACGCCGGGCATGACCGTGGCGCCGTGGCCGAACCACACGTCGTTGCCGACGACCGTGTCGCCCCGGCCGGGCAGGTCGGTGATCAGGTCGAAGTGCTCCGCCCAGGAGCCCCCCATGGTGGGGAACGGGAAGGTGGAAGGACCGTCCATCCGGTGGTTGGCGCCGTTCATCAGGAACCGGGTGCCCGTCCCCAGCGCGCAGTACCTGCCGATGACCAGCCGCTCGGGGCCGTAGTGGTAGAGGACGTTGCGCGTCTCGAACGCGGTCGGGTCGTCCGGATCGTCGTAGTAGGAGAAGTCGCCGACCTCGATCAGCGGTGACGTCACCAGTGGCTTGAGCAGGACCACCCGCGGGTGCCCGGGCATCGGGTGGAGCACGGTGGGGTCGGCGGGCACGGGCGGCATCGTGGCGGCGGTTCCTCTCGGGAGAGCTTAGAGCGACAACTGTCGCGTTAAGATGCTGGCACAGCCCCGCCACCCGATCAACCGGATACTGGTCGCCGATGACAGACCCACTCGACACCACCTCGGACCGCCGTCCTGGCGGTCGCACCGCCCGCGTCCGCGCCCAGGTGCTCGACGCGGTGCGCGCCGAACTCGCCGAACGCGGGCACGAAGGACTCACGATGGAGGGCGTCGCGGCGCGGGCCGGCGTGCACCGCGCCACGGTCTACCGGCGCTGGCGCGATGTCGGCGGCCTGCTCGTCGACGTCATCGCCGCCGCCGGCGAGATCGACTGGCAGCCGCCGGACACCGGCTCGCTGCGCGGCGACCTGACAGCCCTCAACCAGGAGATCCAGGAATCCCTGCTCGTACGGCCGTCGTTCGCCGTCGCCCTGATGGCCGCCTCGTTCCACTCCGAACAGGCCGCGCGAGCCCAGACCCAGCTGTGGAACGACCGGTACGACCAGTGCGAGATCCTCGTCGAGCGCGCCCTCACGCGCGGCGAACTCCCCGCACAGCACACGGACGCGCGGGGCCTGTTGATCGCCGCGACGGCGCCCCTCTACCACCAGCTGGTCCTGCTGCGCGCCGACCCCGACCCGCGACTCCCGGAACGCGCCGCGCTGGCAGCAGTGCTGGCGGCTGCCGCGGGGGCCTTCCACATCGGTCGGGACGAGAGCATGCGATAGGAGACATGCGGCGAACCGGCCCCGTTGGTCCGTGCCTCCGGAAATCCCCGCACCGCTCCCGCCGTGGCGGAACCGGGGCTACGGGTTGACCTGGACCTCCCGTGGCCCCTGGTCCGCGGCGAGATCCGCGGCGCAGCGGAAGCCGAGGTTGGCCGCGGTGGAGTCGGGGGTGTTGGCGGAGCGGGCGGCGACGCGGTAGCGGTGGCAGTACGAGTCGTGGCACAGGTAGGAGCCGCCTCGCATCACGCGGCCCTGGCCGAAGCGCGGGCCCTGGGGGTCCTCGTCGGGCGAGCGGCGGTAGTAGTACGGCGAGAACCAGTCCGCGCACCACTCCCAGGTGTTGCCGGACATGTTCCGCAGCCCGAAGCCGTTGGGCGGGAAGGCGGCGGCG